>NZ_RXYG01000006.1:0-411016 GCF_003970195.1 Pseudomonas sp. C 49-2
GTCATGTTGACCTCTTGCGGCATCCAGTGGTTGGCGCAGCCGTCGAGGTACTTCTGCCAGGCCCAGTCGTACTTGAAGGGTACGAGTTGGTTGAGGTCGGCGCGGCAGTTGATCATGCGTTTTTCGTCAACGGCGACGCGGGCGGCGGAGCCTTCCAGCTCGGCGAGGCCTTCGGCGACGTCGAGTTTGTCGAGGGCGGCCTTGGCGCGCACGATGGCGGCGGAGTCACTGGCGGTGACGGCGCGGGCTTCGAGGGCTGCTTTGGCGCCATCGCCGTCGAGGCGGTCCATGTTGGCTTCGGTGGCGTGGCCGGCGTTGGCGCCTTTAGCGGCAACTTCGCCTTCTTCTTCTTTGTCGAATTCGTCCCAGCTCAGCATGACGTGTCGTCTCCTGCGTGAGGGCTCAAAGGTGCCCGTGTGAAACCGGATGGTTGGGTGTTCACACGGCCCTGAGGCCGCGGTGGATCTTAAGGAATCGTTTGTTGCAGCTAGCGCACGCATTAAACGGAATAGGGTTACGGGTGCTCTGCGTGAGGCTTGAGGTGCGGAGCGGTAGGTGCTTGCTCCAGCGGGAGGCCTCAGGTCTGGCTCTTCATCCCAGTGTAAAGGGATATTGCAGGCCCGATTTACCCGCGCATTATAGGGAAAAAATCGGCTTTGTGTTGTGGCGGATGCTCACGGATCGCAGACAAAAAGCCTACTTTTCAAGCCAAGACGCGGCTTTGCTGGGGTTGGCCGGAGGGACGAGCGGCAGGATTTTTTTCGAGGGGGCGCAGCGAGGGGAGGAGGGGGCCGGTTCTTTGCCGCAAGAACGATTTCTTGCGGCGAACAAGATCACACTAATGAAGTTATTACCCGTTAGAACAACCGTTGCCCATCACATGGTAATTAAGAATATGACGCTGACCTTGTGAGTCTTCATATTCCATCTTCACCGGTACAACTTCGCACACTTCCGGAATACTGCTCATGGACAATACTTTGGCAACATCCAAGTGGGTGCTGTAAGTGTAGTCTTCAACGATCGGGGTGTTGCGGCCAGCTACGTCAGTCGGGGCTTCGTCGGCCAGGGCGGCGGTTGCGCACAAGCTGCTGAGGGCCATAACTACTAAAGCTTTCATTTCTCTATTTACCTTATTTAGGTCGAATGGGGTCACGGGGCCCTTGTGAGGCCGCGTGTGTAACTTGAAGATTTGGAAGTTCGGATTAAGGTTGCCTTCGTGGGGGCTGTTGCGTTGTTAATCACTGCGGTATGTAACCAAAGTGCCTTGTTGGCGGAGTTGATTTTAGGCCCCCAGGTTATATTCATATACCCGTACTTTTGATAAACACTATTGGCGGTTTTTGTAACAATCCCGTGGTAAAGCTTTTTTCACATGGCTGCGAAACGCCGCAGCCCGCGGGCTAGAGGTGCAAACGGGGATATCAGGGCAATTTGTAGGGGCTTGTTACTACCATCGTCGAATGGTTCTATAGGTCAGCCCCGGCTACAACAGGGCCATACAAAAACAACTATGTCACCGAGGTAAGAAAGATGAGTGCGGCTTCCCTGTACCCCGTCCGCCCCGAAGTAGCAGCCAACACGCTGACCGACGAGGCGACCTACAAGGCCATGTACCAGCAGTCGGTGGTCAACCCCGATGGCTTCTGGCGCGAGCAAGCCAAGCGCCTTGACTGGATCAAGCCTTTCACCACGGTGAAGCAGACCTCGTTCGACGATCACCATGTCGATATCAAGTGGTTCGCCGATGGCACCCTGAACGTTTCCTACAACTGCCTGGACCGTCACCTCGCCGAGCGCGGCGACCAGATCGCGATCATCTGGGAGGGCGATGATCCTGCCGAGAGCCGCAACATCACTTATCGCGAGCTGCATGAAGAAGTCTGCAAGTTCGCCAACGCCCTGCGCGGCCAGGATGTGCACCGCGGCGACGTGGTGACCATCTATATGCCGATGATCCCCGAAGCCGTGGTCGCCATGCTGGCCTGTACCCGTATCGGTGCGATCCACTCCGTGGTGTTTGGCGGTTTCTCGCCGGAAGCCCTGGCTGGTCGTATCATCGACTGTAAGTCGAAGGTGGTGATCACTGCCGATGAAGGCATTCGCGCCGGTAAGAAAATTCCGTTGAAGGCCAACGTCGACGACGCCTTGACCAACCCGGAAACCAGCAGCATCCAGAAGGTCATCGTGTGCAAGCGCACCAATGGCCAGATCAAGTGGAACCAGCATCGCGACATCTGGTACGAAGACCTGATGAAAGTGGCGGGCACCGTGTGTGCGCCCAAAGAGATGGGCGCCGAAGAAGCGCTGTTCATCCTCTACACCTCCGGTTCCACCGGCAAGCCGAAGGGCGTGCAGCACACCACCGGCGGCTATCTGCTGTACGCCGGCCTGACCCACGAGCGCGTGTTCGACTACCGCCCGGGCGAAATCTACTGGTGCACCGCCGACGTCGGCTGGGTCACTGGCCACACTTATATTGTCTACGGCCCGCTGTCCAATGGCGCGACCACGCTGCTGTTCGAAGGCGTGCCGAACTACCCGGATATCACGCGGGTGGCGAAGATCGTCGACAAGCACAAGGTCAATATCCTCTACACTGCGCCGACCGCGATCCGCGCGATGATGGCTTCCGGCACCGCTGCCTGTGAAGGCGCCGATGGCAGCAGCCTGCGCCTGCTTGGCTCGGTGGGTGAGCCGATTAACCCAGAGGCGTGGGACTGGTACTACAAGAACGTCGGCCAATCCCGTTGCCCGATTGTCGACACCTGGTGGCAGACCGAAACCGGCGGCAACATGATGAGCCCGCTGCCGGGCGCCCATGCGCTCAAGCCGGGTTCGGCGGCACGGCCATTCTTTGGCGTGGTGCCGGCGCTGGTGGATAACCTGGGCAACCTGATCGAAGGCGCGGCCGAAGGCAACCTGGTGATCCTCGATTCGTGGCCAGGCCAGGCGCGTACGCTGTACGGCGACCATGACCGCTTCGTCGACACCTACTTCAAGACCTTCCGTGGCATGTACTTCACTGGTGACGGTGCGCGTCGTGACGAAGACGGTTACTACTGGATCACCGGTCGCGTGGACGACGTATTGAACGTGTCCGGCCACCGTATGGGCACTGCCGAGATCGAGAGCGCCATGGTTGCCCACCCTAAAGTCGCTGAAGCAGCGGTGGTGGGTGTGCCACACGATATCAAGGGGCAGGGCATCTATGTGTATGTCACGCTCAAAAATGGCGAAGAACCGAACGAAGCGCTGCGCCTGGAGTTGAAAAACTGGGTGCGCAAGGAAATCGGGCCGATTGCTTCGCCAGACGTGATCCAGTGGGCACCTGGCTTGCCGAAGACGCGGTCGGGGAAAATCATGCGCCGTATCCTGCGCAAGATTGCCACGGCCGAGTATGACGGTTTGGGCGATATCTCCACTCTGGCGGATCCAGGTGTGGTCGCGCATTTGATCGAGACGCACAAGACCATGAACGTCGCATAAGGCGGGATAGTCAGATAAAGCCCCACTTGGCGTAGGCCGGGTGGGGCTTTTTTGTGGGATCTTGAAACCAATGGAGATCAAATGTGGGAGGGGGCTTGCCCCCGATGGCAGTGTGTCAGCGGCCATATTTGGCGCTGATCCAACGCTATCGGGGGCAAGCCCCCTCCCACATGGGATCTGCGCCAGTCAAATAAATATCGGTTTTTCGTGTAGGGCGTTTCTGATTGTTACCGCCCGCCCTGAATGTGTAACCTCGCGCGCAAACCTGAGGCAATGTGCTACGTCTGCGCCCCGAAAAACCCCATTCCAGACACCCCTGGAAATAAGATTAAACGCCAGACTTGCCGTGCTAGAAGGGTTTGCGAATAATAGGCCCGCAATTTGCAGCGTCTACAGGTTTAATGTCTTTTGTCTCTGCATAAAATACAGAGGCTGTCAATGAGCTGGAACCGCTTTCTCGGTGCTTCTGTAAATTGTTGTCGCATTGAGGAAATATCGGCTTCCGGCCTGTCGTTAGAATGCCGATCACTCGCTCGTCGTCTCCAGTGTGTAGCTGGTGTAGGACGCAGCACCGCAATTCGGTTTCCCTTAAGTCGCATCGTGGGCCATGGCTCATACTGCTGTTTTGCCCTATACCGATGGAGTCCCAAGATGAAGAAACTCGTGCTGTTGGGCGCCCTGGCGCTGTCCGTGCTGTCCATGCAGGCTTTCGCTGAAGGCAAGCCCCTGAAAATTGGTATCGAAGCGGCTTACCCTCCGTTTGCCTCCAAAGCGCCCGATGGCAGCATCGTCGGTTTTGACTACGACATCGGCAACGCCCTGTGCAAGCAGATGGACGTGAAGTGCACTTGGGTCGAGCAAGAGTTCGACGGCCTGATCCCTGCGCTGAAAGTGCGCAAGATCGACGCGATCCTGTCGTCCATGTCCATCACGGAAGACCGCAAGAAGTCCGTGGACTTCACCAACCGCTATTACCTGAGCCCAGCGCAACTGGTGATGAAGGAAGGCACCACCGTCAGCAACAGCCTGGCTGAATTGAAGGGTAAGAAAATCGGTGTACAACGCGGTTCGATCCACGATCGTTTCGCCAAGGAAGTCCTGGCTCCTAAAGGCGCCACGGTTGTGCCTTACAGCTCGCAGAACGAAATCTACCTGGACGTGGAAGCCGGTCGCCTCGACGGCACCGTGGCCGACGCCACCCTGCTGCAAGACGGCTTCTTGAAGACGCCAGCCGGTAAAGGCTACGCGTTCGTGGGCCCACAGTTCACCGACGACAAGTACTTCGGTGACGGCATCGGCATCGCCGTACGCAAAGGCGACAAGGAAAACCTGGACCGCATCAACGCAGCCATTGCCGCGATCCGTGCCAACGGTGAGTACAAGAAAATCCAGGACAAGTACTTCGACTTCGATATCTACGGCGCTGACCCTAAGTAAATCGTCGTAGCTGTCTGTTCGAAATGGCGCAAGCAACAGAATTCCTGAGGTTTGCGCCATTTTTTCATCCCCCTTTTCGAGGACCTGAATCATGTTGAAAGGCTACGGGGCCGTCATCCTCGATGGCGCATGGTTGACGCTTCAGCTCGCCTTGTCGTCCATGGCCTTGGCCATTGTTCTGGGTCTGATCGGGGTCGCGTTACGCCTGTCGCCGGTGCGCTGGTTGGCTTGGCTGGGTGACTTGTACTCCACGGTGATCCGCGGGATCCCCGACCTGGTGCTGATCCTGCTGATTTTCTACGGCGGTCAGGACCTGCTCAACCGCGTCGCGCCGATGCTGGGCTACGACGACTATATCGACTTGAACCCCTTGGCCGCCGGTATCGGCACCCTGGGTTTCATCTTTGGCGCCTACTTGTCGGAAACCTTCCGTGGCGCCTTCATGGCCATTCCCAAGGGCCAGGCCGAGGCCGGCCTTGCGTATGGCATGAGCAGTTTCCAAGTGTTTTTCCGGGTGATGGTGCCGCAGATGATCCGGCTGGCGATCCCCGGTTTCACCAACAACTGGCTGGTCCTCACCAAGGCCACTGCGCTGATTTCGGTGGTGGGCCTGCAAGACATGATGTTCAAGGCCAAGCAGGCGGCAGACGCCACCCGCGAACCTTTTACCTTCTTCCTCGCAGTGGCGGCGATGTACCTGGTGATCACCAGCGTGTCGTTGCTGGCCTTGCGTCATCTTGAGAAGCGCTACTCGGTAGGCGTAAGGGCGGCTGATCTATGATCTTCGACTACAACGTCATCTGGGAGGCCATGCCGCTGTACCTTGGCGGCTTGCTGACCACCCTGAAACTGCTCGCCATCTCGCTGTTCTTCGGCCTGCTCGCTGCCTTGCCTTTGGGCTTGATGCGCGTGTCCAAGCAGCCGATCGTCAACGGCGCGGCCTGGCTCTACACCTACGTGATCCGTGGCACGCCGATGCTGGTGCAGCTGTTTTTGATCTACTACGGCCTGGCCCAATTTGAAGTGGTGCGCGAAAGCTTCCTCTGGCCGCTGCTGTCCAGCGCCACCTTCTGTGCGTGCCTGGCCTTCGCGATCAACACCAGCGCCTACACTGCCGAGATCATTGCCGGTAGCCTCAAGGCCACTCCCAATGGCGAGATCGAAGCGGCCAAGGCCATGGGCATGTCGCGCTACAAACTGTATCGCCGCATCCTGTTGCCATCGGCCTTGCGCCGTGCGCTGCCGCAGTACAGCAACGAAGTGATCATGATGCTGCAGACCACCAGCCTGGCCTCCATCGTCACCCTGATCGACATCACCGGCGCCGCGCGTACGGTGAACGCCCAGTTCTACCTGCCGTTCGAAGCCTACATCACCGCCGGCGTGTTCTACCTGTGCCTGACCTTCATTCTGGTGCGCCTGTTCAAGTTGGCCGAGCGCCGCTGGCTGAGCTACCTGGCTCCACGGAAGCATTGATATGGAACGTATCGATCACCTGTTGCCTTGGGGCCACCTGGGCTGCGAGCGTCAACTGAGCGTATTCCGTTTCGGCCAGGGCGAGCGCAAGGCGTATATCCAGGCCAGCCTGCACGCTGATGAATTGCCCGGCATGCGCGCCGCGTGGGAGCTGAAAAAGCGCCTCGCCGAACTGGAACAGCAAGGCGCGCTTAACGGCGTGATCGAGCTGGTGCCGGTGGCCAACCCAATGGGCCTGGGCCAACTGCTGCAAGGCAGCCACCAGGGCCGTTTCGAGGTGGGCAGCGGCAAGAACTTCAACCGTGATTTCGTCGAGTTGAGCGAGCCGGTTGCCGAGTTGCTCAGCGGCAAGTTGGGTGATGACCCCCACGCCAATGTGCGTTTGATCCGTCAGGCGATGAGCGATGTACTCAGCGCGTTGCCCGAGCCAAGCAGCCAGTTGCAAGGCATGCAGCGCATCTTGCTGAGCCACGCCTGCACCGCCGATGTGGTGCTCGACCTGCATTGCGACGCCGAAGCCGCACTGCACATGTACGCACTGCCGCAGCACTGGCCGCAGTGGCGTTCGCTGTCGGCGCATTTGAATGTGAAGGTCGGCCTGCTGGCGGAAGACTCCGGCGGCAGTTCGTTCGATGAGGCCTGTTCGCTGCCGTGGTTGCGTTTGTCTCAGGCGTTTCCTGAGTCGCAAATCCCGTTGGCTTGCCTGGCGACTACGCTGGAGCTGGGCGGTCAGGCCGATACCGGGCGTGACGAGGCGATTTTTCACGCCGAAGGTATTCTCGCGTTCCTCGCTGAGCAGGGCTTGATCAAGGGCGAATGGCCTGCACCGCAATTCGAACCTTGCGAAGGCGTGCCTTTCGAGGGCACTGAATTGCTGTTCGCGCCCCACGCCGGGGTGATCAGTTACCTGCGCAAAGCCGGTGAATGGATCGAAAAAGGCGAGCCGATTTTTGAAGTGATTGATCCCCTGGAAGACCGCGTCAGCACCATCTGTGCAGGTACTTCGGGGGTGTTGTTTGCCGTTGAACGGCTACGTTATGCCCAAGCGGGTTTCTGGCTGGCCAAGGTGGCGGGGCGCGAAGCGCTGCGTCACGGGCGCTTGCTCAACGACTGACCACCTGTTTTTGTGAGAACCGACCGCATGTACAAACTTGAAGTCCAAGACCTGCATAAACGCTATGGCAGTCATGAAGTGCTCAAAGGCGTGTCCCTGGCCGCCGCAGCCGGTGATGTGATCAGCATCATCGGTTCCAGTGGTTCGGGCAAAAGTACCTTTTTGCGCTGCATCAACCTGCTGGAGCAACCCCACGCCGGCAAGATTCTGCTGAACAACGAAGAGCTGAAACTGGTGGCCAACAAGGACGGCGCCATGAAGGCTGCCGACCCTAAGCAACTGCAACGCATGCGTTCGCGGCTGTCCATGGTGTTCCAGCATTTCAACCTGTGGTCACACATGACCGCGATTGAAAACGTGATGGAAGCCCCGGTGCACGTGCTGGGCGTGTCGAAGAAAGAAGCCCGTGAAAAGGCCGAGCATTACCTGGCCAAGGTCGGTGTGGGTCATCGTAAAGATGCGTTCCCTGGTCACATGTCCGGCGGCGAGCAGCAGCGCGTAGCCATCGCCCGTGCCTTGGCGATGGAACCGGAAGTGATGTTGTTCGACGAGCCAACCTCGGCGCTCGACCCGGAACTGGTCGGTGAAGTGCTCAAGGTGATGCAGGACCTGGCCCAGGAAGGCCGCACCATGGTGGTGGTGACCCATGAAATGGGCTTTGCCCGTGAAGTGTCGAACCAGCTTGTGTTTTTGCACAAAGGCATCGTCGAAGAGCGCGGCAACCCGCGTGAAGTGCTGGTGAACCCGCAGTCCGAGCGTTTGCAGCAGTTCCTTTCCGGGAGCTTGAAATAATGACCTCCTGTGAATAGGTAACCCCTGTGGGAGGGGGCTTGCCCCCGATTGCGGTACATCAGTTAGAAATGTTTATCTGACACACCGCCATCGGGGGCAAGCCCCCTCCCACATTGGATATGCATCGTTTTTGAGATTTGTACTCGATTACGGGCTAGCATTGGCCCTTGTCTTCATTACTGTTACTGGCTTCGGATAGCACTCCATGACCGCCCACAAAATTGGTTTCCTGATTTGGCCCAGCACAAAAGCCCTGACGCTTGCGCTGGCTGAGGAGGCCTTGCGCGTTGCCCAGCGGGTGCATCCGGATGTGGTCTACGAGCTGTCGTTCCTGCAAGCCGAACCGGCGACCGAAGGCGCCTGGCAACTGCCGGGCGAGCCATGGGCGGGCAAATTGGAAGGGTTCCAGAAGCTGTTCCTGCTGGCGGATGAACCGCCGACGGTCATCGCTTCCCAACTGAGCACCGCGCTCAAGCAACTGGTCCGCGCCGGCTGTGTGATCGGCGGCTTGTCGGCCGGTGTGTACCCGCTGGCCCAACTTGGCCTGCTCGACGGCTACCGCGCCGCCGTGCACTGGCGCTGGCAGGACGATTTCGCCGAGCGTTTCCCCAAGGTCATCGCCACCAGCCATCTGTTCGACTGGGACCGCGACCGTCTCACTGCCTGCGGTGGGATGTCGGTACTCGACCTGCTCTTGGCAGTGTTGGCCCGTGATCATGGCGCCGAACTGGCTGGTGCGGTGTCCGAGGAACTGGTGGTGGAGCGCATCCGTGAAGGCGGCGAGCGTCAGCGCATCCCGCTGCAAAACCGCCTGGGTTCCAGCCATCCAAAGCTGACCCAGGCTGTTTTGTTGATGGAGGCGAATATCGAAGAACCGCTGACCACCGACGAAATTGCCCAACATGTATGCGTGTCGCGACGACAGCTCGAACGGATCTTCAAGCAGTACCTCAACCGCGTCCCCAGCCAGTACTACCTGGAACTGCGCCTGAACAAGGCCCGTCAGATGCTCATGCAAACCAGCAAGTCGATCATCCAGATCGGCCTGTCGTGCGGCTTCTCCTCGGGGCCGCATTTCTCCAGCGCCTATCGCAATTTCTTCGGCGCCACGCCCCGGGAAGACCGTAACCAACGGCGCAGCAGCAGCCCGTTTGAGTTGTCGTCGGTGCCGTCCGAGCGCGGTTGACCGCCGGCGAGTCGTTATTCCTCCATGGGCTCTGGGGAGCTGGATCTCACCAGTGGATTGCCGTTTGCATCCAGGCCCGCTGCCGCCACCTCCAAGTCGTCACCGGTTTGCATGTAGTACTGCCTGAGGATGTCCAGACTCGCTGCCGACAATGGGTTGCCGCTCAGGTCTGATGCGGTGTCGAGCTGCGTGGCCAGTTGTAAAAAGTCCGCAGGAACCTCTTCGATCAAATTGTCGCTCAAGTCCAAGGTGCGCAACTCGCGCAAGGCGAATAGCCCTTGTGGGATTTGAGTAATGTCGGTGTCTGGCAGAATCAGCGTTTCCAGTTCAGACAGATGACTGACGTCGGGTGTGAGGCCCAGCGGGTTGCCGCTCAGGTCCAGGTACTGCAGGGTCCTCATCCCCGACAAGGCGTCGGCACTGGTGGGTGTCAAACGAATAGCAGATTCGGTCAGGCTGAGGGCGTTGAGCTCAGTCAGACTTAACGCGGTGAGGGGAATATCGCCCAGGCTGAATCGTGAGATGACCAGGCCCCTGAGTTTGGGGAAGCATTTGAGCAGTCCGTCGATACGGGTGGTGGTGCCATTGCCTTCAAGGTCGAGTGTTGTCACATGCTCAAACCGGGCGCTCAATTCGGGTAGCTCCCCTAGGATCGGCGCCTCAAAGGTCAGCTTATAGCTCGGCTCAAACCTGTCGTTGTTGTCGTCCAGTTCGCTTTCGCGGCGCCAGGCTTCTTCAAGCAGCGCTTTGAATGCCCGTCGATTGAGCTGATCCTGTGCCCGCGTTTGCTCATCCAATGGCGTGTCCACGATCGGGTGGCGCTCTGGCACATTCACCACCCATGCTTCAAGGTCGGTGCGCAGTTTGGCGTATTCGGCTTCAAGTTGTCCGATGGCAGGCTCTGCCGCGTCCAGGTCACCGGGTCGCTCAAAAAAGAAGCGGCTGGCTTCGTTTTCGGTGAAGGTGGGGTACAGCGCTTCGATCCTTTCTCGCAACGACGTCGGCGCATCGACGCGCCAATGCTCGCCCGTGCGCTGGCAATGGCGTTTGATCTGCATCAGTGCCGAGCGGTTCAGTGGGTTGCGGGAGAGGTCGAAGACGGCGGTGACTGAGTCGGGCAGCCTGAACATGCTGTCGGGAACCTGGGTGATCAGGTTATTGCTCAGGTTGACGTGTTGGCGCTCCACGGCCGTCAGCAGGCTGTCGGGAATTTGCGTCAAGCCGGTGTCTTCAAGCGCGATGCTGGACAGCCTGGGCAGCGCGCTGAAATCAGGCAGTTGGCCCAGAGGGTTATGACTCAAGTCCAGTGTTCCCAACTCGTTCAGCGTGGCGAGTGATGCGGCACTCTCGGTTGATAAGGTGAGCGCGCAACGGGGCAGACGCAACGAGGTCAATTGGGGCAGGTCCCATAACGAAGCGGGAACATCACCCATCACATAACCCTCGATAAACAAGTGGTTAAGGGTGGGGAACCCTCTGAAAAAAAGCGACGATTGCAAGGGAAATGGCGCCTGCGCACCCTTCAGGCGCAATGCAGACACATGCCTGAAGACACCGCTGTCCAGTGATGGGAATGTGCCTGTAACAGGTTGCGGGCTTTCCACGGCGAACGTGGGAATGACCTTGGGGCTGCTCGTATCCAGTGCACCTTCTCGGCGCCAGCAGGCTTGGAGTTCCTCTTTGAATGCCTCTCGCCGGGCTTGCTCCTCCGGTGCGGGGGCTTGCTGTGCCCATGTATCAAGCCCGTCGGACAGGTCAGCATATTCGACTTCCAGTCGCGCCAGTTCGATCTGGCCCATTTCAATATTGCCAGACAGACCAAAGAGAAAGCGGTTGACTTCGTTCACGCTGAAGTCCGGGAAAAGCGTATTGACGCGCTGAATATCGATTGCCAATGCGTCGATGTCCCAATAATGACCTGTTCGCTGGTAATAGCTTTTTACCTGCTCCAAGGTCGCTCGCGACAGGGGATTGCCCGAGAGGCCGAAGGTGGTTGGGGTGTCGGCGGGCAGATCGAAAAGCGCGGAAGGCAGCTGTGTAATCTGGTTTTGGGACAGCATTGCCAGCTCCAGCGATGTTCGGCTGAGCAGACCGACAGGTACATTGGAAATGCCAGTCTCGGATAGGTCCAGAAAGCGCAGTTCAATCATGCGTTCAACGTTTGGGGTCAAGTCCAGCGGGTTGTTGTACAGGTCCAGGGTTCGAAGTCTATTCATGGCCGTCAGCGCATTCAGGCTGTCGGGTGTCAGGGTGATACCGCAGTCGCTGAGGACCAATGTGTTGAGGCGTGGCATTGCGCTGAGAGAGGGTGGCAGTTGACCCAGTTGGGCATTGGCGATGCTGAGGTGGCGAATGTTGGGAAAGCTACGCAAAAAACCATCGACGTTATTCAGTGCTGTCTTGTTGCCATTGAGTTCAAGGTAGGAAATATGCTCGAAATTGGCCTGCAGCGCCGGTAGCTCTCCATACAGAATGGCGTGCGATTTGAGTTTCTCACCGTTTTGGCTGGGATGCTCGAAGTAGGTATCTGTCTCGGTTTCCCGGCGCCAGGCGCTCAAGAGTTCACGCCAGAAAAGCACGCGGTTTTGCCGCATGTCACTGTATTCCTGACGGCCCATGTTCACCTCGCTGTCCGGGTAGCGGCGCGGGGTGCGGGCTGCCCAGTCGGCCAGGACACGATTAAGTTGCAGATACTCTTGGCGTAGGGCGGTTAATGCCGGAAAGGCTCCACCCGGACGGCGTTCCAGTGCCTGGATCATCTCACCGATTTGTTCATCGGTGCGGGCTGGATACAGCTCTCGTGCCAACGCCTGCGCGCTGGGCTGTTCAGCCGGTGCAGCCGGTGGGTAGTTGTCCATGCCCAGCAGGCGCAGATGGGTGCGGGTGTCGGTAGGCGCGCGGGCGGGCTCGGCGGTGATCAGCTTGCGCAAGGGGGCGCGTTTCAGTGCATGGGTGCGCAGGGCCAGCCGCAGGGCGGGGCCTTGGCCGATGCGTAGGCCCAGGGCGTTGCGCTCGGCATCGGGCAGGGCCTGGAGCACCGCGTTGTACAGGTCGGTTGCGCCGAACAGTTCGCCGCTGTCGTCTTGCGGGGTGTAACGCCCATCGGGCGAGCGCACCAGGACTCTTTTGATGCGTGCCTTGGGTTTGCCGATGGCACCCAGGAGGGTGACCTCGGGCGTGGAGCTTCTGATCTCAATGCGCACCTTTTTTCCTGCCCAGCCGGGCAATTGCTCCAGGGAGTGCAAGGCCAGTCGGTGGGTGTCGAGGGTGTCCGTCGAGTCGAGGTATAAACCGTCGTAGGCATGGTTCACCCTGGCTTCGTCTCGCAACGCTTGGGCCAGCTCGGTCAAGCGCGCGGGGACTGTTCCTTCGTCAATGGCCTTGAGTTCCTGGCTGTTGGCGGTGTCCAGCAGGGCGTCGGCTGCGGTGAGCGGCAATCCGGGTGTGTTGTCGACCATGGCCTGTTGGCGAGGGGTGACAGGGCGATCCAGCTTTTGGTAGCGGGTGTTGAACAATTCAGCGCGATGCGATTGAGCCAGTCCGGCCAGTTTTTTCCTGAGTTTAAGCGCGCGATTGTCCAGGGAGGTTGGCGGGTCGCCGAATGCTTCTCCCAGCAAGGTTTTGCGTTGGGGTTCATCCAGCGCTTCCAGCAGGGTTTTCAGTAAGTCACCGTTTTTCAACTGGGCTTCGAGTATTTGCACCACGCTGGCGTTTGTTTCGCCGGGCAACTCCCAGGCGGTTCTGCCTTCGGCATCTACAAACCGCAGGGTCTTGGCTTTTGGCCAAAGGTCCAGGTTGGCCAGCAGGTGCAGTTGGGACTGCGCATCGGCCCGCTTGAAAACCGCGGGATCATCGCTGTTCATTTGATCAATGAAGTCCTGCAGCGTCTGGTCGATCTGGAAGCGGTCAATGGTATCGGTCAGCAAGGGGGGTGGCTGGTGCCGGTTGATGTACATCTTGCGCAACGCGCCGTCGTCCGTGGCGCTGATGCGCCGAGCGGTGACCAATTGTTCATCGCTGAGCCCGGCTGTTTTAGGGCCTTGGCGTTTCATGAGGGTGGCGCTGTCCCAGCTCAGGGGGGTGTCCAGTTCGCTCACCCAAGTACCTTTGCCGTTGGTCAGCAGGGGCGGGCGGTAAGCGTTGGCCCTGGTGGGGTGTTGAAGGTAAGGCTGCTGGGTGACAGGGTCCTTCTGTACAACAAACAGTTTGTCCGGGAGCAGCAGGATATTTTTACCGTTGTGGGCGTGCAGGCCCTCGGCGTTTGGATAGGCGTGGTCGGCCAGTTTGATAGCGTGGGCGTAGGGTGCAAGGTCTGGCTTCCAGAGTCGTGCCTTGCCGTTGGGTAACGTGACGGGCTTGAGACCATTGAAAAACGTGATGACTTCGGCAGGCAGCGCAGCACGCAAGGCGCCAGCGGCCAGTGGCGCGCCCGCGATGAACAGGCCCAATTCTAATCCTTGCTCCACGAATGACAGAAAATGCCCCCAAGCTACGGTCGCGTCGCCCACAGCCAGGTCGATGATCCATTCAAAGGCGTCATCAAGCATTTGATAGGCGGCGTAGCCGAGCATCAACAGGCCCACGGGGGGGACAAATGGAGCGACAATCAGCGCTGCGATTTGCAGGATGGCCGCGGCCACTTTCTGCACGATGTCCCAGCGCTCCCAGCGTACTCGCTGATCGACGCTGGCGGTGGACACCGCGATAATGCGGGCATCGTTGAACACCTTGCTGAATTTTGTCTGAAACAGATGCTCGAACAGGTTGCCGCTGATGCTGGAGGCGCTGAACGTCAGGTGTGGCTTATCGATGGGGGTCTCGCGCCAGGAGGGCAGTGGATCGTCACGTGTGTGCTCGTGCCAAGTGACCTTGGACAGCCTGCGGTTGAGGTCGGCAAAGAAGAGGCCGCGGTCTTCGTGATTGACGAAGCGGCTGAAGAACTGTTGATACTCAGCGGTGCGCAGGTTGTTGCCCAGTGCGGTCATGAAGTCGACGAGTGTGGGGTAATGCTTGAGCGGCGCGTAAGGGTCGTCCGGGATATAGGCGATAACGCCTACCGGGCGACGGCTGCCAATGTTCTCGGCAAACAGCACGATGCCGGTGAGTGGGGTGGACATGATGCTCAGGTTGTAACACCGCAGCGGTAGGCAGGTACTCAGGCTGCCGTCGCTGTTGATCAGGCGTTGCAAGAGTATGAATGACTGATCATCGTGCAGATCGTCTTTCATCCAAGCCATTTGCAGCGCGACGTGCAAGTTCGCTGCCTGGCTTTGCCTGACCTTCAATTTTAGGCTCGCCATGGCCACTGGGTTTTTGAAATCAAAGAATTGTTCAAGATAGCGCTGGTACTTGGCGCCGATGTCCAGTTCCCGGCACAAGGCAGTGAATTGCGCCACGGTGATTCGCGTGTGGAGCGCGGGCAGCCTGTCGAATTGTCCGGTGCTGGTGGGTTGGGTGATGAACGCCGATTGCGCTTCAAATGCCTCGCCGTCTTCAAAGTTGTGCAGGGCAGCGTCGATCAATGACACCGTCCAGGTTCTTGCGCCGCCTGATCGAACGGGGAACCAAGGTATCGTTTGGGGAATGTAGAGCCGCAGGTAAGTGGTTTTGACGTCAGTTTCGATACCGAAGCGTTGCTTGAGTAACTGTTGTAGCAGCGGCGCGCCGAAGTCTTGCGCCGACTTCATCTCGGCCAGGGTCTGGTCGAGCCGCAGTTGTGCCTCCCAGGCGGTATTCATGCGGTTTTTGAGACGGTCATGATCTTCCGGGGAGGCCGTTTTGTACCACTGCGCAAAGTCTGGCTTTACCGTGCGAAACGCTGCGCGCTTGTCAGGAGAGAGCTTGGGCAGCCAGTCGGGAACCGCCTGCGTGAGGATCTCCAGATGCAAGTCGCGATAAGTCGACAGGTCCGGGAGCGGGATGGAAGGAGTCGGTGGGGTCACGAGAGAACGCCTTTGTGTGATGAATAGGCGTGAGAGCAGACCAATTTCTTCCGACCGACCGGAGGTAGATAGATAGCCGACCACCCCTTGCGTTGCATCTATCTTGCTGAACACCTGCCGCTGCGACACCACAGTGTTTAAACTGCGCCATTGCGACGCTATTTGTCGCATTGGCGTAAACCCGCCAAAATCGCGGGTTGGCGCTATAAGAAGTTGTCGCTTGGCGGCAAGGCCGCGCTGAAAACTGTCCTTACAATCCCTGCATCGCCCGCCAGTTCCAGGCAGGCGTTCCTCTTCAGGAGACTCCGATGTCCGTTGAGCAAGCCCCGGTGCAACGTGCCGATTTCGACCAGGTCATGGTGCCTAACTACGCACCGGCCGCATTCATTCCTGTACGTGGCGAAGGTTCGCGCGTGTGGGACCAGGCGGGTCGCGAGCTGGTCGACTTTGCCGGCGGCATCGCGGTCAACGTATTGGGCCACGCCCACCCGGCGCTGGTCGGTGCACTGACCGAACAGGCCAACAAGCTGTGGCACGTCTCCAACGTTTTCACCAATGAGCCGGCCCTGCGCCTGGCCCACAAGCTGATCGACGCCACCTTTGCCGAGCGCGTGTTCTTCTGCAACTCCGGCGCCGAGGCCAACGAGGCCGCATTCAAACTGGCCCGTCGCGTTGCGTTCGACCGTTTCGGCAGCGAGAAATACGAGATCATCGCCGCGCTGAACAGCTTCCACGGTCGTACCCTGTTCACCGTCAACGTCGGTGGCCAGTCCAAGTACTCCGATGGTTTCGGTCCTAAAATCACCGGTATCACGCACGTGCCTTATAACGACCTGGCCGCGCTGAAAGCCGCCGTGTCGGACAAGACTTGCGCTGTGGTACTGGAGCCGATCCAGGGCGAAGGCGGCGTACTGCCGGCTGAGCTGGCTTACCTGCAAGGCGCCCGCGAGCTGTGCGACGCGAACAACGCGCTGCTGGTGTTCGACGAAGTGCAGACCGGCATGGGCCGCAGCGGCCATCTGTTCGCTTACCAGCATTACGGCGTGACCCCGGACATCCTTACCAGCGCCAAGAGCCTGGGCGGCGGTTTCCCGATCGCGGCGATGCTCACCACTGAAGCGCTGGCCAAGCACCTGGTCGTCGGCACTCACGGCACCACCTACGGCGGCAACCCGCTGGCGTGCGCGGTGGCCGAGGCGGTGATCGACGTGATTAACACCCCAGAGGTGCTGGCCGGCGTCAACGCCAAGCACGACCTGTTCAAGGCACGCCTGGAACAGATTGGCAAACAGTACGGCATCTTCACCGAAGTACGCGGCATGGGCCTGTTGATTGGTTGCGTGCTGAGCGATGCGTTCAAAGGCAAGGCCAAGGACGTGTTCAACGCGGCCGAGAAAGAAAACCTGATGATCCTGCAAGCCGGTCCGGACGTGGTGCGTTTTGCCCCGAGCCTGGTGGTGGAAGAGGCGGATATCAAGGAAGGCCTGGACCGTTTTGAGCGTGCAGTTAAAGCGCTGACGCAAGCTTGATGGACCGCTCGGCGTCCGAACAATCGGGCGCCGAACACAAATTCCAAAGGCCGGACTGGATCAAATGTGGGAGCTGGCTTGCCTGCGAAGACGGTGGTACAGGCAACATCTGTGCTGACTGACACGCCGTAATCGCGGGCAAGCCCGGCTCCCACATAGATTTGTTTACACCGTGAGAGCGGTGTGAGCAGTTCTCCTGTCCGGCATTTTTCCCTCTGTGAGTTTTTCGAGTTAAGGAGTGACACCATGCTGGTGATGCGCCCCGCGCAAATGGCTGATCTGGGCGAGGTACAGCGTCTGGCTGCGGACAGCCCGATTGGTGTCACCTCCTTGCCGGACGATGTGGAACGCCTGAGCGACAAGATCGCCGCCAGCGAAGCGTCCTTCGCGGCCGAGGTCAGTTTCAACGGCGAAGAGAGTTATTTCTTCGTGCTTGAAGACACCGAGACCGGCAAGCTCGCCGGTTGCTCGGCCATTGTCGCGTCGGCGGGCTACTCGGAACCTTTCTACAGTTTCCGTAACGAGACCTTCGTGCACGCCTCCCGCGAGCTGAAGATCCACAACAAGATCCATGTGCTTTCCCAGTGCCACGACCTCACCGGCAACAGCCTGCTCACCAGTTTTTATGTGGTGCCCGAGCTGGTCGGTTCGCCGTGGTCGGAACTCAACTCCCGTGGCCGCCTGCTGTTTGTCGCCAGCCACCCCGAGCGCTTTGCCGACTCGGTGGTGACCGAGATCGTCGGCTACAGCGATGAGAACGGCGACTCGCCGTTCTGGGACGCCATCGGGCGCAACTTCTTCGACCTCAACTACGCCGCCGCCGAGCGCTTGTGCGGGCTGAAAAGCCGTACCTTCCTCGCCGAGCTGATGCCGCACTATCCGATCTACGTGCCGCTGCTGCCGGACGAAGCCCAGGAAGCCATGGGCCAGGTGCACCCGCGTGCACAGATCACCTTCGACATCCTCATGCGCGAAGGCTTCGAGACCGACCATTACATCGACATCTTCGACGGTGGCCCGACGCTGCACGCACGGGTGTCGGGCATTCGCTCGATCGCCCAGAGCCGCGTGGTGCCGGTGAAGATCGGTGAGATGGTCAAGGGTGTCGGTCGCCAGTACCTGGTGAGCAACGCGCAGTTGCAGGATTACCGCGCGGTGATGCTGGAGCTGGACTATGCGCCGGGTAAACCGGTGACGTTGGACCTTGCAGCGGCCGAAGCCCTGGGTGTTGGTGAAGGCGCGAGCGTGCGCCTGGTAGCGGTTTAAAAAGAGAGTTTCGCGGGTGGCTGACAACAGCGGCCCGTTCGAGGAGATAGCATGATCGTTCGTCCCGTACGCAGCAGCGATTTACCGGCCCTGATTGATCTGGCGCGCAGCACCGGCACCGGCCTCACCACCTTGCCGGCCAACGAAGAGCGCCTGACCCACCGCGTGGGCTGGGCCGAGAAAACCTTTCGCGGCGAAGCCGGGCGTGGCGATGCCGACTACCTGTTCGTGCTGGAAAACGACGAAGGCCGTGTGGTGGGCATTTCCGCCATTGCCGGCGCCGTTGGCCTGCGCGAGCCTTGGTACAACTTCCGGGTTGGCCTGACGGTCAGTGCCTCCCAGGAGCTGAACATCTACCGCGAGATCCCGACGCTGTTCCTGGCCAACGACCTCACCGGTAACTCCGAGCTGTGCTCGTTGTTCCTGCACGCCGATTACCGCACCGGCCTTAACGGCCGCATGCTGGCCAAGGCGCGCATGTTGTTTATCGCCGAATTCCCGCAGTTGTTTGGCAACAAGATCATCGCCGAGATGCGCGGCGTGTCCAACGACGCCGGCCGTTCGCCGTTCTGGGAAAGCCTGGGCCGCCACTTCTTCAAGATGGAATTCAGCCAGGCTGACTACCTCACCGGCGTGGGCAACAAGGCTTTTATCGCCGAGCTGATGCCGAAGTTTCCGCTGTACAGCTGCTTCCTGTCCGAGGATGCGCGCAACGTGATCGGCAAGGTCCACCCGGACACCGAGCCGGCGCTGAGCATGCTCAAGAGCGAAGGCTTCAGCTACCAAGGCTATGTCGACATCTTCGATGCCGGCCCTGCGGTGGAATGTGAAACCACCAAGATCCGTGCTGTGCGCGACAGCCAGTCGCTGGTGCTGGCGATTGGTACGCCGGGGGACGATGCCACGCCGTTCCTGATCCATAACCGCAAGCGCGAAGAATGCCGCATCACCGCCGCCCCGGCTCGTCTGGCGGCGGGCACGCTGGTGGTCGATCCGCAGACCGCCAAGCGCCTGCAACTGGTGGTGGGTGATCAAGTGCGTGCCGTACCGTTGTCCGCTGCTCGGGAGTCGAAATAATGAATTCGTTGTATATCGCAGGTAGCTGGTTGGCTGGCCAGGGTGAACTGTTTGAATCGCGCAACCCGGTGACCCAGCAGGTGCTGTGGGCCGGTAATGGCGCCACGGCCGAGCAGGTCGAGTCCGCCGTGCAGGCCGCGCGCCAGGCGTTCCCAGCCTGGGCCAAGCGCCCGCTGGAAGAACGCATCAGCGTGCTGGAAACCTTCGCCGCCACCCTGAAAAGCCGTGCCGACGAAATCGCCCGTTGCATCGGTGAGGAAACTGGCAAGCCGCTGTGGGAGTCGGCCACCGAAGTGACCAGCATGGCCAACAAGATCGCGATCTCGGTGCAAAGCTACCGCGAGCGCACCGGAGAGAAGAGCGGCCCGCTGGGCGACGCCACCGCCGTGTTGCGCCACAAGCCCCACGGTGTGGTGGCGGTGTTTGGCCCGTACAACTTCCCTGGCCACTTGCCGAACGGGCATATCGTGCCGGCGTTGCTGGCGGGTAACACCGTGCTGTTCAAACCGAGCGAACTGACCCCCAAGGTTGCCGAGCTGACCGTGCAATGCTGGATCGAAGCCGGGTTGCCGGCGGGTGTGTTGAACCTGCTGCAAGGCGCGCGGGAAACCGGCATCGCGTTGGCGGCCAACCCCGGTATCGATGGGTTGTTCTTCACCGGCTCCAGCCGTACCGGCAATCATCTGCACCAGCAATTCTCCGGGCGCCCGGACAAGATCCTCGCCCTGGAAATGGGCGGCAACAACCCGTTGGTGGTCGACGAAGTGGCCGATGTGGATGCAGCGGTCTACACCATCATCCAGTCGGCATTTATCTCCGCCGGCCAGCGCTGCACCTGTGCGCGCCGCCTGCTGGTGCCGCAAGGTGCTTGGGGCGACGCGTTGCTGGCGCGCCTGGTGGCGGTCAGCTCGACCATTGAGGTGGGCGCGTTTGATCAGCAACCCGCGCCGTTCATGGGCTCGGTAATCTCCCTCGCCGCCGCCAAAGCGTTGATGGACGCCCAGGAACTGATGCTCGCCAATGGCGCTGTGGCGTTGCTGGAAATGACTCAGCCTCAGGACCAGGCCGCCTTGCTGACCCCCGGCATCATCGACGTGACCGGCGTGACCGAGCGTGAAGACGAGGAACTGTTCGGCCCACTGTTACAGGTGATCCGCTACGCTGATTTTGAAGCGGCGATTGCCGAGGCCAACAACACCCAATACGGTTTGGCCGCTGGTCTGTTGTCGGACTCCGAAGCGCGCTACCAGCAGTTCTGGCTGGAAAGCCGCGCGGGCATCGTCAATTGGAACAAACAGCTGACCGGCGCCGCCAGTACCGCGCCGTTTGGTGGGGTAGGTGCGTCGGGCAACCATCGCGCCAGTGCGTATTACGCGGCGGATTATTGCGCGTACCCGGTGGCCTCGCTGGAAACCCCAACCTTGGTGGTGCCAGCAACGCTAACCCCCGGCATTACGCTGATCTAATGCAGGAACCGGCTTTGTGGTGAGCGGGCTTGCCCCGCGCTGGGCTGCGAAGCAGCCCCAGAATTCGGCGGTGTACCCGTCGGGGGGCAAGCCCCCTCACCACAGCAAGCCCGCTCCCACATTAGGTCGGTGGTGTGTTCAAGTAATTTGATGCCTATAAAAATACAGATGTTCGTGGAGCCTCGCCGATGAAATCCTATGAAGTCAATTTTGACGGTCTAGTGGGGCCGACCCATAACTACGGCGGTTTGTCCTTCGGCAACGTCGCGTCCCAGAGCAACAGCCAGCAGCATTCCAACCCCAAGGAAGCGGCGTTGCAGGGCCTGCAGAAAATGAAAGCCCTGATGGACATGGGCTTTGTACAAGGTGTATTGGCGCCCCAGGAACGTCCTGATGTGGCCGCCTTGCGCAACCTGGGTTTCAGCGGCACCGACGCCCAAGTGATCCAGCAAGCGGCCAAGGATGCGATGCCGTTGCTGGTCGCGAGCTGCTCCGCGTCGAGCATGTGGGTGGCCAACGCCGCCACCGTCAGCCCAAGTGCCGACACCTTTGACGGCCGCGTGCATTTCACCGCCGCCAACCTCAACTGCAAATACCACCGCAGCATCGAACACCCGACCACCAGCCGTGTGTTGGGCGCGATGTTTGCCGATGATAAACACTTCGCCCACCACGCCGCCTTGCCGGCCGTGGCGCAGTTCGGTGATGAAGGCGCGGCCAACCACACGCGCTTCTGCCGTGAATATGGCGAGGCGGGCGTCGAATTTTTCGTGTTTGGTCGCAGCGCGTTCGATCCCCGTTACCCGGCGCCGCAGAAATATCCGGCGCGCCAGACCCTGGAAGCGTCCCAGGCGGTCGCACGGCTACACGGCTTGAAGGATGACGGCGTGGTCTACGCCCAGCAGAACCCGGCAGTGATCGATGCGGGCGTGTTCCACAACGACGTGATCGCGGTCGGCAACGGCGAAGTGCTGTTCTATCACGAAGATGCCTTCCTCAATACCGAACAGATGCTCGCGGAACTGCACGGCAAACTGGGTAAGTTGGGCGGTCACTTCCAGTCCGTCTGCGTGCCGCGCGCGCAAGTCAGTGTCGAAGACGCGGTACGTTCCTACCTGTTCAACAGCCAGTTGCTGAGCCGCGCTGACGGCTCGATGCTGCTGATCGTGCCGGAAGAGTGCCGTGCCAATGAGCGCGTCTGGCAGTACCTGCAAGGCCTGACCGCTGCCGGTGGGCTGATCCGCGAAGTGAAGGTGTTCGACCTCAAGCAAAGTATGCAGAACGGCGGTGGCCCGGCGTGCCTGCGTTTACGTGTGGCGTTGAACGAAACGGAACTGGCGGCGGTGAATCCAGGCGTTATCATGACCGCGCCGTTGTACGAAACACTGACCCAGTGGGTAGGCAGGCACTACCGCGACAGCTTGCGCGAAAGCGACCTGGCTGACCCGCAGTTGCTGCTTGAATGCCGGACGGCACTGGATGAACTGACGCAAATCCTTAAACTGGGCTCGGTTTATCCTTTCCAGATCAATTAAACGCCGCATGGCTGAGAGCTATTTATGACCACCGACACCCTGAAACTGATTCTTGAAGACACCGACGGCACCCAGCTGGAAACTTCCTGCACCCGCGTCGCCGTGGTCTGGCAGGGCAAGGAAATCTGGATCCAGCACGACGGCCGTGGCCAACTGCTGATCGGCGTTGACGTGGAAGAAGGCGATGCCGAATACGCCAATCTGCTGATGCGCCCACTGGCCACCAACCTGATGAGCCTGCAACTGGAAATGGAACCGGCCGACGTTGAAGGTGATGACGACGATCACGTCCACGGCCCAGGCTGCAACCACTAAGGAAGCTGCGTATGCTCGCCCTCGGCAAACTGCTTGAACTGACCCTCGCCGGTCGTGAACCGGCGCAAAAAATTCAACTGACTGTCGACGGCGTGCAGATGCGCTGGCTCAGCGAGGGCGCGCTTGAAGTGCGCCCACCTGAAGCGAAGGACAGCGGCGGCGACCTGCTGCTGTCGTCCGGCATCCATGGCAACGAAACCGCGCCGATCGAATTGCTCGACCGCCTGTTGCATGGCATCGCCCGTGGGGAGATCAAACCCCGCACCCGTATTCTGTTCCTGTTCGGCAACCCCGAGGCCATGCGCCGCGGCGAGCGTTACCTGGAACTGGACGTCAACCGGCTGTTCAACGGCCGTCACGAAAAAAATATCGGCCCGGAGGCCATGCGCGCCGCCGAGCTTGAGCAACTGGCCCGCAGCTTCTTCAGCCAGCCTGGCCGCTCGCGCCTGCATTACGACCTGCACACGGCTATTCGTGGCTCGAAGATCGAGCAGTTCGCTTTGTACCCGTGGAAGGAAGGCCGTCAGCATTCGCGCCATGAACTGGCACGCCTGAACGCTGCCGGCATGCAAGCGGTGCTGTTGCAGAACAAAACCTCGATCACCTTCACCGCGTTTACCTACGAGCAACTCGACGCCGAGGCTTTCACCCTGGAGCTGGGCAAGGCGCGGCCGTTCGGGCAGAACCAGGGTGTGGACGTATCTCGCCTGGAAACCCGCCTGAAGCAGATCATCGAAGGCACCGAGCCGGAAACCGAGAGCCTGGACGGCCTGCAATTGTTTGCCGTATCGCGCGAAGTCATCAAACACAGCGATGCCTTCCTGATGCACTTGCCCGCTGACGTGGAGAACTTCTCGCCGTTAGCGCAGGGCTACCTGCTGGCCGAAGATGTGGCCAAGACCCGCTGGGTGATCGAGGAGGAGGGTGCGCGCATCATCTTCCCTAACCCGAAGGTGAAGAATGGCTTGCGGGCCGGGATTCTGATTGTGCCCACCACCGACGCAGCACTGGTTTAAGCACTTATCTGTGTCGACCTGGATGCAGTACGCGGCGGCAGCCCCAACGCTTTGCGCAAACCGTTCTCGCTGAAAGGTTCGGGGTTGGTCGTAGTGGGTTCGGTGCTTGGGTCGTTATCATGCAGCAGCGCCCCCATAAAAAACGCCCCGGCAAGCGAGCTTGTCGGGGCGTTTTTTATGGGCTCAGTCTGTGTCAGACCGCCAGTTTTTGCTCACTGCGGCGGATCGCCCGCACTTTATGCAAGGTGTCGGCGCAGGTGCGCGCAGCTTCCTGGCCTTTGTGTACGAAGTGCTCGTAGAAGAAGGTCTGGTGTTCGCTGCCGGCGTGGAAGTGATGCGGGGTCAGGGACACCGAGAACACCGGCACTTCGGTTTCCAGCTGCACCTGCATCAGGCCGCTGACCACCGATTGGGCGACGAATTCGTGGCGATAGATGCCACCGTCCACCACCAGCGCGGCGGCAACGATACCGGCGTAACGGCCGGTCTTGGCCAGCAGCTTGGCGTGCAAGGGCATTTCAAAGGCGCCGCCGACTTCGAAGAAATCGATGTCCGATTCCTGGTAGCCCTGGGCGATCATTTCGGCGAGGAAACCTTTGCGCGATTGGTCGACAATATCCTTGTGCCAGCAGGCCTGGATAAACGCGACGCGCTCGCCGTGGTGGTTTTTGCTTTTGCTGTCGATTGCGGTGGGTTGCATGTTCTGACTCCTGTTTAAGAAAAAAACAGGGCGTTATGAATCGAATGGGATTTAAGGGTACGCAAGCACAATTCGTGCGCGGCCCTTAGGTGCCAATCCCGTTCTCTCTTCATCCGGACTATGACCGTCGGCCCCGGGATCACACCGGGTCTGCTGACCTTGTCGCCGTCCTGCCGGAGCAGTTCGAGGCGCCAAGCGCTCGCGGGCTATACACATTGCGTGTAATTACCGCCGGTGGGGAATTGCACCCCGCCCTGAGAACGTTGCCACCAGAACCCTGGCGGCGGAGAGTTTTTAACACGCTTTTTCGAAAACTGCACGACCGCTGTATCGATAAGCTATATCGCTTTGTTTGGTTGGTATTCGATTGAATGCATTGGGGGCTTGATATTCCGTGGCGTTGCCCGCAGTAATCACTCACAAAAGGAACTTACTCAACCCTTCAGAGGCTTGTTTCATGTCTGTGATCGACCTGCGCAGCGACACCGTGACCCAACCCACCCCCGGCATGCGGGACGCGATGGCCGCTGCGGTCAGCGGCGATGACGTGTATGGCGAGGACCCCAGCGTCAATCGCCTCGAAGCCGAACTGGCCAAGCGCCTGGGTTTTGCCGCCGCGTTGTTCGTGCCGACCGGCACCATGAGCAACCTGTTGGCGTTGATGGCCCACTGTGAACGCGGCGAGGAATACATCGTCGGCCAGCAGGCCCATACCTACAAATACGAAGGCGGTGGCGCGGCGGTGCTCGGTTCGATCCAGCCGCAACCCCTCGAAGTGCAGGCCGATGGTTCCCTGGACCTGGACCAGGTGCTGGCGGCGATCAAGCCCGACGACTTCCACTTTGCCCGCACCCGTTTGCTGGCGCTGGAAAACACCATGCAAGGCAAGGTATTGCCGCTGGATTACCTGGCAAAGGCACGGGCATTCACCCGTGAACATGACCTGGCCCTGCATCTGGATGGCGCGCGGCTCTACAACGCAGCGGTCAAGCTCGGCGTGGATGCGCGCGAGATTGCCCAGCATTTCGATTCGGTGTCGGTGTGCCTGTCCAAAGGCCTTGGCGCGCCGATTGGCTCGGTGCTGTGCGGTTCTACGGCGTTGATCGCCAAGGCTCGGCGCCTGCGCAAGATGGTTGGCGGCGGCATGCGCCAGGCCGGCTCACTGGCGGCGGCGGGGCTGTATGTCCTGGATCACCAGGTGCAGCGCCTGGCTGATGACCACGCCAATGCCCAATGGCTGGGCGATGCGTTGCGCCAGGCCGGTTATGAGGTGGAGCCCGTGCAGACCAACATGGTCTACGTGCAGATCGGTGGCCAGGCTCAAGCCTTGAAGGCGTTTGCCGCCGAACGCGGGATCACGTTGAGCGCCGCCCCGCGTCTGCGCATGGTCACGCATTTGGATGTCAGCCGGGCGCAGATCGAGCAGGTCGCGCAGACATTCGTCGAATTTTCGCGGAAATGACCGTGCAGACCGTCTAATTGAACGTTTCAATCGTATAAACACGCTGTACCACCGGCAAAGGGCCGATATAATGCGGCCCTTTGCCGTCGCTCCGTCTGATGATGTTGCGCACTGGCCTTTGGCCGCAGCCTCCGTGGAAGAACCTAATGAAAAGCGCAGAAATCCGTGAAGCCTTCCTTCGCTTCTTCGAAGAGCAAGGCCACACCCGTGTAGCCTCCAGCTCCTTGATCCCAGGCAATGACCCCACCCTGCTGTTCACTAACGCGGGGATGAACCAGTTCAAGGACTGCTTCCTGGGCCAGGAGAAGCGCGCCTACACCCGCGCCACCAGCAGCCAGAAGTGCGTACGCGCCGGCGGCAAGAACAGTGACCTGGAAAACGTCGGTTACACCGCGCGCCACCACACCTTCTTCGAAATGCTCGGCAACTTCAGCTTCGGCGACTATTTCAAGAAAGACGCGATCACCTTTGCCTGGACCTTCCTGACCGGCGTGCTGAAGCTGCCGAAGGAAAAACTCTGGGTCACCGTCTACGCGACCGACGACGAAGCGTATGACATCTGGACCAATGAAATCGGTGTGCCGGTGGAGCGCATGATCCGCATCGGCGACAACAAGGGCGCGCCGTACGCCTCCGACAACTTCTGGACCATGGGCGATACCGGCCCGTGCGGCCCTTGCACCGAAATCTTCTACGATCACGGCGCCGACATCTGGGGCGGCCCGCCGGGCTCGCCGGAAGAAGATGGCGACCGTTACATCGAGATCTGGAACAACGTGTTCATGCAGTTCAACCGCACCGCCGATGGCGTGTTGCATCCGCTGCCGGCGCCGTCGGTAGACACCGGCATGGGCCTGGAGCGGATCAGTGCGGTGATGCAGCACGTTCACTCCAACTACGAAATCGACCTGTTCACCAACCTGCTGAGCGCCTCGGCTGCCGCGATTGGCTGCGCCAACGAAAACCAGTCGTCGCTCAAAGTAGTGTCGGACCACATCCGTTCCTGCGGTTTCCTGATCGCCGATGGCGTGCTGCCGTCGAACGAAGGCCGTGGTTATGTGCTGCGTCGCATCATCCGTCGCGCCTGCCGTCACGGCAACAAGCTGGGCGCCACCGGCAGCTTCTTCTACAAAATCGTCGCCGCGCTGGTTGCCGAGATGGGCGAAGCCTTCCCGGAACTCAAGCAGCAGCAAGACAACATCGAGCGCGTGCTCAAGGCTGAAGAAGAGCAGTTCTCCAAGACCCTGGAACACGGCCTGAAGATCCTGGAGCAGGACCTGGCCGGGCTCAAAGGCACCGTGGTGCCGGGCGACGTGGTGTTCAAGCTTTACGACACCTACGGATTCCCGATGGACCTGACCGCCGACATTGCCCGTGAGCGCGAGCTGACCGTCGATGAGGCCGGTTTTGAGCGTGAGATGGAAGCCCAGCGCGTGCGCGCTCGCTCCGCCAGCTCCTTTGGCCTGGACTACAACACCCTGGTCAAGGTTGATGTGCCTACCGAGTTCATTGGTTACCAGGCGACCGTTGGCTCGGCCAAAATTGTTGCTATCTATAAAGACGGTAAATCGGTCGACGTGTTGAACGAAGGCGATGAGGCCGTTGTGGTCCTGGACCAGACGCCGTTCTACGCCGAGTCCGGCGGCCAGATTGGTGACTGTGGTTTCCTCAGCTCGACCTCCGGTCGTTTTGAGGTGCGCGACACCACCAAGACCGGCGGCGCGTTCCTGCATCACGGTGTGCTGGTGCTGGGCAACCTGACGGTCGGTGCGCCGGTAGACACCCAGGTCGATGCCGACGTACGGCATGCAACCGCTTTGAATCACTCCGCCACTCACCTGCTGCACGCCGCGTTGCGTCAGGTACTGGGTGATCACGTTCAGCAGAAGGGTTCGTTGGTCGACAGTCAGCGCCTGCGCTTCGACTTCAGCCACTTTGAAGCGATCAAGCCGGAGCAGATCAAGGCCCTGGAAGACATCGTCAACGCCGAGATTCGCAAGAATACAGCGGTGGAAACCGAAGAAACCGATATCGAAACCGCTAAAAAGAAAGGCGCCATGGCGCTGTTTGGCGAGAAGTACGGTGATGAAGTGCGCGTGCTGAGCATGGGCGGCAGCTTCTCGGTGGAGCTGTGTGGCGGTATCCACGCCAACCGTACCGGCGACATCGGCCTGCTGAAAATCATCAGCGAAGGCGGTGTGGCGTCCGGCGTGCGTCGTATTGAAGCGGTGACCGGCGCTGCGGCGCTGGCTTACCTCAATGCGGCTGAAGAACAACTCAAGGAGGCGGCGGGCCTGGTCAAGGGCAGCCGTGACAACCTGATCGACAAGCTGTCCGCCGTTCTGGAGCGCAACCGTGCGCTGGAGAAACAGCTGGAGCAGTTGCAGGCCAAGGCAGCCAGTGCGGCGGGCGATGATCTGTCGGCCAGCGCGTTGGACGTCAAGGGTGTGAAAGTCCTGGCCGTGCGCCTGGACGGTCAGGATGGCAAGGCGCTGTTGGCCTTGGTCGATCAGTTGAAGAACAAGCTCGGCCGCGCAGTGATCCTGCTCGGCGGTGTCCATGAGGAAAAGGTCGTTCTGGTTGCCGGTGTAACCAAAGACCTGACTGGCCAACTCAAGGCCGGTGATTTGATGAAGCAAGCCGCCGCGGCAGTGGGCGGGAAGGGCGGTGGTCGTCCGGACATGGCGCAAGGCGGTGGTGTAGACGCCGGTGCCCTGGACGCGGCACTGGCCCTGACCGTGCCGTTTGTCGAGGCAGGCATTTAAGGCGCTGTTAATGAGCCCATGGTCTAGTCATGGGCTCGCTCGGTTGCTTGAATTTGTTTATTGGGCGCCCCTTTACGGGCTGAGGCGGCTTAGAAATGGCTTTGATCGTACAGAAATTTGGAGGCACCTCGGTCGGCTCTGTTGAAAGAATCGAGCAGGTGGCCGACAAGGTTAAGAAATTCCGCGATGCCGGCGACGACCTTGTGGTGGTGCTGTCGGCCATGAGCGGCGAGACCAATCGCCTGATCGACCTGGCCAAGGCAATCAGTGGTGATCAACAGCCGCTGCCACGTGAGCTGGATGTGATCGTGTCCACCGGCGAGCAGGTGACCATCGCCTTGCTGGCCATGGCGTTGAACAAGCGCGGTGTGCCGGCGGTGTCCTACACTGGCAGTCAGGTGCGCATCCTCACTGACAGCGCGCATACCAAGGCGCGGATCCTGCAGATCGACGATCAGAAAATCCGTACGGATCTGAAAGCCGGGCGCGTGGTAGTTGTAGCAGGGTTCCAGGGTGTGGATGAGCACGGCAACATCACCACCCTGGGGCGTGGCGGTTCGGACACTACCGGCGTGGCACTGGCCGCGGCTCTGAAGGCCGATGAATGCCAGATCTACACCGATGTGGATGGCGTTTACACCACGGATCCGCGCGTTGTCTCCGTGGCCCAGCGCCTGGACAAGATCACCTTTGAAGAGATGCTGGAAATGGCCAGCCTCGGTTCCAAGGTGCTGCAGATCCGTGCGGTGGAATTCGCCGGCAAGTACAACGTTCCGCTGCGCGTATTGCACAGCTTCAAAGAGGGTCCGGGCACCCTCATTACTATTGATGAAGAGGAATCCATGGAACAGCCGATCATTTCCGGTATCGCTTTCAACCGTGATGAAGCCAAGCTGACTATCCGTGGCGTGCCGGATACCCCGGGTGTGGCTTTCAAGATCCTGGGCCCTATCAGCGGCGCGAACATCGAAGTCGACATGATCGTGCAGAACGTTTCGCACGATAACACCACCGATTTCACCTTCACCGTGCACCGCAACGAGTACGATGCGGCGGAGAAGATCCTGCAGAACACCGCAAGCGAGATTGGCGCCCGTGAAGTGGTCGGCGATACCAAGATTGCCAAGGTGTCGATCGTGGGTGTGGGCATGCGTTCCCATGCCGGCGTTGCCAGCCGCATGTTCGAGGCACTGGCCAAGGAAAGCATCAACATCCAGATGATCTCCACCTCGGAAATCAAGGTCTCGGTGGTCATCGAAGAGAAGTACCTGGAATTGGCTGTACGCGCACTGCATACCGCTTTTGAGCTGGACGCTCCGGCCCGACAGGGCGAGTGACGAAGTGCCAGGAAGGCGCGGTTTACCGCGCCTTTCCTTTTTTTGTAGAGCGCATGTTCTTTTGCGTGCGCTCGACAATACTTAGGCGGGTAGGGCTATGGCCTTTGGGTTGTAGGTCGAAGGCCTTTTTTTTGCAGACTGTTGTTCCTGAACTGAAATGCGTGAGGAGAAAGGTATGCTGATTCTGACTCGTCGTTGCGCAGAAAGCCTGATTATCGGTGATGGCGAAATCACCGTGACCGTGCTCGGCGTCAAAGGCAATCAAGTGCGTATCGGGGTTAACGCTCCGAAAGAGGTGGCGGTACACCGCGAGGAAATCTACCTGCGGATCAAGAAAGAGAAGGACGAAGAACCAAGCCTTTAATTTTTATCGTTTTTTATGTTTGCAAACGGGGATGAACGTGGTTAATATACGCCCCGTGTTGCGGAGAGCTGGCCGAGTGGCCGAAGGCGCTCCCCTGCTAAGGGAGTACACCTCAAAAGGGTGTCGGGGGTTCGAATCCCCCGTTCTCCGCCATTATTTGCTTAGTACGTTGCAATCTGGTTTTTTCGCTAAGTTGTTGAAAATTAACGAAAAAATAGCTTTACATAGAGATTGAACGGCCTATAATGCGCGGCAACAAATGCACTCGTAGCTCAGCTGGATAGAGTACTCGGCTACGAACCGAGCGGTCACAGGTTCGAATCCTGTCGAGTGCACCATTTAAGAGTCAGTTGCAGCAATGCAAGTGATTCGGTTACAACCAGTTGTGATCTGGTCTAAAAACACAATCTGCACTCGTAGCTCAGCTGGATAGAGTACTCGGCTACGAACCGAGCGGTCACAGGTTCGAATCCTGTCGAGTGCACCATACAAACAAAAAGCCCGCCTAGTGCGGGCTTTTTGCCGTCTGGGGATTGTGTAGGACTTTTTCTTTTTCTCTCGCGCCCATGTGTTTTCCTCCTCCACTGCGTCGTCGCAGTTCATAGATGCAGCCAATACTCAGCTTTGGCTCGCAAGCGCTTGTTCTTCCCAGTTTTTTGACGTTTAAAGTGGCCGGGCGGTGTATCATTGCGCCCGTCAGCCCCGCCGGGGCTTGTGGAATACCTCCATGGACTTACCCAGTAGTTGCTCAGTACCCCGTTTTACCAATCATGAATTGACTGATTGATCCTTCCGGCGTGCCCCGCTGCTGGGAGTGGAGTTCGCCTATGACCGAAGTAGAAGTAAAGAAAACACAAGAAAGCCTGCAGGATCGTCTGGCTCAAGTCATCGAGCTGCTGCAGCGCCAGCGCGTGGTCGAAGACCTCACGCACCGCCAGGATGGCCCGAACAACAATCTGGTCGAAAACCTGGTTCACCGGCAAAACCTCGTTGAGTTGCAACGCAAGCTCGACGACCTTCACTCTGCCGACGTCGCCTACATTCTCGAAGCCTTGCCGCTCGACGATCGACTGACCCTCTGGCAGTTGGTCAAGGCTGATCGAGACGGCGACATCCTGCTCGAAGTGTCCGACTCGGTTCGTGAAACCCTGATCGCCGACATGGACGATCACGAACTCCTGGCTGCGGCCAGGGAGATGGACGCCGACGAACTGGCCGACCTGGCCCCTGAGCTGCCCCGTGATGTTGTCCATGAGCTGATGGAAGCCCTCGATGGCCAGCAACGTGAGCGTGTGCGCTCCGCGCTGTCCTACGACGAGGATCAAGTCGGCGCACTGATGGACTTCGAGATGGTCACCATCCGCGAAGACGTTAGTCTGGAAGTGGTCTTGCGTTACCTGCGTCGTCTCAAAGAGTTGCCGGGCCATACCGACAAGCTGTTCGTGGTCGACTATGAAGGCATTCTCAAGGGTGTTTTGCCGATCAAGCGGCTGCTGGTGAATGATCCAGACAAGAAAGTCGCAGACCTGATGGCCAGCGACACGGTGAGTTTCCACCCGGATGAAGACGCGTACGAGGCCGCCCAGGCGTTTGAGCGTTATGACTTGATCTCGGCGCCGGTGGTCGACAAGAACGGCAAGCTGATCGGCCGTTTGACCATCGATGAAATGGTCGACCTGATTCGTGAAGAGAGTGAGACAGAAGTCCTCAACATGGCAGGTTTGCGTGAAGAGGAAGATATCTTTGCCTCGGTCTGGCGCTCACTGCATAACCGTTGGGCGTGGCTGGCCATTAACCTGATTACCGCATTTATTGCGTCGCGGGTTATTGGATTGTTCGAGGGCTCGATCGAGAAGCTGGTGGCGCTCGCAGCGCTGATGCCGATTGTGGCTGGTATCGGCGGTAACTCGGGCAACCAGACGATTACCATGATCGTGCGCGCCATGGCGCTGGATCAGGTGAGTACGGCGAACTCGTCGCGTCTGCTGCGCAAAGAGTTGGCGGTTGGTTTGATCAATGGCCTGGTGTGGGGTGGGGTGATCGGTGTGGTGGCCTACTTGCTGTATGGCAGCTGGTCGCTCGGTGTGGTGATGACCGCCGCTATGACGCTCAACCTGCTGCTGGCGGCGCTGATGGGGGTATTGATCCCGATGACCCTGGCCCGCCTTGGGCGCGACCCGGCAATGGGTGCCAGCGTGATGATCACGGCCATGACCGACAGTGGTGGCTTCTTCATCTTCCTGGGTTTGGCAACGATCTTCCTACTTTGATCTTGCATCGCGCGCCGGCTTCCTCTTTAGGGGCCGGCTTGCCAGCGATCGCATCCCCTCGGTTTAACTGATAGACCGCATCGCTCGGATCGCCGGCAAGCCGGCTCCTACAAAAAATCCCACGCAAAAAAAAGCCAGCACATGGCTGGCTTCGGCTTTCAGTTGCAGATCAATTGGCTTCTGCGGCCGCCTCAACGTCATGCGCGATAAGCGAGACGAGAGCATTTTGCTGGCGGTGGGAGAGCTGACGAAAACGCTGCAGCAGTTCGCGTTCGTGCAGCGACAGCTCGGGGCTGTCCAGGCGCATGCTCAACTCGTCGCCCAGCGCACCTTCCTGAATGAGGCTTTGTTCCAGGCGCGCGATGATTTCGGAGTTCATGCTGCGGTGATGATTGCGAGCCACCTCGGCAATGCGTTCCCGCATTCCGTCTGGCAGACGTACGACGAACTTGTCAGCCGTACGGCTGGAATAAATTGCCTGTTTCAATGGGCGCATATATTTAACCGGTTAGTTCAGGGGAGCGGTTTTTGGAATTGGCCGCAAGATGAGTGTTAAGACAAGGCTCACGACCAAAGTTCAACCTGAATTGCAAAGAGGCCGCATCATGCCTCAGATTTGACATTTCCTTGGCGTCAATTCTGTGACAAATATTGAACTGGCTAAAGGCTTTATGCCAGCACTCATTTGCATTTTTGCGGACTGGTTGGAAAAATTTTCAACGCGTGAATCCGCGATGGAACTTCCCGTCAGCCCATGCCACCACAGGGTTTGAGGCCGCACATCCTATAGCAAAGTGGCCTTTTGCCCTTAAGTTTAAGACTAGTGGCAATTCGCCGATTAGCGAGGGGAAGGCGACATAAGGTAGGGAGGGGGGTTAGCGCAGGACTGGGTCAAATTTGATGCGTCGACCCACGATCAAGGTGAGTAGCAACAGGCTGGCGAACACGCCACTGGCGACGAATGCGGTCGTTTGGCCGTCTTGGGATTCAGTCCCCAGGCCCAGAATCCCTATCGATACGGTCAGGCATAAAAACAGCCAGGCAAATTTGTTCATCAGAGGTTCCTCAGAAAACCCAGTGCCCAGAGGCGGGTGCGGACTGAGTGCCTTGGGTCAGGCGTACAGGCGATTGCGCATTGGGGGTCATCACCGCCAGTTGCGGGCGTTGCTGCAGGTGATGTGGCACGGCCTGGCTGATCTGCGCAGGATCGTTGCTGCCGGTCGATTGAAAGTGAAACATCAGCAATGCAGCCAGGGCTACGGTGTTGAGGGCTAACAGAAGGGCACTGTTCATGGTCATGTTCTCCGCTTAACGCCGTGGCTTATTGGGTTTGTAGGAGAAGTATTGCAGGTGTCGTGCCAATCTATTAGTTCAATAAAATCAAAGGCTTGAGTCTACTTTAAACGACTGAAAGGTTGCAATTTGCAATGATGGCTTTTTGGGGGAGTGCATTTTGCACGATGGGCTCGCGGGCCTGTATTTTCGGGGGCAAGGCGGGATAAATGAGGTCGGTATCGGCCTACACTCAAAAAGCCCACGGACGACATGACAAAACTCACCTCGGCCGTTAACATGCACGCCGTCCGTCGCCGCGCCTTCAGCGTATCGGCTGTCATTTGTCCCAGTAGCTCAATTGGATAGAGCATCCCCCTCCTAAGGGGAAGGTTGGCCGTTCGAACCGGCCCTGGGACACCAGATCCAAAGCCCCGCACAGATCCGTCTGGCGGGGCTTTTTTGTGGGCGTTTTCTGAAGATGGGTCGAACCTTGCCAGGGTTCTGGGTTCACACCCCTTGCGTCGTGTATTTATCGCAATCCGTGTATCCCGCGAGCAGCCAGACAGCGTCTGAGCCTTTAAGCAAAATAATCCCCGGAAACAGCGCATACCGCCTGTCCGGACCCGGCCACCCCGGACTATCATGCCGATAGCCCTGTCTCTCACCGCAAGGAGCCGCTCGGAACGCCGATGCGCCAGATCTGGAAATCTTTTCGAGCCCTTTATTTCGCCTCCTTGATGATGCTGATCGGCTCCGGCCTGCTCAGTACTTACCTGGCCCTGCGCCTGGCGGCTGATCATGTCGACAGCCTGTGGGTGGGTGCGTTGATGGCGGCCAACTATTTTGGCCTGGTGCTGGGTGGCAAGATCGGGCACCGCCTGATTGCCCGGGTCGGGCATATCCGCGCCTATGCAACCTGCGCCGGGATTGTCGGTGCGGCCGTGCTGGGCCATGGCTTGATCGACTGGCTGCCGGCGTGGATCGTGCTGCGGATGATCGTGGGCCTGGGCATGATGTGCCAGTACATGGTTATCGAGAGCTGGCTCAATGAGCAGGCGGACGCCAAGCAGCGTGGCGTGGTGTTCAGCGGTTACATGATCGCTTCCTACCTGGGCCTGGTCCTCGGTCAACTGATCCTGGTCATGCACCCTCAGCTTGGCCTTGAATTGCTGATGCTGGTGGCGCTGTGTTTCGCCCTGTGCCTGGTGCCGGTGGCCATGACCCGGCGGATTCACCCGGCGCCGCTGCATCCTGCGCCGATGGAGCCACGCTTCTTTATCAAGCGCGTGCCGCAGTCGTTGAGTACGGTGCTCGGTGCGGGATTGATCGTGGGCTCGTTCTACGGTCTGGCGCCGCTCTACGCGTCGCAGCAAGGGCTCACAACCGAGCAAGTCGGCTTGTTCATGGGTAGCTGCATTTTTGCCGGGCTGTTGGTGCAATGGCCGTTGGGCTGGTTGTCTGATCGTTATGATCGCGCGCTGTTGATCCGTTGTTTTGCCTTGGCTCTGGCTGTGGCGGCATTGCCTCTGGCGATCATGACTCAGGTTCCGCTGGAAGTGCTGTTTGTCGCCGGGTTCCTGTGTTCGTTGGTTCAGTTTTGCCTGTACCCGCTGGCCGTGGCGTTTTCCAACGACCACGTCGAAGGCGATCGTCGGGTATCCCTGACAGCGATGCTGCTGGTGACCTACGGTGTAGGCGCCAGCATCGGGCCGCTGCTGGCCGGCGTGGTGATGAAGCTCTTTGGCAGTCAGATGTTGTATGCGTTTTTCAGCCTGTGCGCTTTGATCCTGGTGTGGCGTATCCGGCCGAAAGCTGTAACCAACCTGCATCAGGTGGACGACGCACCGTTGCACCACGTCGCGATGCCAGACAGCATGTCCAGCTCGCCGCTGGTGGCGTGCCTCGACCCGCGGGTGGATGAGGCTGTGGTGCAGGAGCAAATGCAAACCGCCGTCCCGGACGCTGAGCCGCAAACGGGTCCGAACCCAGAGCCGGATGAGCCGCTCTTTGAAGGGCCGCCTGAACCCGTGGGACCAGACGAGCACCCTCACGACTTGAGCCGGGCGCGTCCCTGAAAGCAAAAACGGGCAGATCCCATCAGGATCTGCCCGTTTTTTTGCCGCGATCTTTAAGCTTTAAAAATCATCGTCTTTGTCGAAGCGCCTTGCTTCGCGTTGCAGCTGATACACAAAACGCTCGACTTGGCGCTGCACCAAGCCACTCATGTTGTGGAAGCGCACACCGGCGAAGGTGGTGTTGATCTTCTCTTCGAAGTGCAAATAACGCAGTTCGACCGAGGTGGTCATGCTGCCAAAGGGCAGGGCGGCGATAAAGCGGTCGTAGACCTGGCCCAGTTGCAAGCGCTCGGAGATATCCCCTTCAAAGCGCAGTTTGCAGCCGGTGGCGGAAATATCCAGCAGCTTGCCGCTGATCGGTGCATTGAGCTTCTCGCCGCCCAGTTCGATGTTGACCAGTTGGGCCAGTTTCAAGGCGGCGCGGAAGGCATTGCGGCGCTGGTGGTAGACTACTTCGTCAGGCATGCCGCCGGTGTAGATGCGGTGGCCGTCTTTTTCACTGATGGTGTAAGTACCGTTGCTTTCCCATGCGACGCGCACGCCTTCATGAAAACCTTCGATACGAAACGGCTCGCCGCTTTCGAGGAAGCGCTCACCGTCACGCGGGATCATTTCGTCCAGTGCCAGGGTCTTGCTGTCCCGGTCCACGTCGACCAGGTAGCTCTGGAAGCGCTGGCTGCGCTCATGAAAGGTGATGATCAGCGGGTCATGGCTGTCTTGCAGCATCCGCAAGGTGCTGGCGATTTCCAGAGGCGTGGTGAGGACCTTGGGTGGCTGCGGGGCATCTTCCGCATTAAGGGCGTTGAACACGGTTCTTCCATCTCCAGACAAAATACGACTACACGCAAGAGCAGGCATTCTGCCAGTATGTGGCGCGCCTTGGAAAGGTGCGCTGTAAACCGGCGTCAGGCTTGGCTGCGGGTGCTTGGCTTGACCAGGCGCGAGGTGGAACCTTGGGCATTGTAAAGCGCCGGAGGCTCTCCGCCGTGAAGTATACGCAACTGGTTGGCGGTCGTGGCTTGCTGAAGCTGGATCGACTGACCGTTGAGCAAGTTGGCTTCCTGGCACTGGGTGAGCAATTGATTGAGTTCTTTGCTCTGGGCCAGTAGTTGATCGCCAACCGAAGAGTGGCTAGCCAGCTGCGTCAGGCCATCATGGTCTGCGGGCAGGCCCAGGCTGACGAGGATCTGGCTGCGTTTTTTGCCGTGCTGTTCCAGCAGGACAATCAGCGACTGCTTGCGCGCCAGGATTTCTTCCAGCAGGGGCATGTCCCGGCCGTAGAGGGCCAGGGATTCTTCCCTGAGCAGCTCGAGCAGCTGTTGCGTCGGCGCTAGATCATCAATGATCAGTTGAAGCAGATTTTCGTCGTGATGCATGGCTGGCCTTGGGGTTTAAGCGTCCAAAAGCCCTGCGCAGGCCTGTGCCTAGCGCTCGGCTTCGAAATTAAGCAGCTTGCTGGCTACACGGTTGCTGTCGACTTTATAGCTGCCATCGGCGATTGCCTGTTTCAATTCCGCCACACGGGCTTTATTGACCACCGGTTGATCGCGCAGCGAGTCAGTGACCTTCTGCAACTGTTGAGCCTCATTGCTCAGGTGTACGGATTCCCCGCTCTGGCTGACGCTGGCCTGTTCTGCCTTGGCGGGCAGTGGCTGGGCCTTGGCTTCTACGCTGTCTTTGGTGCCAGTAGCTCGCGTAGGGGCCGACGTGGTCGGGGTGTTATTTAAACGACTGAAATCGATGACCATGATCAAAAAACCTCTGGGTATTTGGACGCTTGCCATGTTTTCGGCCATACCCGGACAAACTTTAGGCTCGATTGACAATAAAACCTGCAGGCCGGCATCCAACCGACAGTGTAGGAAAAGCGCGCGCCCGATACCAGTAGTCTATAAAGCCACCTCCACCTGACCCGGTGCGGTGACCCGTGCCTTGATCACTCGGTTGGAGTTGAGGTTCTTCACGCGAATCTGTTCGCTCATGCCGCCATTGGACAGGGCTTCCCCCGGCATCTTTACCTGCAGCGCACCGCTGCTGGCGGAAATCACCACTTGGTCGCCCTTGCGAATCACCTCCGCCTGCTCCAGATGCACCAAAGTGATGACCTGGTCGGTGACCACTGGTCGGGTCAATTTCTGCCCGACCGCCTGGTCGAGGGAGGTCAGGTAGCCCTGGCTGATCATGCTGATGTCGCGTTCGCGTAGTACCACGTCCTCGAAACCGATGATGCCGGTACGTTTGAGCGGGCGGGCAACCACCACCACATCACGGAAGAGCTTGACCTGCGCCGGCACGAACACGGTCCAGGGCGAGGCGCCGTCGCAGCGCACCTTGACCGTCACACGGCCGATCGGCTGGGCGGGGCTTTCCAGGGTGGCTGTCAATTCCTTGTCGCACATGGGCATGCGCAGGCGTGGGTCCAACTGGTTGACCTGGATTTCATAACGCCCTGGTGTCTGGGTAGTTGCCAGATAATCTTCTACAGTGAACTCAAGAAAGCCTTGGGTGACGCCGATAAGTAGATCAGGCAAGGTGACGTTGTCTGCGCGGGCCGCGGTGCCCAGGCCGAAGGCAAGCAGCGCCAGCGGTGCGCAAAGCAATGTGCGGTACCGTGTCAGGATGGGGCGTCGGGAAAATGTCGTTTTAATATCCATGACCAATAAATAGCAAAGGCCGTGCCGTTTAGAGTTGGGTGCGCGTCACTGCCCTTATAGGTATGGCCAAAGGTTTTAGCGTGGGAGTCAAGGCATGGCAGGAGTAATGGATTCAGTAAACCAGCGCACACAGCTGGTAGGGCAGAATCGCCTGGAGTTGTTGCTTTTTCGCCTGGATGGCAAGCAGTTGTATGGCATCAACGTGTTCAAGGTGCGGGAAGTGCTGCAATGCCCCAAGCTGACGATCATGCCCAAGTCGAGCCCGGTGGTGTGTGGCGTCGCCAATATCCGTGGCGCGACGATCCCGATTCTTGACCTGTCCCTGGCCACGGGTTCGGCGGGTTTGCAGGACCGTGAGAACCCGTTCGTCATCATTACCGAGTACAACACCAAGACCCAGGGTTTCCTGGTGCGCTCGGTGGAGCGCATCGTCAACATGAACTGGGAGGAGATCCATCCGCCGCCCAAGGGCACCGGTCGCGATCACTACCTCACGGCGGTGACGCGGGTGGATAACCAGTTGGTGGAAATTATCGACGTGGAGAAGATCCTCGCCGAAGTGGCACCTACCTCGGAATCGATTTCCGTGGGGGTGGTGGACGCCGAAACTGCGCACAAGGCCGTTTCCCTGCGCGTGCTGACCGTGGACGATTCCTCGGTAGCGCGCAAGCAGGTGACCCGTTGCCTGCAGACGGTCGGTGTGGAAGTGGTGGCCCTCAACGACGGTCGCCAGGCGCTGGATTACCTGCGCAAGCTGGTGGACGACGGCAAGAAGCCGGAAGAAGAATTCTTGATGATGATCTCCGACATCGAGATGCCGGAAATGGACGGCTACACCCTCACGGCCGAGATACGCAACGATCCACGCATGCAAAAATTGCATATCATCCTGCATACTTCGTTGTCGGGTGTATTCAATCAGGCGATGGTCAAGAAGGTCGGTGCCGATGACTTCCTGGCCAAATTCCGTCCTGATGACCTGGCATCCCGGGTAGTCGACCGGATCAAGGCAGCAGATCACGGCTAGGGGATTTCCCCTGGCGGTCACACGATTTAAGAGGCGGTATCATTGTCTACGGGTAATTTGGATTTCGAACAGTTCCGGGTCTTCCTGGAAAAAGCCTGTGGCATACTGCTCGGTGAAAACAAGCAGTACCTGGTATCCAGCCGTCTCAACAAACTGATGGAACAGCAGGGCATCAAGTCGTTGGGTGAGCTGGTCCAGCGCATCCAAGGGCAGCCGCGCAGTGGGCTCAAGGAGATGGTGGTCGATGCCATGACCACCAACGAAACCCTGTGGTTTCGCGACACCTATCCGTTTGAAGTGCTCAAGAGCAAAGTGTTGCCGGAGGCCATCAAGGCCAGCCCCGGCCAGCGCCTGCGCATCTGGTCGGCCGCTTGCTCTTCGGGGCAGGAACCGTACTCGATTTCGATGTCCATCGATGAGTTCGAACGGACGAACATGGGCCAGTTGAAGGCCGGGGCGCAAATCGTCGCCACCGACCTGTCTGGCACGATGCTCAACAACTGCAAGACTGGCGAGTACGACAGCCTGGCCCTGGGCCGTGGTTTGTCGCAGGAGCGCCTGCAACGTTACTTCGATCCGAAAGGGGCGGGGCGCTGGGCGGTCAAGGCGCCGATCAAGAATCGTGTGGAGTTCCGCTCGTTCAACCTGCTTGACAGCTACGCCAGTCTGGGCAAGTTCGACATGGTGTTCTGCCGCAACGTGCTGATCTACTTCTCGGCCGAAGTGAAGAAAGACATCCTGCTGCGCATCCATGGCACGCTCAAGCGTGGCGGCTACCTTTTTCTGGGTGCTTCCGAAGCGCTGAACGGACTGCCGGATCATTACCAGATGGTGCAGTGCAGCCCGGGGATCATTTACCAGGCTAAGTAAGTCGTACGTGATAAAAAAATGTGGGAGCGGGCTTGCTCGCGAAAGCGCAGTGTCAGTCGATGCATGTATCAACTGACAGACTGCATTCGCGAGCAAGCCCGCTCCCACATTTGTTTTTGCGGCAAACCTTTCAATAGCGGCAACCCGGATTGCCGCTTTACTGGCACCACGCGGAAACCCGTTGCCGCTTTTCTGGCATTGCCGCCCGGCAATCCGCCCCAAAGCCCTTTAAATACGGGCTTCCCACAAACTGGCACACACCTTGCTATAACCCTGTTAACGAAAAGCAGGTCAGCCCCTAAAGGTTTCCACCATGAGCATCAGCTTCGATAAAGCGCTCGGTATCCACGAACAAGCCCTGGGCTTCCGCGCCCAGCGTGCCGAAGTCCTGGCCAACAACATTGCCAACGCCGACACCCCGAACTACAAGGCTCGGGACCTGGACTTTTCCGCCGTGCTCGCTGCACAGCAGGACAAGACCAAGAACGGCACCTTCGCCTTGAACATGACCAACAGTCGTCATATCGAAGCCCAAGGCCTGAGCAATGGTGACGAGTCGTTGCTGTATCGCACGCCGATGCAGCCCTCGATCGACCAGAACACCGTCGACGCGCAGCTGGAGCAATCGGCCTACGCCGAGAACTCGGTGAACTTCCAAGCCAGCTTCACCCTGCTTAACAGCAAATTCAAAGGGCTGATGTCAGCCCTGCGTGGAGAGTAAGCCATGTCCCTGTCCAGTGTTTTCAATATTGCCGGCAGTGGCATGAGCGCGCAGACCACGCGTTTGAACACCGTCGCCAGTAACATCGCCAACGCCGAGACCGTGTCTTCGAGCATTGACCAGACTTACCGTGCCCGCCACCCGGTGTTCGCCACCATGTTCCAGGGCGGCCAGGCGGGCGGCAGCGATTCGTTGTTCCAGGACCAGGGTGCAGCAGGCTCCGGCGTGCAAGTGCTCGGTGTGGTCGAAGACCAGAGCAACCTTGAAGCCCGCTACGAACCCAACCACCCCGCCGCGAACGAAAAGGGTTATGTCTACTACCCCAACGTCAACGTGGTCGAGGAAATGGCCGACATGATTTCCGCCAGCCGCTCGTTCCAGACCAACGCGGAAATGATGAACACCGCCAAAACCATGATGCAGAAGGTCCTGACCCTGGGTCAGTGATAAGGGGCGCCAAATAATGGCCATTGTTGATACGAGTAACAACACGCCAGTCCAGGACCTTTTCAATTCCAAGGTCAAGACCGCCACAGACAACGCTAGCAGCCTGGGCGACGCTTCCAAGGCCGCGACCGGCAAACAGTCGCTGGGCAAGGATGCGTTCCTGCAACTGTTGGTAACCCAGCTGAAGAACCAGAACCCTCTGTCGCCGCAAGACAACGGCGCGTTCGTGGCTCAGTTGGCGCAGTTCAGCAGCCTGGAAGGCATCAATACGCTGAATGACTCGGTGAATGCGATCTCCAGCAACTTCAGCTCGTCGCAAGCGCTGCAGGCATCGTCGCTGGTAGGCCGCTCGATCATCATCCAGACCGACAAGGCCATGGTAGATACCAGCAAGAGCATGACCGGTTCGGTGGATGTGAAAACGGCGACGGGCAACGTCACCGTCAAGGTCACCGACAAAGACGGCAACCTGGTGCGCACCATCGAAATGGGCGCCCAGGCTGTCGGCAGTCAGAGCTTTATCTGGGATGGCAAGAACGAGAAGGGCGAGGTCGCTCCTGCGGGCACCTACACCTTCAATGCCACCACCAAGAATGACAAGGGCGACGCCGTTGCCCTGACCACTTCGCTGCCAGCAACGGTAACGAGCGTGACCTTGAGCAAGACCGGCGGCGAAATGCTGTTGAACCTGGCTGGCGGCATGGGCAGCGTCAAGCTGTCGCAAATTCAGACTATCGGTACATAGAGCCGGCTAAATACGGCAGAGGGAGAGAAACATGTCTTTTAACATCGGCCTTAGCGGCCTCTATGCGGCCAACAAACAACTGGACGTGACTGGCAACAACATCGCCAACGTCGCGACCACTGGCTTCAAGTCGTCCCGTGCGGAATTCGCGGACATCTACGCGGCCTCCAAGCTGGGCACCGGCCAGAACAGCATCGGTAACGGTGTGAACCTGGCGGCGGTATCCCAGCAGTTCACCCAAGGTGACGTGAACGGTAGCGGCGGCATCCTGGACATGGCGATCCAGGGCGGCGGCTTCTTCGTGCAGAAGGGCAGTGACGGTTCGCTGGAATACACCCGTAGCGGTGCCTTCCGTGCCGACAAAGACGGCTACATCACCAACAACACCGGCACCTCGCGCCTGCAAGGTTATGCGGCGGATGCGGATGGCAAGATCATCAAGGGCGGCCTGACCGACCTGCAACTGAACCTGTCGAACCTGCCGCCCAAGGCGTCCACCAAAGTGGACTCCACCAGTAACCTGAACTCTTCGGAGCCGGTGATCGACCAGGCGGCCAAGCCGTTCAACCCGAACGACACCAGCACCTTTACCACCCAGTACAGCACCACCTTGTACGACTCCCAGGGCAATGCACACCCAATGGTGCAATACCTGGTGAAAACCGACGGCAACAAGTGGAATGCCTATACGCTGATTGACGGCCGCAACCCGGACGGTTCACCTCCTTTCGGCACCGGTGCCGATGTGAAGGCGCCAGTACCGTCGACATTGAGCTTTGACGGTGCCGGCAAACTCACCAGCGTCGTGACGGGTACTGTTTCCAACAAGACCTTGACCATCACCGGTTGGGTCCCTGGCACCGTGACCGATGGTGTGTGGAAGAAAAATGGTGCTGATGCGAACCCAACCGGGATCGCCGTCAACATGGCCAACATCACCCAGTACAACTCGGCCACTTACCGTAACCCACCGGTCACCGATGGCTACGCCACCGGCCAGATCACCGGCCTGAAAATCGACGGCAGCGGCGTACTGTTCGCAACGTTCAGCAACCAGCAGAGCAAGGCCATCGGCCAGATCTCCCTGGCCAGCTTCAACAACGAACAAGGCCTGCAGCCGGCTGGCGGAACCACCTGGAGAGAGACCTTCGCTTCGGGCCAGCCAGGTTATGACACCCCGCAAGCCGGCACCCTGGGCTCGATCGTGGCCAACTCCCTGGAGAACTCCAACGTCAACCTGACCAACGAGCTGGTGGACCTGATCAAAGCGCAGAGCAACTATCAGGCGAACGCCAAGACCATCTCCACCCAGAGCACCATCATGCAGACCATCATTCAGATGACTTGATGCTGTTGATCTGATACCGCTTAAAAAACCCCTCGATGAGGGGTTTTTTTTGGCCCGCGTTTACATTCGATGTGCCCTTGAGGATGGAACCATTGATGACTTTTTCTTCACCCATTGAGCCGGTGATCAACTCAAAGGTGGGGATTCTATGCAGGGCGCACAGAGGTTGGCTCAAGTCGATCGGGTGTACTTCGGCGGCGAGAGCAATACGCATGAGACTAAAAAAAACCAAGACAAGACCGATGGCGGTGATGCAGATACGGCGGCCATTTCAACGTTGCTCAAGGCGCTGGAGGATGCCGAGAAAACCAATAAGAGCCAGACTGTCCAGGATTTGCGCGACAAACTCAATGAAATGCGCAAGAAGCTCGGCGAGGAGAAATTCAAGGAGTTGATTGAGCAGTTAAAGAAAGATGCTTCTAGCGATTGGCTGGCTTTTTTGAAGAGGATGTTTCCAGAACTTTTTCCAGATGATGTATCTCCACCGGCGCCGCCAATAGATAACGGCGGCGGTGGTGGCGGTGGTCGAGGTGGAGGGGGCGGCGGCGGAGGCGGGGTAAACCGAAATGACTTTGGTGGTTCGGAGCCCATGTCCAATGTGCCGCCCAGCAAAGGGGCAGGTTTTTATGACTACAAGACCAATACGGGTAAACCTGGGGAAAAGCCCAGCACAGAGTTCGGGGCCGGTAACATCTGGAGTGGTTTTTACCAGGGTGACAATGGAAGTTGCGTGACCGTTTCGGCCATAAAAGCGGCGATGATGAAATACGGCAAGAACCCTCAGGATATCTTTGACAAGGTAACCGAGACGGGCAATGGCTATGACGTCACCATGAAGGACGGCTTTAAGCTTCAGTTGTCTAAAAGCGAGTTGCAGCAGGCTGCGGCTTATGCAGGCTTTAGCGGGGATGATCCACAAATGCTGACCAACGCCAACTTTCTCTATGCGGCAAGCGCCAAGCGTGCCCAGATGGAAGGTAATGGACTGGATGACAACCCCAATGATGCAAAGCGCAGTTTTGCCCATGCGATGCAAAGCCTGAACAACGGTGAAATGCCCCATGAAGCGCTGGATCGCCTCGGTTTGAGAGGCCGTTATCACCAAACGTCGAGCAATGGGTTGGCAAACGGTCAGTTAGGGGTGGTGGGTTACAACAAACACTCAATGGCCGTTATTGGTGGGCAAGTCGAGTTGTGGGGGCAGCGAGGCGGTCGCCCTCAACCCGGTATTGCCTATGCATTGACCTGATTGTAGGCATAAAAAAACCCGATAAACCCATGCAGTCGGGGGTTATCGGGTTTTTCAATCCCGGGCTTTCAAGCCCGGGACCGCCTCAGCTTATTGGCAAGCTTCACAATCCGGCTCATCGATCGCGCAAGCCTTTGGCACTGGGGCCGGGCCGGCTGGCGCTGCAAGCACCGAATCATCACCGTGGTTGCCGCCGCTGGAAACCGCGTTCAGCTTACCGGTGTTGATGGTCGACTTCTCGGTGCTGGTCGCGGCCAGGGCACGGAGGTAGTAAGTGGTTTTCAGGCCACGGTACCACGCCATGCGGTAGGTCACGTCGAGCTTCTTGCCCGAAGCGCCGGCGATGTACAGGTTCAGCGACTGAGCCTGGTCGATCCACTTCTGACGACGGCTGGCGGCGTCAACGATCCACTTGGTGTCCACTTCGAAGGCCGTCGCATAGAGCTCTTTGAGTTCTTGCGGGATGCGCTCGATCTGCTGCACGGAGCCGTCGTAGTACTTCAGGTCGTTGATCATGACCGAGTCCCACAGGCCGCGGGCTTTCAGGTCGCGGACCAGGTACGGGTTGATCACGGTGAATTCGCCCGACAGGTTCGATTTCACATACAGGTTCTGGTAAGTCGGTTCGATCGACTGCGATACGCCGGTGATGTTGGCGATGGTCGCGGTCGGTGCGATGGCCATGATGTTGGAGTTACGAATACCTTTCTGCACACGGGCACGTACTGGCGCCCAGTCCAGGGATTCTTCCAGGTCAACATCAATGTACTTCTGGCCACGTTGCTCGATCAGGATCTGTTGCGAATCCAGCGGCAGGATGCCCTTGGACCACAGCGAACCCTGGAACGTCTCGTAGGCGCCGCGCTCGTCGGCCAGGTCGCAGGAAGCCTGGATCGCGTAGTAGCTGACCGCTTCCATGGACTTGTCGGCGAACTCGACCGCCGCGTCCGAACCGTAAGGAATGTGCTGCAGGTACAGCGCGTCCTGGAAGCCCATGATGCCCAGGCCCACGGGACGGTGCTTGAAGTTGGAGTTCTGCGCCTGTGGCACCGAGTAGTAGTTGATGTCGATCACGTTATCGAGCATGCGCACGGCGGTGTTGACGGTACGTTCCAGCTTGGCGGTGTCCAGCTTGCCGTTGACGATGTGGTTCGGCAGGTTGATCGAGCCCAGGTTGCAAACGGCGATCTCGTCCTTGTTGGTGTTCAAGGTGATCTCGGTGCACAGGTTCGAGCTGTGAACCACGCCCACGTGCTGCTGCGGGCTGCGCAGGTTGCACGGGTCTTTGAAGGTCAGCCATGGGTGGCCAGTTTCAAACAGCATGGACAGCATTTTGCGCCACAGGTCTTTGGCCTGGATGGTCTTGAACAGCTTGACCTTGCCTGGGTACTCGGTGAGGGCTTCGTAGTACTCGTAGCGCTCTTCGAAGGCTTTACCGGTCAGGTCGTGCAGGTCCGGCACTTCGGATGGCGAGAACAGAGTCCACTTGCCGTCATCGAAGACACGCTTCATGAACAGGTCAGGGATCCAGTTGGCGGTGTTCATGTCGTGGGTACGACGACGGTCATCACCGGTGTTCTTACGCAGCTCGATGAACTCTTCGATGTCCATGTGCCAGGTTTCCAGGTAGGCACAGACAGCGCCTTTGCGCTTGCCGCCCTGGTTGACCGCAACGGCGGTGTCGTTCACGACTTTCAGGAACGGAACAACGCCCTGGGACTTGCCGTTGGTGCCCTTGATGTACGAGCCCAGTGCGCGCACCGGGGTCCAGTCGTTACCCAGGCCGCCAGCGAATTTGGACAACATGGCGTTGTCGTGGATCGCGTGGTAGATGCCCGACAGGTCATCCGGCACGGTGGTCAGGTAGCAGCTGGACAGCTGTGGACGCAGGGTGCCGGCGTTGAACAGGGTCGGGGTCGACGACATGTAGTCAAAGGACGACAACAGGTTGTAGAACTCGATGGCACGGTCTTCTTTCTGCTTCTCTTCGATCGCCAGGCCCATGGCCACGCGCATGAAGAACACTTGCGGCAGTTCGAAGCGGATACCGTCCTTGTGGATGAAATAACGGTCGTACAGGGTCTGCAGGCCCAGGTACGTGAACTGCTGGTCGCGCTCGTGGTTGATCGCCTTGCCGAGTTTTTCCAGGTCGAAGGTGGCCAGGACCGGGTTCAGCAATTCGAATTCGATACCCTTGGCGATGTAGGCCGGCAGGGCCTTGGCGTACAGGTCGGCCATTTCGTGGTGGGTGGCGCTGTCGGCGACTTTCAGGAAGCCCAGGCCTTCGGCACGCAGGGTGTCCATCAGCAGGCGCGCGGTCACGAACGAGTAGTTCGGCTCACGTTCAACCAGGGTACGGGCGGTCATCACCAGGGCGGTGTTGACGTCGGTCAGGGCCACGCCGTCGTACAGGTTCTTCAGGGTTTCGCGCTGGATCAAGTCACCATCGACTTCTTCCAGGCCTTCGCAGGCCTCGGTGATGATGGTGTTCAGGCGGCCCAGGTCCAGCGGTGCAAAGCTACCGTCGGCCAGGGTGATGCGGATCGACGGGTGAGCCTGTACGGCGGCTTCTTCGGCCGGGGAACGTACGGCACGTTCCTTGGCGCGCGAGTCGCGGTAGATCACGTAGTCGCGGGCAACTTTCTGCTCGCCGGCACGCATCAGGGCCAGTTCGACCTGGTCCTGGATTTCTTCGATATGGATGGTGCCGCCCGAAGGCATGCGACGCTTGAAGGTCGCGGTGACTTGTTCGGTCAGGCGGGCAACGGTGTCGTGGATGCGCGACGAGGCAGCAGCGGTGCCGCCTTCAACTGCAAGAAACGCTTTGGTGATGGCGACGGTGATTTTGTCATCGGTGTAAGGAACGACAGTGCCGTTACGCTTGATCACGCGCAATTGGCCAGGTGCGGTGGCGGACAGATCCAGGTTCGAATCGGCGGCCTGCGGCACGGAGCCTTGCGGGTTCTCGCGAGTTGTGTCGGTTTGCATGGGGGATTGTCTCCACGTTCTATATTTGATTGCGAGTGCCAGGCTCTTCCTGCAACACCCGTACCGTTTTCCATATCGGGGATGGGAAACAGCTGCCATCCGCGTGAGCGGTTTGGTCTACTGAAAATCGGTTGGTTCCATGCTGCGCTAGCAATAAAACGCTTGAATTTCTTGCCACTTGTGTGGTTGGGCGCTTTCTTCAAAAACCCCACATGTAGGGTCTTCTCCAGTGCCGAGGTACAAGATAATGCGTTTTCGAGGGGTTAGCAACGCAGTAACCTGTGGATAACGCTGTGGGTAAAATGTGTAAGAAAGGTTGAATGGGTGTGTAGGCCGCACTGCTGCTGGATTACGCCGTTTGTCATTAAATGTTTCGGGCTTAAAACAACCTGCCCATTTTCGAAGGGCGCGAACCCTATCACAAAAAAACGTGATCACCGAATGGATTTCCCGGCTTGTGTTTGAGGGTTGGCCCATGGCTACAATCGACCGTATCGGGCTACGCCGTTACCCAGATCATGCCCGCCTTTTATGACAGACATTGAGGTCACCCGTGGAGCAAGAAGCCTGGCAGGTATTGATAGTCGAAGACGACCAGCGATTGGCCGAATTGACCCGTGAGTATCTGGAGAGCAATGGCCTGCAGGTGTCCGTGGAAGGCGATGGCGCCCTAGCAGCGGGGCGCATCATCGACGAGCAGCCGGACCTGGTGATCCTCGACCTGATGCTGCCCGGCGAAGACGGCTTGAGCATCTGCCGCAAGGTGCGCGAGCGCTATGACGGCGTGATCCTGATGCTCACCGCGCGGACCGATGACATGGACCAGGTGCTGGGCCTGGACATGGGCGCCGACGACTACGTGTGCAAGCCTGTGCGCCCGCGCCTGTTGCTGGCACGCATCCAGGCCTTGCTGCGGCGCAGCGAACCGGCGGAACCGGCTGTCGTGGAGAACCAGCGTCGCCTGCAATTCGGTCCTCTGGTGGTGGACAACGCCCTGCGCGAAGCCTGGCTGAACAATGCCAGTATCGAGCTGACCAGCGCCGAGTTCGACCTTTTATGGCTGCTGGTGGCCAATGCCGGGCGGATCTTGTCCCGCGAAGAAATCTTCATCGCCCTGCGCGGCATCGGCTACGACGGCCAGGACCGCTCCATCGATGTGCGTATCTCACGTATCCGCCCCAAGATAGGTGACGATCCGATTCATCCGCGCCTGATCAAGACCATTCGCAGCAAGGGCTACCTGTTCGTCCCCGAAGCCGCCGCCGACATGCCGCTGTGAACTCGATCTTCCTGCGCATCTACGGCGGCATGTGCGCAGCGCTGATTCTGGTGGCGTTGCTCGGCGTGCTGGCCCTGCACCTGCTCAACGAGGTGCGTAGCGGCCAATACCGCGAGCGCCTGGCCCACGGCACCTTCGCCTTGATGGGCGACAACCTGCAACCCATGAGCCCCATCGAACGCCAGCGCGCCCTGGCCGTGTGGGAGCGCTTGCTCGGCATTCCCTTGGACCTGCGCCCCCTGGCCGAGGCGCAACTGGACTTGAGCCAGCGCAATCGCCTGCAACGCGGCCAGGTGCTGGTGGAGCAGACCGGGCCTCATGCCGCGCGGGTGCTGCGCTTGGTCAGTGAACAGTCGCAGTTGGTGCTTACGGGCGAAGTGCAGCAGATCAGCGAACAGCTGGCGCGTGCGACTATCTACCTGCTTGCCGACGAACTGGTGCGCTTTCCGGTGGCTGAACAGCCGCAGCGTCTGGCGGATATAAAAGAAGCCAAGGGGTTTGGCTTCGACATGCACCTGATGACCCTCGACCAGGCCGACATGGACGAAGACCAGCGCCGCCGTGTCTCGGAAGGCGACACGGTAATGGCCCTGGGCAAGGGCGGCGACTCGATTCGTGTGTTTGCCGGCATGGTCGGTACGCCATGGGTGCTGGAACTCGGGCCGCTGTATCAGATGAACCCTTACCCGCCGCAATGGCTGATCCTGATCGCTTTGATCGGCCTGACCCTGATCGGTTTGATCGTCTATCTATTGGTGCGTCAGCTTGAACGGCGGCTGCGCGGCCTGGAAGCCGCCGCCACCCGCATCGCCAAGGGCAACCTGGAAGTACGTGTGCCGGCCCGTGGCGCTGACTCGGTGGGGCGCCTGGCCGCAGCCTTCAATGGCATGGCTGAGCACTTGCAGCAGTTGCTGGCGATCCAGCGTGAGCTGGTGCGCGCGGTGTCCCACGAACTGCGCACGCCGGTGGCGCGCTTGCGTTTCGGCCTGGAAATGGTCGGCGATGCCACCACGGCCGAGGCGCGGCGTAAATACCTGGAGGGCATGGACAGCGATATCCAGGACCTCGATGGCCTGGTCGATGAAATGCTCACGTATGCGCGCCTGGAACAAGGCTCGCCGGAGCTGAATTTCCAGCGGGTCGACCTCGATGCGCTGCTCGATCAGGTGATAGGCGAATTATCGCCACTGCGTCCGCAAGTCAACGTGAGCAGGGGTATTTGCCTGTCGTCGGCGCACTGGGACGATGCCTGGGTCGACGCCGAGCCGCGTTACCTGCACCGTGCGCTGCAGAATCTGGTGAGCAATGCCATGCGCCATGCCCAGGGCCAGGTGTTGATCAGTTATCAGGTGGGCCAGGTGCGCTGCCGCATCGATGTCGAAGATGATGGTCCCGGTGTGCCTGAGAGTGCCTGGGAGCGGATCTTCACGCCGTTCCTGCGCCTGGACGACAGCCGCACCCGTGCATCTGGCGGGCACGGGTTGGGGTTGTCGATCGTACGGCGGATTATCTACTGGCACGGCGGGCGGGCATTGATTGGCAAGAGCAACAATTTGGGTGGGGCGTGCTTTAGCCTGAGTTGGCCGAGGGATCAGGAGAAACCCTGATACTGCTATCGCCGGCAATAACGCCCTATCAGGCGCCGACAGCCACCAGGCTCAACAGCTGCCCATCATCTACCGCAAACTGCCCTGCCAATTCCTTGCCATGGCACCACTCCTCGGACAAGTCCGTCAGCAGTCGCAGCCTTATATACCCGGCCTCAGTCCACTCCATTACCTCGGCATGCTCAAAGTAGAAGCGCTTCTGCACAATCGGGTAGAGCGCCTTGAACAGGCTCTCCTTGGCCGAAAACGTCAATGTCACCAATTGTGCAATCTGCTCCCTCGGCAAGGCGGCCAGACGCTGCAGTTCATCGGCAGTAAGAATTTCTCCCGCCAATCGCTCCGCCCGCTCCAGGCTCAGCACAGTCTCCAGGTCCATCCCCAGCCCACGCCATTGCGCCTTGTGCGCGACAATCGCGGCCGCATGCCCGGTGCTGTGGGTGATGGAGCCACAGATATGCGCAGGCCACACCGGCGCGCGGTCTTCACCGATGGCGGGGATGTAGTTGAGGTGATCGAGTTGTTGCAGCGCGGCGCGGGCGCACAGTCGGCCGGCCAGGAATTCGGCCTGGCGCTTGGCCACTGAGCGCTGGATGCTGGCCGGGGGCGGGACGGCGCTGCGCTGGAAATCGCCGGCCGTTAATAAGGCGGGGTCAAAGCGCGTGCTGAGAAACACCGTGCCGGGCAAGGATTCGGGCAGCGGCCAATGGGCGTCGAGTGGGGTGCAGCAAGCGGGTACGGAATTCATGGGCGGTATTTTGCCGAGTTGATGCAAGACAGGATAGCCCGTTGCGGTTCAGGCGAGGTTCAGAGCTCGTTCAGGGGGAGTTCAGGGGCGCCTGCGTAGTCTGGATTCATACCCAAGGGCAACAGCCAAACGCATAGAGGTAACACCATGACTGCGATCAAACAGCTGATGTTGGCGTTGACCATGCTCAGTGCCGCCACGGGGGCCCAGGCCGCCGACGGTGCCTTCGCCGCATTCGGCGGTGAGAAAACCAAGAAATCCAGCACTCTGATCCAGCGTGTCAGTTTCGAAGAATCTGCCAGCCAGCCCACGCCCTGGGGCCAGTCCCTGGGCCTGGCAGCCCCGCAGCCGGCCTATCGCGCCGGCTATGAACACCTGACCGGCCAGTTCAATGGCATTCAATTGCGCCCGCAAGACCTGCAGGGCCGCTATGATATCCCTCTGTCGGACAGTTGATTTGCTTTGGAGAGCCTTATGAAATTGCTGGTGGTAGAAGATGAGGCGCTGCTGCGTCATCACCTGTTGACCCGCCTGACCGACAGCGGGCACGTGGTCGAGGCCGTGGCCAATGCGGAAGAGGCCCTGTACCAGACCGGCCAGTTCAATCATGACCTGGCGATCATCGACCTGGGCCTGCCCGGCATGGGCGGCCTGGACCTGATCCGCCAACTTCGCACCCAGGCCAAGACCTTCCCGATCCTGATCCTCACCGCCCGTGGCAATTGGCAGGACAAGGTCGAAGGCCTGGCGGCCGGTGCCGACGACTACGTGGTCAAGCCGTTCCAGTTCGAAGAGCTGGAGGCGCGGATGAACGCCTTGCTGCGCCGCTCCAGCGGGTTTACCCAGTCGACGATTGTCGCGGGCCCGCTGCTGCTGGACCTCAACCGCAAGCAGGCGTCCCTCGACGAACAGCCTTTGGCGCTGACGGCCTACGAATACCGAATCCTTGAGTACCTGATGCGCCATCACCAGCAAGTGGTGGCCAAAGACCGTTTGATGGAACAACTCTACCCCGATGATGACGAGCGTGATCCGAACGTGATTGAAGTGCTGGTCGGTCGCCTGCGCCGAAAGCTGGAAGGCCCGGCCGGGTTCAAGCCGATCGACACCGTGCGTGGCCTGGGTTACCTGTTCAATGAGCGCTGCCGTTGATTCGCTCGCTACGCGTGCGTTTGATGCTGGCGGCCGCCACCCTGGCCGTGCTGTTCATGCTGGGTTTGTTGCCGGCGATGCAAGGGGCGTTCAGCCTGGCGTTGCAGGATTCCATCGAGCAACGCCTGGCGTCGGACGTCACGACGCTGATCTCGGCCGCACGGGTGGAAAACAACCGCCTGTTGATGCCGGCGCAGTTGCCGGATGAGCGCTTCAACCTCACCGACAGCCGCTTGCTCGGCTACATCTATGACCGTGAAGGTCACTTGGTGTGGCGTTCGCGGGCGACCAAGGAAGAAAACATCAACTACAAGCCGCGCTACGACGGGCGCGGCAATGAATTTGCGCGGATCCGTGAGGCCAACGGCCAGGAATTCTTCGTCTACGACGTCGAGGTCAGGCTGCTGGGCGGCAAGAGTGCGGCGTTCAGTATCGTTGCCCTGCAGCCGGTGCGCGAATACCAACTGACCCTCGAAGGCTTGCGCGAAAACCTCTACCTGGGCTTTGGCGCCGCGTTGCTGGTGCTGCTGACCTTGCTCTGGCTGGGCCTGACCTGGGGTTTGCAAGCCCTGCGGCGGCTGAGCCAGGAACTTGACCAGATCGAAGGCGGTACTCGCGAAAGCCTGTCCGAACAACACCCCCGTGAATTGTTACGCCTCACCGGCTCCCTCAACCGTTTGCTGCACAGCGAGCGTGAGCAACGGGCGCGTTACCGTGATTCCCTCGACGACCTGGCCCACAGCCTGAAAACCCCGCTCGCCGTACTGCAAGGTGTGAGCGAAGACATGGCCCAGCGCCCGGAAGACCGCGACCAGGCCTGGGTGCTGCAATCGCAGATCGAGCGCATGAGCCAGCAGATCAGCTACCAGTTGCAGCGCGCCAGCCTGCGAAAAAGCGGCCTGGTGCGTCACCAGGTGCGGCTGGAACCGGTGCTGCAAAGCCTGTGCGACACGCTGGACAAGGTCTACCGCGACAAAGGCGTCACCGTGTCCTTTGAACTGCCGCAAGCATGCGACGTGCCGATCGAGAAGGGCGCCTTGCTGGAGCTGCTCGGTAACCTGCTGGAAAACGCCTACCGCCTGTGTTTGAGCGAAGTGCGCATCAGCTTCGTGGAAAACCTCGAAGGCAGTGAGCTGTGTATTGAGGATGATGGCCCTGGTGTGCCGCCGGATCAGCGTGCAAGGATTCTGCAGCGAGGTGAACGGCTGGACCGCCAACATCCGGGGCAGGGGATCGGCTTGGCGGTGGTCAAGGACATCATTGAAAGTTATGGCGCTCGGCTGACCTTGGGGGATTCGCCTCTGGGCGGCGCCGCGTTCAAGATTCACTTCCCGGCCGTTTGATCGGTTTTTGTGGCGGGTGGGCAAGCCTGCTCACCACAAAAACATCTTTCTCCTCTAACTCTCCTGCGCTCGATAAGCCCCCGGCGTCAGCCCCGTCCACTTCTTGAACGCCCGATGAAACGCCGACGGTTCCGAAAACCCGAGCTGTTCGGCAATCTCCTGCAACGACAAATCCGCCCGGCCCAAATGATAGATGGCGATGTCTCGCCGCAACTCATCCTTGAGCGCCTGAAAGCTGGTGCCTTCTTCACGCAAATGCCTGCGCAGGGTCTGCGGGCTGATATGCAGGTGCTGGGCGACGGCTTCCAGGTCCGGCCAGGGCGTGCGGTCGCGGCTGAGCAAGCGGCGTAGCTGGCTGCTCAAGCTGTCGCCTTCATCCGGACGAGAGAGCAAGTCGGCGGGTGAGCGCTCGAGGAAGTGCTTGAGGGTGCGTTCATCCTGCAACAACGGCAGGTTCAAATAGCGCGCGGGAAACACCAGGCTGCTGTTCGGTGCACCGAATACCTGGGCGCAGGGAAACAGCAGGTCATATTCACCGGCGTGCGCCGGCATTGGGTAGCTGAAAGTGGCCTGATGCAGCCGGATACGTTGGCCTATCAGCCAACTGCCCAGTCGATGCCAGATCACCAGCAGGCACTCACTCAAGAAATGATCCGGGTCCCACAACTGCGAGTCGTCCAGGCTCAAGCGGGCCATTTCGCCTTCGCGTGTCAGCTGCCAGCGCGGGCCTTGTGGGAAAAGGCTATAAAATAATAAACCGCGTTCCAGAGCCTTCTCCAGGGTGCGGCAGTGGATCAATGCGTGGCACATCATGGCGAAGGTGCCGCGTTTACTCGGGCCGTCGGCGAACCCCAGGTATTCGTCGTCCAGTGCCAGCCACAGCATTTGCAGCAGGCGGGTGAACTGCTCCGGCGCGATACGGGCGCGGGGTTCGGTCAGCAGTTCCGGGGTAATGCCCACCTGCTGCAGCAAGCCCGAGTAGTCATAGCCGGCCCGACGCGCCCCGCCGAGGGCCGCCCTGGCGTAATGACTGGCGATGGTACGTTCACGCATGCGAAGGCCTCGTCCATGGAGGGCTGATGGTAGTCAGCCCCGAATGCGGTCACAAGGCGGATATCCGCCAAATTGTAGGACGGGATTGGACGAGTGGGCGGAAATCCGCCATCTGTTTTGCTGCGTGAAGGGGCGCTTCAAAACCCCAAGCCCTGATGTCTAAAGGCCTTCAGGGTTTTTCAGTAAAGTGGCACGGCGTTTGCGATAGGGATTACAGCGCAGGCTTGTTCCTACAGGGCTCGCAAACAACAAATCCCTCCAGTGCAGGAGGGTTCGCAATTCAAGTGTCGTGGGCAATGGCGGATCTTTGCCACACGGGACGATTGAGGAACTTTGCAATGACGACTCGTCAGCCAATCTACAAATCCCTGTACTTCCAGGTGATCGTTGCAATCGTTATCGGTATTTTGCTCGGTCACTTCTACCCGCAGACGGGTGTGGCCCTCAAGCCACTGGGTGACGGGTTCATCAAACTGATCAAAATGGTCATCGCCCCGATCATCTTCTGCACCGTTGTCAGCGGCATCGCTGGCATGCAAAGCATGAAATCGGTCGGCAAGACCGGCGGCTACGCGCTGCTGTACTTCGAAATCGTTTCGACCATCGCGCTGCTGATCGGCCTGATCGTGGTGAACGTCGTGCAACCGGGCGCCGGCATGCACATCGACGTAGCGACCCTGGACGCCTCCAAAGTGGCGGCCTACGTCACTGCCGGTAAAGACCAGAGCATCGTCGGTTTCATCCTCAATGTGATCCCTAACACCATCGTCGGCGCCTTCGCCAACGGCGACATCCTGCAAGTGCTGATGTTCTCGGTGATCTTCGGTTTCGCCCTGCATCGCCTGGGTGCCTACGGCAAGCCGGTGCTGGACTTCATCGATCGCTTCGCCCACGTGATGTTCAACATCATCAACATGATCATGAAGCTCGCGCCAATCGGTGCCCTGGGTGCCATGGCGTTCACCATCGGTGCCTACGGTGTGGGTTCCCTGGTGCAATTGGGCCAACTGATGATCTGCTTCTACATCACCTGCATCCTGTTCGTGCTGGTGGTGCTGGGTGGTATCTGCCGCGCCCACGGTTTCAGCGTGATCAAATTGATCCGCTACATCCGTGAAGAGCTGCTGATCGTTCTGGGTACTTCGTCTTCCGAATCCGCACTGCCACGTATGCTGATCAAGATGGAGCGTCTGGGCGCGAAGAAATCCGTAGTAGGCCTGGTGATTCCAACCGGCTACTCCTTCAACCTCGACGGTACTTCGATCTACCTGACCATGGCTGCCGTGTTCATCGCCCAGGCGACTGACACCCACATGGACATCACCCACCAGATCACCCTGCTGCTGGTGCTGCTGCTGTCCTCCAAAGGCGCTGCAGGTGTGACCGGTTCGGGCTTCATCGTACTGGCTGCCACCCTGTCGGCCGTAGGCCACCTGCCGGTTGCCGGCTTGGCGCTGATCCTGGGTATCGACCGCTTCATGTCCGAAGCTCGCGCGCTGACCAACCTGGTGGGTAACGCGGTTGCCACCATCGTTGTGGCCAAGTGGGTCAAGGAACTGGACACCGACAAGCTGCAAAGCGAGCTGGCGTCCGGCGGTACCGGTATCTCGGAAACCCGCGAGCTGGATGACCTGGGCGTGGCTGAAGGCCCTGCACCTGTCGTCAAGTAAGTCGCTGCTGGCGTGACCTGACGCCACAGCCACCCACAAACGCCCCGACTGGTTCGGGGCGTTTGCGTTTCTGGCGCATTACTTTGGCTGCTTTTGTTTTACAGTAAGTGAATCGTTTGTGACGCTTGCAGGAGGTTTTGTGGACAGTGTTGATTTGAATGTCCTGCGCAGCGTGCTCGAATGGCGCCGCGCCGGGCAGCGAGTAGTGTTGTACAGCGTGGTCCAGACCTGGGGCAGCGCACCACGCCCACCAGGGGCGATGCTGGCGTTGCGCGGCGATGGTGTGGTGATCGGCTCGGTGTCGGGCGGTTGCATCGAGGATGACTTGATTGCACGCCTGCAGGATGGTCGCTTGCCTGAAGACGGGCCGCCTGTGCAGTTGGTGACCTACGGTGTCACCCGCGATGAAGCTGCGCGTTTTGGTCTGCCATGCGGTGGCACCCTGCGCCTGACCGAGGAACGCGTGGACGAGTGGGAGTGGGTGTCTGAGTTGCTGGCGCGGTGTGAAGATCATCAGATCGTCGCACGCGAGCTTGACCTGGGCACCGGCAAGGTCACCTTGAGCGGCGCGAGCAAGACGGATGTCGTGACCTTCGATGGCGAACGCTTGCGCGCCATCTATGGCCCGCGCTGGCGCCTGCTGTTGATTGGCGCCGGCCAGTTGTCGCGTTATGTGGCGGAAATGGCGCGCTTGCTGGATTTCGAAGTGCTGATCTGCGACCCGCGCGACGAATTCGTCTACGGCTGGGAAGAGCAGCATGGCCGCTTTGTACCCGGCATGCCCGATGAAGCGGTGCTGAACATCCAGACCGATGAGCGCACGGCCATCGTCTGCCTCACCCATGACCCGCGCCTGGATGATATGGCGTTGCTCACGGCGCTGAATTCCTCGGCGTTCTACATTGGTGCCCTCGGTTCGCGTGTGAACACCCAGAAACGTCGGGAGAATCTCGCGGCGCTGGGGTTGTCGGCGGAGGCGATTGCGCGCTTGCACGGGCCGATCGGCTTGCATATTGGCAGCCACACGCCGGCCGAAATTGCGTTGTCGTTGATGGCGGAAATTGTCGCGATCAAGAACGGCGTGGCACCGATGCAGAAGAAGCCGTTGCCGGTGGTTGCTGAGTGACAGTCACTGCGATTGTGCTGGCGGCGGGGCAGGGCAGTCGTTTCCGCGCCGAAGCCGGGGCGGACCAGGACAAGTTGTTGGCGGATTGCGTTGGCCTGGACGGCGTGGTGCGGCCGGTGATCGAGCAGGTGCTGGTGAACCTGCCTGAGTGCGTCGTGAAGCGTTGGGTGGTGACGGCACCTGATCGTACGGATGTCATTCGGTTGGCTGAAACCTATGGCTGCGAAGTGCTGCTGCTGCGTTCGGCCGGTATGGGCGACAGCATCGCGGCGGCGGTGGCGGCCAGTGGCCCGGCAGATGGCTGGCTGGTGGTGCTGGGGGACATGCCGTTTATCCGGTCGTCGAGTATTGAGCGGGTGATCGATGGGCTGGAGGAGGGCGGTATCAGCGTGCCGTTGCAGAATGGGCGCTACGGGCATCCCGTGGCGTTTGGCCAGGCATTGGGGGCTGGGCTGATGGCCTTGACCGGTGATCGCGGCGCCAGGCCATTGTTTGCTCAGGCGACGGTACGGGAGGTGCCAGTAGATGACCCCGGCGTACTCTGGGACGTCGACCTGCCGCAATCTTTGAATTTCTCTGCACGCTAACTGTAGGAGCTGGCTTGCCAGCGATTGCGGTGTATCAGTCAAAGGTGAGTTGGCGGGTATACCGCTATCGCCGGCAAGCCGGCTCCTACAGTTGAATGGGTTCCAAGCCAGAAACCAGTAATCAATAAAAAAGCCCCGCCTGATCACTCAGGCGGGGCTTTTTAGTGGCTGCTGGAATCAGGCGAGAGGTTTGCTCTCGTGTTCTGCTTCCTGTGCTGCGGCAGCAGCTGCTGCGGCTTCAGCTTCCTTGCGACGACGACGCACTTCACGTGGATCGTTCGGTGCACGGCCATTTTCGGTCAGGGCGCTGACCGGTGCGGCTTCAACCACTGGCGCTGCCACTTCGGCAGCTACCGGCGCTTCAACTGCGGGTGCAGGTTCTGCGACCGGAGCAGGCTCAACCACTGGGGCTGGCTCGGCAACCACGACTTCGGCAACCGGTGCTGGCGCTTCTTCTACCGCTGGGGCAGATTCTGGCGCTTCAACCGGAGCGGCTGGTTCGGCGGTCCATTGGAAGGCGGTCTGTTCCTCGCGAACTTCACGCACTTCTGGAACGGCTTCGACAACCGGTGCTTCAACCACGGCCTCAGGCTCAACCACAGGTGCCGGCTCAACAACCGTCACTTCGACTTCTGGTTGGGTTTCAGGTGCCTGGGCAACTTCCACTTCCGGAACAACCGGCGCTTCGATTGGGGTGGTGGCTTCGACAACCGGAGCCTCTACGACTGGCGCTTCAACTGCAGGCGCTTCAACAACCGGCGCTTCAACCACTGGGGTCTCGGCAGCAGGTGCTTCAACCGCTACGGTTTCTTCAACAGCAGCAGTGGCACGTTCAGCCTGTTCGTGAGCCTGGGCTTCAGCCGGTGCGCTGATGACCGAGCTGGCAACCGCAGCGGTAACGGCCAGGCCGGCAGCCAGTTCGGCGCCAGTCGGTTCGCTGGTAGCGGCTTCTGCGTTTTCGCCGGTCTCTTCCGAGCCTTCGATCACGTTGCCGTTGGCATCACGTTGACGCTCACGACGGTTGCTGCGACGACGCTGGCCACGGGAGCGGCGGCGTGGACGATCGCCTTCGGCGCCTTCCTGACCGTCTTCCTGCAGTTGCTCTTCGCCGGTCAGCACTTCTTCTTCGCTGGCGGCAGCGGCTTGTTCGGCACGTGGTTGACGCTCTTCACGCGGGGCGCGAGGTTGGCGTTCTTCACGTGGCGCACGTTCTTCACGCGGCTGGCGAGCTGGACGCTCTTCGGTCGCGGCAGCGGCGGCACCGGCTACAGCAGGTGCTGCGTCCAGCGGCTCACGCAGTTCGCGCACACGTTCTTCACGCTCGCCACGTGGCTTGCGGTCTTCACGCGGGGCACGTGGAGTGCGCGGTGCGCGCTCTTCGCGTGGTGCGCGTTCTACGGTCGGGGTTTCTTCACGGGCTTCGCGAGGGGCACGCTCTTCGCGTGGAGCGCGTTCTTCACGCGGTGCACGTTCTTCGCGCGGCTTGCGCTCTTCGTCACGACGACCATTGCGGTTACGGCTCTGTTGGCGACCGTTGCGACGTTCTTCGTTGCGCGCAGGGCGCTCGGCGGCAGGTTTCTCAACCACAACCGGAGCAGCTGGCTCTTCCTTGGTGGCGAACAGGCTGACCAGCGACTTCACCAGGCCTTTGAACAGGCTTGGCTCAGGCAGGGCGGTCGGTGCGGCAACTGGCGCGGCGACTTCGGTCGGAACCGGTGCGTTGGCGCGGGCCGGCGCGGTCTTGACTGCGGCTTCCTGGCGAACCAGGGTGCGGGTCGCGGCGGCAGGCTGGACTTCTTCCACTTCGGCAGCGGCAGCGGCGATTTCGTAGCTGGACTGGCCGCTGTGGGCTTCCGGGCTGTCGTCACGCAGGCGCTGCACTTCGAAGTGCGGGGTTTCGAGGTGATCGTTCGGCAGGATGACGATACGGGCACGGGTGCGCAGTTCGATCTTGGTGATCGAGTTGCGTTTTTCGTTGAGCAGGAACGCTGCAACCGGGATCGGCACTTGCGCGCGGACTTCTGCGGTGCGGTCTTTCAGGGCTTCTTCTTCGATCAGGCGCAGGATCGCCAGCGACAGCGATTCAACGTCGCGGATGATGCCGGTGCCGTTGCAACGCGGGCAGACGATGCCGCTGCTCTCGCCCAGGGATGGACGCAGGCGCTGACGGGACATTTCCAGCAGGCCGAAGCGCGAAATGCGGCCGACCTGTACACGGGCACGGTCAGCTTCCAGGCATTCGCGGACTTTTTCTTCCACGGCGCGCTGGTTCTTGGCCGGGGTCATGTCGATGAAGTCGATCACGATCAGGCCGCCGATGTCACGCAGGCGCAACTGGCGGGCGATTTCTTCAGCCGCTTCCAGGTTGGTCTGCAGGGCGGTTTCTTCGATGTCGCTGCCTTTGGTCGCACGCGCCGAGTTGATGTCGATGGACACCAGGGCTTCGGTCGGGTCGATCACGATGGAGCCACCGGAAGGCAGTTCGACCACGCGCTGGAAGGCGGTCTCGATCTGGCTTTCGATCTGGAAACGGTTGAACAGCGGAACGCTGTCTTCGTACAGTTTGATCTTGCTGGCGTACTGCGGCATCACCTGGCGGATGAAGGTCAGGGCTTCGTCCTGGGCTTCAACGCTGTCGATCAGCACTTCGCCGATGTCCTGGCGCAGGTAATCGCGGATGGCGCGAATGATCACGTTGCTTTCCTGATAGATCAGGAACGGCGCGGAACGATCCAGGGACGCTTCTTTGATAGCGGTCCACAGTTGCAGCAGGTAGTCGAGGTCCCACTGCATTTCTTCGCTGCTGCGGCCCAGGCCTGCAGTGCGAACGATCAGGCCCATGTCGGCCGGTGCGATCAGGCCGTTCAGCGCTTCACGCAGTTCGTTGCGCTCTTCGCCTTCGATGCGACGGGAAATGCCGCCGGCACGTGGGTTGTTTGGCATCAGGACCAGGTAACGGCCGGCCAGGCTGATGAAGGTGGTCAGGGCTGCGCCCTTGTTGCCACGTTCTTCTTTTTCTACCTGGACGATGACTTCCTGGCCTTCGCTCAGGACGTCCTTGATGTTCACGCGGCCTTCAGGGGCTTTCTTGAAGTATTCGCGGGAGATTTCTTTGAGTGGCAGGAAGCCGTGGCGCTCGGAGCCGAAATCGACAAAGGCAGCCTCAAGGCTTGGTTCGATGCGAGTAATACGGCCTTTATAGATGTTGGCCTTCTTTTGCTCGCGTGCACCGGATTCGATGTCCAGGTCGTAGAGGCGTTGGCCATCTACCAGTGCAACACGCAACTCTTCGGGTTGAGTTGCGTTAATCAGCATTCTTTTCATGTTGTACCGTCGGTTTCCGGGCTGCCGGAAACGGCGTTCGGCACACACGACTTCTCACGGTCGGTGTCAGGTGCGTCAAGAGTGGTTGGCCACTCCAGTGTCCAGCAAAAACCAGCCAATTGGGCCGGTATCGCGACGGACGCGTCCTGCTTGTTAGCGGTGGTGACAAAGGCACCACTTCAACAAAAGCTAAGGTCAGGAGGAGGAATCAACCGGCGACTGTGGACGAGATGAAGCGTCTAAATATAAGCCTAGTGCTACACAGTCCGACGGTTGTGCATCTCCACCCTACACGTATCCCTGATAATTCGGGTGCTGCCGCGCGCAGAATCCGCAGCGGGTTGGCATTTACCGTGTTCTCCAATGGGGAGTCCACGCTCATGGCTAAACAAGACTAGGTGTGGGCGGTTGCGCTCTCACTCAGCTCTTAACAGGCGTTGTTTCCGAAGTATTCGCCGTGGTCTGGTCCAAGACTGACTGCACTTTGTGAACTGGCCGTAAATATCGGCGCAGAACGCGAGTATTCACTCTGCTTTCTGCACTCGCTTCAGGCCTCATGTCACCTGCGCTTGTTACAATCTTGAGCCTTCCAGGGTGGCGAAAGCCCCGTAGGACGGCCTCGCGTCCTGATGAATTGCGATGGTCAGGGCCGGCAGTTTGCCGCAAGTCCTCTGTCCAGGCCGCTTTTGGCGGCGTTCGCGACTATAGCAGCAATGATTAAGTGCTTCAATTCCATAAAAAATTGTTATCATCGCCGCCATGACGACTACCGCCCCCCAGACCCCCAGCGTCCAGCTGCTTGAGGTCTCGCCGGAATATGCCGGCCAACGCATCGACAATTTTCTCCTGGCCAGGCTCAAAGGCGTGCCCAAGACCTTGATTTACCGCATCTTACGTAAAGGTGAAGTGCGGGTGAACAAGGGCCGGATCAAGCCCGAGTACAAGTTGCAGGCGGGCGATATCGTCCGTGTGCCGCCGGTTCGCGTGCCGGAGCGTGACGAGCCTGTGCCCTTGGCGCAGGGGTTGTTGCAACGCCTGGAAGCCTCGATTGTCTTCGAAGACAACAAGCTGATCGTGATCAACAAGCCTTGCGGCATTGCGGTTCACGGCGGCAGTGGGCTGAATTTCGGCGTGATCGAAGCCTTTCGTCAGTTGCGCCCGGACGCCAAGGAGCTGGAGCTGGTCCATCGCCTGGACCGCGACACCTCTGGCCTGCTGATGATCGCCAAGAAACGCAGCATGTTGCGCCACCTGCACACCGCCCTGCGTGGCGATGGTGTGGACAAGCGCTACATGGCGCTGGTGCGCGGCAACTGGGCCAGTTCCATCAAGAGCGTCCGTGCGCCGTTGCAGAAGAGCAACCTGCGTTCCGGCGAGCGCATGGTGGAAGTGGACGAGGAGGGCAAAGAGGCCCTGACCCTGTTCAAGGTGCTGCGCCGCTTCGGTGACTTCGCCACCCTGGTCGAGGCCAAGCCGGTGACCGGGCGTACCCACCAGATCCGCGTGCACACCTTGCACGCTGGTCATTGCATCGCTGGCGATACCAAGTACGGCGACGAGGATTTCTCCAAGGAGATCCGCGATCTGGGCGGCAAGCGCCTGTTCCTGCACGCTTACATGCTCACCGTGCCGCTGCCCGATGGTGGCGAGTTGAAGCTGCAGGCGCCGGTCGATGAAATGTGGGCCAAGACCGTGGAGCGCTTGAGTGTCGCACCTTGATTACAAACTGCTGATTTTCGATTGGGACGGCACTCTGGCCAACTCCATTGGCCGGATTGTCGAGTCGATGCATGCGGCGTCGACCCGCTCGGGCTACGCGCTGTGCACCGATCATGCGGTCAAGGGCATTATCGGCCTGGGCCTGCCTGAGGCGATTCGTACCTTGTACCCCGAGATCAGTGACGCCGAACTGGTCACCTTCCGTGATCACTATGCCGATCACTACATCGCCCTGGAGGCCACACCTTCGCCGTTGTTCGACGGTGTGGTGCAGTCTCTGGAGGCGTTCCGCGCCGAGGGTTATCACCTGGCGGTCGCCACCGGCAAGGCGCGTCGCGGGCTGGACCGTGTGCTCAAGGCTCACGGTTGGGAAGATTATTTCGATATCACCCGTGCCGCCGATGAAACTGCCAGCAAGCCTCACCCTCTGATGCTGGAGCAGATCCTGGCCCATTGCGGCGTGTCGCCACGCCAGGCCTTGATGGTGGGTGATGCTTCCTTCGACTTGATGATGGCGCGCAATGCGGGCATGGACAGCGTGGCGGTCAGTTATGGCGCCCAGGCTGCCGAGGCCTTGCAGCAATACGAGCCGCGTCTGACGATCGATCATTTTTCCGAATTGCAGGCCTGGCTCGGCCGGGTCCGATAAGTCTTTGCTGGGGTTGATGGCATGAATGACGAGTGGAAAGCGCCCGAAAAGGCTGAAAGCAGTGATGACAAAAGCTGGAAGCTGCTGGAGAAAACCCTTTTGGCCAGCGTTCAGGAGCAGCGTCGTGCACGGCGTTGGGGGATTTTCTTCAAGTTGCTGACGTTCGTCTGGCTTATCGCCATGCTCGCCTTGTTCAGCCCGCTGATGGACATGGAAAAAAGCGCAACCCGTGGCGCCAATTACACCGCGTTGATCGAAGTGCGCGGGGTGATTGCCGACAAGGAGTCCGCCAGCGCCGACAACATCGTCAGCAGCCTGCGTGCTGCGTTTGAAGACCCCAAGGTCAAGGGCGTGATCCTGCGCATCAACAGCCCGGGTGGCAGTCCGGTGCAGTCCGGCTATGTGTATGACGAGATTCGCCGTCTGCGTGGCCTGCACCCTGATATCAAGCTGTATGCGGTGATTTCCGACCTGGGGGCTTCGGGTGCTTATTACATCGCCAGTGCTGCTGATCAGATTTACGCCGACAAGGCTAGCCTGGTGGGGTCCATTGGTGTGACGGCGGCCGGTTACGGGTTTGTCGGCACCATGGAGAAACTGGGGGTGGAGCGTCGCACCTACACGTCGGGCGAGCACAAGTCGTTCCTTGATCCGTTCCAGCCGCAGAAGGCTGACGAGACCCAGTTCTGGCAGGGCGTGCTCGACACCACGCATCGTCAGTTCATTGCCAGCGTGAAGCAGGGGCGCGGCGATCGCCTGAAGGACAAGGATCATCCGGAACTGTTCTCTGGGCTGGTGTGGTCGGGCGAGCAGGCGTTGCCGCTGGGTCTGATCGACGGCCTGGGCAGTGCCAGTTCAGTGGCGCGGGATGTGATTGGCGAGAAGGAGCTGGTGGATTTCACGGTGGAAGAATCGCCGTTTGATCGTTTCTCCAAGCGGCTCGGTGCCAGCGTGGCGGAGAAGCTGGCCTTCTATATGGGCTTCCAAGGCCCGACCTTGCGCTGAGCCGCAGGTTACATGTAGATCAAAATGTGGGAGGGGGCTTGCCCCCGATTGCGGTGGGTCAGCTACGGGTTAGTTGGCTGATCCTCTGCTATCGGGGGCAAGCCCCCTCCCACATTTGGTCTTGTGGTGTTCTCAGGGGGTCTGTACGCCTTCGGCCAGCAGCATGTCTACCAGTCGGATCAGTGGCAGGCCTACCAGGCTCGTCGCATCCGGTCCTTCGGTGCTTTGAAACAGGCTCACGCCCAGCCCTTCAGCCTTGAAACTGCCTGCGCAGTCATAGGGCTGCTCTATGCGCAGGTAACGCTCGATGCGTTCAGCGTCCAACTCACGCATGTGCACCGTAAAAGGTACGCAGTCGACCTGGCAGCGGCCTGTCTCGGCATTGAGCAGCGCCAGGCCAGTCAGGAAACTCACACGCTTGCCACTGGCGGCCAACAGTTGTTCGCGAGCGTTTTCGAAGGTGTGCGGTTTGCCGATGATCCGGCCGTCGAGCGCCGCGACCTGGTCGGAGCCTATAATCAAATGCCCTGGATGGCTGGCGGCGAGGGCGCGGGCTTTCTGTTCGGCCAGGCGCTTGACCAGTTCCACGGCGGACTCATTTTCACGGTGGCTTTCGTCGATATCCGGCGAACTGCAGATGAACGGCAGGTGCAGGCGGCTCAGCAATTCCCGGCGATAAACCGAGCTGGATGCGAGTAATAAAGGCAGCATGGGCGTCTCCTCAGGGCTGCCGGGGATTCTAGCGGGGCGACCGGCTGACGCACAGGGCTGAATTTCCTTTGACATGGCTGGGTGCATCCCTATAATGCTGCGCCTATGTTGAATGACCCGATTCCACCTCACGTTGACCCGCGCAAATTGGCTGATCGTGGCACTTCCCTTCAAGGTGAGTTGCTGCTGGCCGATTTGGAGAGACTCTGCGACCCGCTTTCCGACACTGTCGGTACGGTGCAGGCCAAATTCGTTTTTGAACGAGATGAACGTAAGTCTGTGGTAATCCACAGCTTTATCGACACCGAGGTCAAAATGGTTTGCCAGCGTTGTCTTGAGCTGGTCACCCTGCCGATCCACAGCGAGTGCAGTTATGCTGTGGTGAAGGAGGGTGCGAATACCCAGTCGTTGCCGAAAGGTTATGACGTGCTGGAACTGGGCGAAGATCCTTTGGATCTGCATGCACTGATCGAGGAGGAGCTTCTGCTCGCCTTGCCCATTGTGCCTGCTCATCATCCGGAAGAATGCCAGCAGCCGGCGGGTCTCGATGACGAGCCCGAACCGAGCGAGGACGAGGTAACGCGGTCCAACCCGTTCAGTGTATTGGCGCAGTTAAAGCGTGACCCAAACGTTTAGGAGTTAATCAATTATGGCTGTTCAGCAGAACAAAAAATCCCGCTCTGCCCGTGACATGCGTCGTTCGCACGATGCCCTGACGGCGAGCACTCTGTCTGTAGAAAAAACCACCGGTGAAATTCACCTGCGTCACCACGTATCGCCAGAAGGCGTATACCGTGGTCGTAAAGTGATCGACAAGGGCGCTGACGAGTAATCACTTGTCTGCTCTAGTCATCGCGATAGACGCAATGGGCGGGGACTTCGGTCCCCGCAGCATTGTTCAGGCCTGCATTGCCAGCCTGACTGCAACACCCTCGCTGCACCTGACCCTTGTCGGTCAACCCTCCCTACTTGAAGAACTGATTGCCAGCCATCCGGCGGTGGATCGTGCGCGCCTGACGATTACTCCGGCCAGCGAAATCATCACCATGGATGAAAAGCCGGCCTCTGCCCTGCGTGGCAAGCCCGACTCTTCGATGCGCGTGGCTCTGGAGCTGCTGCGTGATGGCAAGGTGCAAGCCTGTGTCAGCGCCGGCAATACCGGGGCGTTGATGGCGTTGTCGCGGTTTGTACTCAAGACCTTGCCCGGCATTGACCGGCCGGCGATGGTGGCGGCAATTCCAACGCAGAAAGGCTATTGCCAACTGCTGGACCTGGGCGCGAACGTCGATTGCAGTGCCGAGCACCTGTTCCAGTTTGCGGTGATGGGCTCGGTGGCCGCCGAGGCGCTGGGCGTGGCCCGCCCGCGGGTGGCGTTGCTGAATATCGGTACCGAAGACATCAAGGGTAACCAGCAGGTCAAGCTGGCCGCCACTTTGCTGCAAGGCGCGCGTGGCTTGAACTACATCGGCTTTGTCGAGGGTGACGGCTTGTATCGCGGTGAGGCGGATGTAGTGGTGTGCGACGGGTTCGTCGGCAATATCCTGCTCAAGTCCAGCGAGGGCCTGGCGACCATGATTGCCACGCGTATCGAGGCTTTGTTCAGGCGGAACCTGGCGTCCCGTCTCGTTGGCGCCCTGGCGCTGCCGTTGATGCGTCGCCTGCAGGCCGACCTGGCCCCGGCGCGGCATAATGGCGCGAGTTTCCTGGGCTTGCAGGGCATTGTGGTGAAAAGCCATGGCTCGGCTGGCGTAGAAGGCTTTCAAAGCGCGATAGCACGGGCCCTGATCGAGATCCAGGAAAACCTGCCGCAACGCTTGCACGGCCGTCTTGAGGACCTGTTGCCTTAGGCGAATCGGCCCGAGAGTGCTTAAATGTGACCGGCCAGTTCAATTGTCCATCCAATCTGTCAGTTTCGTGCGCTCCCACCGTAGGAGTGCGCATTTTTGACGACCAGATCATTAGGGGCTTGTTACATGTCTACATCCCTCGCATTCGTCTTTCCAGGGCAGGGTTCGCAGTCCCTCGGCATGTTGGCCGAGTTGGGCGCGCAATACCCGCTGATCCTGGACACCTTTAAAGAAGCTTCCGACGCCCTCGGTTATGACCTGTGGGCATTGACCCAGCAAGGGCCGGAAGAGCAACTCAATCAAACCGATAAAACCCAGCCGGCCATCCTGACCGCTTCGATCGCCCTGTGGCGCTTGTGGCTGGCCGAAGGTGGTGCGCGTCCGGCATTCGTTGCCGGTCACAGCCTGGGCGAATACAGCGCGCTGGTGGCTGCGGGCAGCCTGACCCTTGGTGAGGCGGTCAAGCTGGTCGAGCGTCGTGGCCAGTTGATGCAAGAGGCCGTTCCGGCCGGGCAGGGCGGCATGGCCGCGATCCTGGGTCTGGACGATGCCGTGGTGATCGAAGCCTGTGCTGAAGCAGCCCAGGGCGAAGTGGTCAGCGCCGTGAACTTCAACTCACCTGGCCAGGTGGTGATCGCCGGTGCCAAGGCGGCTGTTGAGCGTGCCATCGAAGGCTGCAAGGCCCGTGGCGCCAAGCGTGCGTTGCCGCTGCCGGTGAGCGTGCCGTCGCACTGCGAGCTGATGCGCCCGGCGGCCGAGCGCTTTGCCGAGTCCATCGCTGCCATCAACTGGCAGGCGCCGCAGATCCCGTTGGTGCAGAACGTCAGCGCAGCCGTGGCTGCCGACCTCGACACCCTCAAGCGCGACCTGCTGGAGCAACTCTACAAGCCCGTACGCTGGGTTGAATCGGTCCAGACCCTGGCGGCCAACGGCGCCACCGAGCTGATCGAGTGCGGTCCGGGCAAAGTCCTGGCCGGCCTGAACAAGCGCTGCGCCGACGGCGTGTCGACTGCCAACCTCAATACCCCGGATGCCTTCGCTGCCGCTCGCGCGGCACTGGCCTAATCCCCGAACTAAGGAGAAGCCTGCATGAGTCTGCAAGGTAAAGTTGCACTGGTTACCGGCGCAAGCCGTGGCATTGGCCAGGCGATCGCCCTGGAACTGGGCCGTCAGGGCGCCGTTGTGATCGGCACCGCCACGTCCGCTTCGGGCGCCGAGCGTATCGCCGCGACCCTGAAGGAAAATGGCGTGCAAGGCACTGGCCTTGAGCTGAACGTGACCAGCGATGAGTCCGTGGCTGCCGTATTGGCCGAGATCACCGCACAATTCGGTGCGCCGGCGATTCTGGTGAACAACGCCGGTATCACCCGCGATAACCTGATGATGCGCATGAAAGACGACGAGTGGTACGACGTGGTCGACACCAACTTGAACAGTCTGTTTCGCCTGTCCAAGGGCGTTTTGCGCGGTATGACCAAGGCGCGTTGGGGCCGAATTATCAATATTGGCTCCGTAGTGGGTGCCATGGGCAACGCAGGCCAAGTAAACTACGCCTCCGCCAAAGCCGGTCTGGAAGGTTTCAGCCGTGCCTTGGCACGTGAAGTCGGCTCGCGGTCGATTACGGTCAACTCGGTGGCCCCAGGGTTCATCGACACCGATATGACCCGCGAACTGCCGGAAGCACAGCGTGAAGCTTTGCTGACGCAGATTCCGCTGGGCCGTCTGGGCCAGGCTCAAGAGATCGCGAATGTGGTCACTTTCCTGGCATCCGACGGTGCGGCATACGTGACTGGGGCTACAATCCCGGTGAACGGCGGGATGTACATGAGTTAAATTGTGACGGATCGCTTCAAAAAAATGTCATACGAGCTGTCTAAAATCCGTTATAAAGCTGCAACTTAATTTATAGGCAGGTGGCCGACCGGGTACAGGGTGAAGCTTTCAGTTGAAAAGCTGAAATGGCTTTCTATACACTTACCCACTGGCCAGCTGCCTGAATTTGTCCATTAGGAGTTAAACAAGGTATGAGCACCATCGAAGAGCGCGTCAAGAAAATCGTCGCCGAGCAACTGGGCGTTAAAGAAGAAGAAGTGGTCAACACTGCTTCCTTCGTAGAAGACCTGGGTGCCGATTCCCTTGACACCGTTGAGCTGGTGATGGCTCTGGAAGAGGAATTCGAGACCGAAATCCCGGACGAAGAAGCTGAAAAAATCACTACTGTTCAAGCTGCTATCGACTACGTTACTAGCCACCAGGCGTAATAGTTTGTAGTCGTCGCTTGCTGTCAGGGAAAAACCGCACTGCTGTAACGGCGTGCGGTTTTTTCTTTAGCCCTGATGAAAAACAAGCGCTGAAGCAAAAGTGTCGTCATTAGAAAAAGGAGAGTGCTGTGTCGCGTAGACGCGTCGTAGTCACCGGTATGGGTATGTTGTCGCCACTGGGCACGGATGTGCCGAGCAGTTGGCAGGGCATTCTGGCTGGCCGCAGTGGTATTGGTCTGATCGAACACACGGACCTTTCTGCCTATTCCACCCGTTTTGGCGGCTCGGTAAAGGGTTTCAATGTCGAGGAATATCTCTCGGTCAAAGAATCCCGCAAACTCGACCTGTTCATTCAATACGGCTTGGCAGCCGGTTTTCAGGCAGTGCGTAACGCTGGCCTGGAAGTCACCGACGCCAACCGTGATCGCATCGGCGTGGCCATGGGTTCGGGTATTGGCGGTTTGACCAATATCGAAGAAACCAGCCGCACGTTGCACGATTCCGGCCCCCGTCGAATTTCACCGTTCTTCGTTCCGGGCTCGATCATCAACATGATTTCCGGTTTCCTGTCGATCCACTTGGGCGCACAGGGGCCTAACTACGCTATCGCCACGGCGTGCACCACCGGCACGCACTGCATCGGCATGGCTGCACGCAACATCGCTTATGACGAAGCCGACGTGATGATCGCTGGTGGCGCCGAGATGGCGGCCTGCGGTCTCGGCATGGGCGGCTTCGGCGCGTCCCGTGCGCTGTCGACACGCAACGACGAGCCGACCCGCGCCAGCCGTCCATGGGACAAAGGCCGTGACGGTTTCGTCTTGTCAGACGGTGCCGGCGCCCTGGTGCTGGAAGAGTTGGAACACGCTAAGGCGCGTGGCGCCACCATCTACGCCGAGCTGATCGGCTTCGGCATGAGCGGCGATGCTTACCACATGACTTCGCCACCGTCCGACGGTGCCGGTGCTGCGCGTTGCATCACCAACGCCTTGCGTGACGCGAAGGTCAATGCGGACCAGGTGCAGTACATCAACGCCCACGGCACGTCGACTCCGACTGGCGACTTGGCGGAAGCCGAAGCCATCAAGTCGGTGTTCGGCGAGCATGCCTACAAGCTGGCGGTCAGCTCCACCAAATCCATGACCGGCCACTTGTTGGGTGCGGCGGGCGCGGTCGAAGCGATCTTCAGCGTCATGGCCATCAAGGATCAGGTCGCTCCACCGACCATCAACCTGGATGAGCCGGACGAAGGCTGCGACCTGAACTTCGTGCCCCACGAAGCGCAACCGATGCCGATCGACGTGGTGATCTCCAACTCGTTCGGTTTTGGTGGCACCAACGGTTCCCTGGTGTTCCGCCGGTTCGCTGAGTGATGCACAGCTGGGTCGACGGTCAGCCAGCGGACAGCGTGCCCCTGAAAGATCGCGGCCTGGCGTATGGCGATGGGCTGTTCGAGACCATCGCCGTCAGAGCCGGGCAGCCGGTGCTGCTCGACCGTCACCTGCAACGCCTCGCTGAGGGTTGCAGGCGCCTCGCCTTGGTTGCGGATCATGGGTTGATCCGCAGCGAAGTGCTGGCCTATGCCGCCGCCCTCGGCGACGGTGTCCTCAAGTTGATCCTCACCCGTGGCGACAGCCTGCGCGGTTATGGCATCAACCCTGGCGCGCCGGTGCGCCGTATTTTGCAGGGCAGTCCGCCCGCTACCTATCCTCACGCCCATGCAGTCGACGGCATCCGTCTGTTTGCGTGTGCGACCCGCTTGGCCGAGCAGCCGTTGCTGGCCGGTCTCAAGCACCTCAATCGCCTTGAACAGGTGATCGCCCGTGCCGAGTGGCAAGACGCCGAGCACGCTGAAGGCTTGATGCTGGATGTGTCCGGGCGTGTCATCGAGGGCGTGTTCAGCAACCTGTTCCTCGTGCGCAACGGCTTGTTACTAACCGCTGATCTGACCCGTTGCGGCGTTGCCGGCGTGATGCGTGCCGAGATTCTGGCCCAGGCAGATCGACTGGGCCTCCCGGTGGCCGTGGCCCACATCGATCTTGAGCAGTTGCAGCAGGCCGACGAAGTCTTCGTGTGCAACAGCGTTTATGGCATTTGGCCGGTGCGCGGTTGTGCCGGGATGAGCTGGCCGGTTGGGCCGCTCACCCGTAAACTGCAAGGCATTGTTCGCGCGCTATTGGAAATTTGAGTTGATACGAAAACTGGTTGTACTGCTGCTGATCGGTCTGTTCTCGGCGGCTTTGCTGTTGGGCTATGGCGCCTGGAAATACGACGCGGCCCTGAAGCAGCCCTTGAACCTGACTCAGGAGCAATTGCTCGACGTACCGGCCGGGGCGACCCCCACCGGCACCTTCAATCGCCTGGAAGCCGAGGGTGTGCTGGATGGCGCCTTCTGGTTGCGCCTGTACTGGCGCTTCAACCTTGACGGCCAGCCTCTGCACAGCGGCGAATACCGCATGACCCCTGGCATGACGGCGCAAGGCCTGATCGGCCTGTGGCAGCGTGGCGAAGTGGTGCAATACAGCCTGACGCTAGTGGAAGGCTGGAACTTCCGTCAGGTGCGCTCGGCGTTGGCCAAGCATGAAAAGATCGTGCAGACCCTCGCAGGCCTTAGTGACAGCGAAGTCATGGACAAGCTCGGCCACCCCGGCGTGTTTCCCGAAGGGCGATTCTTCCCCGATACCTATCGCTTTGTGCGTGGCATGACCGACGTCGAATTCCTGAAAAAAGCCTACAACCGCCTGGATGATGTCCTCGCCCAGGAGTGGAGCAAGCGCGCTTCCGATGCGCCGTACACCGACCCTTATCAAGCGCTGATCATGGCCTCCCTGGTGGAAAAAGAGACTGGCGTACCTGAAGAGCGTGGGCAGATCGCCGGGGTATTTGTGCGTCGCCTGAAAATCGGCATGCTGTTGCAGACCGACCCAACAGTGATCTACGGCCTGGGCGAGCGCTACAACGGCAAGTTGACCCGCGCCCACCTCAAGGAAGCCAACCCTTACAACACCTATATGGTCGCCGGCCTGCCGCCGACGCCCATCGCCATGGTCGGCCGCGAGGCGATTCATGCCGCGCTGAACCCGGTGCCGGGCAGCAGCCTGTATTTTGTTGCCCGAGGTGATGGCAGCCATATTTTCTCTGATGATCTGGATGCGCATAATGCCGCCGTGCGTGAGTTCCAGCTCAAGCGCCGCGCCGATTATCGCTCCAGCCCGGCGCCAGTGGTGAAGCCTGCGGAAGATGCAACGCCGCCGGCCGATGTGCCCGTTGAAAAGCCGGCCGAGTCTGCGCCAGATGTTGAAGCGCCGCAAAACCCGCAATAATTCTGACTAAGGACTGCCTGTGACTGGCTTGTTTATAACCCTGGAAGGCCCCGAAGGCGCCGGCAAAAGCACCAACCGTGATTACCTGGCTGGGCGTCTGCGCAGCGAAGGCATTGAGGTGGTGTTGACCCGTGAGCCCGGTGGCACGCCGCTGGCCGAGCGTATCCGCGAAGTGCTGCTGGCGCCGGGTGAAGAGCAGATGAACCCGGACACCGAGCTGCTGCTGGTGTTCGCCGCCCGTGCCCAGCACCTGGCCGAAGTGATTCGTCCGGCCCTGGCACGCGGTGCCGTGGTGATCTGCGACCGGTTCACCGACTCCACCTATGCCTACCAGGGCGGTGGTCGGGGCCTGTCCCTGGAACGCATCGCCACCCTGGAAACCTTCGTTCAAGGCGACCTGCGCCCTGATCTGACCCTGGTCTTCGATCTGCCGGTGGAAGTGGGCCTGGCTCGCGCCAGCGCCCGGGGTCGCCTGGATCGCTTCGAGCTGGAAGGCCAGGCCTTCTTTGACGCCGTACGCACCGCGTTCCTCAAGCGTGCCGCGGCCGAACCTGCGCGCTACTACCTGCTGGACGCCGCCCAACCGCTGGCCCAGGTGCAGCACGCCATCGACGCGCTGTTGCCGACACTGCTGGAGCGCGCCCGTGGCTGAAGCCTACCCGTGGCAGGACAGCCTGTGGCAACAACTGGCCGGCCGCGCGCAGCACGCCCACGCCTACCTGTTGCATGGGCCGGCCGGGATCGGCAAGCGTGACCTGGCCGAGCGCCTCATGGCCAGCCTGCTGTGCCAGCGCCCGGTCAGCCTGGAAGCTTGCGGCGAGTGCAAGTCCTGCCTGCTGCTCAAGGCCGGCAGTCATCCGGATAACTACCTGTTGGAGCCCGAGGAGGCCGACAAGGCGATCAAGGTCGACCAGGTGCGCGACCTCGTCAGCTTCGTGGTGCAGACCGCGCAGATGGGCGGGCGCAAGGTCGTGTTGATCGAACCGGTGGAGGCGATGAACATCAACGCCGCCAACGCCTTGCTCAAGAGCCTCGAAGAGCCGTCCGGCGATACCGTGCTGTTGCTGGTCAGCCACCAGTCCAGCCGTTTGTTGCCGACCATCCGCAGCCGTTGTGTACAGCAGGCGTGCCCGCTGCCGAGCGAGGCCATGAGCCTCGAATGGCTCGCGCAGGCGTTGCCGGACTGCGGTCAGGACGAGCGGGTCGAACTGCTGACCCTGGCGGCCGGTTCGCCGTTGGCGGCGGTCAAGCTGCAAGCCCAGGGCGTGCGTGAGCAACGCGCGCTGGTGGTGGAAGGCGTGAAGAAACTCATCAAGCAGGAAGTGTCCGCCACTCAACTGGCCGAAAGCGCCTGGAAGGACATTCCCCTGCTGCTGCTGTTTGACTGGTTCTGCGACTGGTCGAGCCTGATCCTGCGCTACCAGCTGACCCAGGATGAAAACGGCCTGGGCCTGCCGGACATGCGCAAAGTGGTGCAGTACCTGGCGCAGAAAAGTGCCCAGGAGAAGGTGCTGACGATCCAGGACTGGATCCTCGCCCAGCGCCAGAAGGTACTCGGCAAGGCCAACCTTAACCGCGTGCTGTTGCTTGAGGCGCTGCTGGTGCAGTGGGTTGGCTTGCTCGGCCGCCGTTAAATTCTGTGGCCGACAGGTATATCGTCGGCCAGACACTTTTCGTGACTGAAGTTGTAGATCCCTATGCTCGTAGATTCCCATTGCCACCTCGATCGCCTTGACCTGACCCAGCACGGCGGTTCCCTTGATGCTGCCCTCGAAGCCGCGCGCCAGCGCGGAGTAGGGCACTTCCTGTGCATCGGCGTCAGCGCGGAAAACGCGGCCGACGTCAAGGCCCTGGCTGATCGCTACGCTGATGTGGATTGCTCGGTGGGCATTCACCCGCTGGACCTGAAGCCTGGCGAAGCCCCTGCCCTCGACTGGCTGCTGACTGAGCTCAATCACCCGCGCGTAGTGGCCATCGGCGAAACTGGCCTGGATTACCACTACGAGCCCGAAGCCGCCGAGTTGCAGCAGGCTTCGTTCCGCCTGCACTTGCAAGCCGCCCAGCAGACCGGCAAACCGGTGATCGTCCACACCCGTGGCGCCCGTGCCGACACCCTGACCCTGCTGCGCGAAGCCGCGCTGCCCCAAGCCGGCGTGTTGCATTGCTTCACCGAGGACTGGGACATGGCCAGGGCGGCCCTGGACCTGGGGTTCTACATTTCCCTGTCGGGCATCGTCACCTTCCGCAACGCCGACGCCCTGCGCGACGTTGCGCGCCAAGTGCCGGCCGACCGCTTGCTGGTGGAAACCGACTCGCCGTACCTGGCGCCGATTCCTCATCGCGGCAAGCCAAACCTGCCCGAGTACGTGCGTGATGTGGCGGATTACCTGGCAATGCTGCGTGGCGAGTCCTACGAGCGTTTTGCCGAGCAGACCACCGAGAACTTCAAGCGCCTGTTCCCGCTGGCTCACGTCGCTGGCTGACGCGGCCAAATCCTAGGCAAAAAAAACCCGGGTTCTGGGGGGTGAATCCGGGCTAAGACCATTAGGAGTAAAACAAGGGTACGCGGTCCGTTGGTACCCAGATCGGCGCGTCACTTGGGGGAGATGTCACGCCGACAGTTCAAGTATTGATCAGTATCCGATTCAGTCCAGTCGCGACTGGTCGTTTTTTAAACAGATTTGGAATACGCGCGCTTCGCTTGAGTTCTCATTGGGCAGGTGCACGGCGGCGGTTGTTGCGTATTATTTCTGACTGAGATCCATCAAAACGTTGGCGCGCTGAAAGTAAAGTGCGTTTGCGGTTCACATAGGCATTGCCCAGCGACCGTTCAGTCGGGATAATCCCTCGCACCGGGTAAATCGTATCGCCGCGTATCCGTGGCCGTGCGTAACCCTCCCTATTTTGACCTTTGCAGACCTCTTCCTCATGCACAAAGAACCCCGTAAGGTCCGTGAGTTTCGCCGCCGTGAGCAGGAAATTCTCGACACCGCCCTCAAGCTGTTCCTCGAACAGGGTGAAGACAGCGTCACCGTCGAGATGATCGCGGATGCCGTGGGTATCGGCAAAGGCACGATCTACAAGCACTTCAAGTCCAAGGCCGAGATCTATCTGCGCCTGATGCTCGACTACGAGCGCGACTTGAACGAACTGCTGCATTCGGCCGACGTGGACAAGGACAAGGAAGCCCTGTCCCGCGCCTATTTCGAGTTCCGCATGCGTGACCCGCAACGCTATCGCCTGTTCGACCGTCTGGAAGAGAAGGTGGTCAAGGGGCATCAGGTGCCGGAGATGGTCGAGGAACTGCACAAGATCCGTGCATCGAACTTCGAACGCCTGACCCTGTTGATCAAGGGGCGCATCAGCGAAGGCAAGCTTGAAGACGTGCCGCCGTATTTCCACTACTGCGCCGCCTGGGCGTTGGTGCACGGCGCCGTGGCGCTGTATCACTCGCCGTTCTGGAGTAATGTGCTGGAAGATCAGGAAGGCTTCTTCCAGTTTCTGATGGACATCGGTGTGCGCATGGGCAACAAGCGCAAGCACAGCACCGAGCAGCCGCCGCTGGAATCGCCTTCCACGTAATGATTTGCTGCCACGCGTAGTACCCCAGGAATATACTCAGGCAAGGACTCTTGCTAAAAGCTGATTTATCAGTCAGCTTTTAGCGCGCCCGAATCATCCTCTGCCGGAGTGATCCATGATCGTTGATCGTCAAGGCAGGCGTTTTCGCAATTTGCGGATCAGCCTGACCTCAGCCTGCAATTACGCGTGTACCTACTGCGTGCCGAATGGCAAGCGGCTGGTGGCTGCCCAGGACGAACTCTCGGCCGAGGCCATGGCTCGTGGCGTGGCTTATCTGATCGAGGCCGCCGGCATCGACCGCCTGCGCATCACCGGCGGTGAACCGCTGGTCAGCCCCAAGCTGGAAGCCTTCATGGGCGCCGTCGGGCGGATGGGCCTCAGTGACATCAGCCTGACCACCAACGGCCAACTGCTGGCGCGCAAACTGCCGCTGTTGGTGGACGCCGGGATCAAGCGCATCAACGTCTCCCTCGATACCCTGGATGCGGATGCCTTCCGCAGCATCGCCCGTGGCGGCGACTTGGCCACCGTGCTCGACGGCATGGACCAGGCCCGCGCTGCCGGAATCAAGATCAAGGTCAACATGGTGCCGTTGCGCGGCCAGAACCTCGACCAGGTGATGCCGCTGCTCGATTACTGCCTGGAGCGGGGGTATGAACTGCGCTTTATCGAGTTGATGCGCATGGGTCATCTGGCCAAGGACTCCAACGCGTTCCTGCAGCAGTTTGTCAGCCTGCAACAACTGCTGGGTTTGATCGGTGAGCAGCATGAATACCTGCAAGCCAATGCGCCTGTGGATGCCACTGCCGTACGCTACGAAATCCCCGGTAAAGGCTTCTTTGGTGTGATTGCCAACGAAAGCGTGCCGTTCTGCCGGACCTGTTCGCGGTTGCGGTTGTCGTCCACCGGCTGGTTGCATGGTTGCCTGTCGTCGAGCAACCGTCACTATGTCGGTGACCTGCTGGACAAACCCCGCCATCAAGCGCTGCCAGCGCTGCAGGGCCTGTTGATGAAGGCCTTGGGCGACAAGCAGGAAGTTGCCTTCTCCGGCGGCGCGACCATCATGAAGATTATTGGCGGCTGACGCCGAGCTTGAAGCTTGTAGCTGCTCCCCTGGCCCAGAACCTGCATCTCACGCCCATTCGCCGGTTTTCCGTCACCGGCTTCTGGAGGATTAGGATGCGTAGTCTGGTTTTGTTGCTGGCGTCGTTGACGCTGAGTGGTTGCATGACCGTCAGCGATATGGCCGAAGGCACCCGCTATCAGATGAGCGATGCCGGTTTGCTGGACCACAGCGATACCCGTCGCACCGCCTCGGTTCGCATACAGCCGGACTCTTTCGTGTTTATCGCCCAAGGTGCCTTTGTGCCGCCGGGCAGCGCTTATCCGCGTCCAAACGTGGTGGCCGAGGAAGCCTTCAACGGTTTCATCGAATATTTCCCCATGGTGCGTCGCGCCCGTCAGCCGGAAGGTCTGGAGCAGGCAATGTCCGAAGCCCGTGCGGCCGGCGCTCACTACCTGCTGTACTGTCGTTTCGCCAAGGCGGATGACCGTATCGGCAACGCCGATGAGTGGGCCGACCAGGAAGCCCTCGACCGTGTCGGGCTGGACAGCGGGGTCATCCAGATCATGTTGATCGAGACCAGCACCCAGTATTTGATCGATACTGCACGTATTCGCAGTCGTGGTGGTTTACTGACGTTCCACGACAACAAGCCACAAGATCTGATTGCCCGTCCACTGCGCCAGTACGCCCGCAGCCTGCTGGGCATGAGTGATCAATAAGCACCAGGAGAGCCCCATGACCGATTCCGCCAAGGCTAACGATCTGTTGGCCCAACTGCCCAAGGGCAAGGGACCGGCGCCGGTACACCTGTGGAACCCGGACTTCTGCGGCAATATCGACATGCGCATCGCCCGCGACGGCACCTGGTTCTATCAGGGCACGCCGATCGGGCGCAAGCCAATGGTCAAGCTATTCTCCAACATCATCCGCCGCGATGGCGATGACTACTTCCTGGTCACTCCCGTGGAAAAGGTCGGCATCAGCGTCGATGATGCGCCGTTCGTGGCGGTAACGCTGGAGGTCGAAGGGCAGGGCGAAGGCCAGGTTCTGCGCTTTACCACCAACGTGGACGATCAGGTCGAAGCGGGCCTTGAACACCCCTTGCGGGTAGTGATCGATCCGGTCACCCAGGAACCTGCGCCCTATCTGCGGGTGCGCACCAACCTCGAAGCCCTGGTGCACCGCAACGCGTTCTACCAATTGGTGGAGTTGGCAGTGAGCCGTCCGATCAACGGTCAGAACTGGCTGGGCGTCTGGAGCGGCGGGGAGTTTTTCCGTATCGGCCTGGAGCCGTGAAGCCGGTTTTTTCATCTCCCTGAAATAATTCGCTTGCTGCAAACGGCCGCTTTCGGTTATCAATTTGTACATGATTAGACATGTTCGATTTGATAAGAAAAAACGCGTCGTCGACGAGCTCATCCGCCGTATCGAGGGTGGAGTGATGGCCGACGGTTTCCTGCTGCCGGGCGAGCACCAACTGGCCGAAGAGTTCGCGGTCAGCCGCGGCACCCTGCGCGAAGCCCTCGCCGAACTCAAGCGACGCAACTACATCGCGACCCAGAGCGGCGTCGGCTCCATCGTCACGTTTGACGGTATGGTGCTCGACCAACGCAGCGGTTGGGCCCAGGCCCTGGCCGACACAGGCGCGCGGGTGAAGACCGACATCCTGCGCCTGGAAGCGGTCACCCGCCCGGACCTGTTCAGCCGTTTCGGCACCGATCAGTTCATCGCCCTTGATCGGCGCCGCCGCACCGCCGACGGCACGGCGGTGTCCCTGGAACGTTCGCTGATGCCTGCGTCCGGCGGCCTGGAGAGCCTGCCAAACGTGGGACTGATCGATAACTCCCTGACCATCACCCTGGCCGCCTACGGTTACGTCGGCGCCGAAGGGGACCAATGGATCGGCGCCGAACCCCTCAGCGATGAAGATGCAGAATTGCTTGGTCGCCCCGCAGGCACGGTGTTCCTCAAGGCGTCGCGTACCACCTATGACCGTCGCGAGCGTTTCATGGAGTACGTCGAAAGCTTGCTCGATCCACTGCACTTTCGCCTGCACCTCCAGTTTGGAAACTCGAAATGACCCCGCACAACCGCGCCCTCGGCGCCTTCTACGGCTTGGCCTTGGGCGATGCCCTGGGTATGCCGACCCAGTCCTTGAGCCGCGAGCAGGTCCGGGCGCGTTTCGGTGCCATCACTGGCCTGGAAGATGCCGACGCCGACCAGCCGATCGCGCCGAACATGCCCGCCGGTTCCATCACCGATGACACAGAGCAGGCGATCCTGGTGGGTGAATTGCTGGTGGAAGGACAGGGCGTCATCGAACCGACGGTGCTCGCCCAGCGCTTGATCGACTGGGAAGCAGTGATGCGCGCCAAGGGCTCGCAGGATTTGCTCGGCCCCTCCACCAAGCGTGCGATCGACATGATCCTCGCCGGTCACACGCCGGAAGAATCCGGCCGCTACGGCACCACCAACGGCGCTGCGATGCGCATCACCCCGGTGGGGATCGCCGCCGACGTCAGCGACCCGGCGCGATTTATCCCGGCGGTGATCCAGGCCTGTCAGGTCACCCATAACACCACCCTGGGGATTTCCAGTGCGGCGGCGGTGGCTGCGGTGGTGTCGGCCGGCATCAACGGCGTGGACCTGGGCGAAGCACTCAACATCGGCACCCAGATTGCCCAGCAGGCTGAAGGCCATGGTCACTGGATTGCCGGCGGGCGTATTTCCACGCGCATCAGTTGGGCACGCACTTTGAGCGTCGGCAGTGGCGACAAGGCCCTGTTCGCCGACCTGCTGTATGAATTGATCGGCACTTCCGTCGCGTCCCAGGAGTCGGTGGTGGTGTCGTTTGCCCTGGCCCAGCAAGTGGCGGTGGGTGAGATGAGTGCGTTGGAGGCCTTGTGCCTGGCCGCCAGCCTTGGCGGTGACACAGACACGATTGCCGCCATTCTCGGCGCCATGCTGGGTGCGTGCTTGGGCATGCAGTGCTGGCCTGACGCGATGATCGAACAGGTCAAAGAGGTCAATGGCCTGGAGTTGCAGCCGCTGGTTCAAGAGCTGTTGAAAATGCGCTGAGTCAGGACGACCGGAAACACGATTCGCTTTGTACCCCTGCCACAACCACAACAATACAGGCACCAGGAGCACCCCCTCATGAGCAGCACCTCTTCCGGCCAAAGTGCCGGGCAATTGGAAACACGCGGCATCGAACCGGTCCCTGAAGGGGAGTGCAACGGGCACCCGCTGCAACTGTTCTGGGTGTGGTTCGCCGCCAACATCAGCATCCTCGGTTTGCCGCTCGGCGCCACATTGGTGGCGTTTCGCGGCCTGGCGATCTGGCAGGCGATTATCGTGGCGATCCTCGGCGCTGCCGGTTCGTTCGCGGTGGTGGGCATCATCTCCATCGCTGGCCGTCGTGGGCGTGCGCCGAGCCTGACGCTGTCCCGCGCCATCTTCGGTGTGCGCGGCAATATCGGGCCGACGCTGGTGTCATTGATGTCACGCCTGGGTTGGGAGACCGTCAACACCACCACGGCCGCCTTCGTGCTGCTGTCGTTGTGCTCGATCCTGTTTGGTTCGCCGGTCGAGGCGAAGAGTGCGCCGGTGCTGACCCTGATCTTCATCGCCATCTTCGTCTTGCTGACCCTGTCGGTTTCCGGCCTGGGCCATGCCACGTTGCTGGTGATCCAGAAGTGGGCTACGTATGTGTTTGGCGCCCTGAACATTCTGGTCGGCGGCTTCCTCTGCGCGACCATCGATTGGAGCGCGGTGTTCAACGCCACCCCGGCGCCGCTGAGCGCGATGATCATCGGCGTCGGCACCATGGCTGCCGGTACCGGTATTGGCTGGGCGAATGCCGGTGCCGACATGTCGCGCTATCAGCACCGCAGCGTCACCGCCGTGCGCCTGGTGGCATCGGCCGCGTTTGGCGCAGGCATTCCGCTGGTCTTGCTGATCACCCTAGGCGGCTTGCTGTCGGTGGGCAACAACGACCTGGCCTCGGCCACTGACCCGATCGTCGCGATCCGCGACATGCTGCCGACCTGGATGGCGGTGCCGTACCTGGTCACCGCGTTTGGCGGGCTGCTGCTGTCCAACAACCTGTCGGTGTACTCGGCCGGCCTCACCACCCTGACCCTCGGCTTGAAGGTCAAGCGCGTGCATGCGGTGATCGTCGACATCGTGGCGATCTTCGCCGGCTCGATTTACTTCATGTTGATCGCCGACAGTTTCTACGGCCCGTTCATCACCTTCATCTCGTTGCTGGCAGTGCCGATCACGGCGTGGGTCGGCATCTTCGTGGTTGACCTGATCCACCGTCACTACTACAGCCCCAAGGACCTGCTGGACGTGAGCCCAAGCAGCGCCTACTGGTATCGCGGCGGTGTGGAGTGGCGTGCGTTCGGCGCCTGGGCGGTGGCGATTGCGCTGGGCTTCAGCTTCACCACCATCGGCACCACCGCCGAAAACATCTGGTTCGCCGGGCCTTTGTCCGATTCCTGGCTGGGCCACAACGGCCTGGGCTGGATCGTCACCTTCCTGGTGGCCGGCGGGATTTATGCAGTACTGGGTGGCGCGGCTGACCGTCGCCCGGCTTTGGTAGAGCGTCCTAATGTCTAGATTGCTGCACACCGGCCAGGTCATCGTCGACCTGGTGATGGCCCTCGATACCTTGCCCGCCACCGGCGGCGACGTGCTGGCGCAATCGGCCAGCTTTGAGGCCGGAGGAGGCTTCAATGTGATGGCGGCCGCGCGGCGCAATGGATTGGCGGTGGTTTACCTCGGCCGTCATGGCAATGGGCGCTTTGGTGACCTGGCGCGCGCGGCGATGCACGCCGAAGGGGTTGAAATGGCCCAGACGGTCAGCACCGATAAAGACACCGGTTTGTGTGTGTCGCTGACCGAGGCCACCACCGAGCGCACCTTCATTTCCCATATCGGCGCTGAAGGTGACTTGAGTGCCGATGACTTGGCGCGAATGGTCCCGCAAGCGGACGATTACGTGTATGTCAGCGGCTACAGCCTTTTATTGGAAGGCAAGGCGCAGGCATTGCTCGATTGGCTGCTGGCGCTGCCGCGAGCGATCACCGTGGTGTTCGATCCGGGCCCGTTGGTCAAGGCGTCGGATTCGGCGCTGATGATGGCGTTGTTGCCGCGCATCGATATCTGGACCAGTAATGGCCCGGAAGCCCTGGCATTTACCGGAGCCGGTACGTTGGCGGATGCGCTGGTCGATCTCAATCGTCGCCTGCCCGTTGATGCCTTGCTAGTGGTGCGGGATGGACCGAATGGTTGCTGGGTCAGCCGCAATGGCCAGGCGGAGCATGTGCCGGGTTTCAAGGTAAGGGCGGTGGACAGCAATGGAGCGGGGGATGCGCATGCGGGTGTGTTTATCGCAGGGTTGGCGAATGGCCTGACACCCGCTCAAGCGGCACGTCGCGCCAATGCGGCAGCGGCGTTGGCGGTGACACGCTGGGGGCCGGCTACGTCCCCCGGCACTGCCGAAGTGGATGCTTTAATAGCTGAATAAACCCAATCGAAAATGTGGGAGCCGGGCTTGCCCGCGATGGCGTTCTGTCAGTCACGGAGAATGGTGACTGATACTCCGCCATCGCGGGCAAGCCCGGCTCCCACATTGTGTTGCAGTGCCTTCTGGATTACTGGCGAGTCTCGCTGTCGAGCTTACGCGCCTCATCCACACCCGACGCCGTCAGCTTGATCGGCAGGTTCAACGCATACTCACCGGCAGCGTCAGTGGTCACATGCCCATCCTTGATCAACCCACGGTCCTGCAGGAACGCCAAGACACTGGCCACCTCTTTTTCGCCGCGGTAGTTATCCAGCACCTCCTTGCCCAGACCTTGCGGATGGGCGTGCAGCAGGCGGGTGAGGACTTCTTTTTCAAGGTTTCTATCGACGTTCATGCGTACCTCTTCACTGGGAAATGATCGGGTGTTCGTCTTGCGTTCGATGGGTCAAGGCGCAGGTTGTTTCGGCGCACCTGGGACGTTGGAGTCATCGCCCTTATTGATGTTGGGCTGGTTGATCGCCGGGCCCATTTTGCCGTTACCGACGGCAGCAGGCGCTTGACGCTGGGTATCGTTGCCTTGGGTGCGCGGGTCAGCGCCGGGCTTAATGACCGCGCCACCATTGGTGTCCATGCCAGTACCCATGGATTTCTGCGACTCAGTGGTGGCATCCGGCGTTGGATCGGTTGGCCCGGTGGTCGAGCTGGCGGCAAAGGCGCTCAGCGACACAGCAGACAACAGGCCTGTGAGGGCGAGGGCAGCAAACTTGGAATTTTTCATGAGGGTGTCTCCATATGATTAATGTCCTTACCCTCTATTGGTCAGCCCGGCCTTGGCGTTCGTGCCTTGATGGCGACGAACGGTCTTAGCTCTCCTGTAAGATTTTGTGTGCCGAGGCCCGCCGCCAGATCAGTCTCGCGAGGCTGATCAACCAATTGAGCAACGCCACTGCAGTCACACTCAGCAGCAGCGATTGCAGGCCATACTCGACGATGATCCGCCCCGCCAGCATCGGGAACCCGAACACCCCGACGAAGTACCCGAGGCTGAACAGCAGCAACGCTTGGGACGTGGTGCCAGCGGGGGCTTCATTGGCCACCAGCCCGTTGATCACCGAGTACGTCAGCCCATAACCCACGCCCAGGGTGATGGCGGCGAGCAGGTAGCTGAAGGTCCCCGACACCGTGAAGCCGAACATCAACACCGACACCAGCATCAGCCCCGACAGTACGCACGCCGAGCGATAGGCATCACGCTTGACGACAAGCCCGGCAATCAACAAGCGGCTGGTAATCGCCGCGCTCAGGAAACCCACGAAAAACAGCGAATAGTCCAGGGAATGCGCCGCTGCGTAGCTGGTCTGGAATGAGGACAACCCGCCGAACACACAACCGCCCAGGCCGACCATGATGATCGCGAACACGGCCCTCGATGACAGCACCTGGCGGGTGGCACGCCAGGAAATTTTTGCCACAACCGCGTCTTGTTTGAGATGGGCACCCAGTCGCCAGAACATCACCACGCCCACCAGGCTGGCGAAGGCGGCGATGTAAAACGCGCTGGTCAGCGGCAGCTCCAATGCGCTCGCCGCACGCCCGAGCAAGGGGCCGGCCCCGATCCCGCTCATCATGCTGCCGGACAATAACGCAAAGTACTTGGCCCGCTGCTGCGGTTCTACCAGCATGGCCACGATGATCGGTCCCAAGGTATAGAACACCCCCCAACCGAGTCCCAGGGCCAGGCCAAACCCCATCAAGCCCAGGCCGAAACCTGGCATCAGGGCAAAACCCAGGCATGCCACCACCAACAGCAGGCCCATTCCCGCAATCGCCCGCGCCGCGCCCAGCACATCAGCCAAATGCCCGGAGACCACCACCGCCACAAAGGTGCTGAGCATCGCCATGGAGATCACACTGCCTGCATCGTGCTCGTTACCGCCGCGCGTATGAATCAGCAACGACAACAGAAAGGTCGAGCCGTAAGACAGCGACAACAGAAAACTGGCAAGGCAAAACAGGGCGAACAACGGCGTGCTCACCGCAGACTTGGAATGCATAAGATGGCCTGGAAGTCATTGGAGTTATGCCGGACTTTTTACCATGCACCGCTTTGCCGATTGTTGTGTGGTTGGTGGTGCCAGCGTTAGCCGTGGACGGAGTAAGGGGATGCAGTGAAATTGCACTGCAATCCGTCACGAAAGCGTCTTAGTATGTGTGCTTTGAAATTGCCAAGGCTCGCCCATGACCATCGAGATTCGCCCCGCCGTGCCCAGCGATGCTGCGCAGATCCTGACGTTTATCACCGAGCTGGCCGAGTACGAGAAGGCCCGGCACGAAGTGATCGCCAGTGTGGTGGACATCGAGCGTAGCCTGTTCAGCGAAGGCGCCACCGCCCATGGCCTGATCTGCCTGCGCGACGGCTTGCCGATCGGGTTTGCGGTGTTCTTTTTCAGCTATTCCACTTGGCTGGGCAGCAACTGCCTGTACCTGGAAGACCTCTACATCAACCCGGAACAACGCGGCGGCGGGGCGGGCAAGAAGCTGCTGCGCCACCTGGCGAAGATCGCCTTTGACAACGGTTGCGGGCGCTTTGAGTGGAGCGTGCTGGACTGGAACGAACCGGCGATTGCCTTCTACAAATCCATCGGCGCCCAGCCGCAGGAAGAGTGGGTGCGCTATCGCATGGAAGGCGATGCGCTGCGTGACTTCGCCCTCGGCTAGCTCGCTATTTTGTAAACACTGAAGATCAAATGTGGCAGGGGAAAAACCTCTGCCATTTTTTTGATTTTCGCTCAACATATGGGATGCAAATTTATATATTGAGATATTTCAAATGATGGGTTTATAGTCATCCGCATCAGCACTCACTACCAAAAATAAAACAGGTGAAGCGATGCAGGCACAACCGTTGTCACTCCCCGCCGTGCCCGAGCCAACCTATGGCGAGCGGCTCAAAGGCAAAGTGGTGATCATCACCGGCGCCGCCCAAGGCATTGGCGAGGCAATCGTCGCGTGTTTTCAGGCCCAGCAGGCGCGCTTGATCATTGCGGATATCCAGGGCGAAAAGGTCGAGAGGGTCGCCGCCCACTGGCGCGAACGCGGCGCCGACATCTATGCACAAGCCGTCGACATCACGTCCAAAGATCAATGGCAGACGCTGGTCAACCTGGCTATCGAGCGCTTTGGCCGCGTGGATGTGCTGGTCAACTGCGCCGGCGTCAACGTGTTCCGCGACCCGCTGGAAATGACCGACGAAGACTGGCGCCGCTGCTTCGCCATCGACCTCGACGGTGCCTGGTTCGGCTGCCGCGCGGTGTTGCCGCACATGATCGAGCAAGGCATCGGCAATATCATCAACATTGCGTCCACCCATTCCAGCCACATCATCCCCGGCTGCTTTCCCTATCCCGTGGCCAAGCACGGCCTGCTCGGACTGACCCGCGCCCTCGGCATCGAATACGCGCCCAAAGGCATCCGCGTGAATGCCATCGCGCCGGGTTACATCGAAACCCAGCTCAACGTCGACTACTGGAACGGTTTTCCCGACCCCCACGCCGAGCGCCAGCGCGCCTTCGACCTGCACCCGCCCAAGCGCATTGGCCAGCCGGTCGAGGTGGCGATGACGGCACTGTTCCTGGCGACCGACGAGGCGCCCTTTATCAATGCAACCTGCCTGATGATCGATGGCGGGCGGTCTGTGATGTACCACGACTAAACCGTTTTCCAATAACAAGAACGAGGTGGTTCATGCTCAAGAAGACACTCGGCACCCTGGCCCTCGCGGTCGCGTTCAGCGGCGTTGTATCCGCCGAAGAAGTGAAAATCGGCTTCCTGGTCAAGCAGGCCGAAGAACCCTGGTTCCAGACCGAATGGGCCTTCGCTGAAAAAGCCGGCAAGGACCAGGGCTTCACCGTGATCAAGATCGCTGTGCCCGATGGTGAGAAAACCCTGTCGGCCATCGACACCCTGGCCGCCAACGGCGCCAAGGGCTTCGTCATCTGCCCGCCGGATGTGTCCCTCGGCCCGGCAATCATGGCCAAGGCCAAGCTCAATAACCTTAAGGTGCTGGCGGTGGACGACCGTTTCGTCGACGCCAAGGGCAAGCCCATGGAAGACGTGCCTTACGTCGGCCTGGATGCCTACAAGATCGGCCAGAAACAAGGCGAAGCCATGGCCGCCGAAGCCAAGCATCGCAACTGGGATTGGAAGGAAACCTACGCCGTCATCAACACCTTTGACGAGCTGGAAACCGGCAAGAAACGCACCGACGGTTCGGTAGAAGGGCTCAAGGCTGCCGGCCTGCCCGCAGACCATATCCTGTTCAGTGCGCAGAAGACCCTCGACGTGCCCGGCAGCATGGACGCCACCAACTCGGCCCTGGTGAAACTGCCCAGCGCTGCGAAAAACCTGATCATCGGCGGCATGAACGACAGCACCGTACTGGGCGGCGTGCGCGCCACCGAAAGCGCCGGTTTCAAAGCGGCCAACGTGATCGGCGTCGGCATCAACGGTACCGATGCGATTGAAGAACTGAAGAAAACCGACACCGGTTTTTACGGCTCGATGCTGCTAAGCCCTGACGCCTCCGGCTACAAAACCGCCAGCGCCATGTTCGAATGGGTCACCAAAGGCACCGAGCCTGCCAAGTTCACCGCGTTGGACAACGTGACCCTGATCACCCGCGCCAACTTCAAGGAAGAGCTGAGCAAAATCGGGCTGTGGAAATGATCGGCGCGGCCCTGCGATTCAACGGCATCGGCAAGGAATTTCCCGGTGTGAAAGCCCTGGCGCAAATCAGCTTTGAAGCGCGGCCGCGCGAGGTGCATGCGTTGATGGGTGAAAACGGCGCGGGCAAGTCGACGCTGCTGAAGATTCTCGGCGGCGCCTACCTGCCGAGCAGCGGAACACTGCAGATCGGCGAGCAGACCATGGACTTCAAGTCCGCCGCCGACAGCATTGCCAGCGGCGTGGCGGTGATCCACCAGGAGCTGCATCTGGTGCCGGAAATGACCGTCGCCGAAAACCTGTTCCTCGGGCATTTGCCGACGCGCTTCGGGGTGGTCAACCGCAGTCAATTGCGCAAGCAAGCGTTGGCGTGTCTCAAAGGCCTGGCCGATGAAATCGATCCGGACGAAAAGCTCGGACGCCTGTCACTGGGTCAGCGCCAACTGGTGGAAATCGCCAAGGCGTTGTCCCGTGGCGCCCATGTGATTGCCTTCGACGAACCCACCAGCAGCTTGTCGGCGCGGGAGATCGACCGCTTGATGGCGATCATCACCCGCCTGCGCGATGAGGGCAAAGTCGTGCTCTATGTGTCGCACCGTATGGAAGAGGTGTTCCGCATCTGCAACGCGGTGACGGTGTTCAAGGACGGCCGTTATGTGCGCACTTTCGACGATATGAACGCGCTGACCCATGACCAGTTGGTGACGTGCATGGTCGGTCGCGATATCCAGGACATCTACGATTACCGGCCACGGGAACAGGGCGACGTAGCGCTTAAGGTCGGGGGTTTGCTCGGACCAGGCCTGCGTGAGCCGGTCAGCTTGCAGGTGCACAAGGGCGAGATTCTTGGCCTGTTCGGATTGGTCGGGGCAGGGCGCACGGAGCTGTTTCGGCTGCTGAGCGGTTTGACTCGCAGCACCGCCGGTAGCCTTGAACTCTGCGGGCAAACATTGCAATTGCGTTCACCCCGCGACGCGATTGCTGCCGGCGTCTTGCTGTGCCCGGAAGACCGCAAGAAGGAGGGGATCATTCCGCTGTCCAGTGTGGCCGAGAACATCAATATCAGCGCGCGCGGTGCCCATTCCACTTTTGGCTGGCTGTTGCGCGACGGCTGGGAAACCACCAACGCCGACCGGCAGATCAAGGCGATGAAGGTCAAGACGCCCAACGCCGAACAGAAAATCATGTACCTCTCCGGCGGCAACCAGCAGAAGGCCATTCTCGGCCGCTGGCTGTCGATGCCGATGAAGGTGCTGCTGTTGGACGAGCCGACCCGTGGTATCGACATCGGCGCCAAGTCGGAGATCTACCAGATCATCCACAACCTCGCCGCCAGCGGTATTGCGGTGATCGTGGTGTCCAGCGACCTGATGGAAGTGATGGGCATCAGCGACCGCATCCTGGTGATGAGCGAAGGCGCCCTGACCGGCGAACTCACCCGCGACCAGGCGGACGAAGCACGGCTGTTGCAACTGGCTCTCCCGCGTTCGCGGGCTTGAAGAATTCGAGGTGAATGATGTCTGAGGTAAAAACTGCAAAGGGCTTCTGGCCGGGTTTCAACCAGCGCAAGTTCCTCGATGACTGGGTGATGTTGCTCGCCGCGTTGAGCATCTTCGTGCTCAGTGCGTTGTTTATCGATAACTTCCTTTCGCCGCTGAACATGCGCGGGTTGGGCCTGGCGATTTCTACCGTGGGTATTGCGGCGTGCACCATGCTGTTCTGCCTGGCGTCGGGGCACTTCGACTTGTCGGTGGGCTCGGTGATTGCCTGTGCCGGTGTGGTCGCGGGCATTGTGATCCGCGACACCGACAGCGTGGTGCTCGGCGTGTCCGCTGCGTTGGCCATGGGCCTGGTGGTGGGACTGATCAACGGCATTGTCATCGCCAAGCTGCGTATCAACGCATTGATCGCGACCTTGGCGACCATGCAGATCGTGCGTGGACTGGCGTACATCTTTTCCAACGGCAAGGCCGTCGGCGTGATGGATGAAGGTTTCTTCGTGTTCGGCAACGGCCAACTGATGGGCGTGCCGGTGCCGATCATCATCACCGTGCTGTGCTTTGTGTTCTTTGGCTGGCTGCTCAACTACACCACCTACGGGCGCAACACCATGGCCATCGGCGGTAACCAGGAAGCGGCGTTGTTGGCCGGGGTGAATGTTGATCGTACCAAGATCATCATCTTTGCCGTGCACGGCCTGATTGGAGCGTTGGCCGGGGTGATTCTTGCGTCGCGCATGACCTCGGGCCAGCCGATGATTGGCCAGGGGTTTGAGCTGACCGTGATCTCGGCGTGTGTATTGGGCGGGGTGTCGTTGAGTGGCGGCATCGGCATGATCCGTCACGTGATTGCCGGGGTGCTGATTTTGGCGATCATCGAGAATGCGATGAACCTGAAGAACATCGACACCTTTTACCAGTACGTTATCCGTGGCTCCATCCTGTTGCTGGCCGTCATCATCGACCGCATGAAGCAGCGCTGATTGGGTCATAATGCTCGCCGTTTTCGTACCACCACATAGGCCCGATATGCAGGAAAACGCCCACACCCCCGTCAAAGACGCCGCCCCCACCGGCACCCAGACCCTGCTGCGTGGCCTGGGCGTGGTGCAGGCGGTGGCGGCCGGTGCGCGGGATCTGAAAGAGATCGCCAAGCGCATCGGTACCACCCGCAGCACCACCCACCGCCTGGCCAGTTGCCTGGTGGAAGAGCGTTACCTGCGCGTGGTGCCGCAGGTCGGTTACCTGTTGGGGCCGAAGTTGATCGAGCTGGGTTTTCAGGCACGCGAAGAGCTGCCGCTGGTGACCTTGGCCATTCCGTATCTGGATGAGTTGTCGGCGCTGACCGGCGACACCATCCACCTGGCCATCCGTGAATACGACGACGTGCTGTACCTGCACAAGAACCCCGGCCGTAATGGCCCGGAAATGCGCTCGCGGGTCGGCCATCGCATGCCGCTGGCGCGCACCGGGATCGGCAAGGCATTGCTGCTGGATGACACGCTCGCAGAGTGGCAACGTCTGTACGAAGCCAGCCTGCCAGCCGGTGGGAAAAGCCTGCAGTGGCCGCAGCACCCGGAGCAATCCTGGGCGCAGTTCGAGCAGCGCATGCATGAATACGTGGTGGGCGGTTATGCGTTCGACCTGGAAGACAACGAACCGTCGATCCGTTGCGTGGCGGCACCGGTGCGCGATGCCAGCCGGCGCATTGTCGCCGGTATCAGCATCGCCAGTACCGTGCCCTACATGCCGCTGGAGAAAATGGCCGAGCTGATTCCTGTGGTCAAACAGGTCGCAGCCCGGCTGTCGGCGGAGTTGGGCGCGAAGGCCTGATCAGGCCTTCAGGGTCGCCATGTCGATGACAAAGCGGTACTTCACGTCGCCGGCGATCATGCGGCTGTAGGCTTCGTTGATATTGCGGATGTCGAGCATTTCGATGTCGCAGGTGATGCCGTGCTCGTCGCAGAAATCCAGGACTTCCTGGGTTTCGGCAATGCCACCGATCAGGGAACCGGCCAGTACTTTGCGGCCCAGCACCAGCTTGGCGGCGTTGACGGGCGGGTCCACCGGCTCGATCAGGCCGACCAGGATGTGCACGCCGTCAAAGCGCAGCACGTCGAGGTAGGGGTTCAGGTCGTGTTGCACCGGAATGGTGTCCAGCAGGAAGTCGAAGTGCCCGGCGGCAGCTTTCATCTGGGCCTCGTCGGTGGACACGATCACATGATCGGCGCCCTGGCGACGGCCTTCTTCGGCCTTGCTTGCCGAGCGGGTGAACAAGGTCACTTCCGCGCCCATGGCCTTGGCAAACTTGATGCCCATATGGCCCAGGCCGCCCATGCCGAGCACGCCGACTTTATCGCCGGCCTTCACGCCGTAGTGCTTGAGCGGCGAGTAGGTGGTGATGCCGGCACACAGAATCGGCGCGGCGCTGGCCAGGTCGAGCTTGGCTGGGATCTTCACCACGAAATGTTCGCTGACCACGATGCTGTCGGAGTAACCGCCCATGGTGTTGCTGCCGTCAACGCGGTCCGGGGTGGCGTAGGTCATGGTCGGGCCTTCGAGGCAGTATTGCTCCAGGTTCGATTGGCAGGCGTCGCAGTGACGGCACGAATCGACCATGCAGCCCACGCCGACCAGATCACCGATTTTGTGCGCGGTGACGTTGGCGCCAACGGCGGTGACTTTGCCGACGATCTCGTGGCCGGGCATCAGCGGGTACACGGCGATGCCCCACTCGTTGCGTGCCTGGTGGATGTCGGAGTGGCACACGCCGCAGTACAGGATCTCGATCGCCACATCATCGGCGCGTGGGCTGCGGCGCTGGAACGACATGGGGGCGAGGGGAGTGGTGGCCGACTGGGCGGCGTAACCGATGGCGGTGTACATGGGGAGACCTCGCAAAAGCAATGACAGGTGAGGTGGCGCATTCTCCGCGCCGGGTCCTGATGCGGCCATGGCGATTGCTCCGAGTCTCATGCCTATTCGTCCGGGAGTGCCCCGTGTTTGGATCCTTGTGACGCGAGACCTGCGATGATGCTCTCATCCCCTTTTCGCGAAGTTTTTTGCCATGTTGCTCACCCGCCATCTCGACGCCAACGCCACGCTGGTTGCCTTGATTGAAGGGCTCACGCCCTGCGACGGTTTCTCGCCGACGAACCTGCCCGGCGTGCAGGTGCTGCGCGCCAGTTGCGACGTGGCGCGTGGGCCGCAGATCTACGAGCCAAGCCTGATGTTCGTGGCCCAGGGCAGCAAAGTCGCCTACCTCGGCCCGCGTACGCTGGAGTATGGCGCCGGGCATTACCTGATCCAGGCGATGCCGGTGCCGTTCGAGTGCGAGACGTTTGCCATGGCCCCCGATGCGCCGTTGTACGGCGTCACGGTGGGCATCGACCGCGTGGTGTTGGGTGAACTGGTCATGGCCATGGGCATTCAGGCCGGGCCGCCACCGACCGCACAGACGCTGGAGTCGATGAGCTCGGTGATGCTCGATGACGCAATGCGCGGCGCCGTCGAGCGACTATTGCAATGCCTGCACGATCCGCTGGAAAGCCGGATCATGGGCCCGGCGCGGGTCAGGGAAGTGTTGTTCACCGCGTTGCGTGGCCCGCAAGCGGATGTATTGCGGGCGCTGGTGGAACAGCAGGGGCAGTTTTCGCGGATCGCCACGTCGCTGAATCACCTGCATGCCCATTACGCCGAGCCGCTGAATATCGAGACGCTGGCGGGGTATGCGCACATGAGTGCGTCGACGTTTCATGAACATTTCAAGCGCTGTACGTTGTTGTCACCGGTGCAGTACCTGAAGCGTCTGCGCTTGCTCAAGGCCCAGCAACTGCTGTTGGTGGACGGCATGGGCGTGGCGCAGGCGGCGCATAACGTGGGGTATCAGAGTACGTCGCAGTTCAGTCGGGAATATAAACGCTACTTCCTGCGCAATCCCGGCGAGGAGCGGGCCGCCTGATTCTGCCTGGCACACTGTGGTTAAAAATGTGGGAGGGGGCTTGCCCCCGATAGCGGTACATCAGCCAACATATCTGTAGCTGACCTATTGTCATCGGGGGCAAGCCCCCTCCCACATTTGACCGAGTTCCACCCATAAAAAAGGCTCCCATTTGGGAGCCTTTTTGTTCGAGTTGCGAGCTTACATATTCGGGTAAGTCGGCCCACCCGCGCCTTCCGGTGTGACCCAGGTGATGTTCTGCGAAGGGTCCTTGATGTCACAGGTCTTGCAGTGCACGCAGTTCTGGGCGTTGATCTGGAAGCGCTTCTCGCCGTCTTCTTTGGTGATCACTTCATACACGCCGGCCGGGCAGTAGCGCTGCGCCGGTTCATCGTAGAGCGGCAGGTTGGTGCCGATCGGGATGCTCGGGTCTTTGAGCTTCAAGTGGCACGGTTGCTCTTCTTCGTGGTTGGTACCGGAGATGAACACCGAGCTCAGCTTGTCGAAGCTCAGCTTGCCGTCGGGTTTCGGATAGTCGATTTTCTTGCTGTCCTTGGCCAGCTTGAGGCAGGCGTAGTCCGGCTTGGTGTCGTGCAGGGTGAACGGCATTTTGCCGCCGAGGATGTTCTGGTCGAACCAGTTGAAGCCGGCGCCGATGATCGGGCCGAACTTGTGCATCGCCGGGCCGAAGTTGCGGCTGGCGAACAGTTCTTCGTAGAGCCAGCTGGACTTGAAGCTGTCGACGTAAGCGGTCAGTTCATCACCGCCCTCGGATTCGGCGAACAGGCGGTCGGCCACGGCGTCGGCGGCGAGCATGCCGGACTTCATCGCGGTATGGCTGCCCTTGATCTTGGCGAAGTTCAGGGTGCCGAGGTCGCAACCGATCAGCGCGCCGCCCTTGAAGACCATCTTCGGCAGCGAGTTCAGGCCGCCTTTGCAGATGGCGCGTGCGCCGTAGCTGATGCGCTTGCCGCCTTCCAGGTATTGGGCCAGCACCGGGTGGTGCTTGAGGCGCTGGAACTCATCGAACGGCGACAGGAAGGTGTTGCTGTAGGACAGGTCGACGATCAATCCGACCACCACCTGGTTGTTTTCCAGGTGATAGAGGAACGAGCCGCCGGTATTTTCGGCGCTCATGATGTCCAGCGGCCAACCGGCGGTGTGCACCACCAGGCCAGGTTGGTGCTTGGCTGGGTCGATTTCCCAGATTTCCTTCAGGCCGATGCCGTAATGCTGGGCGTCGGCGTCGCTGTCCAGGTTGAAACGCTGGATCAGCTGCTTGCCGATGTGGCCACGGCAACCTTCGGCGAACAGCGTGTACTTGCCGCGCAGTTCCATGCCGGGGGTGTAGACGCCTTCTTTCGGGTTGCCTTCACGGTCGACGCCGAGGTCGCCGGTGATGATCCCGCGCACTACGCCGTTTTCGTCGAACAGCGCTTCCTGTGCGGCGAAGCCTGGGTAGACTTCCACGCCCAGGTTCTCGGCCTGCTGGGCCAGCCAGCGGCACAGGTTGCCCAGGGAGATGATGTAGTTGCCTTCGTTGTGCATGGTCTTGGGCACGAAGAAGTCAGGCACCTTGGTGGAGGCTTCGGGGCTGCGCAGTACATAGATGTCATCGCGCACCACCGGAGTGTTGAGCGGGGCGCCGAGTTCTTTCCAGTCCGGGAACAGTTCGTTCAGGGCGCGTGGTTCGAACACGGCACCGGAGAGGATATGCGCGCCGACTTCGGAGCCTTTCTCGACCACGCAGACGCTGATTTCCTTACCGGCTTCGGCGGCCTTCTGCTTCAGTCGGCAGGCGGCAGACAGTCCCGCCGGGCCAGCGCCGACGATGACCACGTCGAATTCCATGTATTCGCGTTCCACAGGCTATCTCCTACTCAAGGCTCAACAGGCTTTTTTTTCTAATGGGTGGAGGTTCGGTGTTGTCTTGCGGCAACGGCAAGACCCACCTTTCTCTCTAGGTGGCGCATTATATCTACACCACTGCTAGCGTCCAATACAAACGTTTGTTTGAATTGCCCGCAGGCTAGGTAAATCAAAGTGGTGCGGCTTATGACTGGCTATTTTGCCGTATTGACCAGAATAGGTGTTCCGGTCAATATACGGTCGGTTTTGCGCTAACCGTAGGCAGACTGCAGGTTTCAAGAGCACGTCCAAAAGCGAGACAGGTGGCGCGCGTCCAGACAATGGCGCGCAGTTTACACGCTGCGATAAAGAATGACCTCTCAGTCACCACTGACGAACGGTCATCATTTCCCGTGAGCAAGGTCGCCGCCTGCGTTTTTGGAGGTGCCCTTGTGTGCCGATGAGCATCAACCGCCAGGTTCGCCTAGGCGACTTTCTTTTCACCGGAGAGTAACGAGGAATCCATGAAGGTTCTTGTAGCTGTCAAACGCGTTGTCGATTACAACGTGAAAGTTCGCGTCAAGGCGGACAATTCCGGCGTCGACCTTGCTAACGTCAAGATGTCGATGAACCCTTTCTGCGAAATCGCTGTGGAAGAAGCCGTCCGCCTGAAAGAGAAAGGCGTGGCGACTGAAATCGTCGTGGTTTCCATCGGCCCTACCACTGCTCAAGAGCAGCTGCGTACCGCCCTGGCACTGGGTGCCGACCGCGCCATCCTGGTCGAGTCCGCTGAAGAGCTAACCTCCCTGGCCGTGGCCAAGCTGCTCAAAGCCGTTGTCGACAAGGAACAGCCTCAGCTGGTGATCCTCGGCAAACAGGCCATCGACAGCGACAACAACCAGACCGGCCAGATGCTGGCTGCACTGACCGGTTATGGCCAGGGCACCTTCGCTTCCAAAGTCGAAGTGAGCGGCGACAGCGTAGCTGTAACCCGTGAAATCGACGGCGGCGCGCAGACCGTTTCCTTGAAACTGCCGGCCATCGTCACCACCGACCTGCGTTTGAACGAGCCGCGCTACGCGTCCCTGCCAAACATCATGAAAGCCAAGAAGAAGCCGCTTGAGTCGGTTACTCCTGAAGCTTTGGGCGTTTCCACCGCCTCCACCAACAAGACCGTCAAGGTTGAAGCACCGGCTGCACGCAGCGCGGGCATTAAGGTCAAGTCGGTGGCCGAACTGGTCGAGAAACTGAAAAACGAAGCGAAGGTGATCTGATCATGACTATCCTCGTAATCGCCGAACACGATAACAAGGTGCTGGCCCCGGCCACCCTGAACACCGTGGCCGCTGCCGTTAAAATCGGTGGCGACATTCACGTGCTGGTTGCCGGCCAGGGCGCTGGCGCCGTGGCTGAAGCCGCTGCGAAAATCGCGGGCGTGAGCAAAGTCCTGAACGCTGACAACGCCGCCTACGCGCATCAGTTGCCAGAAAACGTTGCTCCGCTGGTAGCTGAGTTGGGCGCTGGCTACAGCCACATCCTGGCTGCTGCTACCTCCAACGGTAAAAACATCCTGCCACGCGTTGCCGCGCAGTTGGACGTTGACCAGATCTCCGAGATCATTTCGGTTGAAAGCGCCGACACGTTCAAGCGCCCGATCTACGCCGGTAACGCCATCGCTACCGTACAGTCCAACGCTTCGGTCAAAGTCATCACCGTGCGTGCTACCGGTTTCGACCCGGTTGCCGCCGAAGGTGGTTCGGCTGCCGTTGAAGCCGTTGCGTCTGCCCACGACGCTGGCACTTCCAGCTTCGTAGGCGAAGAGCTGGCCAAGTCGGATCGTCCTGAGCTGACCGCTGCCAAGATCGTCGTTTCCGGCGGCCGTGGCATGCAGAACGGTGACAACTTCAAGCACCTGTACGCCCTGGCCGACAAGCTGGGCGCTGCGGTCGGCGCTTCCCGCGCGGCCGTTGACGCAGGTTTCGTACCCAACGACATGCAGGTCGGTCAGACCGGCAAGATCGTTGCGCCACAGCTGTACATCGCCGTCGGTATCTCCGGCGCGATCCAGCACTTGGCCGGTATGAAAGACTCCAAAGTGATCGTTGCGATCAACAAGGACGAAGAAGCGCCGATCTTCCAGGTCGCCGATTACGGCCTGGTGGCGGACTTGTTCGAAGCCGTCCCTGAGTTGGAGAAGCTGGTCTAATCCAGTCGCTTCACTTATAAAGAGCCCGGTCCTTGTGACCGGGCTTTTTTTTGACTTGGAGACACACGCCATGGAATTGCGCCCTTGGGCGGTACTGCTGGGCCTCACATTGCTGCCGACGCTGTCGCTGGCCGCCGGCAAATGCGATCGCCTGGTGATCACCGGCAGCCCGGACGCACCGCCGTTGCTCTGGCGCGACCCACAAGACCCCACGCACCTGATCGGCGCCACCGCCGATGTGTTGCAACAAGTGGGCAAGGACCTCGGCTTGAAAGTCGACCTGCTCTACGGTGGCAAACGCTCCCTGGCCCTGGAGGAAGTGCGCAGCGGGCGCATGGATATCCTCGCCGACGCGCCGCTGAACCTGGGTGAGCTGGAAACCCTCGACTACATCCACCCAGCGCTGGTGCAGCTCGACTACTTGGTGTGGACGCGCAAGGACTCGACGCTGGCCTATGCCACGGCCGCCGACCTGCACGGGCACAAAGGCGCAGTGTCGGAACGTGCGCGTTTGAGTGCGGCCTTCGAAACCTTCGCCGGTGAGCAACTGAGCCTGCAACGCCTGCCGTCGCTGACGCCGGCGTTCCAGAAACTGCTGCTGGGTGAAGTGGACTACGTGCTCGCCGGGCGTTATTCCGGTATGGCCATGGCGCAGACCTTGGGCATGAGCAACGACTTGGTTGCCCGCGATATTCCCATCGACCAGCCGGGCCTGTACCTGGCGATTTCCCACAACTCGGCCTGCAATGATCCGTGGCTGCGCGGACAGCTGGCCAAAAAGATGACAGAATTGCCCGCGTCCGGTGTGGCGCAAGCTGCGTTGCAGAGCAATCTGGAGCGCTGGAAAGCGCAATTGCAGCAACCCGTCGGCACCCCAACAAAGTAGGGATTTTCAGTGACTCTTCGACCTCTTTTCGCGGCCCTCGCCGTTGTCGCTCTGGCGGGATGTGCAGTCGATCCTGCGCCGAATGAACAAATGCGCCTCACCCAGCAAGCCTTGGAGCAAGCCAGTGCCGTGGGGGCCAACGCGGATGAATCGCCTGAATTGAAACTGGCTGAAGCCAAGTTCGCCCGGGCCAAGTCGAGCATGGCCGACCAATCCTACAAAAACGCACGTATGCGTTTCGAGCAAGCCGAACTGGATGCACGCCTGGCAGAAGCCCAAGTGCTGACCCGCAAGAGCCAGGAACAGTTGAACGTGCTCAACGCCCGCATCACCCGTCTGCGCAAGCAGTTGCAGTTGGGAGAAGCCCAATGAACCCGATGATCCGCGGTTTGAGCTGTGCGGTACTGTTGGGCACCGCCGTGTTGGGCGGTTGCGCCAGCCATCCCGACAGCGAGCAGGCCTTGCAGCAGGCAGGTAACGACTTCCAGCAAGTCAAGGAAGACGCCAACGTGCTGCGTTTTGCGCCCAAGGACGTGATCCGCGCCGGTGAATCCCTGGCGCGCGCCGATCGCTTGTCCAGCTACTGGGGCAGCGGTGCCGATGTAGTGCATTACGCCTACCTGAGCCAGCGCTACAGCGCCATCGCCCGCGAACATACCGAACAGGCGCTCAACCAAGAGCGGGGTGTAAAGCTCGAACTGGAGCGCCAGCGCCTGCAGTTGGCCCTGCGTGAAAACAAGCTGATCAGCGTGCAGCAGCAGGGCAAATGGCTTGAAGAACAGATCGCCAGCCTGGCCACTACCCAGACCGATCGTGGCCTGGTGATGACCCTGGGCGATGTGCTGTTCGATACCGGTGAAGCAGAGCTGAAAAACTCGGCCAACCGCACGGTGCTGAAAATCGTACAGTTCCTGCAACTCAACCCCAAGCGCGTGGTGCGCATCGAGGGGTATGCCGACAATACCGGCGGCGAGCGCGAAAACCTCAAACTGTCGCGTGACCGCGCACAGTCGGTGGCGGATGTGCTGGTTGACCTGGGGATCGACGAAAAACGCATCCAGGTCGAGGGTTATGGCGACCAGTACCCGGTGGAGGCCAATGCTTCCGAGCGGGGCAGGGCGCAGAACCGTCGTGTGGAAATTGTGTTCTCCGACGAGAAAGGCCAACTCGGCGCAGCCCGATAAAGGCTTGCATCGATTTAACTGTGGGAGGGGGCTTGCCCCCGATGGCGGAGCGTCAGTCACCGAAGAGGTTGATTGAACCATCGCTATCGGGGGCAAGCCCCCTCCCACATTTGTTGGGTGTACACCCTCACAGTTTTTGCTGTCACTACAACGCGCGCTCGACTATTGTGGCAACTGTCCCCGTACACTTCTAAACTGTGCCGGTATGTTTCACACAAAAATAAAATACCCGTGAAATCGAGTGCTGCGTCATGACCAATCTGTTGCTTTACCAACGTATCGCCCAGCAACTGGCTGAGGATATCCGGCGCGGTGTCTATCAACCGGGCGAGCGCGTGCCTTCGGTGCGCAAGATGAGCTCGCAGTTGAACGTGAGCCACGCCACGGTGTTGCAGGCCTACGCCAACCTGGAAGACCAGGGGCTGATTCGGGCGCGGCCGCAGTCCGGCTATTACGTGCACCAGACGCCAGCACTCACCGCGCCGACGCCGGACATCGCCCGGGTCGAACGCCCGGGCCTGGTCACCCGCAGCAGTATCATCCAGCAGGTATTGGGCGAGTCGCGCCGCGAAGGAGTGTTCCCGCTGGGCGCCGCTGTGCCGAGCGTGGATTACCTGCCGGTACGCGCGCTGCACCAGCAATTGGCCAAGGTCACGCGCTTCCAGAGCCCACGGGCATTCAGCTACATGTTCAGCCCCGGTTTCGAACCGCTGCGCCGCCAGGTGGCGATCCGCATGCGTGATGCAGGCGTGGTGGTGGACCCTTCCGAAGTGGTGATCACCCACGGTTGCGTCGATGCCTTGCAAATGTCGCTGCGCGTACTGACGCGGCCTGGCGACCTGATTGCCGCTGAATCACCGACCTATTACGGCTTGCTGCAATTGGCCGACCTGTTGGGCCTCAAAGTCATTGAGATCCCCAGCGACCCGTCCACCGGCATGAGCCTGGAAGCCCTGCAACTGGCGGCCAACCAATGGTCGATCAAGGCGCTGGTGCTGACCACGCGCTTGAGTAACCCGCTGGGCGGTACCATGCCCGAAGAACGGCAGAAACAGTTGCTGCGCCTGGCGTCGGACTTCGATATCCAGATTGTCGAGGACGATATCTACGGCGAGCTGATGTTCGAACTGGGCCGCACCAAGGCCCTGAAGGCCTATGATCGTCTGGATCGGGTGATCTATTGCTCCAGCTTTTCCAAGACGCTGTCTCCCGGCGTGCGCATCGGTTGGATGATTGCCGGCAAGTACCAGCAGGAGATCCAGCGCTTGCAGATGTTCAGCACCCACTCCGCGTGCAGCGTCACGCAGATGGGCGTCGCCGCGTACCTGGAAAACGGCGGTTACGACCGGCACCTGCGTTACATCCGCCAGGAGTACCGCAAGAACCTCAGCGCCTTCCAACTGGCCGTGCAGCAATATTTCCCGGAAGGCACCCAGATGACGCGTCCGACCGGCGGCTTCATCCTGTGGGTCAGTTTGCCCGGACGGGTCAATACCCAGGAACTGCACGTACGTGCACTGCAACAGGGCATCAGCATCGCGCCGGGGCTGATCTTCAGTAACACCGAGCAGTTCAACCACTGTATTCGCCTCAACTGCGGCACGCCGTGGAACCGCGAGGCAGAGCGGGCGCTGATGACGTTGGGGATGCTGGCGAGCCAGCTCTGCCAGGAAACCGCCGCCGGACTGTGACGCTCAGATAGGGGACAAATCCTATAGCAAGCTAATCACCGCGCTTGTCATGCCGCGCACAACAAGCGAGCATATGGCCCTCTGCCGTTAAAGCTGTAGGCAATATGACTTCGATTTTTCGTGCGGTTTTGGTGATTGGCCTGTTAAGCCTGTGCAACGTCGGCACAGCGCTGGCGGCGGCACCTGTGAGCGAAACCAAGCCCGTCGCCGGTACCGAGCAGAATACCCCCGCAAAAAAACCGGCCTCCGTAAAAAAAGCGCCAGCGGTGAAGAAACCCACTGCTGCCGCCAAAAAACGTGCGGCCAGTAAGTCCAAGGCGTCGCGCGAAGTGACGCAGACACAATTGCCACCGGCACAGTTGGACCTGTCGTTGCCGTCGGACATGGTCAGGCACTTGCAGCCCATCGGTACCATGCCCAAGCCCAAGAGTGTGCCCCTGCTGCCACCGATGTTTGGCGAGAAGCCCACCGACAACAGTGCCTTCCAGATCAACGGCCGCCTGCTCAGCAATGAGATGAAGCTGCAATTGCGCAACGAAGAACGGCGTGATGTGGAAGGTGCAGCGTTGGATTTCGAGTTCAAGCAGTAAACTTTTCCCACAAAGGTGACGTGGACCGCCGACCATGTGTCGGAGACTGGTCAGTCACTTTTGTTTTCTGCGAAAAACCCCTGTTAGACCATTTTAAAACGGCTGTTTTAGGGCGTACTCTAGCCCGGCCATCCACATTGAGTCGTCGAGGACCTGCTGGTCATGAATTGCCGTGAAGGCTGTGGCGCGTGCTGCATCGCCCCCTCCATCAGTTCGCCTTTACCCGGAATGCCCCAGGGCAAACCGGCAGGCGTTCGCTGTGTGCACCTATCGGTCGAACTGTTATGTCAGATTTTCGGTCAGCCGGAGCGACCGGCGGTGTGCAGTGATTTCAAGGCGGATCTCGAGGTCTGCGGCACCGACCAGGCCGATGCAATCCGTTTGATCGGCTGGTGGGAGCAGATGACGGCGGCTTGATGGGCTTTACTATCGGAACTTCAACAATAAGGAATACAACAATGGGTTCGCTGAAACGAATGGCTGTGTTGTGCGGTTTTACGGTGTTGTTTGCTGCCACTGCCCAGGCTGAAGATTGGCAAGTCGCCAAGGACGAAGACGGTATCAAAGTGTCCCTGAGCGAGATTGCCGGCTCCAAATACAAGGCGTATCGCGGTGTGACCGTGATCAAGGCGCCGTTGGCAAAAATCGTCGCCCTCCAGGAAGACGTAGCCGGTGCCTGTGCCTGGATCCACGAGTGCAAATCCCAGAAGCTGGTCGACAAGAAAGGCGACGAGAGTTGGACCTACACCCAATTCAAAGCCCCGTTCCCCGTGACGGATCGTGATTCCTACCTGCATATCACCACCACCAAGGCGGCCGACGGCACGCTGACCCGTAAGCTGAAAGGCGTGCCGACCTACAAGCCGGAAGAAAAAGGCTACGTACGTGTCGCCCAGGTCGACGGCATCTGGACACTGGTGCCTAAAGGCGACAACCAGACCGAAGTCACCTACCAGGTGCACACCGAGCCAGGCGGCAGCGTGCCCTCGTGGTTGGCCAACAAGTTCGTGGTGGACGCGCCGTTCAACACCTTGAAAGCCTTGAAAGAACACGCTGAAAAGTAAGCGCAACTGATCAGGTGTCTCCTACCTTGGGTGGAACGTTTTCCGAGCCCCCAAGGTCCAGATAGAGGTAAGCCCACACATGGGTTTTATCGAGGAGGCACCGATGCAAAAGTGGCAGATTACCTTCGTTGATGATCACGGCGTGCAGTCCGTCGAGCAGTTCACCTGCGACCAGAAGCCCAGCCTCGAAGATGCGGCACACATGATTCGCAACAAGCTGGTGCCCGTCGCCGCCGAGCTGGACCTCAATGACCTTGAGGGCCGCAAGCCCGAACCGACGGTCAAGATCCTCAAAGACCAGAACAGTATCCAGATCCTCGACATCTCTCCCGCCGCCTGAACATTCCCTGTACACCCTTAAAGCACCTCTGGTGGAGGTGATAGCTTCGCGCTACTCTGCAAGTGAGATCAGCGAATGAATCGCTAGTTCTGGTCTTGTCAGCTACATGCTTGTTTTCCAGCGGTGATGTTGTTGCCGTAGTCCCCACGCCAGTAGGGCGTGGGCTTCGGGAAGCACGGAAAGTCTATCCATCAATTCGAGGAGCACTTTTCATGAGCACAGCCTATCAAGAAGACATCAGCACCAACGTTCTGCGCCGCATGAAAGAGGGCGGCTTCGACTTCTCGCGTTTCCACCCCATCGAGTTCTACGCCATTTTCCCGGATGAGGAACGTGCGCGCAGGGCGGCGGGTGAGTTTCGTGGGGAATCCCTGAATGCCCAGGTCAGTGCGCGCGACGATGGCGCCTGGTACCTGGAGCTGAGCAAAATCATGTCCGCCACCTACGATGGCATTGGAGACTTTGAGCAAGACTTCGGGGCGGTGGTCGAGCCGCTGGGCGGGATCATCGAGGGATGGGGCGTGAAGCAGGAGGTGCGTGGGTTACCCATGTAGCAGCTTGAAGTATGAGAAACGCAGCGTATCGGCTGACCTTTGGGTCGGCCGATTTTGTTTGTGCCGTGGGAAAGCTCTCGGAACTTGCGCGCTATTTTTACGCACCAAAAAAAAACCACCCAAGAGGGTGGCTTAAAGGGAAGAGCGGTTCGCTGAAGGCAGTTCAGCAGATGGGGCAATTATCCGTAGCTTGGGCCGGGCAGTGAAATCAACTCTGACTATGCTGTTGATAGTCAAAGCCCGCATTGCGATGAAGCGTCGGGCGGTGCACCGGGCATTCTGCGCACCAGGACGGTGCGGCTGGATTCTGGTTGTAATTCAACACACTGATTTTTAAGTGTTTATGCCGCTGGCACGGGCCTTGCGATGGTTCTAGCGCCCGGGTGACAAGGAGTTCGGCATGATCCGCACTTATTACGATGAAATGTACGATGGGGCAGGCCAGGTCCGGCCTCATTACCGCGAGTTCGCCCGCTGGTTGGCCGATACCCCAGATGATCTGCTGGCCCAGCGCCGGCGCGAAGCCGATTTGCTGTTTCACCGTGCCGGGATCACCTTCACGCTTTACGGGGACGAGCAAGGCACCGAACGGTTGATTCCCTTCGACACCATCCCGCGCAGCATCCCCGCCAGCGAATGGCGGATTGTCGAGCGCGGGTGTATCCAACGGGTCAAGGCGCTGAACATGTTTCTCGCTGACCTGTATCACGAACAGCGCATCATCAAGGCCGGAATCATCCCCGCCGAACAGGTGCTGGCGAACGAGCAATACCAGTTGGCGATGCAGGGTCTGGACTTGCACCGTGACTTGTATTCCCACATCTCCGGCGTCGACCTCGTACGCGACGGTGACGGCACTTACTACGTGCTGGAGGACAACCTGCGTACACCGAGCGGCGTCAGCTACATGCTCGAAGACCGCAAGATGATGATGCGCCTGTTCCCCGAACTGTTCGCTGCCCAGCGCATCGCGCCTATCGACCATTACCCCAATTTGCTGCTCGACACCCTGAAAAGCTCAAGCCCCCTGGATAACCCCAGCGTGGTCGTGCTGACCCCCGGGCGCTTCAACAGCGCGTTCTTCGAACATGCCTTTCTCGCCCGAGAAATGGGCGTGGAACTGGTGGAAGGCGCCGATCTGTTCGTGCGTGATGATCGCGTCTTCATGCGCACCACCGACGGGCCCAAGGCCGTGGATGTGATCTACCGTCGCCTGGATGACGCGTTCCTCGATCCGTTGGCCTTCAACCCGGACTCCATGCTCGGCGTGCCCGGCCTGCTCGCAGCCTATCGCTCCGGCAATGTGGTGCTGGCCAATGCCATCGGCACCGGGGTGGCGGATGACAAGTCGGTGTACCCCTTCGTCACCGAGATGATCCGTTTTTACCTGGATGAAGAACCTATCCTGAAGAATGTTCCGACCTTCCAGTGCCGTAAGCCCGACGAACTGTCCCACGTGCTGGCCAACCTGCCCGACCTGGTGGTGAAGGAAACCCAGGGTTCCGGCGGCTACGGCATGCTGGTCGGCCCCGCGTCCACAGCGGCGGAAATCGAAGCCTTCCGTGCGCGTATCAAGGCCAAGCCCCACGCCTATATCGCCCAGCCAACCCTGTGTTTATCCACCTGCCCGACCTTTGTCGAAAACGGCATCGCGCCGCGTCATATCGACCTGCGCCCGTTCGTGTTGTCCGGCAAGGAAACCCGTGTGGTCCCCGGCGGCTTGACCCGCGTGGCGTTGCGCGAAGGCTCGCTGGTGGTCAACTCGTCCCAGGGCGGCGGCACCAAAGACACCTGGGTGGTCGAGGACTGATGCCATGTTGAGTCGAACTGCCTCGGATTTGTACTGGATGTCGCGCTACCTGGAACGTGCGGAAAACCTCGCGCGCATGCTCGATGTCAGCTATTCGCTGTCGCTGATGCCCCAGGACGGGCGCGGCGATGGCCTGCATGAACTGGCCATGCCGCTGTTGATCACCGGCACCCTGGAGGATTACCACGAACGCCACGGCGAACTGCACGCCGAGCGCCTGTTGCACTTTTTTGCCCTGGATGCGGCCAACCCGGCCAGCATCTACAGCTGTCTTGGCGCCGCGCGGGCCAGCGCCCATGCAGTGCGTGGGCGAATTACCGCCGACATGTGGGAAAACATCAACGCGACCTGGCTGGATATTCGCGACATCGCCCAGCAGGGCTTGAGCCGCTATGGCATGAGCCGTTTCTGCGAGTGGGTAAAAGAGCGTTCCCATCTGTTTCGCGGCGCCACCTACGGCACCATCATGCGTAACGATGCGTTTCGCTTCATTCGCCTGGGCACTTTTATCGAGCGGGCCGACAACACGCTGCGCCTGCTGGACGCCCGCTATGAGATGGCGGGCGACCGCGCCGAAGCCGTCACCGATGGCACGGCCCACGCCTACTATCAATGGAGCGCCTTGTTGCGTGCGTTGTCGTCGTTCGAGGCCTACACCGAGATCTACCGCGATGCCCCCGGTGCCCGGCAAGTGGCGGAATTGTTGCTGCTGCGCGCCGATGTGCCGCGCTCGCTGCGTGCCTGCAGCGAAGAGATCGACCAGATCCTCGCCAGCCTACCCGGCCTCAATGGTCGGCCGGCCCAGCGCCTGGCCGCCGAGATGGACGCGCGCCTGCGCTTCACCGCCATCGATGAAATCCTCGAGGAAGGCCTGCACGCCTGGCTGACCGACTTTATCCCCTTGGTCCGCCAGTTGGGCGACGCCATCTACAGTTCCTACCTGGAGGCGGCATGAGACTCTCCATCAGCCACGAAACTACCTACCACTACGAAGACCAAGTGCGCGCCAGCATCCAGTACCTGCGCCTGACGCCCCACGACAGCGAACGCCAGCGCGTACTTAGCTGGCAGCTCGACCTGCCGCGCCCGGTGCGGGCGCAGGTGGACCCATTCGGCAACATCCTGCATGTGTTGACTCTGGACGAACCCCACGATGCCATCATCATTGGCGCCCGTGGTCAGGTGGATATCGACGAGTTGCGCGAGGCCGAACATGAGCACCAATCCGCATTCCCGTTTCTGCGTTGCACCCGCCTGACCGAACCCGATGAAGCCTTGCGCAGCTTTGCCGATCAGCAGTGCCATCAACGTCGTGATCGCACCGCGTTGATCGACTTGATGCACGCACTCAACCAGGCGATGGTCTACACGCCTGGCGCCACCGAAGTCGACACCTGCGCCGCCCAGGCCTTTGCTGGCCGCGCAGGCGTTTGCCAGGACCACACGCATGCGTTCCTGGCGTGTGCACGCAGCCTGGGGATTCCTGCGCGGTATGTGTCGGGGTATTTGTACTCGGAGGACAGCACGCACCTGGCCAGCCACGCCTGGGCCGAGGCCTGGCTGGAGGACGCCTGGTACAGCTTTGACGTGACCAACCAACTGGCGCGGCCGGAGCGGCATTTGAAGTTGGCGGTGGGGCTGGATTACCTCGACGCCTGCCCGGTACGCGGCATGCGCCGTGGCGGCGGGCATGAGCAGATGCATGCCAAGGTGTTTGTGGCGCCGACACCGGTGATTTCCGTCCAGCAGCAATGACTGGGGTTGTTGTAGTGAGCGGGCTTGCCCCGCGCTGGGCTGCGAAGCGGCCCCAGTCAAGCAGAATGCGGTGTGTCAGGTATTTCCTGGGTGCCGGGTTTAGGGGCCGCTGCGCAGCCCAACGCGGGGCAAGCCCGCTCACCACAAGGGTTCCCCCCTCCCGATGTTTAAGGTTGCTGTTTACGCCCCGCCATATGCTTCAAATACCCCACCAACAAATCCAGCTCACCGTCCGGCAACACACTGGCAGCAAACGCCGGCATCTTCGCCTGCGGCCAATGCCGCAAGCTCTGCGGGTCGCGAATATAGCGCTTGAGGAAATCACCGCCAAAATACTCAGTGGGGTTATACGGAATGTTCAAATCCGGCCCCACCTGCGCATCGCCGGCGCCATTTAGGCGATGGCAAGCCAGGCAGTTTTTCTGGAACAGCACAAAGCCCTGGTTGATCGGGTCATTGGCTGCCAGTTTTGGATCGGGCAACAAAGCCGGAAAGCGCTCCGCGACCGTCTTCAACTGTTTGATCCCGGAGATCTGGAACGGCCACTGCTCAGGGCTGATGCGCCCGGCTTGCGGGTCAGTCCACACCAGGTAGAACGGCCCGGCACTCGGTTTGCCTTCCGCCAGTGCAGGCCATGGCTGGGCAGGATCTTCCACCGCCAGCCAGGCGCGTGCACCGTGGGTCTCCAGCAGCGGCGCAGCCGTGAGTTCGGCGGCGAAACCATCCAACGCAACGGCTTGCAGATGGCTTTCAGGTTTCAGTCCCGTTAGGAGTGCGGCCAAGGGCACTGCGCGATAATTCATGGTGCGCTTGTAGGAAACGTCATCGACGATCTGAACCGTTTGCGCCTGTGGATGCTTGAGCAGGTCAGCGGTCTGCCACGTCTTGCGGGTGTGGTCGAGTTCGATGGTCAATTTTGCTGCCGAAACGGGAAGCGCGATCAGCAAGGCGAGGAGGGCGAAGATCGGTTTCAAGAGGGAGGCCCGGTGTAAAGTGGCAATGACGCTCACGATACCGGAAATCGGCGCGCAAAAAGGCAGCCCCTGCAGGACCGCTATGCGCAATGTCCCGGCAGGTGCTGCCAAAAGCTGCAAACCCGGTGCTGTGAAGGCACGGAATGTGGGCGTTGAGGGATCACCCAATGACCTTGGTCAAATTGGGCAAGATCAGAATCAGTGTGGTGGCGAACAGAATGAGCCCCGCCTGACGTACTTTCGAATGTTTGAACATGGCTGACTGCCTTTTGTTGTTATTCCTGAGCGTCAAATGCGTGCCGGTTTTATTTCAGTATGGCGAGATGACGTGTCGCTTTTCTTACAGCCGCTCCAGCAAAACCCGGCAGCGACTTCCTACTGATTCAACCTTAGAGCCCTCGTTCTTCTTGGCTTAGACTCATTTCATATCAACTAATAAGCAATTCAGCTTAAAAAGGCATGAGGCATATCGCCATCTTGGCGCCAATGCCTTGGCTAGACAGCTAAAACGATTAACCCGGCAATTAGCTTAGGACACTACCGTTCGTCCGAGCGAGGGGGTCAAAAGCAATGAGCGCATCCGTCATTGAAACCGTGTCAATCGGGCCTAAGGTAGAGGCACACATGCACAGCGGTTCGAGGACGTCATGACCCAAGCTTTGATCTTTGATGCGATACGCACGCCCCGTGGCAAAGGCAAGGCCGACGGTGCCTTGCACAGCGTCAAGCCGGTGAACCTGGTGGCCGGCCTGCTCACTGCGCTGGCCCGGCGCAGTGACCTCGACACCCATCAAGTGGACGACATCGTGCTCGGCTGCGTGACCCCGATCGGCGATCAGGGCGCCGACATCGCCAAGACCGCGGCCTTGGTAGCGGACTGGGACATCAGCGTCGCCGGTGTGCAGATCAACCGCTTTTGCGCGTCGGGCCTGGAAGCCGTCAACCTGGGCGCAATGAAAGTGCGCTCCGGCTTCGAAGACCTGGTGGTGGTCGGTGGCGTCGAGTCCATGTCCCGTGTGCCCATGGGCAGTGATGGCGGCGCCTGGGTGCTCGATCCGCAGACCAATATGCACAGCCACTTCACTCCTCAGGGCATCGGCGCGGACCTGATTGCGACCCTGGAAGGTTTTACCCGTGAAGACGTCGACACTTTCGCCCTACATTCCCAACAGAAAGCGGCCAGGGCGCGTGCGGAAGGTTCCTTCAATAAATCGTTGATCGCGGTGCAGGACCAGAACGGTATTGTGCTGCTGGACCATGACGAATTCATCCGGGGCGATTCGACCCTGGAAGGTCTGGGCAAGCTCAAGCCCAGCTTTGAAATGATGGGGCAGATGGGCTTCGACGCCACCGCGTTGCGGGTCTACAGCCATGTGGAGCGCATCCACCATGTGCACACGCCGGGCAACAGCTCCGGCATCGTCGATGGCGCCGCGTTGATGTTGATCGGCTCCGAGGCCAAGGGCCGCGAACTGGGCCTGCAACCCCGCGCGCGTATCGTCGCCACGGCGGTCACCAGTACCGACCCGACCATCATGCTCACCGGCCCCGCGCCCGCTACGCGCAAGGCCCTGGCCAAGGCCGGGTTGCGCGTCGAAGACATCGACCTGTTCGAGGTCAACGAAGCCTTTGCTTCGGTGGTACTCAAGTTCATCAAGGACATGCGCATCGACGCGGCGCGGGTCAACGTGAATGGCGGCTCCATCGCCATGGGCCACCCGCTGGGTGCCACCGGTTGCGCCATCCTCGGCACCTTGCTCGACGAACTGGAAGTGCGCCAGCAGCGCTACGGCCTGGCCACCTTGTGTGTCGGCGGTGGCATGGGCATCGCCACCATTATCGAACGCCTCTGAGCCCAAGGAATTTGTCATGACCCAAGCTATTCGTTACGAAAAAGGCCAGGACGGCGTCGTGGTGCTGACCCTCGATATGCCCGGCCAGAGCGCCAACACCATGAACGGTGCGTACCGCGAGGCCATGGCGGCCACGGTGGAGCGGCTGGAGGCGGAAAAAGACAGCTTTGCCGGGGTGGTGATTACCTCGGCCAAAAAGACATTTTTTGCCGGCGGCGACCTCAATGAACTGATCGCGGTCGACAAGGCCCACGCCAAGGATTTCTACGACGGCGTGCTAGTACTGAAAGCGCAACTACGCCGGCTGGAAACCCTCGGAAAACCGGTAGTGGCCGCCATCAATGGCGCGGCGTTGGGGGGCGGCTGGGAGATTTGCCTGGCATGCCATTACCGCGTGGCGCTGGACGACAAATCGGTGCAGCTTGGCTTGCCGGAAGTCACTCTGGGCCTGCTGCCGGGCGGCGGTGGGGTGGTGCGCATGGTGCGCATGCTCGGGTTGGAAAAGGCCTTGCCGTATCTGCTCGAAGGCAAGAAGGTCCGGCCGCAACAGGCGCTGCAAGCCGGGCTGGTGCATGAGCTGGCGGCGGATCGCGATGAACTGCTGGCCAAGTCCCGCGCCTGGATCCTGGCCAATCCGAATGCCAAGCAACCGTGGGACAACAAGGCTTACCAGATTCCCGGTGGTACACCATCGAGCCCGAAAGTTGCGCAGATGCTGGCGATTGCGCCTTCGATTTTGCGCAGTAAAACCCAGGGCTGTTTCCCCGCTCCGGAGAAAATCCTCTGCGCCGCCGTCGAAGGCGCCCAAGTGGATTTCGACACCGCACACCTGATCGAAACGCGCTATTTCACCGAGCTGGTGACGGGGCAAGTGGCGAAGAACATGATCGGCACGTTCTGGTTCCAGCTCAATGAGATCAACGCAGGCAGTTCTCGGCCGCAAGGTTTTGCGCCCAACGTTACACGCAAAGTCGGCGTGCTCGGTGCCGGGATGATGGGCGCAGGCATCGCTTACGTCAGCGCCAGCGCGGGAATTGAGGTGGTGCTCAAGGACATCAATCTTGCGGCCGCCGAGAAAGGCAAGGCGCATTCGGCGGCGTTGCTGGACAAGAAAGTCAGCCGTGGGCAACTGACCGCCGAACAGCGGGAAACCACCTTGGCGCGGATTCTTCCTACGGCCAGCGATGACGACCTGGCCGGTTGCGACCTGATCATCGAAGCGGTGTTCGAAGATCGCGAACTCAAGGCCAAGGTCTCAGCCGCCGCGCAACACGTGGTCGGCACCGACGCCGTGATTGCCTCCAACACCTCCACCTTGCCCATCAGTGGGCTGGCCACGGCGGTGCCGAATCAAGCCAAGTTCATCGGCCTGCATTTTTTCAGCCCGGTGGACAAGATGCCCCTGGTGGAAATCATCAAGGGTTCCCACACCAGCGACGAAACCCTGGCCCGTGGTTTCGATTTCGTGCTGCAAATCAAGAAAACCCCGATCGTGGTCAACGACAGCCGTGGCTTCTTCACTTCGCGAGTGTTTGGCACTTTCACCAACGAAGGCATCGCCATGCTCGGCGAAGGAGTGGCCGCGCCGATGATCGAGACTGAAGCGCGCAAAGCCGGCATGCCGGTGGGGCCGCTGGCGGTGTCGGATGAAGTTTCCCTCAGCCTGATGAGCCATATAAGGCAGCAAACGGCTAAGGATCTGCAGGCAGAAGGCAAGGCTGTGCCGACGCATCCGGCAACGGCGGTGATCGATCTGTTGGTCAACGAATACAAACGCGTGGGCAAGGCGGCGGGGGGCGGTTTTTATGAATATCCCAACGGTGGACAGAAATACCTTTGGCCAGAGCTGAAAAGCCGCTTTGAACGGCCCGACCAACGTATCTCGCCACAGGATGTGCGCGACCGCTTGCTGTTTATCCAGGCCATCGAGACCGTGCGTTGCGTGGAGGAGGGTGTGTTGATGTCTACGGCGGACGCGAACGTGGGGTCGATTTTCGGCATTGGCTTTGCGGCCTGGAGCGGCGGCGCGTTGCAGTTCATCAACCAATATGGGCTGAACGACTTCATTGCCCGCGCTCGCTACTTGGCTGAGCAATATGGCGAACGCTTCACGCCACCGGCGTTGTTGCTGGAGAAAGCGGCGCAAGGTGACGTGTTCCGGTGAAGCAGGAGGGGCTTGCCTTGAAGGGGTATTTCAAGGCAGGCTCTGGGGTGTGCAATATTCCCATCACCGTGTCAGGTATTTTTTATGTCGCTACGCGTCTGTATCCTGGAAACCGATATCCTGCGTCCAGGCTTGATCGATCAATACCAAGGGTACGGGCAGATGTTCAAGCGCCTGTTCGCCAAGCAGCCCATTCCCGCCGAGTTTGTCGTGTACAACGTGGTGAACGGCGAATACCCGTCGGACGATGAAGTGTTCGATGCCTACCTAGTGACCGGCAGCAAGGCCGATTCCTTTGGAACGGACCCTTGGATCCAGACCCTCAAGACCTACCTGCTCGAACGTTATGAGCGCGGCGACAAGCTGCTCGGCATCTGCTTCGGTCACCAACTGCTGGCACTGTTGCTCGGCGGCAAGACCGAACGCGCCGGCCAAGGCTGGGGCATGGGCATCCACGACTATAAGCTGGATGCCAAGACGCCGTGGATGAGCCCGGAAGTGGAAGAACTGACGCTACTGATCAGCCACCAGGACCAGGTGACCACGCTGCCGGACAATGCCAAGGTCATTGCCTCCAGCGCATTTTGCCCGTTTGCGGCGTACCACATCGGTGACCAGGTCCTGTGCTTCCAGGGGCACCCAGAATTTGTTCACGACTATTCTCGCGAGTTGCTGGAGATTCTTCAGACGACATTGGGCGAAAAGGTCTACACAAACGGCGTGGCCAGCCTGGAGCGCGACCACCACGGCGCAACCGTGGCGGAATGGATGATGCGTTTCGTCGCGCACAAGCCAGAGGCCCAGGCTTAAAGCCAGCCCGAACGCTTGAAACTGGCCCACAGGCTGGTGCAACCCACCGCAATAAACCCGAGCACCGCAAAATAGCCGTAGTGCCATTGCAGCTCGGGCATGTTCTGGAAGTTCATCCCGTAAATCCCTGCCACTGCGGTGGGGAACGCCAGGATCGCCGCCCATGCGGCGAACTTGCGCTGCACCACACTCTGGCGTGACGCCTCCAGCAGCACACCGATCTCGATGGTCTGGCTGGCGATATCGCGCAGGGTGGTCAGGTCTTCCATCTGCCGCGTCACGTGGATCTGCACATCACGGAAATACGGGCGTATGTTCTTGTCGATAAACGGAAAGCTGAGTTTCTGTAGCTCCTGGCTGATCTCCACCATCGGCGCCACGTAGCGCTTGAGCCGCAGCACGTCGCGGCGCAGGCCGTGGATCTTCTGGATATCACGCTCGCTCAACGAACTGCACAGCACATTGCGCTCCAGCTCATCGATCTCGGCATGGATCGCTTCGCTCACCGGCTGGTAGTTCTCGGTGACGAAATCCAGCAGCGCATAGAGTACGAAATCTTCCCCATGCTCCAGTAACAGTGGACGCGCCTCACAGCGCTGGCGCACAAAACCGTAGGACGCCGAGTGACCGTTGCGGGCGGTAATGATGTAGCCGTTGCCGGCAAAGATATGCGTCTCGATAAACTCCAGCTTGCCGTTCTCGCGCACTGGTGAATAGGTGACGATAAACAGCGCATCGCCGAAGGTTTCCAGCTTGGGGCGGCTGTGTTTTTCCAGGGCGTCTTCGATGGCCAGTTCATGCAGGTTGAACTGGCGTTGCAGGTTGGCCAGTTCCTGGGCATCGGGTTCTTCCAGGCCGATCCATACAAAGTGATCGGGTTTGGCGGCCCAGGCCGCGCCTTCATCGAGGGTGATATCCGTGACTTTCTTACCGGCGCTATAGACGGCGGCCGCAACAACTCTACCCATGGTGCTGATCGCTTCTTATTGGGAGGACAGGTGTTGGGCAGCTTAGCCTGAATGGCGTTCCGTCGTAGCGGCAAGCTTTTTTGTGGTGAGCGAGCTTGCTCGCGCTGGGTGCGAAGCGCCCCCAGAATGTTCAGACAGCCCGCAACTCGCGGTCCATCTGCGCGATGCATTCATCCATCTGCACATGACACGCCTGCATCAACGCCGGTATGTCATCCGCAGTCATCCCAATGGTAGGAATCGGCGGCAATGACCGTATGAGCACATCCCCACTGTTCCAGCGATTGAGCTGCATATGTGTCACGTAATTGCTGACACACACCTGCACGATCGGCACACCGGCCGCAATCGCCATATGGAACGCGCCTTTCTTGAACGGCAGCAAGCCCTTGCCCAGATTGCGCGTGCCTTCCGGGAACACCCAGATCGACGTGTCTTCATGCTGCAAAGTGTGAGTCGTGGTGAGCATCGCGCGGCGAGCTTTGTGCGCATTGCCTCGGTCGATCAGCACGTTGCCCGCCAGCCAGAACAACTGACCGAACAGCGGCACCCACTTCAGGCTTTTCTTGGCGATGCACACGGTGCGGTAGGGCACCACGTTGCCGAACACAAACAGGTCATAATTGGACTGGTGGTTGGCGATGATCACGCAGGTGCCAGGCTTGTTGCGCAGCGAGTCCACATCGGCTTTCACGTTCAGGCGCAGAATCCACATGGCCGGTAGCGCATAGAGACGAGCACACAGGCGACTGTTGTCCGGATTGAACGGTCGACACAGACCGACCAGCACGCCCAGTACACCGGCGAGCATAAAGTGCAGGCCCATCAACAACATACGCAGCAGAAAAAGCATCGACACGGCCTATCCGGACAAAAGGTGGCGCAGTGTACGGATGTGCACTGTATTCGGCAATTACCCCTGTAGAGGTAGGAGATAGCCGATGTTTAAGAGCATGTTTCAACATCTATCAACACGGGCAGGCTAGAGCGGCTAAAGATGATTCGGATTTATTTGTAAGAAAAAGCCCGACTCAAGGTCGGGCTCTGACATATCAGGGGTAGGACTTAGTTAAGGATATGCCCTTGGTCCAGGATGATTGCATCGTCCAAGGCCTCCAGAAGCTCTTTACGCACCTTCAACTTGGTGTGCTTGTGCGCATTCATGTTCAGCTTCTTCAACTGACGTGCCGCCTCCAGCGCAGCCGCATGCAATTCCTCTGGTGCCACCACCTTATCGAGGAAACCGGCTTGTAACGCGCCCTGCGGGTCAAACATCTCGGCATTGATCACCGAACGATGGAAGGCCGACTTCCGCAAACGATCCCGCGCCAGCTCGATACCGGCGTGGTGCATGGTCATGCCGATTGCCACCTCGTTCAGGCCAATGCTGAACGGACCTTCCACACCAATCCGATAATCCGCCGACAACAGTAGGAACGCACCCTTGGCCACCGCATGCCCAGGGCACGCCACAATCACCGGGAACGGGTGCGACAACAGACGACGCGCCAAGGTCGAACCGGACGTTACCAGGCCGATCGCCTCTTTAAGACCGGCGGTCATCACCTTCAAATCATAACCACCCGACAGAATCCCCGGCGTGCCGGTGATCACCACCACCGCCCGGTCCTTCTCGGCCTGATCCAGCGCTTCATTAAAGGCACTGACCACCGCCGGAGAAATGGCATTTACCTTGCCGTTGCTCAAGGTCAGGGTCGCGATACCGTCTTCGAGGTGGTAGGCAATCAACTCACTCATGACGCGGTTCCTTGTAGGACTTGTTATAGAAGTATGCAGCAGACGTTACCCACCACGCCCGCCCCGGTAAAGCGCTGTGACTGACTGGCCAGTCAGGGTTTTCCCCTGCACCGGGCGTGGGAATGCCAGACGCAGGGCGCAATCACCGTCCCAGACGCACACCGCCGATGCCTGAGAATGGCACAATCACCACCCCTTGCCGGGCGTTAAACGGCATAACGGGCTAACCGCATGAATATTCTGAAAAAAACCTTTGCCATCAGAAAGGCTTTCGACTACATTAGCGCGCCTCGACAGACTGAACTGGTTTGACGAGATACGGTGAAGTGTCCGAGTGGCTTAAGGAGCACGCCTGGAAAGTGTGTATACAAGAAATTGTATCGAGAGTTCGAATCTCTCCTTCACCGCCACATTCTGAAAACGCAAACCCCTGATTTTCCTAAAGAAAGTCGGGGGTTTGTGGTTTTTTGCGTCTGAAAAATAGCTATATGGGACAGATCTGGGACAGATGGGGCTTATCTCGTGTGGGCCCGGTGACCCAGATTGCCTACAATCGACTAGGATCTGCCACTTGTTAGGGCGCCTATCCCAGTCTTGAAGCTAGGCTCAGCGCCGCTCCTATGCTTTCAATTCTGAGTGACACTTAGTACTAATGCCAGAAACCATAATTAGTTTATATTTTTATAATCTGGTATTTGGTTTTAAGTTGTGTTCTGGTCGATAAAATACGTGCAATTCAATCGCCGGTAATGTTCATCAATCGAGAAGGCTATCGTTATGATCAGAGAAGCTGAAGCGTCAACGAGTCACGCCTCTTACAGTGGAGGTTCACACCTTGGGAAATATTTGGATTATTACAAGCAACTAGTAAATCCAGGCTATGCAGTTTTGATTACTGGAGATTGGGGGTCTGGAAAAACACACCAAATAAACAAAATACTAACGCCAGCAGATATTTACTATGTAAGCTTATTCGGTACTCAAAGTGTAGAGGAGATTTATTCTGCTGTTTATACAAAAATGTTCCCCTTGAAAGCGTTTGCTCGTAACGCTGCAAAATCGACTAATGGTACTGAGCTTACAATTCCATTCGCTAATGTTAATATAGGCGGGTTGGTTTCAGGAATAGCAAACGCTTTTTTGCGAGAGCAAGTAGTTACTGATCGAATTTTGGTTTTTGATGATCTTGAGAGAAGCAGCGTAAATTTAAATGACCTCCTTGGTGTCTTCAATAAGTATGTTGAGCATCACGAATGCCGAGTTGTAGTGATTGCACACGACGAGAAAATATCAGAAGATCTACAAAGCAGAAAAGAAAAAGTATTCGGACAGACTATAGCGGTGGTCCCTCAGATATGGGATGCGTTCGACAGCTTTACTGACGCAATCCAAAACTCAGAAACTAAAATTTTAATAAAAGAGATGAAGGAGGAGATTCTTGAAATTTTCCTTCAGTCAGATACTCGCTCGCTCCGAATACTTAAACACACGTTGGAAGATCTGGGGCGACTATTCAAGTCACTCTCAGAACATCACAGGTCTAATAATGCTGCGGTACGAGAAATTAGCTTTTTGTTTTTGGCATTAAGCTTGGAGGTAAGATCGGGTAGATTGAAAGAAAAAGATCTCATTGAACGCAGCCAATCCATAATTCGGTTCCAGATGCAGCGAGCCAGGGATAATAAAAATACAGATATACCAAATATATTTGCTGCCAATAACAGATATGGAGCTGTCGATTTAGGTAATCAGATTATCAAAGATCAACCTCTTATAAATATGTTGGTGAAGGGCAATTATATTGAAGCTGAGATACAAGAGTCGCTAGACGAAAGCCTTTATTTTGTAAAAGTTGAAGATCTGCCTGCATGGCTCGTATTTATGAAGTTTGACGAAATCGACGACGCGCAGTCCACAGTTGCCGCTACAAAACTTAAAGAGCAGTTTGATGCTCGAGAAATAAAGGACCCCGGCGAAATTCTTCACTTGTTTGCACTTCGGTTTCTTCTTTCTGATATGGAAATTATTTCAGAGGATTTTGCTCAAACTGAAATCGATTGTAAAGAATATATAGATGAGCTTCTTGCAAAGGATGAGCTTATACCTGATATCAACAGCAGTAATGCGTGGGGTGGTGAGTTTTCTCATGGCTACAAAGGGTATATGTTCTGGATTCAAGATAATTATAAGGCGCACTTTCGTCGTGTTGATGATCATTTGGTAATAGCCAGGGCTCATGCAACCAAAAAACTCTTCCCCTTAATTACTCAAGAGCTTCTTAAGTTGGTCGGGACGGACGGTGCTAAATTCGCGCAACTAGTAAGTCCAACCTTTGCTGGTAACAATATATATGCGCGTATTGACATACTTTCATCTATAGATCCAAGCGATTTTGTACAGGAGTGGATGGGGTCGGCTGCATGTAACTGGCAGCCTATTAGTAGAGCCTTGGAGCGAAGGTATGAGGGCGGTGAGTTGGACGGCGTGCTAAAAAATGAGAAGAAATGGCTATCTGAAGTAATAGGAATTCTTGATAGTCAGCACAGACGAGCGGCCGGAGTAAGAAAGAAGCGTATTGAACGCATCCTGCCGCAATCTCTAAGAGAGGCTGCAAAATAGGTCTAGAGGAGAAGTTGATTAATTCGATTTTTCGCTACCGAACCACGCTGGGTGCGATAAAAGGGGGGGCGTCGCTTCTGAATTAATTAGCGCCTCCTTAACGAAAAACACTGAAGAAAATGGTCGCTAAAATGATAGTCAACTTTAATTGAACACGATATTGCATATGCTCCAAGCGGCTTCTTTTGGTTCATCGTGTAAAAAAACGCAGACTTCATTTTTTGGTCTGCGTCAATATATAAATTGTCCTCGCGGTTGGGCGCGCAGTGGACTTAAAAATTTTGGGGAAGCTCGCCTCTCATTCCGTGCAGCCCGTCAACTCGGCGCTAAAATTTTTACACAGTCTGGCCCCAAACTGCCCGCCAGAGAGCAGCAACCACTTCTTCTAAAGCCTCAACGCTACTTTAAGCATGCCCACAACGTCCGGCCCGTCGTCATTTATCCACGTACCGTAATGCTGACGGATCATGTTCCCGTTGGTATGCCCCATCTGTTCGGCTATCCAGTCGATCGATACCAGGCCAGTGGTCAGTAACTGACTAGCGTACGTGTGCCGGCACTGGCCAGGCCCCCGATAGCGAACACCGGCCGTGAGCAAATGAGCCTTGAAGAACCTGTCGCGCACCACAAAGTCATTGGCGTGTGGCAGACCGCTTTTCGTATTCAGGAAGATAAAGTGCAGTTTGTGTTTGCGCACCGTCTTGTTGTCGCGTTCGACGATATCGACCGTTTCCGCCTTCCGGTTCCTATTCAGTGCATCGATTTTCTGCAGCGCATCCCACGCGGGGGGAAGTAGGCGAACCTTGCGCGTCGATCTCCGGGTTTTCGTCACCCGGTAAGCCCCTCGCACCTTGGACCTGCGGAAGGTCACGGTGCCTTGCTCCAAGTCGACATCTTCCCAAGCCAGTGCGATGGTCTCGGATACCCGGGGGCCGGCCCATATCATGAACTGAACCATCAACAGTTCTTGCGTGCGGCTGGTATGGGTTTCCAGGATCTGTTTGATTTCCGCCCGGGTGAACGGATCTGGCGCCTCGGCATCTGGCAGGCGCACCATTAAACCTTCGGTTGGATCGTGCGCGACTTTCATCCTGGTACGGTACAGTCTGAACACTTGGCGCACGTTGCTGATGATGTCGCGGATGGTCTTGTTTTTGAGCGTTTTAGATAGCGTTTCCTGGATCCACTCCTGCAGGTCCAGGTGATCGATGTTGTTGATCTGTACTTTGCCCCAGCGCGGTCGCACGTGAACTTCTGCCTTGTTGGCATAGCCCCGATAGCTCGAAGCCGCCACGCTATTGGCTTTGATCTTTAACCAAAGGTCCAGGTAGTGTCCGAAGGTGTTTTCGATCAATTTTGCCGAGTTGGGGAAGTGGCGTGCGTAATCGAATGTGCCGGCCTGGATCTCGTATTCGATGATTTCGACCAGGCGCTTTCCCTGGGCCACGATGGCAGGTGTATTACCCCCCGGGATTGCTTCCCGGCATTTTTCCCCGTTGTATTGAAAATAGATTCTCACGGATTTTCCGCGAGCTTCGACCCCACTCATGTAAACCCCTAACGCTGTACTCGTATAGCGACAGTCTGACGATCGGAAACAAAAAGGCCCGTTTCCGGGCCAAGTATTTGGAAGCGCATCTTCTGGTGGACGCGGCTTATGGCTTGGGCTTGTGATTGCGCAGATGGGCGTTCAGCCGTTGGCGTTGTCTGCTGCATTGCTCGTGGTTGCCCTGGGCGCGCCAACGACCGCACAGGTCGCAAACGCTGGTGTAGTCGATGTTCCAGGGAAAGCGTCGTGCGCGAGTTGCATGGGATTGCTTAGGCATGGCACGCCGACCCCCGGTATGCGGTGTTGGCGAGCAGCTGGGCGACGACGGCCGCATCCGTTTCGCTTAGTTCGCCCAAGGTGCTGGCCATCTGACTGAGGCTTTCGAGGCGGGTACGTGATTCAGGGGTTTTGTGCACCAGGTAGCCAATGACGGCCGCGCCGATAATCGCGGTGGCCACCAGGTGCCGCGCCGGTGTGGTAGCCTTCGCGGCGCTGCTGCTTAGGTTCTGTGCTTGCATGGTATAGCCCTCTGTTGCGGTCGGGTGTCGAGGAGCTGCAACTCCTCGGCACTATTTTTTAAATATCAGTCCTTGCGGGCCAGGTGGATCACCAGGGCATCAAACTTCGGTTCATGTTCACTGCATGATTGCCATTCCAGCACCCTCAAAATCTGTTGCCGACTGCAGTCGTCCACCAGGATTTCGCGTTGGCCACCGGCTGCGCGCACTTCCAAAATCTCCAGCAAACCATCCTCTCCATATGCCCCGGCCTGGATGATCGGCGCGCTTTCTCCCGTGAAGTCCAAACGGTCCTGAACTGACTGGAGCTTGCTGTTTTTGCCGTCGCCGGCACTGCCCATAAACACTTGGATTTGCATCGGTCTTGCTCTCCTTTACGCCTTGAATGTCCAGCACTTAACTGTCGTCGGCCGGGGTTGTGAACATGGGTTTCGGGTGTTGAAGGCAGCACGTACAGCGCTGTGCACCGCCTTGTTGCTGTCCAGAAACTTGCGGGAACGGGACTCTTTGAGCAGATCGCGCAACGTGGCCACGTCGGCTAACTTCTGTTTGTGTTCGGCGGCGCGCTCGCAGAATTCGTTGAGGTTGATAGCAATCACAGTGGGGTCGCTGCTGTGGTCGACCACCGGGTCTTCGCTCAAGGATTCGAGGTAGTCGTAGACCTCCCAAAACTCGGCTACGGCCGAATGGTCGGAACTGATCGAGGCCTGGCGCTCGATGGCCATCCGCACGATCTGACGCTGTGTGGCAGCGACCTGGGGATCGCTCAATTTCAGCACCAGACGCAGGCAATCCAACAGCGAGAGCAGTTGTGCGTGGTTCTTGCTGATGCGCTCGACACGGAGGTAACCGCGCAAGTCATAGCCGCAGCTGCTGCAGTTGCCCTGGTCGGTGGCGTAGGCGGTACCGCAAGCAAAGCAATGGGTATGCAGGCGGCGCAGCTTCGCTTCGTGTTCGGGCATACGCTGGGCGAACAACTCAAGCACCGCGGACTCTTTGCCCACCGCCCGCAATAGGAAGTGGCTGAGGGTGCCGCCATCCAGTGCGTTCAATTGATCAGCTGCCGCACGGCTCTGCGGCGTGACTGTTGGGCGCACAAAGTGCAGTTTCACAATGCGCGTCATGATCGCTTCGTGAGCGACCACAGCCGCGTTCTGGCTGATTGCTATCGTTCCCCGGAATGGTGGCTCGTATGTCTCGTTACCGGCAGTCTTGACGCCCTTCGTAGCCAGGGTGCCCCCGCCGAAGAAGTCTTTCAGCTCGTCCCATTCAAAGGTTTTAGCGTGCGCTCGATCATCGCTGTGGCGGTCGGCTTCCAGGAACACAACTGGCATACCAGAGACCTGGCCCATCAGGCGCGAGCGTCCGGCCTTGGTCGACTTCATGGGGTCGAAGCCCTCATAGCCTTCACGGCCGAGGAGTTTCCAAAGGAGGTTCAGCAGGGTGGTTTTACCGGCGCCGGCCTCACCGGTGGCCTCCAGGAACGGGAAGGACTGGTAACGGGCGCGGATCTGTTCGCAGAACAGCGAGCCGAAGAAGAACACCAGCGCGACGAAGCCCTGGGCGCCGAAACAGGTCCACAGCAGCTGCACCCACTTTTCATCAAAGCCCTTTGCTTCGCGCTGCAGCTTGATAGGGACGCCTTTCTGCAGGGTTTTCAGGCGCAGCTTACCGAACTCGAAATAGTCTTCGCTGTTGACCTTGTAAGTGGTGCCGTCCTTGATCGCGATGTCACCGTAGACGTAGCAGGCGTATTCCTTGCTGTAGCCAACGTAGTCGATGGTCGACACAGTTTTGATGCCGAACAGTTGGTCCTTCATGAGCTTGTCGAGCTGCTGGCCACTGCCGGTAAACATCGCACCTGCTGCCATGCCGAGCAGTCGCTTTTTGAATTCGCTCGCGGCTGACAGTTGGCCACTGGTAAAGGTGTTTTTCACGCTTTCGGAATCGTGCGGGAAGTCCACGCGCAGGTAGTACCAGGACTCGTCCGTTACTTCGTTGCGCTGGAAATAAAGGGCTTGCGGGTAGCAGTTGGCAATCTCCACAACACTGCCCGACTGCTGCAGCGCCTTTTCGCGCTGTTGTGCCTGGTTGAGTAACTGGTCGTCGTGATTCTCGCTGTCCTCGATGTCGGACATGGCCCGGTTGAATTTCTCCATGTCCAACTTGAACCAGTACAGGCGGTTGGCAAAGCCCAGGTGAAATTCCCCGCGCTTGTTCCAGTCGTACATCAGCAAGGCCTTTTCCGCTGCGCTCTCGGCCAGCAGCAGGGCGCCCTGGTGCCGGGCTTGCTTGAGGTCAGAAGCGATCTGTTCGGCGCGCTTGGCGTCGTCCTGGATGAAGTTCCAGCGCTGATGAAGATCGTTCCAGTCTGACTTGCGGCCGTCGCGTTGCGGGATCTGTGCAGACTCACAAACGAAACCCAGGGCGCGGGCTTCGCGCACCCAACGACGGGTGTAGGCGTTGGCGCTGGGCTCGTTATCAAGCGCCCAGACCAGCTTGGGCAACTTCCCGCCCTCGCGGGTCTTAATCAGTGCCTTGAGTGAGTCACCGGGGAACGCATTGGACGACATGGCCGATACGGCCGCGATGTCGTTGTGCACCAGGGCGATGGCGTCGAAGATGCCTTCAACAATCCAGATTTCCTTGGCTTCAAGAAGGTCGACGCAGGGCGGGCACCACCAGACGCCGCGATAGCTATCCTTGGATTTGAAGCGGGCTTTCATCTTGCCGAAGCGGTGTGGCTGATCGATCAGGCGTTCCCACCAACCGCCTTTTTCCAAGGCGAAGCGCACCGTTGCACTGCCGGCGTTGTGTTCAGCGGAGTAGAACGTTTCCTGGGTGAACCAGCCCTGGATCAGCTCAAACCGAAAGCCCCGGGCGAACTCCAGGTAGGCGCGTGCCGTTGCGTTGGGATGCTGGTCTGTTGCCGGCGCTCGCTTGCTCCAGTCTTCGAACAGATCGTCGTACAGCTCTTTCACGTGCAGGGTGTGGCCACACTTTTCGGGGCGACCACAAATCACCATCCATGGCGTATCAAAGCGGGAATACAGTTCTTTCTTTTTGCACTTCGGGCAGGTGCCGCCGCGCATGTAGTCGGTGCCTGTGCGGTGCTTGAGCCCAAAGTCGGCCTGAAGGCGTTGCAGCACGTCGTGACGAAGGTCTTCTTTCATGGGATTACTTCACTGCTTTGAGGCTGTGGGACAGGGCTGCCATGAGGCGTTTTTGCGCAGCCATGACCGGGATGTGGGCGAGAATCGCGCCGTGGCGCAGACCGGCCGCAACAAGGCGGAATTGGTCGGCGTACCAGTGTTCGTTGAGGCTCAAGCGATACTGTTCACGCAGGTTGGCCAGCAACGCTTCGGCCTCGGCTGGGGGCAGTTGTGTGGTGACAATTACGGCGTTTGTCATCGTTAAACCTCAATTTCGGGCGCAGCTCACCCAAACCCACAGGACGTGGGGCCGGCGATTGGTTGGGTTGGGTGTTACGAGTTCGCGGAGCGTTGGCGGTGTGCCAGGTCCAACAACTCACTGTGGGCAAGGTCGGTCAGTTTGGTTGCTACCGGTTCGGCCACGTCGAGGTTCTCAACCAAATGAAAGATTGCTCGTTTGCGTAGCGTCGACAGATCGCCCAGGTGTTCGGCTTGATGGCGCTCAAGAAACGCCAGGGCAGCGTTCTGCATGCACTGCTTGTAGTCCAGGGTATTGGTTTGAGTGTTCATTGGCCTTTCCCTGACTTGGCGCGGTAGAGATCGATGGCGGCATGAATTTCGGCAGTACGTGCAGCTATGTGCAAGACGTGCGCGTTCAGGATCAATTCGGCCTCGTCTTCGGTGATCACTCCGTCCTCGATAGCCTGAGCGATAACCTGGTCGACCGTGCCCTGTTTGGCCGACGTCTGCACTGCCCGTGCATACATCTCAACGTTGTCTAGGTTTTCCGGTTGGATGACCGGCACGAACATGCCGCCGTACATGGCCGCTACGTAGTTGGCCAGGTGCTGGGTGCCTGTGACTTGTTCCAGCTGATAGATCTGAAAGTCTGTCAGCGGACGGCAGTTATTGTTCTCGTAAGCGTGGTTATCAAACTTCTTGAGAGGTAGGCCGATGCGAGCGGCGGCGCGTTCGCGGCCACCTTCAAAGGTGCAAATAATTGCACTGACGACTTCACGCCGTGTTTTTAGAACCTGACTTTTCATCTTCTGCTGTTCCCTCAGTGCACCGGCCATTACTGTTCAATCACGCCGTCTTTGATTCCGAGTAATACGGCCGCGCGATGAGCTTCCCCACGACGGCATTGGCTTTGCCCACTCAGGACCGCATAGACGGTGCTGGGGTTGAGTTGATGTTGGGCAGCGAAGTCTTTGGCTGACTGGCCGCGTTTTTCTAATGCTTCCCGTGCTTGATGACGGGCTTGCTCGGTAACGCTGGTGTTCGGCATAGTGCAGATCCGTGCAATTTCATGTGGTGTGAGATGCACAATGATGCACTTAGGTGCACTTGTAAATAGTAAGGATGAAAAAAAGTGCATCTTTCGGAAGATATCGGTTCTCGGCTGCAAGAAGAACGGAAGCGATGCGGCATGACACAGAACCAGGTCGCGGAAGCACTTGGGATTGCAAAGCGAACACAGGCGAACTACGAGGCAGGATCTAGCGATGCTACGGCGTCCTATCTGAGTAAGGTGGCGGTCCAGTTCGAATTCGATGTGCCCTACATCCTCACCGGGCGGCGTAGCACGCTGGCCCTTGATTCGCTGAATGAGATTGAGGACAGAATTGTTCAGCAATATCGCAGTATCCCGGCAGATGATCAGAGGGCGATTCGACGCTTTATCCAGGCCATGGCTGACGATGCTGTCAAAGGAGTGAGCTGAGCCCACTGTTCCTGTCTTACCACCGGCTTGCCCCCATATCTCTGTTTCAGCAATGGATTTTATGGAGTGGTAAGCATGTTGGATCGCACAAACGCCGATGCCGGTTACGTTGAAATAGCTGCATCCGCGCGGTATGAGCTTTCGCACATTGAACGTCGCCTGATTGGTTTCTATCGCCAGTTGAGCTTGCATGATCAGGAGCAATTGCGCCGGCTGACCGAAGCGCTGATAAGCAATCCGGACCAATCCGACGAAGATTGATTCCTGAGCCGCCGGCATGCAGTTGTCGGCGGTTTGCATCATGCGACTGCCTGCGATCCGAGCTTTTCGAATAGCTCCCGCTGCTGGGCCCTGGGCATGTCTCGTAGACGATCAATCAGCAGCCTGTCGAACGTCTGTGCTGACGGGCTGAGTGTGTGGGAAAAGGTGAGATTTGCGACCCAGCTGTGCCCACACTTTGCGTCAAGGCACTGGCAATAGAGCTTCGCGAAGTCGGTAGATAGCACCTCACGCGACGCAATCCTGCCTTTGTGCCCGCATTTACAAGTAACTCTCATATTCCCTCCCCAGGGTGCAGCTATTTGCCACTATGGTCGCATGTGGTGCAGGATATTTCTCTATCTTTGATCGATCAGATAACGCTTTCCCCTGTGTTATCTATCTTTTTCCAGTTGATGTGCCTGTCGCGTCGAAGGCTGTCATTCAACTGATTGAACAGCTGACAGATCGGTCTGATCTCGTTGCTGGTATACACGCGATCGATCTTCTCGATATCGCCAAATCCGCCGTTATTCTCCGGAATGATGCCCGCCAGCGCGGGGTTCATGCGCCAGGCAGCGATCACATCATTGCGGGTAATGTTCTTCACCTTCTCCAGCTCGTCCTTGGCCTGAAAGTCGCCCACGGGGATGATCTGGATCGCATTCTCCTTGCCGTTGGGGATGTTGACGAACATCGAACGGAAGTTGCCCACGCCTTTGCTGGCGCTGATCTGGGCGCGCAGGTTCTCTTCGTCTTCCTCGGTCAGGTCCGGGTCGTTGGTGTAGAAGATGTAACCCGCGTGCGCACCGTTGCTGTAATAGCGCCGGCGGAAGAGGGTCGCGGCTTCGTTGAGCAACAGCGCCTGCAGGCCGCCCAGGTAGTCGGGCACTCCGTAGATGTTCTGTTCAACGTCGTAGTCCAGGACGTGTTCAATTTCGTCCTGGTCGAAGTCCATGAATTTGCTGTCTGGCAGCAGCATCCTGAAACCGCCGTCGACTCTCACCCGCATGTTGATCGCCGGCAGGTGCTGCATCTCCAGCACCTCGCCGAAGGCATTGGTGTCGCGATAGAAATACGCCTCGCCGAACACCATGTAATCCAGGCTCGCCCGTCCCATGGTCTGTGTGCTGCAGCCCTCGGAAGGGATGAACTCACGCAACAGCAGGTTTCGTTTGAACTTGGGAATGGCGCCGTGGTGCGCGTTGGCGCGCAACAACTTGGCCAGGCCCGCCCGCGATACCGGCGGTTTGTAGATTTCGCCGTCGTCGCTGAGAAATACCCCCAGATACTCGCCGATGTTGCCGGACAGCACCTGTTCGGGCTCCCCGAACGTGAACGCCCGCATTGGCTGCTGCTGTCGTACCTGCTGACTGGCTTGGGGCTTTCTGCGTTGTGGTTTGGGCATTGTTTCCGCTCGTGACATAGCGGCTACGGCGCCGCTTGTTGGTATTCAGGGGTTCGTTGGCCAGGGCGTGCATGACTGCCCAGGCGATATCGGCGTGACCGGTGGCGTCTGTGCGCGAAGCGCTGTAGGTGACCTGCCCGCTGTTGGTGGTGCCGCGCTTGATGGTCAGGAACGCCTGGGCGATGTCCGTCCAGCCGGCGTCCCACTCGATGCGGCTTCCTTGGATCGTGTCCTGGGCCTTGAGTACCAGGGTGTTTTTGGTCTCAAGGCTGTAGTGAATCGGCGTTGCCTTTGCGTAGAAGTCGCGCACCAGGTCGAACACGCCGTAACCCACGCCGGTGATATCGATCCCGATGTGCTGGACGTTGAAACGCTCCGTAAGCTTTTTGACCTGGGCGGCCTGATAGGTGAACGAATGCCCCCGCCAGCTGTGCTTCTCCAGGATGCGAAACTTTGCCCCGGGCTCCAGCGGCGGGGCGACCACCACGCACGTGGCGTCGTCGCGGGTGCGGCTGGGATCGTAGCCAAGCCACACCGGGCTGTTGCCGTAAGGGCGATCCAGTTCCGGGTTGTAGTCCTCCCACAACGACAGGTCGGAATAGCACCGCTCCAGATCCTTGAGGCCGAAGGCGCTCTGGCTGCTGTCGATAAATTTGCAGTAGAACAGCTGCTGGAATTTGTCTTCGTCGTACTCCAGCTGCAGTTGCTCAAGGTCGAACAGATCGCAGCCGCCGGCGATAGCGTCGTCGATGGTAATGGTCTTGCGCCATTGGCCATCGGGGCACAGCGCGCCCTGGGTGTAGGCCGCCTCGGTGGGCCAGGTGCCACCGGTCTTCTTGCCGCGTTTGCTGTTGCGGAATTCCTCTCCGGACCAGAACGGGTATGCCTGGTGCGACACGGCGCTGGGCGTAGAGAAGTAGGTTTTCCGCCACTTCTTGTGGGTGCCCATGGCGCTGGCCACGGTGCTGAGTTTTTCGAAGTCGCGGATCCAGAAATATTCGTCCACATACACATGGCCGTGGTAGCCCTGGGCGGTGCTGCTGTTGGTGCTGAGAAACCGCAGTTCGGCGCCGTTGCTGAGCGCGATCGGGTTGCCGGTCAGCTCGATGTCAAACCACTGCTTTGCAAACTGGATGATGTAGCTGCGGAAGATTTCCGACTGCGAGCGGCTGGCCGACAGGAACACCTGGTTGTCGCCCGTTAGCACCGCGTCCATGAACGCTTCGCCGGCGAAGTAGTACGTCAGGCCGACCTGGCGGCTTTTCAGAATGTTGCGGATCCGGCACGTCAGCGGGTTTTGTTTTGCTGCGAACAGCTCCTGCTGATACCGGTACATCTTGCTGATGAACTTATCCAGGAAGTCGACTTCGGTCAGCTCGCTGACGTCGTTCTTTACTTTCTTTTCGCGCTTCTTGCCGCCGCCATCGCCACGGCTGGAGCGCTCGCCGCGCTGCCCCGGGCGACGTTCCTGGGGCTCGCTGGCAGATTCCCCGATCGGCGCGGGCGTCGGCTTGACCGCCTGCTTTAACAGGCGCTCGCGAACAGTGGTCAGCCGGTCCAGTTCGTTCAGATCGTCCTTGGTCAGGCTGCTGGCTTTGTCCAGGAGGAGGGTGATTCGCCGGCCAACGGCGGTCAGCGGTTCTTCGTCCGACAGCATGTCCTCCCACCCCCCCTGGCGGATCCAGTAGTAGACGATGCGGATGTTGGGCAGGTTGAGCTGCGCCTGAATTTCCTTGGCCTTGCAGCGGCGCAGAAACAGGCGTTTGGCGGCTTCTTTAACTTCGGTCGAGTAGTACATGGGCCGCAGTCTATGCGGCGAAAACGCTTGAAACGCGGGGTTAAATTCCGCGTTTCTCCTATATCTCGAATATAGGAGAAACGCGCATTTGAACCGTTTGTTTAGGGCTTGGCGGCTCCCTATCTTGGCGGCTCATTCAACCGATTGAGCGCAGCTAACGCCCATGCCCCGTTCCCTTGTTTCGTACTGGAAACGTGTCGCCACCAGCGGCACCACCGCCGATGGTCGCGAGATCCTTCCCCAGGAACTGCGCGATATCGCTGAAACCTACAAGCCTTCGAAATACACGGCGGTGATCTGGTGCGATCACGAGCGTTGGAGCGGCTCCCACGGCACCGTCTTTGCCGTGCGTTTGGTGGAGGAGGGCGAAGACCTGGAGCCCGGGCAAATCGCTCTTGAGGCACAACTCAAGCCGAATGATCGCCTACTGCAGTTGAATGATCAGGGCCAAAAGCTCTTCTCCAGCATCGAGATCACCCCGAACTTCGCCGGCAGCGGAAAAGCCTACCTGACAGGTCTGGGCGTCACCGATGAGCCGGCCAGCCTGGGCACCCAGGAACTCTATTTTTCGAAGCAGACCCACAAAAACTCTTTCTATGCCGCGTCCGTGGAACTGGGCTCTTTTGAGGCTGAGCCACAGAGCGAGGTCGGCAAGCTTATCGGCTTGCTCGCTGGCTTGTTCAAGTGCTTTTCCACGGATGACGAGCCCGTCGAACCCACCACCCCAAACGAGAGCAAACCCCCAATGGATGAAGCTACAGCAACGGCCCTTAAAGCCCTGCTGGCTCAATTGCTGATTGTCGCTGCCGGCATTCAGGCTGTGATTGAGCCCGTCGCGGAAGACGCCCCAGAGCCCGAAGCCGCCCCAATCGACGACGTAGCAGCAGCTGTTGACGATATCGTCACCACTGCCGAAGACGACCGTGAATTCAGCCGTAAAGGCAGCGCCACCAACAAGGCATTGCTCGCCAGCATGGCGAAGTTGGAGCAGCAGTTTTCCGCACTGCAGAACACCTCGACCGGTCGCCAGTTGCCACGCAATCCAGGCCCGGTAAACACCCCACGACGCAAGGTGCTCTGACATGGCCCAGCCATTAAGCGCCCGTGGCGCCAAACAATATGCCGAGCTGCAGGCCGCAATCGCCGAAGCCTATGGTGTGGAACGATCCAGCCGCATGTTCAGTGTGGAACCGTCGATTGCTCAGGAGCTGAACGACGCGATCACCGCTAAGGCCGACTTCCTGGAGCGCATCAACGTCACTCCGGTCAGCGAGATCAAAGGTGAGAAGGTGTTCATCGGTGTGAACGGCCCGGTCACTGGCCGCACCAACACCAAGACAACCGATCGCGAAGCCAAGGACGCATCGGCGCTGGACAACACCCAATACGAACTGGCTGATACCCAGTCGGACGTTGGTCTTCCGTACGCCAAAATCGACGCCTGGGCGAAGTTTCCCGACTTCAAAGAGCGCTATTCCGCCGCCGTGCAGAAGCGTATCGCGCAAGATCGGATCGTTATCGGCTTCCATGGCACTCACGCTGCTGTTGATACTGATTTGGAGAAATTCCCCAAGCTGCAGGACGTGAACAAAGGCTGGCTGCAGCAACTTCGCGAGCAGGCCCCACAGCAGGTGCTCAAAGAGGGCAAGACTGCCGGTAAGGTCACGCTGGGCGCCGGTGGCGACTACGCCAACCTTGATGCCCTGGTGCATGACACCAAGCAGATGGTGGACGAGATCCTGCGCGAAGACGGCGACCTGGTCGCGATCATCGGCACCGATTTGCTCGCTGCTGATAAGGCCAAGTTGTACACCAAACAGGGCGACACCCCGACCGAAAAGGAGCGTATCGAAAACGCTCAGGTCATTGCGACCTATGGCGGCCTGCCGGCGTTCAGCGTGCCTAACTTTCCGGTCAACGCGGTGCTGGTCACCAGTTGGGACAACCTCTCGATTTACTACCAGGACACTAGCTGGCGTAAGCAGACGATCGAGAATCCGAAGCGCTCCCGCGTCGAGGACTACAACAGCCGCAACGAAGGCTACGTGATCGAGCAACTGGAAAAGATCGCGTTCACCGAAAACGTTGAGCTGGTGGTCGCGTGAGCCTGGCCCTGGCGCACAAGCGCCGCACCCTGGCCTTGGGCAGCACTGCAGTTGCGGCGCTCGCCGCTGCTGCAGGCATGGCCTATTCCCCGGCCGATGCTCTGAGCAGCCCGGCCAATGCCCGAAAGCATTTGCTGCTTCAGGAAGCGGCGTTGGACCAGGACCTGGCGCGAATCAGCGCTATCAACGGCCTGGCCGGACGCCAGGCGCTGAAGCGTGAAGAGCTGCTGCCCAAATACCAGGAATACGTCCAGCGCTACTGCGAATCGGGGCTGAACTTCCCCAACCGTGTTGCGGTGCAGGTTTTGGTCTGGCTGTTCGACACCGCCCAGTTCGAAGACGCCCTGGAGCTGGCCGACTTCCTGATGGAGCAGGGCCAGGAAATGCCGGAGCGCTTCAAGCGCCGGGACATCCAGACGTTTGTCGCTGACGCCGTGTGCGAGTGGGCCTATGCCGAATACAACGCCGGTCGCAGCCCAGAGCCCTACCTGTCGGACCTGCTGCCGCGTGTAGACAACGAGTGGAACCTGACGGAACAGATCCCAAGCAAGTACCACAAGTTGATCGGCATGCGCGCCATGGAGGCCGAGCAGTGGGAAACCGCGCTCAAGCACCTTGAGCGCTCCACCGAGCTGTACCCGAAAGCGGGCAACGAAACGCGCATCGTGAAATGCCGCAAGGCATTGGCAAAACAACAGGCCAGCACGGCTTCCGAATAACCGACTACCCCCCCCAGCGGGGACCTGTGGAAGTGAGCCGCCTATTTATGGACCGTCCCACTGAAAACAGGCTCCCCGCCCTATTTGAGCGCCCAGCGATGAGCTTTTCCGGGAAACCCACCACCTTTGTGGAACAGACAATCGAGAACGACGGCTTTTGGCCAGACCTCTCCCTGTCCGAATTCCAGAAGGAATACCGCCTGCCGGCGGAGTACCTGATAGAGCTGCTGGGCGGTGACATGACCATGGCCATGATCGAGGTCAATGGTGACCTGGCCAAGTGCAAGGCCCGGTGGCAGGCCTTCGGCATCAACAATGTTGAAGCCGCAGACACGGTGCTGCTGCAGGAACGTGCGTTCAAGGTGAAGTTGTACAAGCGCGCCGTGTATTGCCGCACCAAAGCCAATCTGCTGCCGCAGTTCGCCACGGTCACCCGTAGGGAAAGCGCTGAAAACACCGGCAAGGAAGCCCCGGAGCGGGCGGAAACGTTCTTGGCTTTCAGCCAGCAGGCCGTCCGGGCCCTGCAGGGCCGTGGCCGCATCACGGCGTCATTGCAATGATCCAGCTGCAGGCGCTGACCGCCTACCTCATGGCCCGCAACCTAGTGGCGCCTGAACAGTTCGACAGCTGGACCGAACAGGTCAATCTGGAACTGATCTGGAAGCCCGACCGCGACGGCCTGCACATGAGTGACATGCGCTATCGCGCCGTGTTCGCCCTGGAGCGCTTCACCGATCACCCGGCCAGGCTGATGGCCCTGGTGGGCAGTTGGCTGGAAACACACGATCCCGATCGGTACCGCCACGACCTGCCGGCGCCACTGTTTGCCGTTGAGCCGCTGGACCAGGACAGCTTCGACGTGGAGCTGTCCCTGGAATTCGTCGAGCCGCAATACCTGGCCGAGGATCCCGCCGGCGAGATCGAGGCGTTCAACAAGACCTGGGCCTTTGTGCCGTTCGATCTGTGGATTGCTGAGCACGGCGAGGTCGGCCATGGCTGACAGCCCGCTCGACCTCGATGTCAGGGGCTTGCTCAACGTCGACGCCCAGTTGGCGTTGCTTGATCTGTCGCCCCAGTTGCGCCGGCGGCTGCTTAACAACGTGACCAAGCGCGTGCGCTCGATGAGCCGCAAGCGGGTACGTGAACAAAAGAACCTGGACGGTAGCCCCTTCGCCGAGCGCAAGGGTTCTGCCAAGGGCAAAAAGAAGATGGAAGCCGGCCTGGCGAAGCTGCTGCAGGTCACCCGTGTCAGCTCCGATGAAGCCGAACTGGGCTGGAAAAACGCGCTCACCAGATGGGTCGCTTCCCAGCAGCACAACGGTGTCAGCGAGCGGCGTACCGCTACACAGATGAAGCGCTGGAACAAAGTCCCGCCGGGAATCGCCTGCACCGACAAACAAGCCAAGCGCTTACGCCGGCTGGGGTTTCGCACCCGGCAGAAGGGCAAAAAGACGCTGACCCGGCCGTCGGTTGCATGGATTCAAGAACACGTGAACTACGCCAAGGCCGGCTTGCTGATCCGCATTTTGAACGATGAAAAAACCGAGACATCGGGCGCACAAAGCTGGGACATCACCCTGCCAAAACGCCAGTTCCTCGGGGTAGAGACCGGGAGCGAAACCCGCGAGCTGGTTAACCAGGTCTTCCAACAAATCCTTAATTCACCCCGCTAACGAGGCACAGCATGGCACTTGGCAAAGTCAGCGTTAACAATCTCAATCTGGGCCAAGGCGCCGTGACTGAGATCGAGCGCTATTTCCTGTTCATTGGTCCCGGCACGAAAAACGCCGGCAAATTGGTCGCGCTCAATAACGACAGCGACCTGGACGCCACCCTGGGCCTACAGCCCAGCGACCTGAAAACCCAGATCACTGCAGCACGCTTGAACGGTGGCGATCGTTGGGCATGCCTGGCGGCGCCGATTGGCGCGGAAGGCGATTGGAAACCGGCGCTGGAAGCATCGCAACAGCAGGGTTTTTCCGTCGAGGCCGTGGTCATCACCAAACCCGTGGCCAAGGGCGAAGAGCTGGCAGCAATGCACGACGCCGCTGTGTCGCTGAGCAATGTCTACGGGCGCCGCGTGTTCGTCATGGCAGCGTCCGCCAGCCCGACGCCGCTGCAGACCTGGGACGAGTACCTGCTGGAACAGAAGGCGATCACCGCCGACCTGGCTGCCCCCCGTGTCTTGGTAGTGCCCCAGCTACATGGCAACGACCTGGGCGTATTGGCCGGTCGCTTGGCCAACGCCGCTGTGAGTGTTGCAGACAGTCCTATGCGTGTGGCCACCGGTGCCGTTCTCGGCCTCGGCAGCGTGCCGGCGGATAAGGAGGGTGTCCCTTTGCCGTCCTCGATCCGCGCCGAGTTGGACAAGGCCCGCTTTTCCGTCTCTCAGACCTACCCCGATTACCCGGGCGTGTACTGGGGCGACGGCAACATGTTGGACACCCCGGCCAGCGACTTCCAGGTCATTGAATACCTGCGCCTGGCCGACAAGGCGGCACGTCAGGTGCGTCCGTTGCTTATCCGCCGTGTTGGCGATCGCCGATTGAACAGCACACCCAACAGCATGGCCGTGAACATCAACGCGCTGATGGCGCCCCTGCGCCGTATGGCCAAGTCGGTGAAGTTCGCCGGCCAGGTGTTCCCGGGTGAAATCGAGTCACCGAAGGATGGCGACATCGTGCTGGTCTGGAAGAGCAAAACCGCCGTAGAGGCGTTCATCAAGCTCAAACCCCACAACTGCCCGAAAGACCTCACGGCGAACATCGCCCTTGACCTTTCCACCGACGATTCGGAGTAACCCCCCATGTCACGTATTGGCGGCAAGAACTTTGACGTGAACCTGGGCGACCTACGGGTCCACGTCGAAAGCTGCACCCTGGATATCACCGACAACAGCAAAACGGCGCAAACCCGGGGCGTGCCTGACGGCTACGTCGACGGCGATGTGGCAGCGGCGGGCGACCTGGAGCTGGATTCCACCAACTTCAATCTGCTGATCGAAGCGGCCCGCACTGCTGGCAGCTTTCGCAAGTTGGAAGCCTTCGACGCGGTGTTTTTTGCCAAGGCCGGCGACGACGAACTGCGCATTGAGGCCTTCGGTTGCAAGTTGAAGGTCTCCAGCCTGCTGAGCATCGATCCCAAGGGCGGCGAGAAGACCAAGCACAAGGTGCCGTTTGAGGTCACCAGCCCGGACTTTATCCGCATCAACGGCGTGCCCTACCTCGACGCAACCGAGATCGAGGGCCTGAGCTGATGACTTGCCTGTTCGACCGCGCTCAGGCCCTGGAACAGCGTCAACGAAAACAGGCTATCGACGCTCAGTTGCGTCTGGCCCGGGCGCAGTCGACAGGCCCCAGCTGTATCCACTGCCTGGACTGTGAGAACGAAATTCCGGAGGCGCGCCGGGCCCTCGGCGGGAAAACGCGCTGCACGCCATGCCAAACCACTTTCGAGAAAGGACGCCGCCGATGACCGATGGAACCACGCCCGACCTGGTGGCGAACTCCGCTCGCCTGGGGCGCCTTGAGCGAAAAATGGCAGTGGTCGAACACCGCGTGGGCCAGATGGAAACGGTCCCGACCCGTGTCACCAAGCTGGAACAGCAGTTTGAACACCTGGCTGGCCAACTCTCGGAACTCAATGAGGGCCAGCAGAAGCTGACCAGCGTTGTGTCCGGCCTCGGCACCAAAATTACCTGGGCGCTGGCCGTGGCCAGCACCTTGTGGGCCGTGCTGCAGATGATCGGCCCAACCTTGCTTCGCGTGGTGTTCCCATGAGCCTGCGCGGCAAGATCGCCGCCGGCGCCATTGCGCTCTGCAGCTCCACGCTGGTGGTGTTCCTGGGCACCTGGGAAGGCAACGGCCAGAACACCGTTTATGCCGACAAGCTCGCCCAGGGCCTGCCGACCGTGTGCAAAGGCATCACCCGCCACACCAGTCCTTATCCAGTGGTTGTTGGCGACTACTGGTCAGACGCGCGGTGCGCCGAGGTGGAGCAGCTGGTGATCAGCAAGGGCCAGTTGCAGTTGGCCGACTGCATCACCAACCAGGACGTGGGCCAGAACACTTTCGATGCGTTGAGCAGCCATAGCCACAACTTCGGCGTGCCCAGCACCTGCGTCAGTCGGGCCGTCGCGCTGATCAATGTCGGGCGCATCAAGGACGGATGCAACGCGCTGGCGTGGGCCGCTGACGGCAAAACTCCAGTGTGGGCCTACGTCACCACCGCCCCGGGGCAAAAGGAGTTTGTCCGGGGCCTGCACCGGCGCCGGTTGGCCGAAGCACAGCTGTGCAAGGCGGGTTTGTAATGCGCGAAGCCATTTTCCCCCTGGTGCTGTGCCTGGTGGCCTGGTTCGCCTTTGACCTGCTGGAAGGTCAGCGCGATATCGCCCGCAGCGAGCGCGATGCAGCGCTGTTCGAAGTCACCGGTCTGCGCGAAGCGGCTCGCATCACCGGCGAGCGGCTGGCTGAGCGTGACGCCATCGACCTTCAACGTACCCAGGAATTGAACCATGAACGCGCCCAAAACGACGGCCTGCGCCTCGCTGTTCGCGCTGGCCTTAAGCGGCTGCAGCTCAACGCCACCTGCAGCGCCCCCGCGACCGGTACCACCGGCGCCGGCGGCTTGGCTGATGGCGGATCCGCCGAACTCACAGAAGACGCTCGACAAGATTATTTCACCCTCAGAGATCAGCTCGCCCTCAGTCGGCAAATGATCCTGGGCCTACAGGACCACGTGCGCCGGGTTTGCTTGCGCTGACGTTTTCCCACTTTTAAACCCTGAACGGAACTACACCCATGACCGATAAACGCGAGATCACCCTGGAAGTCGGCGCCAAGGAATTCACCTTTGAGCTGACCCCACAGGACGTGACCAAGTACTTCAACGCCGTGACCCAGACCAACAAGGTCGCGCCGGCGAACAACTTGCTGGTGACCACCGTTAAGCAGGAAGAACGCGCCACCCTCAAACCGATGCTGGGCAACCCGGTATTCGTGATGCAACTGGCCGGCGCGCTGCTGGAGGAATACAGCCCCGACGTTGAAATCACCGTAAAAAAGCCCTCGACCACGCCGAACGACTGACCGAAAACGGCCTTGGCCAACTTGTGGCCCTGGCCGGTCGCTGGCTACCAGGTGCCGAGCCCACCGCCGAGGTGATGGGCACGGCCAAGTGGCTTGAGGACGAACACTGGCGGCGGATGGAAATCGCCATCGCCAACGGCATCGCCCACGCATTGAACGGATAAACACAGATGGCTGACCAAAGCGCCCGCCTGGCCTTCATTTTGAGCCTGACCGATAAGGTCACCGCCCCGTTGGGCAAGGTGAAAATGGGCTTTTCTGACCTGGCGGAACAGAGCGAAAAGCACATTAAGACCATGGGCCTTGGCCTGGCGGGCTTGGTCGGTGCCGGCGTGGCCATCACTCAGTCTCTGGAGCCCGCCCTGGAGATGAACCGCGCCCTGGGCGAAGTCCGATCGCTGAGTGTGGCTGAGGATGCGTTGACCGCTCTGAACCGCAAGTCGCTGGAGTTTTCGGTGGCCTACGGTGAAAACGCCCGGGACTTTGTAGCCTCGGCGTACCACATTGAGGGAGCCATAAAGGGGTTGGCGGGCAGTCAGTTGGCCACTTTCACCAACGCTAGCAACCTGTTGGCCAAGGCCACCAAGTCCGATGCGAACACCATGGGTACCTACGTCGGCACCATGTACAACCTGTTCAAAGGCCAGGCCGACGCCATGGGCAAAGGCCAATGGGTTGAGAATCTGGCCGGCCAAACCGCCACTGCAGTGCAGCTGTTTCGCACCAGTGGCGAGCAGATCGGCGAGGCATTTAAAGCCGCCGGCGGCCTGGCCAGCACCGCAGGTGTGAGCCTGGCCGAGCAAATGGCGGTGCTGGGTACACTGGGCAGCACCATGGACGGCGGGGAGGCCGGCGGCCTCTATAAATCGTTCTTTGAGAACGTCAGCGGCGCATCGGAAAAGCTCGGTATGTCGTTTGTCGACCAGCAGGGCAAGTTGCTGCCGATGATGGACATCCTGGACAAGCTCAAAGGCAAGTTTGGCGATCTGTCGATTGAGGCCAACGGCAAAAAGCTGCGTGACGCCTTTGGTGGCGAAGCGGCGCGACTGATCACCACACTGCTGGGTGACACCGACCGCTTGAAGAACGGCATGGATCGACTGGGAAATGTGCACGGGTTGGAGAACGCCGAGCGCATGGCCAAACAGATGGTAGACCCGTGGCAACAGTTCGGCGCCGCTGTGCAGGCATTGCGTATCGCCTTCGGGCAGTCGCTGATCCCGATTCTGACGCCGCTGATGGATCGCCTGGTGGCAATCGCCAGCACGCTGACCCGCTGGACCCAGTTGTTTCCCAATATCACCCGCGTGATCGGCATCACCACGTTGGTGGTGTTCGGGATCATTGCGGCCATGTCGTTGCTTACGCTGACCGTGGGCATGTCGAAAATCGTCTGGCTGGGCCTGGTCACTGTGTGGAAAGTCCTGACCATGGCCGGCCTGCGCAGTATCGCCATGTTCCTGTACCACACCGTCATGGTGATCGGGTTCGTCGCGGGCCTGGTGCTGATGGTCGCCTGGATGGGCCTGGTCAAGGGCGCGATGCTGCTGTGGCAGGGCGCCATCTGGCTGGTCAACACCGCGCTGTTGGCCAACCCGGTGACCTGGATCGTGGTCGGCATTGTCGCCCTGGTCGCTGCCGTGGCGGCGGCGATTATCTACTGGGACGAATGGACCAGCGCCCTGATGAACACCGAGGCGTTCCAGTGGATCAGTGGCCAACTGACGGCGCTGTCTGACTGGTTCAACTCCATGGGCGGTTGGACAGGCATGGCCAGCGCCGCGTGGGACGGCATCGTCAATATCTTTAAATCGGCCATCAATGGCTTGATCGAGATGCTGAACAAGATCCCCGGCGTCCAGATCGATGCCGCATTTGGCGACATGCCGAAAGCTCCGGACCTACCCGGTATTAGCGCCCCGAAGATCGACACCCCCATCTTGCCGCAGCTGATGGGCGTCCCCCAGCAGCCCAACCAGGCGCCGCCCCTGGTGATGGCGGCTGCCTCAAAGGCAGCGGCGCCGGCGATGGCCATGCCGATGCTGGAAGCCCTGCAGCCCCAGGCTCAACCGCCGGCCCTGGTCATGGCACCGGCACCCACCGCGCAGGCCGAGCAAACCCAGCAACGGATCAATGGTTCTGTGGCCGGTCTGTCACCGGCACGGCCCGAAGCCGTGCCCCGGGGCGGCTTGCTGAGCAGCATCCAGAACAACAACCAAACCCAGAACAAGGGCACCCATGTGGAGAACGTCAACATTCACACCGGTAAACCGATGAACCCGCTTGAGCTGGAAGGCATGTTGGCCATGGCGGTGGGTGGATGAGCGAATACATCGACCTGCTGATCGTCGACAACGACCTGGTGCTGGACCCGTCCCGTCAGCCGCTGCTGATCGAGGACCGGGCCAGCATCGCCCAGGACATCGCGCACATGATCCGCGAAAGCGGCCTGCTGGTGACGCTGGTCGCCGAACGCAGCCGCCTGCGTCAACGCGACTGCATCCAGCAACTGGAGCTGTTGGTGGAGGCTGACGAACGCCTGGTACCGGGCACAGCACTGATTAACCAGGTGCAATCCGGCCAGTACCTGGTCACGGCCAAAACGCTGAAGTTTGGCGACATCGAGGTGACCCTGTGAGCGACGTAGATTTTAAGCAGGCGCTCGCTGATGCCGGCATTCCCACGACCGAGGACGGCTTGCGTAAGGCTTGGGAAAAGGAAGTAGCGGCCCAGGGCAGCAAGATGAGCAACACCAGCGCTTATTCGCCGTTCTGGCGAGTGATGACCGCCCTGGTGACCAAGCCGGTCATGTGGCTGATCAGCTTTATCAGCGGCACTGTCCTGCCCAACTTCTTTGTGAGAACCGCCCGGGACAAGTGGCTGGACATGCTGGCCTGGGCGGTCAACGTCGAGCGCAAAGGCGCCACCAAGGCCCAGGGCATGCTGTTGTTCACCCGCGACGTTGCCGGCGGTGTGCTGCAGATGCCCGCCGGCATCCAGGTGCAGTCCGCAGCCATCAACGGCCATATTTATCAGCTGGTCACCACCCAGGCTGTGACCTTTGCCGATGGCGTGCTGCAGCTGGAAGTCCCGGCCCAGGCGCAAGAGGTCGGCAGTGGTTACAACCTAGCCCCGGGTTACTACGCGATTCTGCCGGTGCCCATTCCCGGCATCGTCCAAGTGGTCAACACCGACGGTTGGTTGATTGCACCAGGTGCAGATCCTGAGCCTGACGATCAGCTGCGTTTGCGGGTCCGTAACCAGTTCTCGGCGGTCAACCAGTGGCACACCGATGCGGTCTACCGGGCGATGATTTCCGCGTTCCCGGCGGTGCGGCCTGATGGCGTTTACTTCCTGCACGGTGCACCACGTGGCCCGGGCAGTGCGAACGCCTATGTGCTGTTTGAAGCGGATGTGCCGGCAGCGGCTTACCTGGAGCAAATCAACGCCCATATCCGTGACCAGGGCAACCATGGCCACGGGGACGATCTGCTGGTGTTGGTGATGCCGGAGACCCTGCACGAACTGAGTGTGACGCTGTGGCCACGTCCTGCACTGACCACCGAGCAACGCGCCAAGCTGCAGGCCGAGTCCGCGTTATTCATCCGTGCGGCCTTTCGTGAAAGTGGCACCGGTGACTATCAGCCGACGCTGACTTATCCCCAGGCGCGCTTTTCCTTCAGCCGCCTGGCCGAAGAACTCCACCAGCAGTTCGCCGGCATCGAGTCGCTGCACTTCGATAACGCCGACATCGTGTCAGAGCTGACCATCCCCCGGATCAGCAGCCTGCAGGTGGTGTTGCCATGATCAAGCTCAATTTGCCGTTCTGGCTGGATGGGCCGCAGTTGGCCAAGCTCAAAGCGGCTTGCCAGGCCTGGTGGGAGAAAGTTGAAGGCTGGATGCAGTGGCCATTGCTGCAGATGGACGCCGAGACCTGCCACCTGACCATTCTCGACCTGCTGGCCTGGCAGCGGGACATCAGCCGTTTCAAGGACGAACCGGAAAGCCTGTACCGCTTGCGGGTCAAGTTCGCCTTTATCAACGCCGTCGATGCCGGCAGCACAGCGGGGCTCAAACGCATCCTGCAGCGCCTTGGCGTGGGTTACGTGGAGATAGACGAGCGCATGCCCGATCGGGACTGGGACGTGGTGCTGTTGCGCCTTTCCGACTCCCAGCTGTCGCAGAACCCTGAGCTGTTGCGCGTGCTGATTCAGCAATACGGCCGCACCTGCCGGCGCTATGACTTCGTGACCATCACCCCCGTATCGCTGCGCATCGTCGCGGTGGACTTCAACGACGATCAGCAAACGCTGATCGCCAGCCTGTAGGAGCCCCAATGGGAGCCAGTATTACCCTTGCAGGTGAAAGCCTGATCGCCCAGAAACTGGGATCGCAACAGCGCCTTGATGTCGTGCGCTTCATTTTTGCCAACGTGCCAGGCCTGGACCCAAACGCACCGGTCAACCGCGCTGCCGCGAAGCCGCCGGCGGCTCAGATCGTGCACAGCTACACCATCCCCCAGCAAAACGTGGGGTATGTGAACCCCAACCAGGTGGTCTATAGCTCGATGTTGGGCAGTGATGTCGGGGACTTCGATTGGAACTGGATCGGCCTGGAAACCGCCGAGAACGTGTTGCTGGCCGTGGCTTACATGCCGCTGCAGCAGAAGCGCAAAAACATCCCGCCGCTGCAGCTGGGCAACAACGTGACCCGCAACATCCTGGTGGTGTTCGACGGGGCCCAGGCTCTGACCGGCATCACGATTGACGCCAAGACCTGGCAGCACGACTTCACGATTCGGCTAAAGGGTATCGACGAGCGCGAGCGTTTGAGCAACCGCGATATTTTCGGTCGGGCGTGCTTTTTCGGGCAGGCGTTCCAGGTTGAAAAGGTCGGTACCGCGTACCAGCTGAAACCAGGTTTGGCCTACGTTGAGGGGGTCCGCATTGAGCTGGCCAACACCTTACCCATCACTTTGCCGGGGTTGCCGACGGCTGTATTTGTGCATGTGGCGTTACGCCGCGAGCTGAATGACACCGTTGCTGCGTGGTCGATTGCGTATGAAGGCGTCGACTACACCGACAGTGCTGGTACACGTCACTACTTCGTTGCCTTGGCGTACCTCAAAACCTCAGACAACACCGATTTTCGGACTGTTGAACCTATCAGCGGGCCACTGATTCAGCACCTAGCCGCCCGCAATGGCGACTATGAGCACCTGCGCGCCCGGGCGACCACCAAGGACGACGTGGAGCTGGGCAATCTGCCGAACGCCATCAGCGACGACGCCGGCACCGACAGCAGCAAAATTTTGGCAACCACCAAAGCAGTGTTTGGCGTTCGCAAATTCCTGCAGCAAGCGATCGACAAACTGATCGACGGCACGACGCCGGCGGGCAAAGCCAAGCAGTTGGAAACCGCTCGCAAAGTGTCGATCAGCGGCGTCGGCACGGGTAGTGCAACTTTTGATGGTACGGCCGATGTGAACATCCAGGTCACGATGCCCGACATCGTGGCGTCCTGGAAGTACACCAAGGTCACGGTGAACTCCAAGGGGCTGGTGACTTATGGCGAAACGCTCCTGCCCTCAGATATCCCTGGGTTGGATTGGTCAAAGATCACCAGCGGCAAGCCCACCACGGTCGAGACCTACGGCATTACCAACGCCCTAGTTACCGATCGTACTACGCGGCAGCGCCCTAGCCTTGCTGCGCCGAACACGGGAGGTTTCGCCAATGGCGGGGGGGCTATCGAGATCCGCGAGGCCAAGCAGGTCGGCGGCGGCTCGACAGATTTTAGTTACGCGCCGCGAATCCTTTTCCACTGGGGCTCTTTCGTTGCTTTCGATCTGGCGATGGACCACACCGGCGCGTTGTTCTGGAACAACCAACGGATTTTCCATGAGGGGAACCTGAACCCCAGCAGCATCGTGCCTGCCGGCGCCATTATGGCTTTCGCCATGTCCGACATCCCGTCCGGCTACCTGAAAGCGAATGGTGCGGCCGTATCCAGAACAGCCTTTGCCGCGCTATTCGCCAGAATCGGTACGTTCTACGGGGGCGGCGATGGCGCGACTACGTTCAATCTCCCTGACATGCGCGGCGTGTTTCTCCGGGGCTTCGACGATGGTAAGGGGCTCGATCCGGGGCGAGTTCTCCACGCACCCCAAGGTAGTCAAAACGCCTCACACAGCCACACCGCGTCGAGCGATGTCCAGGGTGCACACAGCCACGGCATGTATCCCATCATTCTGAACATTGCCACTAACCAGGGTGGTGGCCACTACTCGGTGGGGCCAAGTCCAACGGCTGCAGGCCCAGTTGCCGGCGCTCATAACCACACCATCACCGTCGACGCATCCGGGGGCAACGAGTCGCGCCCGGTCAACGTCGCAGTGGTTTATTGCATTAAGCATTGAGGTCCAACATGAAAACCAAAACGGTCTATCAGACCAATCAACTGGGCCTCTACATCGGAACAACAGAGGCTGACGAATCCCCCCTGGAACCAGACGTGTTCCTGATTCCTGGTGGTTGTGTGGAGGTCGCACCACCGAAGATCCCGGCCAACAAAGGCGCCTGCTGGAGCAATGGTAAGTGGGTTCTGGTCGATTACTTTGACGGCTTGATTGTCTACAGCACCACCACGGGTGAACCGTTGACGGTCACCGGCGTGGGGCCGATCCCTAGCGGATACACCACCCAAAAGCCGGGCCCCGACCAGGTCTGGAAGAACGGCGAATGGGTAGACGATATTGGCGCGATTCTGGCAACGCTGTATGACCAGAAGCTGCAGGAGGTCAATGACGGCTGCAATCGTCATATCGAAAGCGGGTTTGTCTCCAGTGCCTTGGGCGAGCCCCACTGTTACGCCAGCCAGATGGACGATCAAATCAACCTCACAGGCATGGTGCTGAGCGGGTTGGATGCCAGCTATGCCTGTTTCGACGCCAACCTGGTGAAAGGCTTCCGCCCGCATACGTCAGTGCAACTGCACCTGGTGGGCCAGGACCTGGTGCGCTTCAAGCAGGCAGCATTGCAGCACGCCGACAACCTCAAGCAGGACTTGGCCACCGCGCTCAAAGACAAAAAGCTCAAGGTGATGAAGTCCATCAAATGGACACCGCCGGCATGACCTGGGATGCAGTGAAAATGCGCTGGCCAGAACAGGCCACCCAGTGGATGGGCCAGCTGTCAGACGCGCAGAACCTGGCAGGCGGCGAGCTGGCCAGCACCGCCAAACGCCTGGCCGATCTCAACGGCAAGACCACGACCAACCCGGGGCCGGTGGGTGATGCGGCCCAGGGCGCGATCGCTGCAGGGCGTGCCGCGCTCGCTGATCAAATGGGCGAGGCCCCGGCCTGCCTGGTGGTGACGCCGTTTCAAAGTGGGGTTGGCCAGGGTCGCGGCTATCAGCGTTTTTTGTCTGCACCGAACTTGCTGCAGCACCTGGCCGGCAAGCTGGTGGATGTCAGCGATATTGGCCGGCCCGACGCCCCCCAGCACGCGCTGTGCCTACTGTTCCTGGCCACCCGTTTCGATCAGTTGGCCGACAGCCTGGCGCGCTTCAACGCTTTGCTGCCGATGCCTGACCTGGTGCGAACCGAGCGCCGAGCGCGGCACCTGTCGAAGCTGGAGACGGAAAAGTGGGAGATCCCCGCCGCCGGCACCTTGCCGCGCTGGCAGTCTCTACCCCTGGAGCGTTGCACCGTGGTCAAAGCAGCCCAGCAGTCCATGGCCGGCCAGATTGCCGTCCTGGAGAGCTACGCCGCCGACAGCTCACCCATGGCGGCACTCTCGGACCTGGCCAGCCGCAAGGCCGCCCAGCAACAGGGCCGTGACCAACAGCTGGCCGACCTCAAAGCCCTGCTGTCCGGCGGCAACGCTGATAGCAGCATGCGTGCGCGGCTGATCGGCCCGGGCAACGCTACTGAGCTGCGCCAGGCGCTGTTGGCAGGTGATTCCCCGGGTCATGAGTGGGTGTTGTGCGCCGGAGCGCTGCTGGTTGGATCTGAGCAGGGCCTGAGCTTTGTTCGTGAACTGGTGGGCCTATGACGCTGCTACTCGACGGGCAAGAGGTGCGCGGGAAGAACCTCAAGGTCACCGGCAACCTGCGTATTGAAAGCGACGATCTGTCAGGCCAGACCAGCAACACCGACAAGGGGCACAAGGGATTCAAGCCCAAAACCCTGACCGTCAGCCTGATGATTCCTTTCGTTGACCAGGTGCAGCTGCGCGACCTGATGCGCCTGGTGGAAGCGACCGCCGGCGGTGGCCAGCTTAAGACGTACCGGATCGTCAACGACACCGCCGCCGCGTTTGGCATGCGCCAGGTGACATTCACCGAAGGCGTGAGCGCCCGGGAAGATGACAACCTGCGCGGCTGGCTGATCCAGTTCACCCTGACTGAAAAGCTTTCCAACCCAGAAAAAGTGGAAGGGCGCCGATCGGGCAACGCGGTGACGGCGCAGTCTGGCCCGGGCGGCGCGGTCGGTGGCACCGGTGGCGACACACCAGGTGGCCCCGAAGAACTGACCGGCTTTGAAGCCACGTTAAAAAAAGTGGATACCTGGTTGGGTGGGAGTCCCAAGGCATGAAGCTACACAAGGAATTGACCATCAGCGGGGCGCCTTACGTCCTGGTTAAAAACGAAGTCCGGCTGGATGCGAAAAGCCCGGGCCGGGCGACGTTCACGATCCAGGCTACGGCGCCGGTCAAGGGGCTGGTGACACTCGATATCGGCTACAACAGCAGCACGCTGCAGCGACACTTCATTGGCTACGTTGAGCGCAGCAGCACGGCCAGCAGCACCCAGCAGGTGCTTTTCTGTCGCGAGCTGGCCGCGATCCTGGCCAACCCGCTGCCGCTGAACCTGCGTCACGTCGATCTGCGCGCCGTCCTGGTCGAGATCGGCCAGCACACCGGTTTGCGCTTTCGCGTCCCCGAACAGCCGTATGCCAGCGTTAAGGCGCCGTTTTTCTACAGTCTGGCCGCTGGCTATCAAGCCATGGACAGCCTGGCCCGGGTTTTCAACATCCCCGACTTCATCTGGCAGCAGCAGGGTGACGGGGAGGTATTCGTGGGCAGCTGGACTGACAGCTTCTTCGGAGTTCGCTCGCCGCTGCAGCTGCCGGTGGAGCTGTTCGACGACTACCAAGGCAACCAGAGCGCAATGATTGCAGCCCTTCCCGGGTTGCGACCAGGTGCAATGATCAACCACGGCGAGCGCATCACCAGTGTCGCGCTCATCGACAACCAGATGGCCATCCGATGGACGACGCAATCCGCCGCAGCGTAGAACGACAATTCCCCGAACTCACCGGTGGTTACCACCTGCCACGCTTTGCCCGGGTTGTCGCCGTGGCCGATGCACCCGCCGGCGCCGGGATCTGCGACGACTTCCGCCCGCGTTACGCGGTCGACATCGAGGTCATGGGCCCGGACGGCGAGCCAGACACCAAGCTGCCGATCCTGGCCGGCGTGCCCTTGCCGCTGCCCACCGGTGGCGAGGAAATGGGCATTTATGCGTTCCCCGAAGAAGGCACCCAGGTTGTGGTGTGCTTTGCCTACGGCCTGCCACACAAGCCCTATATCCAGACCATTCTGCCCCACGGCCTGAGCATGCCCAGTGTCCCGAAGGGTGACCAGGTGTGGCAGCACAGCGAAGCCTGTCAGCAGCGCGTCGACGCCGACGGCAACTGGCTGCGCCAGACTGACGGTAAGATCCTGGACAAGGCGATCGAGCGGGAAGTGAAGGCGATGGGCAACACCGAGCGGTACCAGAGCCACACCAGTACCGTGGACGATCATTCAACTGAGTCGGTGGGGGGTACCAAGACCCTGGAGGCGCTGGGCGCGCTCAAGCTGCTATCGGGAGGATCTGCAAGCTTGGCGGCAGTGGATGATCTACACCAGGCGACCGGGAGGGACTTGAACCTGGTAGTGGGGCAGAAGCACAACGCTACGGTGGGTGGCGACATGGAGGAAAGGATTGAGGGACTACGCAAGAGTGTCGCTGCGGTCAGCCAGAGGATTGTGGCGCCTAAGACTTGGTTAGGGTCCGATGGAGTGAACGTATTGCGGGTGTTGTGTGATGTGCTAAATCTATTGGAAGAAATGAACCGTCAGATAGCGGAGCACACACACGGACCTACACCCGCGCCGGGAAATGCAGTGAATTTTACAAGAAGCGCCGCAGAGATGGCGGCATTGCATCAAGTGATGGCGCTAATTACGATATAGTTTGGTTAAAGTGAGTTGTATTCGTTTTCAAACCTAATATTTGCGCGTGCGCATGCATGCTTGGGGCAACTTCCCGATGAAACCACTCTATGTTTCCTTCTTCAAGGTCAGGATGCTTTCCCCAAGCTAAGTAGTTGTACGTGTCCGTGTGCTGATAAGGCTCTCTACCAGCATACTTACATAAAATGTCATAGTAGTCTCGAGCATATCTATATGCAGCGATGGCTTCTCGGGTACTGTCTCCTAAGGTGCCATGCAGTCTCGCCTCATTAGGCTCGTAAGATTCTAGGCTCACGGGGATGAGTTTGACTTTTTCCGACAATGTTTCATATATTTCTGAAAGTCCCATCGCAACACTGAGGTAGAAGAGATTAGGGCACGCATTTATTAAGTAGTGTCCAATGATGCTCCTTGGTTCTCGCTCGCCTCTTATTGTTGCGTCGATATGTTTTTCGAAGGTTATAAACGAGATTTCAATTTTCACAAAAAAATCGTTTTCAACTTCAGGTGTTCCTTCTTCAGGTCGGCCTTTGAAACAGTTGTCATATAGTCGTGGGTTTATTTTGAAATTTGCGTTAAAGCAATCTAGGTAAGTGGCTTTTTCATATCTCTCAAAATAGGAAAAAAATTCGGTTCTATGTAAGTAGTAGGATTCTAAATTGCTCTTCCTCATAGCGATTGAGATTTGCTCTGCAGTTTGTTGTGTCGAGTGAAAGCTTGCCACAGTAACTGCTAGGGGAACCGCTATTGACAGCATGGCTAATGGGAACTTGCTAATGCTGATGAAAACGTTCAGACCAGTGGTCGAAAGGTCTGGGGTATAATCTTTCCAGATAATCGTTCCGAACATTAGAAAGTAGCATATTGGTATTGAAATGCTTAACCAGAATAGCTTTTGCTCTAATAGCCCTGTCTGAGAGTTTAGTTTTAAAGTTGACTTGCATCTGTTTAAAAGATTGCCGTTTGGTTCTAGAAAAATCATTATTAAAAAAGGAACTGCTACAGGGGATGTAATGACTAAAAAAAACCAAAAAATTTCCATGTTGTATCTGCTCTCCTTTGGCAGGTCATCCCATAATAACTTATCAAGGCTTCAGTGTGACGCTCTCGATTTCGACAGAAAGCCTGTCAAGAGGCGACACTAAGTCATCAGTTAGGTGCTTCGTTTCGTTCAGCTATTCACTTAAGTCGATTTTTAAGCTTCGCCATTAGTAGCATTGTCGTAGAAAACTTGATGGTTTTCTATACTCTTTCCTCGGTAAGTTTGGCGCTCTCGTTCAGCCGATTTGGCTCCTGTCAGGCACCGATAGCTTGGATGACCCTCATCCCGGTAATTGCCTCACCTTCGACTGAAAGCGGCAGCGCCTAGCTAGGGGCCAGTATGCTGGATTCTAAAAGAAATCACGGCGAAAGAAAAAACTCAGGAAAAAGCACTTATCCCCCTCCCGCCGACGGGGTTTGCGTCCTTTTTTTGTGCAAACCCAGATGTAGTGCAAACGAACCCGCAGCCCAGGCGGGCCGGCACGCTCTACGGGCGACCGGCAGTTTCACTGATTGCAAAGATTTGAAGAGAAGTGCAGGGCGGTCGCACAGCGACGTAGAAGGCGATCATGAACGGGGCAGGGTTGGAGGCCCCGGGTTCATTGGTTGGAAGGGAGGAAAACGTAGGAATACGGGCATTTTCCGAAACGAGATAGGTCTTTTTTCTCGCCGTCTGTAGCTGTCTTTGAAGAGGCTGAAAGCTGCCATAAGCCACGAAACGTGTGGGCCTTGTCGAGATTGAAGCATTTCACAATTTGTCCCGCCTCCTTAGCTGGCTCCTGACCTTTTCAGGCGTGCCAAGCCTTGCTTGATATGCCCCGCGTTCTCACCGATTGCCTCTAAGGCCCCACGCACGTTTTCAGCTACTTCTGCTGAGCCTTGTTGTTCCAGGCGTAGGGTGATCTCCATCACGGCTGCTTCAAGTGCCAACTGATTCTCGTACATCCTTTCAAGCACATCTGAGAGCGAATAATCAGGCGTCATATGAAGGTTCCTATAGTGAACTATCAGACTAGCCTCAAGCTGCAGGATTCGCCTCACAGACGGCTATTTTGGAACTAGGGCTGGGGAAAAGGTAATTTCGGTTAGGAAGGGTACTAAAGCCGCTGCAGACCACGTAGTCCGTGGGTTTGACGCATTACCTTGAGGGGTAATATTTGGTAATGGCAAAGGTAATATTCGTCCAAGTGCCCGGTTTTGCTGGGGATTGAGCTTGTCAGGAATTACTCGCTGAAAAGGTAACGACCTAACCTTTAAATTACCAAATTATTACCTTTCTAAATATCATTCAACCAATTGAATTTAAAGGTTTTTATTCTAATTTCTTCACCGTATTACCAATATTACCTTTTTCCCATGCCTCAACATAAAACGACCGGGATGCCGTTTTTTACCCCATTCCAACCCTCTCGCACTAACTTGGTGCAAAAGCCATGGGACTACCATGGGACTGAGAATGCCAATTTTTTGGAGACGTAACATCGCTGCAGCCCTTGTAAACCGGGTACTTGCATAGTGAAAGTAACTTTGCGGGTAGTTTCGAATCTCTCCTTCACCGCCAAATTCGATGTAAACAAAACCCCTGGTTTCGAGAGAAACCAGGGGTTTTGTTGTTTCAGGGGTATGACAGCCTTTAGGCAGCAAGCTCAACGCTTCAGGCCTGCACGTACACCCAAGCCCTGAGCAGCGTTATGCTATTTACGATATAGCGATAGGACAGGGCACCCAAGGGAATTTGCTAGAAATGCAGCCAGGCCAGGCTACCCAATACTACTGCCATACCGCCTGCTGCATACGACATCCGCTTCAACCACTCCCGCCGCGTCAGTAAGGTAATCGCTGCCAACGAAATCGCGATCTGAATCGCGGTCATTGCCTGGGCCCAGCGATGATGCTGGTGCAGCGCCTGTTCCGATTTTTCATCCCATTCCTTTGATGTGGCTTCAAGCTTCTCGGCCTGTTTGCGCACGTCTTCCTTCTGGTTCTTGTAGCGCTCGATTTCTTCCTTGTAATGCCCCGCGTCCACACCGGGAATATGAGTGGCCAGTTCCGCGAGGTTTTGCCGGCTGGACTTGGCCTGGTAGTAGTTCCATTGGTTGGCCGCTTCGGTCTTGAAGATGGCGGCGTTGTTCTTGTCCATCGCCGCTTCGCTTTCGGTGGAGCCGGCCTGGTAGCTGAGCATGGCGCCGAGGGTGGCCATGAGGGCGGTCATCACGGCGATGCGGCTGGCGAAATTGTCGCCGCGGCCGTGGGCATGTTCGGTGGTGTGTTCGAGGTGTTTTTCGTGGGGGCTTGGGACTTCGAAGGCTTCGGACATGGGGGCGTCTGTGAAGGGGATGAGGGAGTCTGATTCTTTACCAATGAAGCTGTCTCAAGCCTGTACATAACGCCGGATCAACCATCCGTATACTGCGATGTTGATCACCAGCACCAACGCGCCCAGGCCCAGCTGGATCTGCGGAGTCAGGCCGGCGGGGTAGATCAGCGTGAGAATGTAATGCTCGATAAATCCACCGCCATAGCCGTCCTGCCCGGCGAGGTGACGAAACAGATTCTCCCAGCGGGTCAGTGGGCAGGGCAGGTGGAACACTTCGACCGCCACGCCCCATGCCGCGGCGGGCAGGTGCAGCCAGATCGCCGGGCGCCATTTCAGCGCAAGCAACCCGCCGAACAGGACAAAGAGGATGAAGCTCAAGTGAAATAGCACGAGGCTGTCGGCAGCTAGACGGTAAAGCATTGCGGGTACTTTGAAAGGTGAGGTTCACAGTCTAAAGGGTTGCTTGCTGACAAGTGTGACCGTTATTGTGCTGAATCCTTTTAGTCCTTCCCCCCAAGGATCTGTTTTGATGAACGCACCGCGTAGAGTCGGCCCAATCAAGGCTGTGATTTTCGATATGGACGGGTTGTTGCTGGACACTGAAGGCATCTACACCGAAGTCACACAGATCATCGCTGAACGCTACGGCCGCACCTACGATTGGGGCATCAAGCAGCACATCATCGGGCGCGGCGCCCAGGATTTGGCTGACTACGTGGTGAAGGCGCTGGATCTTCCGATCACGCCCGCCGAATTCCTGACGATCCGTGAACCGCTGATGAGCGAGCGCTTCCCAAAAGCCTTGGGCATGCCCGGCGCGGAAGTCTTGGTGCGGCACTTGAAGGCACATAACATCCCGATTGCCGTGGGCACCAGTTCGTCGCGCAATTCGTTTGGCCACAAGACCACCTTGCACCGCGAATGGTTTGGCCTGTTTGACACCATCGTCACCGCTGACGACCCGGAAGTCGGCGCCGCTAAACCTGCGCCGGACATCTTCCTCACCGCCGCCCGCCGCCTGGGCGTTGCACCCGAGGATTGCCTGGTGTTCGAGGATTCGCCGTTTGGCGTCACCGCCGCCAAGGCTGCGCACATGACCGCTATCGCCGTACCGGATGAAGCCATGGCCGACAGCAAATACCACCACGCCGACCAGATCATCCGCAAGCTCGCGGACTTTGACCTGGCGGCCTACGGCCTGCCCCCTCGACCTTGACTGATCGCGGTTAAAAATGTGGGAGGGGGCAAGCCCCTCCCACATTTGATTTGCGGTGTTCAGGAAGCCCTAGGCGCTGAAGCCACCATCAATGGTCAAGCTTGCACCGGTGATGTAGCCCGCTTCCGGCCCTGCGAGGTAAGCCACAAAGCTGGCAATTTCCTCGACATGCCCATACCGACCCACCGCCATCAACCCAATCAAACTCTCGGCAAAATCACTGTTCGCCGGGTTCATATCGGTATCCACCGGCCCAGGCTGCACATTGTTGATGGTGATACCCCGTGGCCCCAGATCCCGCGCCAGACCCTTGGTCAACCCCACCAGCGCCGCCTTGCTCATGGCATATGGGCCACCACCGCCAAACGGCATGCGTTCGGCATTGGTGCTGCCGATGTTGATCACCCGACCCCCTTCACCCATATGCTTGGCCGCTTCCTGGGTGGCGATAAACACGCTGCGTACGTTGATCGCCAGGGTCTGGTCAAAATCTTCCAGCTTGAAGTCTTCCAGCGGCGCGATGGCCAGCACACCGGCGTTGTTCACCAGAATGTCCAGGCGGCCAAAGGCTTCGACCGTGGCGTTGACCGCGTTGCGGATGGCGCCGGCATCGGCACTGTCGGCGTGGATCGCCAGGGCTTTGCCGCCTTCGCTGATCACGCTGTTCTGCAATTCTTCAGCCTTGGCAGCCGAGCTGACGTAGGTAAAAGCGACTGCTGCACCCTGCGCCGCGAGGCGTTTGACGATAGCGGCGCCGATGCCGCGAGAACCGCCTTGAATCAAGGCGACTTTGCCGCTGAGGTTCTGTGTGGTCATGTCGATCTCCTAGCTGTTCAAGGCGGGATGCCTTGTTGTTGGAACCGAGTATCGACCTCGCCAGCCCCTCCCGGTAGACCGTGATTGCTATAGTCTGTGTAAACCAAAAGTTTAGAGTGGGTCGGTATGGAAAGCTTTGGCAGTATCGAATGCTTCGTGCGCAGCGCCGAAGGTGGCAGCTTTGCTGAAGCGGCGCGGCACCTGAGCCTGACCCCGGCAGCCGTCGGCAAAAGTGTCGCCAAGCTGGAGGCGCGCCTGGGTGTGCGCTTGTTCCAGCGCAGCACTCGGCGCCTGACGCTGACCGAGGCTGGCAAACTGTTTCTCGACGAAGTCAGTGGCAGCCTCACCACCATCCAGAACGCCGTGGCCAACCTGGCCAGTGCCGAAGGACGGCCAGTGGGCACGCTCAAGGTCAGCATGGGTACGGTGTTTGGTAATCGGTATGTGGTGCCGCTGCTGGGGACGTTCATGCAGCGGTTTCCGGATATCAGCCCGGACTGGCATTTCGATAACCGCCAGGTCGACTTGATCGGGCAGGGCTTCGATGCCGCCATTGGTGGTGGTTTCGAGCTGCCCCAGGGCGTGGTGGCGCGCAAGTTGACGCCGGCTCATCGCGTGCTGGTGGCGTCACCGGGCTACTTGGCGCAACGCGCTTCGGTATCAACCCCAGAGGACTTGGCGCGTTGCACCGGGATTCTCATCCGCTCACCGCAAACCGGCCGCATCCGCTCCTGGCAATTGACCAGCACCGAGCGTGAACACCGCCCGCTGGTGCTCAAACCAGGCATGACCATGAGCGACTCCGAAGCCGCCTGCTGCGCCAGCGCCCAGGGCCTGGGCATCGCTTTGGTGAGCATGCCCATGGCGGTGCCGTTCCTGGACAGCGGCGCGGTGGTGCGGGTGCTGCCCGAGTGGTACGTCGACGACGGTAACATCTCCATTTACTACGCCGAACACAAACTGCTGCCCGGCAAGACCCGCGCATTCGTGGATTTCATCATCGAGCAATTTGCCGAACAGCAGTTGGGGCAGCGATTCAGTGCCATTTGATTACACTCTCACACCGCATCGCGGCCATCGCAGGCAAGCCAGCTCCCACCTTGGAATGCATTCCCCTGTGGGAGCTGGCTTGCCCGCGATGGCCACACCTCGGTCTACCGTCCGAACTGGCCCGGCCAGCCAATCACCTTCTTCGCCCTCGGCGTTGCATAGGTCCTGATCTTCGACGTCGACAACCCCAACCGCACCAGCGACTCGGCGATGGTCACCGCAGCGGTCACACCGTCCACCACCGGCACACCGGTGCGCTGGCGAATCTGCTCATCCAGCCCGGCCATGCCACCACAGCCCAGGCAGATCACCTCGGCCTTGTCTTCGCTGATGGCCAGTTCGGCCTGGCGCACGATGGCTTCCATGGCCGCCAACGGATTTTCTTCCAACTCCAGCACCGCCATCCCACTGGCCCGCACCGAGGCACAGCGTTGGTACAGGCCGGCCAGTTTCAGGCGGTCTTCGATCAGCGGGACGGTGCGGTCCAGGGTGGTCACCACCGAGTAGGCGTGACCGAGGAACATCGCCGTGCTGGCGGCCGCTTCGGTGATGTCCACCACCGGCACGTTCAGCAGTTCCTGCAAGCCTTCGCGGCCGTGCTCGCCGTAGCCGGCCTGGATCACCGCGTCGAACGGCTGGTCGTAGGCCATCACCCGGTCCATCACCGCGATGGCCGCCAGGTAGCTTTCAAAGTTGCCTTCCACCGACTCCGCGCCGAAGTAGGGCGTGAGCCCGACAATCTCAGTGCCGGGCGCAGCCACCGCCCGTGCCTGCTGGGCGATGGTTTCAGTGATGGATTCGGTAGTGTTGACGTTGACCACGAGGATACGCATGGAATGTCCTTGATTAATGACTGACGTTATCGACTGCAATGCTTTCGCCGCTGACATCGGCGTAGAACGGCTGACGCTTGGCGATCAGCAGGTACAGCACCCCTGCAATACCGGCGCCAAACATCCAGGAAAACGGAGACACGCTGGCGAAACCGGGCAGCAGCGCCAGGAGAATGGCAATCACGGCTGCGGGAATAAAGGCCGCTACTGCGCGTAAATTGACCCCACGGCTGTAGTAATAAACGCCATTCGGGTCTTCGCTATACAGCTGCAATACGTCCACCCGGCTTTTACGGATCAACCAGTAATCCACCATGATCACCCCATACAGCGGCCCCAGCAGGGCGCCCAGGCCGGAAAGGAAATAGACGATCACCAACGGGCTGTTGTAGAGGTTCCACGGCAGAATCAACACCGCCACGGTGGCGCTGATCAACCCGGCGCGACGGAAGTTCAGGTACTTGGGCGCCAGGTTGCTCAGCACAAAGGCCGGTGCGACGAAGTTGGCCATGATGTTCACTGCCACGGTGACGATCAGGAACGCCAGGCAACCGAGCACCAGGAAAAAGGTGCTGGGAATCGCCGCGATGATTTCAGTGGGGCTTTCGATCACCCGGCCATTGAGCTGGAATTGCCCGCCACACAGCAGCACGGTGATCACGGCAAACACCAGGATATTCACCGGCAGGCCCCAGAAGTTGCCAACCTGGATGGTTTTGCGGCACGGCGAAGAGCGGGCGAAGTCGCAGAAATTGAGGATCAGCGTGCCGTAGATCGCCAGCCACAGCGCGCCACCGGCAAATATATTGCGCCACATCTCGCCGCCGCGCAGCGGTTCGCGGATCGACCAGGCGATATTCCCAGCGGTTTGGAAATACATCCAACCAGCCAACGATGCCACCGTCAGCAGAATCACCGGCCCGGCGAAGCCTTCGTAGCGGCGCACCATCTCCATGCCGTAGGCCAGGATCACCAATTGCACCAACCAGATCGCCACGAAACAGGCCCAGCCGAGCGACGACAGGCCCAGGATCGAGTTGTGGTCGTAGTCGGCAAAACCCGGATGAATTGCCGTTAAAAGCACTCGGAAAACTACCGAAGCCAAGTAGGTCTGGATACCGAACCAGGCAATCGCAATCACCGCGCGAATCAACGCCGGAATCTGCGCGCCATGAATGCCGAAGCTGATACGGCTGATCACCGGAAAGGGCACGCCGGTCTTCTGCCCCATGTATCCCGACAGGTTCATGAAGAAGTACACCAGCGCCGCGCCAATCCCTAAGGACAGCAGAATCTGCCAGCCGCCCAGGCCCAAGGCATACAGGCCAATGGCGAAGGAATAGTTGGCGATGTTGTGCACGTCATTGGTCCACAGCGCAAAGATGCTGTAGCGCCCCCAGCGCCGGCCTTCGACTTTGGTGGGCGCCAAGTCCTTGTTGTGCAGGCGTGGGCTGAGCACCAGCGGGCCTGGCTCGATGGCTTCGGGCTTCAGGGAGGAGGGCAGATCCAGTGCGATGTTATTCGAGAGGCTTGTACGCATTCCGGCAGGCTCCAGCGCATCGGCAGCCAAGCCGCAGATGGCAAAGTGTATGTAGGTTTTGTATTTATTGTATACAAAGCGCATTTCACCTTAAGCCACTTGCGTGCCAGTTTCTGATCTATGAAAACTGTGGGTAATTTCGTTTTTATAGGCGCATGAAATAACTAGCTGAATTCAAAGCGATATAAATTGACCGTTTGAACAGCTATTTATTTTGTTGGGTGAAGTGTGTGCAAAACAGCGAGGGTGTTGAGGCGGGGAAGAATGTAACTTTTCGGTGCGTAATTTTATAAGTGCACACAAGAATGGCACTAATGGTGACATTCTTGTGTACAGATCGAGGGTCACGCCTTGCTGATGATATTCCCCGCATGCAGCCCGCATTCCTTCTGCGTGGCTTCTTCCCACCACCAGCGGCCTTCGCGTTCGTGCTGGTTCGGCAGCACCGGGCGGGTGCAGGGTTCGCAGCCGATGCTGATAAAGCCACGCTCATGCAGGCTGTTGTACGGCAACTCCAGCATACGGATGTAACCCCAGACTTCCTCACTGGTCATCTGCGCCAGCGGGTTGAACTTGTACAGGGTGCGTTCCGGGGTGGAGAAGGCTGTGTCGATTTCCAGCGCCGCCACCTGGCTGCGGGTGCCCGGGCTCTGGTCACGGCGCTGGCCGGTGGCCCAGGCACTGACGCCGGAGAGTTTGCGGCGCAGCGGCTCGATCTTGCGTACGCCGCAGCATTCGCCATGGCCGTCCTTGTAGAAGCTGAACAGGCCCTTTTCTTTGACGAAGGGTTCCAGTTTGCTCTGGTCCGGCGAGATCAGTTCGATGTCGATTTTATAGAACTCGCGCACCTGCTCGATAAACCGGTAGGTCTCCGGGTGCAGGCGGCCGGTGTCGAGGCTGAACACCTTGACGTTCTTGTTCAGCTTCCAGGCCATGTCCACCAGCACCACGTCCTCGGCGCCGCTGAAGGAAATCCACAGGTCATCACCGAACTGGCTGAACGCCAGTTTGAGAGTGTCCTGGGCAGATTTGTTGGCGTAAGTCGCGGCGAGTTCAGCGACGTCGAAGGCTTGGTTCATCAGGACGGTTCCTACAGGTCAGTGGCGCTGAGCGCTCTATAGGGGAGCGATGGTATCAAAATCCGCTCTGCGTTGCGGCGGCGAGCTTGAATCGCTAGAGTTCGGCAGTCCTTTTGCTCGCTCAACCGACAACATCAACAATGGGAGTGTCTTGTGGAAATTGCCTGTCTCGACCTGGAAGGGGTGCTGGTGCCGGAAATCTGGATCGCCTTCGCCGAAAAAACCGGTATTGAATCCCTGCGGGCCACCACTCGGGACATTCCCGACTACGACGTGCTGATGAAGCAGCGCCTGCGCATCCTCGATGAACACGGGCTCAAGCTCGCGGATATCCAGGCAGTGATCGCTACCCTCAAGCCGCTGGACGGCGCTGTCGAGTTCGTCAACTGGCTGCGCGAGCGCTTCCAAGTGGTGATCCTGTCCGACACCTTCTATGAATTCTCCCAGCCGCTGATGCGTCAACTGGGTTTCCCGACCTTGCTGTGCCACCGCCTGATCACTGACGAAACCGATCGCGTGGTGAGTTACCAACTGCGCCAGAAAGACCCGAAGCGCCAGTCGGTATTGGCCTTCAAGACCCTTTACTACCGCGTGATCGCCGCCGGTGATTCCTACAACGACACCACCATGCTGGGCGAAGCCGACCGTGGGATTCTGTTCCATGCGCCGGAGAATGTGATTCGCGAGTTCCCGCAGTTCCCGGCGGTGCACACCTTTGAGGACTTGAAGAAAGAGTTCATCAAGGCGTCGAATCGGGCGTTGAGCCTGTAAGTTTTTCAGTGCGGCGGATGGCCTCTTCGCAGGCAAGCCAGCTCCCACCTTTGGGTGGTGTGAACCCGATCAATTGTGGGAGCCGGGCTTGCCCGCGATGGGGCCTCCACAGACGCCGCAAATCTCATATGCCAGCCAGTAAGCGCTCATAAGGAATGCGTAAGCCCTCATGCAAGCGCTTGATCATCGACAAGCTCAACTTGCGCTTGTGATTGAGCACTTCGGACACCCGCCCGCTGGTGCCGATAAATGGCTCCAGGTCGCGGGCGGTCATGCCCAGTTGCTCCATGCGAAATTTGATCGCTTCCACAGGGTCCGAGGGCGGCATCGGAAAATGCTCTGCCTCGTACTTCTCAATGAGGACAGCAAGAATTTCCAGCTCGTCACCCTCAGGTGAGCCGATCTGCGCTCCCCATATCTGCTCCACGCGCGCAAGCGCAGCAGTTAGATCCTCATGGGAATGTATAGGTTTGATGTTCATCACACGGTCTCCGCGTTGATCTGATCATACTGGGCATGAGTCCCCACGAAACGTATGAACCCAAGCTGTCGCTGATAGTTGATCGCAATGATCACTCGGTACTTGTTGCCGGCCACGTTGAAGACAACCCTGCCACTTTTAAGAATGCTTGCCGCTCTAAGCTCTGCTTTGAGCGCTTGCGGCGTTGGGTAATTCGCCTTTTCCATATGGCGATACAGCTCGACAAGAGGCGTTTTGGCGTCGGAATAAGCTGAGTGGCTTTCCCAGAATATTCGCAAGGTAGAGAGAGATTATTCGCATCGCTGCCACCTCCCAATTTGGGAGGTGATAGGTGTGGTTGAGTTGAGATGCAATCTCGGAAACAATTTCTGACGAGTAAGCAGACGCTTCATGTGATCCCTCACAAACGGCGGGTCGCCGGTCAGAGCTGGACGCTATCTTCCAGTTCACTCAGCGTCCACAGTCGTTCCGTATCAGGATCTTTCTTCCTGCCTGGCCCTATGTTGCAGAGCCAGGAGGAGCCTGGGGGCTACAGGTTTTCCAAAGTTTGTAACAGCACCCGCACCTTGGTCAGCGACTCCTGATACTCCGCCTCCCACTGCGAATCCGCCACAATCCCGCCGCCACCCCAGCAGCACACCTGCCCATCCTTGACCAACAAACTGCGAATGGCGATGGAGCTGTCCATCTCTCCCCGCACATCCAGATACACCAGCGACCCGCAGTACAACCCGCGTCGCGTCGGCTCAAGTTCGTCGATGATCTGCATCGCGCGGATCTTCGGCGCGCCAGTGATGGAGCCGCCTGGGAAGCTGCCGGCGATCAGGTCGAGGGCGTCTTTGCCATCGGCCAATTCGCCGATGACGCTGCTCACCAGGTGGTGCACGTTGGGGTAGCTCTCCAGGCTGAACAGCTCTGGCACGCTCACCGAGCCTGTGCGGCAGGTGCGGCCGAGATCGTTGCGCAGCAGGTCGACGATCATCAGGTTTTCGGCGCGATCCTTGGGGCTGGCCAGCAGTTCGGCGGCGTTGGCGGCGTCGTCTTCGGGCGTCAGGCCGCGGGGGCGGGTGCCTTTGATCGGCCGGGTTTCGACGCGGCGCTCGCTGATATGCACAAAGCGCTCGGGCGACAGGCTCAGCACCGCGCCGTCGTCCGGCAGGCTCTGGAATCCGGAGAACGGCGTCGGGCAGGCTTCGCGCAGGGCGCAGTAGGCAACCCAGGGATCGCCCGCGCACGACGCTCGGAAGCGCTGGGCAAAGTTGACCTGGTAGCAGTCGCCTGCCTGGATGTAGTCCTGGATGCGCACGATAGCCTGGCGATAGGCCTCGGCGCTGAGGTCCGGAGCCATGGGGCCTTTAAGCTTGAAGGTCACCGCGTTGCTGGCTACCGGCTGGCTGAACAGAGTGATCAAGCGTTGTTGCTCGCTCTCGGCCAGTGCCGGATGAAACACAAGCTGGCTGGTCTGCGCCTGATGATCGCTGATCAACGCCCAGGCATATAGCCCGAAGCGCGCGTCCGGCAGGTGCAAATCGTCCGCGGCAAGGTGCGGCATGTGCTCAAGATGGCGACCAAAATCATAGCTCAGGTAGCCGATCAGCCCGCCCGCAAACGGCAGCTCATAGCCCGCGGGCAGATCCGCCTCGCCCAACTGCGTAAGGTTTTCCCGCAAGCGTTGCAGGAAATCACCACCGCTTTCGTCAGGTGAAACCGTCAATGTCGCTTGTGGCCAGGCGCTCAGCAGGTCATAACGCCCGCGCTCAGCTGCCGGTCGGCCGCTGTCCAGCAGCACCGCGCCAGGCGCATTGCGAATCGCCGCAAAATACGCAGCGGGGTTGGCCTGGTAAGGCAGTGGGTATACAGAGCAGGTCGACATGCGAGGCGAATCAGCTATGGGCATAGAAGGGGCGGCAATTGTACCGCATTCCACTGTAGGCGCCGGCTTGCCGGCGATGCGATCTTCAGCCTTCCACAGGTGGAATATGCCCAAACATTTCCTGCACGAACCTCACCCGCTCCTCCGGCGTTTCCGTTACGCCAGCGGCTTTCAGTTCTTCCAGCCGCGCTTCCACCGCATGCGTACGCAGGGTCAAACCGCAGTCGTTGGCAATCTGGATATTCAGCCCCGGCCGCGCGTTCAACTCAAGAATCAGCGGGCCTTTCTCCTGGTCCAGCACCATGTCCACGCCGATATAGCCCAACCCGCACAGCTCATAGCAACCCGCCGCAAGCTTCATGAAACCGTCCCAGTTGGGCAGTTGCACGCCATCCACCGCGTTGGTGGTGTCGGGGTGTTTGGTGATGATGTTGTTTAGCCAGGTGCCCCGCAGGGTCAGGCCGGTCGCGAGGTCGACACCCACGCCAATCGCCCCTTGGTGCAGGTTGGCCTTGCCGCCCGACTGACGGGTCGGCAAGCGCAGCATGGCCATCACCGGGTAGCCCATCAGCACGATGATGCGGATGTCCGGCACGCCTTCATAGCTGATGCTCTTGAAGATCTGGTCAGGCACCACGCGGTATTCGATCAACGCACGGTCGCGGTGGCCGCCGAGCGAGTACAGGCCGGTGAGGATGCTGGAAATCTGATGCTCAATCTCTTCATGGCTGATGATCTTGCCGGACACCGTGCGATAGCGCCCTTCAAAGCGGTCTGCCACCACCAGGATGCCGTCACCGCCGGCGCCCTGGGCCGGCTTGATCACGAAGTCGCTGCGCCCGCCGATGATATCGTCGAGCTTGTCGATCTCCTTCTCGGTGGAAATCACCCCGTACATCTCCGGCACATGAATGCCGGCGGCCAGTGCGCGCTCCTTGGTGATGATCTTGTCATCCACGATCGGGTACAGGCTGCGCTTGTTGTACTTGAGCACGTAGTCGGCGTTACGCCGATTGATGCCCATGATTCCCCGCGCTTCCAGGGCTTTCCAGGTCTTCCAGAAACCGAACATTACTGGTCAGCCTTCAGGAAGGCCTTGAAACGCACCAGCTCGGTCAGGCGGTAGCCGCGATAACGACCCATGGCCAGCATGAAGCCCACCAGAATCAGCAGGATTGCCGGGAAGGTAAACACGAAGTACACCAGCTCCGGCACGCTCATGATCAGGTGCGCCAGGGACGCGGCGAACAGCGTACCAATCGCCACTTTCAGCGCATGGTTGGCGCCGCGCTCTTCCCAGGTGATCGACAGGCGTTCGATGGTCATGGTCAAAATCACCATCGGGAACAGCGCCACCGACAACCCGCGCTCCAGCCCCAGTTTATGGCTGAACAGGCTGATCGCCGCGATCAGCACCACCACGAACGTCAGCACCACCGACAACCTCGGCAGCATCTGCAATTTCAGGTGTTCCAGGTACGACCTGAGGGACAGCCCCAGCGCCGTGATAATCGTAAACAGCACAATCCCGAAGCCCAGTTGCGTCTCGCGGAACGCCAGGGCGATCAGTACCGGCGTGAACGTGCCCAGGGTCTGCAGGCCGATCAAGTTGCGCAGGATCAAAATCACCAGCACGCCAATCGGGATCATCACCATGATCATGAAGGTCTGCTGGGTTTGCAGCGGCAGGCCGTACAGCGAATATTCGAGGAAGTTGGCGTCGGTGTTCTCGTCCGTCAGCTTGGCCAGGCGAATCGCGTTCATTTCGCTGTTGTTCAGGCTGAAGGTCACCATGGCCTTCTTGCCGCCATCGACGGTGATCAGGTTTTCATCACCGGTCCACCACAGCAGGCGGTCGGTGGGCAGGCCCTGTTCGCCGGTTTCCGGGTTGAAGTACAGCCAGTCACTGCCATTGAAGCTGCGCAGCCAGAGTTCCGGGGTTTGCGGCTGGTCGGCCACCAGGCGGATGGTGTGGACCTTTTCCACTGGTACGTGGGCGATGGACAGCAGCAACTCGACGATCTTGGCCTTGTGCGGGATGGAGGGGTCGCCCGCCAGCAGCAGCTTCACATTGTCGTCATTGAGGTTGTTGGTGCGCTTGATGGCTTCGCTGATAAAGGTCTCGACGTCGGCCGAGTGCTGGCGGATCGGCGCCAGCAGGGCTTCGGCGGCGATTTTTTCCGGGCCTTCCACGGCAATGCTGTCGCGGAAGGTCGGGCCCTTGACCTTGACCTTTTCACCGCTGTAACGCTTGGTGAGGACCAGGCGGTAATACAGGGTCTGGTTGCCCTTGGCGCGGCGTGCCGACCAGGTCACCTTGCGGTTGCCGTCGGTGCGGTTGACGCTCACGCCGTAGTTGTTCGAGATAAAGCTCTCGTTGAGGCTGACGAAGTCGCGGCTCAGGGGCGGCACGAACATCTGGATCTTCACCGGGTCTTTCGGGTTGGCGACGAACTCGACCTTGGCGTCGATGTTCCACAAGTCGTCGGTGGCGTCCTCGGTGACGGGGATCCCCAGCACGAAGATCTGGTAGGCGGTGACCGAAATACCCAACACCACCAGGATGGCGATGAGGATTTTCAGGTGCAGGGTCAGAGAGCGCATTCGGTTTACTCGGCGGTATGAGCGTCGGCGGCGCAGGCGGGTTTGCCTGCTGCGTATTTAAGACTGGGGTCGACCAGCGCATCAAAGCGTTTCAGCGCTTCGGAGCCGATCAGCAGCGGGTATTGGAATGCGCTGCGGTCAGTCAAGTTCACTTCGATGCTGCGTAAAGCGGTGCCCATGCAGATATCCAGGGCAATCACCGGACGGGCGGTGTAGTTCTTGTCCTCATCGGGGTCATAGTCACCGGCGCGGCGCTTGATCTTGCTGACGCGGGCCAGGGGGCGTTCGATGGGGTGGGAATGGGCAGTGTCGATGGCCAGGTAGAAACGCACCCAGGATTCGCCGTTGCGCTTGAAGCGCTTGATATCGCGGGCACTGAGGGAGGCGGTCTTGGCGCCGGTGTCCAGTTTGGCGGCGACTTCCAGGTCGATCCCGGCCAACTGGGCGTATTCGTTGAGGCCGTACACGGTCTTCTCGGCGGCGACGCCAAGGCCCGGTGCAGCCAGGAGGCAAATCAATAGAAGGAAGGGCTTGAGTCTCATAAATCCCGAGGCGGTGCAGTGCGATGTTCAATTCAAGGCGACTGGCATTACTGCGCAAGCTCCCTCGTGCGCCGTTTCATCTCGCGATGTCAGGCAAAAGTGGCGGGCATTCTAACATGATGCTTTTTTGGCGCCAGCGCTGGCAGGCGGCCATGCCCTGCAAGGGTGCATCGGCGGTTATTAGACGATTGTCGACAATATGGATTTATTCTTTGACTATCCAGGGCTGATTGGCTAGTTTTTGCGGCATTGCTTTTAAAGGTGTCGACAATATGCTGGATCAGCTGGAATCCCCAGTGGTGGCGCAAGACGATTCCCAGACCATGTCCGAGAACGTCTTCCGGCGTATCCAGGCCGCCATCGTCAAGGGTGAGATCGCTCCCGGCAGCAAGATCTCCGAGCCGGAACTGGCGCGCACCTATGGCATCAGCCGCGGCCCGCTGCGCGAGGCGATCCATCGGCTGGAAGGCCAGCGCCTGCTGGTGCGCGTGCCGCATGTCGGCGCTCGGGTGGTTTCATTGAGCCACGCCGAGCTGATCGAGCTCTATGAAATCCGCGAATCCCTCGAAGGCATGGCCTGTCGCCTGGCCGCCGAGCGAATGACCGATGCGGAAATCGAAGAGCTACGCCAGGTGCTGCATACCCATGAGCGCGATGAAGCCTTCCAGGCCGGCCTTGGTTACTACCAGCAGGAGGGCGACTTCGATTTTCATTACCGGATCATTCAAGGCGCCGGTAACCGTACCCTGACCCAAATGCTCTGCGGCGAGCTGTACCAATTGGTGCGCATGTACCGCATCCAGTTCTCCGCCACCCCCAATCGTCCACGCCAGGCCTTTGCCGAGCACCACCGCATCCTTGACGCAATTGCCGATCGCGACGGTGAACTGGCCGAACTGTTGATGCGCCGGCATATCGGCGCATCCAAACGCAACATTGCCCGTCACTTCCCGGACGGCACTGCCCAATCACGAGGTGAATGATGAGTTCCAATAATAAGACGACTCCAGGCCAGCGTTTCCGTGACGCGGTCGCCAGCGAGCATCCTTTGCAGGTGGTCGGTGCTATCAATGCCAACCACGCGCTGCTGGCCAAACGCGCCGGTTTCAAGGCGATCTACCTGTCGGGTGGCGGTGTGGCTGCCGGTTCTCTTGGCGTGCCGGATCTGGGGATTACTGGCCTGGATGACGTGCTGACTGACGTGCGCCGCATCACCGACGTCTGCGACCTGCCGCTGCTGGTGGACGTGGACACCGGTTTCGGCTCCTCGGCGTTCAACGTGGCGCGCACGGTCAAGTCGATGATCAAGTTCGGCGCGGCCGCGATCCATATCGAAGACCAGGTCGGCGCCAAGCGCTGCGGCCACCGCCCGAACAAGGAAATCGTGTCCCAGCAGGAAATGGTCGACCGCATCAAAGCTGCCGTGGATGCGCGCACCGATGACAGCTTCGTGATCATGGCCCGCACCGATGCCCTGGCGGTGGAGGGTTTGGAGTCTGCGCTGGAGCGCGCCGCCGCTTGCATTGAAGCCGGCGCCGACATGGTGTTCCCGGAAGCCATCACTGAACTTGAGATGTACAAGCTCTTTGCGTCAAAGGTGAAGGCCCCGATCCTGGCCAACATCACCGAGTTCGGCGCCACGCCGCTGTACACCACCGAACAGTTGAAATCTGCCGATGTTTCCATCGTGCTGTACCCGCTCTCGGCCTTCCGCGCCATGAACAAGGCCGCCGAGAATGTCTATACCGCGATCCGTCGCGATGGCACCCAACAGAACGTGATCGACACCATGCAGACCCGCATGGAGCTTTACGATCGCATCGACTACCACACCTTCGAGCAGAAGCTCGACGCGCTGTTTGCCGCCAAGAAATAAATGCCTGACGAACAACTGTAGGAGCCGGCTTGCCGGCGATTGCGCCTTCGAACCTGGCGCAAGCCTCAAGGGCCTATCGCCGGCAAGCCGGCTCCTACAGGGCCGCGATTAACCAAGGCCTCCTTATAAATACAAGATTGGAGAAGAAAAATGGCTGAAGCAAAAGTATTGAGTGGCGCCGGCCTGCGTGGCCAGGTGGCCGGGCAGACTGCACTGTCCACCGTGGGCCAGGCCGGCGCCGGCCTGACTTATCGCGGCTACGACGTGCGCGAACTGGCCGCCGATGCGCAGTTTGAAGAAGTCGCTTACCTGCTGCTGTACGGCGAACTGCCGACCAAGGCCGAACTGGCCGCCTACAGCGCCAAGCTGAGCAAGCTGCGCGACCTGCCGCAAGCGCTGAAAGAAGTGCTGGAACGCATCCCCGCCGACGCTCACCCGATGGACGTGATGCGCACCGGTTGCTCATTCCTGGGCAATATCGAGCCCGAGAAAGATTTTGGCGCGCAGCACGACGTCACTGACCGCCTGCTGGCCGCCTTCCCGGCGATCATGTGCTACTGGTATCGCTTCAGCCATGACGGCAAACGCATCGATTGCGTGACCGATGAACCCTCCATTGGCGGCCACTTCCTGCACCTGCTGCACGGCAAGAAGCCGAGCGAGTTGCACGTCAAGGTCATGAACGTTTCGTTGATCCTCTACGCGGAACACGAATTCAACGCTTCGACCTTCACTGCGCGGGTGTGTGCGTCAACCCTGTCCGACCTGTATTCCTGCGTCACCGCCGCCATCGGCTCCCTGCGTGGCCCGCTGCATGGCGGCGCCAACGAAGCGGCGATGGAGATGATCGAGCGTTTCTCGTCCGCTGAAGAAGCGGTCGAAGGCACCCTCGGTATGCTGGCGCGCAAGGACAAGATCATGGGCTTCGGCCACGCGATCTACAAAGACAGCGACCCGCGTAATGAAGTGATCAAGGGCTGGTCGAAAAAACTCGCTGACGAAGTCGGTGACAAGGTGCTGTTCCCGGTCTCCGAAGCCATCGACAAGACCATGTGGGAGCAGAAGAAACTGTTCCCCAACGCCGACTTCTACCATGCCTCGGCGTACCACTTCATGGGCATCCCGACCAAGCTGTTCACGCCGATTTTCGTGTGCTCGCGCCTGACTGGCTGGGCTGCCCACGTGTTCGAGCAGCGCGCCAACAACCGCATCATCCGTCCAAGCGCCGAGTACACCGGCGTAGAGCAGCGCAAGTTCGTGCCAATCGAACGTCGCTGAATGGAGAAACCGCTGAACCCGGGGTGAAACCGGATCAAAAATGTGGGAGCGGGCTTGCTCGCGAAAGCGGTGTGTCATTCAACACACATGGCGACTGTTAAACCGCCTTCGCGAGCAAGCCCGCTCCCACCTTTTGATCGCATTCTCTCCCAGGATCCGTGGGCTCCTTTTGCAACCACCGTGACCGAGTCCTGACCGATGAACACTGAATTCCGCAAACCGCTCCCCGGCAGTCGCCTGGACTACTTCGACGCCCGTGCGGCGGTCGAGGCAATCACCCCCGGCGCCTACGCTACCTTGCCTTACACCTCCCGCGTACTCGCGGAAAACCTGGTGCGTCGCTGCGATCCGGCCACCCTCAACGCTTCCCTCAGCCAACTGATCGAACGCAAGCGCGACCTCGACTTTCCGTGGTTCCCGGCGCGTGTGGTGTGCCATGACATTCTCGGCCAGACCGCGCTGGTCGACCTCGCCGGCCTGCGCGATGCCATCGCCCAGCAAGGCGGCGACCCGGCCCAGGTCAACCCGGTGGTGCCGACCCAACTGATCGTCGACCACTCCCTGGCCGTCGAAGCCGGTGGTTTCGACCCGGACGCGTTCGAGAAAAACCGGGCCATCGAAGACCGTCGCAATGAAGACCGTTTCCACTTTATCGAGTGGACCAAAAAGGCTTTCAAGAACGTCGACGTGATCCCACCCGGCAACGGCATCATGCACCAGATCAACCTGGAGAAAATGTCTCCGGTGATCCAGGTGCGTGACGGTGTGGCATTCCCGGACACCTGCGTCGGCACCGACAGTCACACCCCTCACGTTGACGCGCTGGGCGTGATCGCCATTGGCGTCGGCGGCCTGGAAGCGGAAAGTGTGATGCTCGGCCGCGCTTCATGGATGCGCCTGCCGGAAAGCGTCGGCGTGGAACTCACCGGCAAGCTGCTGCCGGGCATCACCGCCACCGACATGGTGCTGGCGCTGACCGAGTTCCTGCGTAAGCAGAAAGTGGTCGGCGCCTGGCTGGAGTTCTTCGGTGAAGGCGCTTCGGCACTGACCCTGGGCGACCGCGCGACCATCTCCAACATGGCCCCGGAATACGGCGCCACTGCGGCGATGTTCTATATCGACCAGCAGACCATCGCCTACCTCAAGCTCACTGGCCGTGAAGACGAACAAGTCACCCTGGTTGAGCAATACGCCCGCCACACCGGCCTGTGGGCGGATGACCTGAAAGGCGCGCAATACGAGCGCGGCCTTACGTTCGATCTGTCCAGCGTCGTGCGTAACATGGCAGGCCCGAGCAACCCGCATGCCCGCGTTGCCACCAGCGACCTGGCGTCCAAGGGCATTTCCGGCCAGTGGGACGAAGTGCCGGGGCAAATGCCCGACGGCGCGGTGATCATCGCGGCCATCACCAGTTGCACCAACACCAGCAACCCGCGCAACGTGATTGCTGCAGGCCTCTTGGCGCGCAATGCCAACAAGCTGGGGCTGACGCGCAAACCATGGGTCAAATCGTCCCTGGCGCCCGGCTCGAAAACCGTGGCCATGTACCTGGAGGAAGCGGGTCTGGGCCACGAGCTGGAAAAACTCGGGTTTGGCGTGGTGGCGTTTGCCTGCACCACCTGCAACGGCATGTCCGGCGCGCTCGACCCAGTGATCCAGCAGGAAATCATCGACCGCGACCTGTACGCCACCGCCGTGCTTTCGGGCAACCGCAACTTCGACGGGCGTATCCACCCGTATGCCAAGCAGGCTTTCCTGGCGTCGCCGCCGCTGGTAGTGGCCTACGCGATTGCCGGCACTATCCGTTTCGACATCGAGAAAGACGTGCTTGGCCTGGACGCCAACGGCAAGGAGATCCGCCTGCAGGACATCTGGCCGAGCGACGAAGAGATCGACGCGGTGGTCAAGGCCTCGGTCAAGCCAGAGCAGTTCCGCGCGGTGTATATCCCGATGTTTGCCATCCACGAAGACACCGGCCCGAAAGTCGCGCCGCTGTACGACTGGCGCCCACAAAGCACTTACATCCGCCGCCCGCCTTACTGGGAAGGCGCGCTGGCCGGTGCTCGTCCGCTCAAGGGCATGCGCCCGCTGGCGGTGCTGCCCGACAACATCACCACCGACCACCTGTCGCCGTCCAACGCAATCATGCTCGACAGCGCCGCCGGCGAATACCTGGCGAAAATGGGCCTGCCGGAGGTCGACTTCAACTCCTATGCGACTCACCGTGGCGACCACTTGACTGCGCAGCGCGCCACCTTCGCCAACCCGAAACTGTTCAACGAAATGGTGGTTGAAAACGGCAAGGTCAAGCAGGGTTCCCTGGCGCGCATCGAGCCTGAAGGCCAGGTCACGCGGATGTGGGAAGCCATCGAGACCTACATGGAGCGCAAGCAGCCGCTGATCATTATTGCCGGTGCCGACTACGGCCAAGGCTCGTCCCGCGACTGGGCGGCCAAGGGCGTGCGCCTGGCCGGTGTTGAAGCGATTGCCGCTGAAGGTTTCGAGCGCATCCACCGCACCAACCTGGTGGGCATGGGCGTGTTGCCGCTGGAGTTCCTGCCGGGCACCGACCGCAACACCCTGAAGATCGATGGCAGCGAAACCTATGACGTGGTGGGTGCGCGCACCCCGCGTGCGCAGTTGACCCTGGTGATCAACCGCAAGAATGGCGAACGTGTCGAAGTGCCGGTGACCTGCCGCCTGGACACCGCCGAAGAAGTGTCGATCTACGAGGCGGGCGGTGTGTTGCAACGTTTCGCCCAAGACTTCCTGGAATCGGCGGCGACGGCCTGAGAGGACACCATGGCACACGTAGCGCAAATCAAGATCCCCGCCACCTACATGCGTGGCGGCACCAGCAAAGGCGTGTTTTTCAGCCTCAAGGACCTGCCCGAATCGGCGCAGGTGCCGGGTGCCGCGCGCGACGCCTTGCTGTTGCGGGTGATCGGTAGTCCCGATCCCTACGACAAACAAATCGACGGCATGGGTGGCGCCACATCGAGCACCAGCAAAACCGTGATCCTGGCTAAGAGTACCCGCGCCGAGCATGACGTGGACTACCTGTTCGGCCAGGTCTCCATCGACAAGCCGTTCGTGGACTGGAGTGGCAACTGCGGCAACCTGTCGGCGGCGGTGGGTTCCTTTGCCATCAGCGCCGGCCTGGTCGACCCGGCCCGCGTCCCGCACAACGGCGTGGCCGTGGTGCGGGTGTGGCAGGCCAATATCGGCAAAACCATCATCGCTCATGTGCCGATCACCGACGGTGCGGTGCAGGAAACCGGTGATTTCGAACTGGACGGCGTGACCTTCCCAGCCGCCGAAGTGCAGTTGGAGTTCATGGACCCGGCGGCGGAAGAAGAGGGCGGCGGTGGTTCGATGTTCCCCACCGGCAACCTGGTCGACGACCTGGAGGTGCCCGGCGTCGGCACCTTCAAGGCCACGCTGATCAACGCCGGCATTCCGACGATCTTCATCAACGCCGAAGACCTCGGCTATACCGGCACCGAGTTGCAAGGCGCGATCAATAGCGACCCGAAAGCCCTGGCGATGTTCGAGACGGTGCGAGCTTATGGCGCCTTGCGCATGGGCCTGATCAAGCACCTGGACGAAGCCGCCCAGCGTCAGCACACGCCGAAGGTGGCGTTTGTGGCCAAGCCTTTGGACTACGTGGCGTCGAGTGGCAAAGCGATCAAGGCCGGTGATGTGGACCTGCTGGTGCGCGCGCTATCCATGGGCAAGTTGCACCACGCGATGATGGGCACCGCTGCGGTGGCGATTGGCACGGCGGCGGCGATTTCCGGGACTTTGGTCAACCTGGCGGCGGGTGGTATTGAACGCAATGCGGTGCGCTTCGGGCACCCGTCCGGCACCTTGCGTGTGGGCGCAGAAGCCACCCAGGTAAACGGCGAATGGGTGGTGAAGAAAGCCATCATGAGCCGCAGCGCGCGAGTGCTGATGGAAGGTTTCGTCCGCGTCCCTGGCGACGCGTTTTAACCCTGTAGGAGCCGGCAAACCGGCTCCTACACAAAAGGCGGGCAATCAGACCCTCCGCAACACATCAACCCTGACCCTGAGGATGAAACAACCTAACCCACTTTGGAGTACTGCCATGAGCGCCAACGTCGACCAGAACAACCGCCCGGACTACGATCAGGTCCTGCAGGATATTGCTGACTATGTTCTCAACTACCGGATCGACTCGCCGGACGCATTGAACACCGCCCGCAACTGCCTGATGGACACCTTGGGCTGCGGCCTGCTGGCCCTGCGTTTCCCCGAGTGCACCAAGCACCTGGGACCGATCGTCGAGGGCACGGTGGTGCCGTTTGGCGCGCGGGTGCCGGGCACATCGTTTCGCTTGGATCCGGTCAAGGCCGCGTGGGACATCGGTTGCATCGTGCGTTGGCTTGACTATAACGACACCTGGCTCGCTGCCGAATGGGGTCACCCCTCGGACAACCTCGGCGGCATCCTCGCCGTGGCCGATCACCTGTCGCAGAAACGCGTGGCCAATGGCGACGCGCCGCTGACCGTGCGCGCAGTGCTGGAAGCGATGATCATGGCCCACGAAATCCAGGGCGTGATTGCCCTGGAAAACTCCTTCAACCGGGTAGGCCTCGACCACGTGCTGCTGGTGAAAGTCGCCTCCACAGCGGTCACCGCCAAGCTGATGGGCGCCAACCGTGAGCAGTTGCTGGCGGCGCTGTCCCATGCGTTTGTCGATGGGCAGGCATTGCGCACCTACCGGCATGCGCCGAATGCCGGTTCGCGCAAGTCCTGGGCGGCGGGGGATGCGTCGAGCCGGGGCGTGCGCCTGGCGGATATCGCCATGCGTGGCGAGATGGGTATTCCGGGTGTCTTGAGCGCGCCGCAGTGGGGTTTCTACGACGTGCTGTTCAGCCACACCAACAAGGACCTGGCGCTCAAGCCGGAGGACAAACGCGCGTTCAGCCTGGCCCAACCCTACGGCACCTATGTGATGGAAAACGTGCTGTTCAAGATCAGCTTCCCCGCCGAATTCCACGCGCAAACCGCCTGCGAGGCCGCGGTGACGCTGCATCCGTTGGTGAAAGACCGCCTACAGGAAATCGAGCGCATCGTGATCACCACCCATGAATCGGCGATTCGTATCATTTCCAAAGTCGGGCAACTGGCCAACGCCGCTGACCGCGATCACTGCCTGCAATACATGACCGCCGTGCCGTTGGCATTCGGCAACCTGGTGGCCGAGCAGTACGAGGATGATTTCCACGCTGCGCATCCGATCATCGACGAGTTGCGCGACAAAATGGTCATCGTCGAAGACCCACGCTACAGCCGCGAATACCTGGAGGCCGACAAGCGCTCCATCGCCAATGCCGTGCAGGTGTTCTTCAAGGATGGCAGCAGCACCGAGCAGGTGGCGGTGGAGTACCCGATTGGCCATCGCCGGCGTCGGGTGGACGGCATTCCGTTGCTGGAAGACAAGTTCAAGGCCAACCTGGCGACGCGATTTACCGCGCAGCGCAGTGCCGAGATTTTTGCGCTGTGCAAGGACCAGGCACGGCTTGAAGCCACACCGGTCAATCGGTTTGTGGACCTGTTCGTGATCTAAGCCGTTACAGGGTCAATGTGGGAGCTGCGGTTCGACGCTTCGACTTGCCTGCGATAGCATCACCTCGGTCTGCCTGAGGCACCGAGTTGCCTGCATCGCAGGCAAGCCAGCTCCCACATTGAATGGTGTTCACTCGAACCGCAGGATCACCCGGCGGTTGTGCTTGCTCTTCTTCTCGATCTTCTCGCAATACACCCGGCCGATTTCTTCGGTGTTGATCACATGGGTGCCCCCACACGGCTGGATATCGATGCCGGCGATTTCAATCACCCGTACCGATCCCTGAATCACCGGAGGAGCCACTGCCTGTGTACGCGTGATCTGTAGCAGGGTCGAATATTCGGAAGCCGGCATCGACAGGGTTTTTACCGCGTGAGCCTGTTCGATCAGCGCATTGAGGTCGCGGGTGATGCTGTCTTTATCGAGGGTCATTTCGGGCAGGTCGAAATCCAGCCGGCCCTTGTCCGAACTGATGCTGCATCCGGTGACCGGCGCATCGATGATCGAACACAGCAGGTGCAAACAGGTGTGCATTTTCATGTGCTGGTAGCGCCGGTCCCAATCGAGGCCGGCATCCACCTGTACCCCGGCGGTCAGTTGCGCGGGGCAGTGTTCCACCTGGTGCCAGATGATCGAGCGCAGCACCGGATCGCGCACGGTGCCGATCACTTCGACCCGCGTACCGTCGGCCAGTGTGAGGTGGCCCGTGTCGCCTGGCTGGCCGCCGCCCGTGGGGTAGAACAGCGTGTGCTCCAGGGCGATGCCGTGTTCGCTGACGGCAATCACTCGGGCGCTGAACGCGTTCTGGTAGGGCGCGCTGTCGAACAGCGCCAGGGTTTCCATGGTGTGCACGGACATGTTCAACCTCCGACGATCAGTGGGCTGGCTTGCAGCAGGGAGCGCACCATTGCACTCAGGCCAGGGGGAGAGAGCAGGGTGATTTCGAATTCCGGCCCGCAGACTTTCAGGTTCAGCGGCAAGCGCGGCAATGGAGTGCCCGACTCGACACGGTGCAGACGAAACTGCAGGTGGTGGCGCTCCTTGACCGTGGGCTCCAACATCAGCCCCGGCAGGGGGTGGAAATCGGCGTCCAGCACGGTCACCTTATGGCTGGCGTTGATTTCGCCCACCACATGCAATCGCTCATCCAGGGCGAAGGCACCGAGGTAGTTGCTGTGGTCCGATTCATCGTTTTTTTGCAGCTGGATCTGGTTCACCACCTTCACTTTGGTGCCGGCGGGGACGTCCTGGGTGATCACGCAGGACGGGCTGATAAACACGTTGTCGCCAATCAGCACATAACCCAGCACGCGGGCACCGGAGCCGACCTCGACGTTGTTGCCCAGGCGTGGGTGACGCTTGCCGTCGGGGTTGTTGGCGATGCCTCGGGCGCCCAGGGTCACGCCGCAGAGGATGTAACAGTCGTTGCCAATTTCGCAGGTTTCGCCGATCACCGTGCCGTAGCCGTGGTCCAGCACGAAGCGTCGGCCGATGCGCGCCGCCGGGTGAATCTCGGCGCCGGAAAGCACCTTGCCCTGGTTGCTCAGCTTGAGGGCAATGCGCGAAAACACGCCGTTGGTCTGGTCGGGAAAATTCCATACAAGGTGCGCCAGGCGGTAATACAGCACCGCCTTGAACGAGGCGTAGGACTCCAGGATCAACTCGCCGCGCCCGCGTGAGGCCGGATCACGGTAGGCGTAGGCGATCAGGTCTTCGGCTACTGCCTGGGCAGCATTCTGGATCAGGGGCGCCAGATGCGGTTCCAGCTGCTTCATCTGTAGGGGCGTAAGGGTTTTGATGAGGTGAGTGATCAACTCATCGTGCAACTGTTGCATGTCGATAAAACCGCCCATGGAGGCACCCCTGCATTCTGGTTGGCTGGAAACCCGTTTATTCGAAACTGGGCAGGTAGCTGTCGGCATTGTCGTAGACCATGGTCAGCACCACCGTTTCGGGCGGTAGTTCGGGGGCGAGCTTGGCAATGGCCACCATGTTGGCGGCGGACGACAGGCCTAGGCTGATAGCGTCGGTGCGCATGATGCGTTTCATCATGTCGATGCAGTCCTGGCGCGAGACCTTGAGCATGCCGTCGATCACGTCCAGGTTGAGAATGCTCGGGATCAAACCGATCGACAGGCCTTGGATGTGATGCGGTGCGTGCTGGTTTTTCAGCAGGTCGCACTCTTCCGGTTCCACGCCCATGACGCGTAGTTGCGGCCAGGCGGCTTTCAGGGTTTCACCGATGCCAGTGATATGCCCCCCGGTGCCGATGCCGCTGACAAAGTAGTCGGCGCGCAGCTCACCGAAGGCACGCAGGATTTCCGGTGCGGTGGTGTCGCGATGGGTTTGTGGGTTGGCACCGTTGCGCTGCTGGTTGAGCATCACGTAGCTGGGGTTTTCCAGCTGCAATTCCATGCACTTCTCGCCATGGGAGTTGTTGCCCAGGCGGCTGTCCGACAGCACCACCTTGGCCCCGTATAAACGCAGCAGCTTCTGTTTTTCCGGGCTGTAGTTGTCGGGAATCACCAGCACCACTTTGTAGCCCAATACATTGCCCGCCATCACCAAGCCGATGCCGGTGTTACCGCCACTGGGCTCGATGATGGTCTGCCCGGAGTCGCGGATCAGCACGCCTCGGCGCTCGGCGTCGAGGATCATGCCCAAGGCGATGCGAGCCTTGTGGCTGCCGCCTGGGTTGAGGGATTCGAGCTTGGCGTAGACCTCGATACCGAGGTCTTCGGAGAACTGCGCCAGACGCACGATCGGCGTCTGGCCGATCACGTCGAGGATGGAGTTATGCAACATCATTCAGCCCCCGGCTCAATACAACGGCATGTCGGGTTCGACGTCACGAACCCAATGTTTCATGCCGCCCTGCAGGACTTTGGTGTTGGCGAAACCAGCCGCCAGCAAAGTACTGGCGGCTTGCTCAGCACGGGTGCCGGCGTAGCAGATCAGGTAATGGGTATTGTCCCGGCTGAGGCTGTCGAGGTGGCCGTCCAGTTCGGCCAGGGGGATATGCACCACGCCCGGCAATTTGCACACTTCCAGTTCGCTGGCGTCGCGCACATCCAGCAGCACATCGGCGCTGCTGGGGTGTTCGAGTACTTGCTTGAGTACGCGCGGCTTGATGTAGCGTTCTTCGGCCAGCGACGGTTGGCTGGGCACGGCATCCGCGCAGGCGGTCGGTGCCAGGGTTTCGCTGTGGCGCGCCTCGGAGCAGCATGGGCAGTCGGCGCGGCGCTTGAAACGGATCTCGCTGAACTTCATCGCCAGCGCATCGAAGCGCATCAAGCGGCCTGACAGCGGTTCGCCGATGCCAATCAGCAACTTGATTGCCTCGGTGGCCTGGATCATCCCGACCACACCGGGCAGCACGCCGATCACGCCCCCGGCGCTGCAATTGGGCGCCAGCTCGGCGGGCGGCGCGCTCGGAAACAGGCAGCGGTAGCACGGCCCGCCTTTATAGTTGAGCACGCTGATCTGCCCGTCGAAGCGGTAGATGGCGCCGTACACCAAGGGCTTGCCCAGTTGCACGCAAGCGTCGTTGACCAGGTAGCGGGTGTCGAAATTGTCGGTGCCGTCGATCACCAGATCGTAGGCGCCTACCAGTTCCAGGGCGTTGTCGGCATTCAACGCGGTGTCGTGGGCGTTGATCTGGATATGGCGGTTGAGGTCTTGCAGGCGCTGCTTGGCGGATTCGACTTTGGGCATGCCGAGGGTGCTGTTGCCGTGGACGATCTGGCGTTGCAGGTTGCTGCTTTCCACCACATCAAAGTCCACCAGCCCCAGGGTGCCGACCCCGGCAGCCGCCAGATACAGGCTGATCGGCGAGCCCAGACCGCCGGTGCCGATGATCAGCACCTTGGCTTTCTTGAGGTTCAACTGACCTTCGCGACCCACACCGGGCAGGGTGATGTGGCGTACGTAGCGTTGTACTTCTTCATTGCTCAGCGCGTCGACGTCCATGCCGCCGGACGTGGCCAGCAGCACCTCGATTCTGGCTTTCTCGGGCAGTGGGTCATCCGCGCCAACCAGCTCTTCCTCGGCGGTAAACAGGAAGTGCTCCTTGAGCTGGTTGTTCTTCTCGTGAAACAGGTGCGGACGCAACTGTGGGTGACTGCTGCAGAGGTTTTCAATGACTTCGCGCAATGTCGATCCGGTGCCCTCGAGGGTCGATTCCGGCAGCTTGGCCACGCGGACCAGAATGTCGGGGAAAGAGACAGCGTTCATGGACAACTCCGTGTGCAGGTCGTTGAAAGGTTGAAGGGCGAAATGCTTGCCATCCCAGGCAAACAGCTTGGAACCAAGGGGCTGGCCCTGGCGAACGTCGACCACCAGGTAGCTGACGGGGTAGATCGGTTCGCCCATGAACAGCGCCTTGTCCTGATCTTCGTCGCTGAAATAGGCACCTACATCCGGGTGCGAGTGGTAGATCACTACCACCGGGTTGTCGCTGCGAAACGCCTTGTTCATCAACAGGGTGTCGGCCACCGAGAAGGTGTAGCCGTTGGCCGCGCTGCGCGGATACATCTCGGGGTTCTTGTGGTGCAGTTCATTCTGGATATTGCTGCCCAGGTACACGCTGCCGTCGGCGAAGACAAAACCACAGCATTCTTCGGGGTAGCTGCGGCTGGCGTGGGCGTAGATCTGTTCCAGGGCTTTGGGGCGGAGGACGTCCATGTTTCTCTCGCGTGGTTGTAGAAGGGTCAATTTTTCTTGGCCAGGAGTTTTTCAACCGGCAACTTGGTGATCGCAAAGCCGGCCAGCAGGATGGCCGAATACAGCATCAGGTCGCGGGAAATCGACACGCCTTCGTACCAGGCGCCGATGATCACCGCGAACACCGGGAAGATGATGAACACGAATGACAGGATGATCGGGCTCAAGCGCTTGAGCAGCATGAAGTACACGATGAACCCGCCCACTGAGGCCACCAGCCCCAGGTAGAACAGTGCGCCCCAGGAGCGCAGGGTGATGGCGTCGAAGGTCGGCGCTTCAAACCACAGCCCGGCGACGAACAGCATCAGCCCGGCAATGCCGATGGGCAGGGTGTTGTAGGTGATCACGCTGATGGCGCTGCCTTTCTGCTTGGTAATCACGTAGCACAAGGCATGCATGATCGCTGCGGTCAGAATCGCCAATACGCCGAAGAACTCCGCGTGGTCCAGGTGCAGGCCCTGGCTCTTGATGATCATGTAGAGGCTGCCGAAACCAATACCGATGCCGACCACCTGGGAAAAGTAGATGCGCTCACGCAGGAACAGCGCAGAGAAAATCAGGATGAACACCGGCATGCAGCTGAACAGCAGCGCGGTCAGGCCGGACGAGACATGCATCTCGCCGTAGTTGAGCAGGTAGTAGGGCACGCTGAAGTAGGACAGGGTCACGAACACGAAGAACCAGCGGCTCTCGCGGGGGAACAGGATCGGCTCGCGGCGCACCATGGCAAAACACAGGAACAGCGGGAAAGCGATCAGGAAGCGCAGGCCCGCGGACGTCAGTGGCGGCACGCTCTCCACGGCAATCTTGATCCCCAGCCACGTGGTGCCCCAACTCAGGCAGACGATCAGGAACATCACGCTGGTGATAAGCCCTGCCAACCACTGTTTTTGGGTTTTTGTCTTGGCGGTGTTTTCGAGAACGGCGGACATTGGCATCGTTTATTGCTTCCCTGAGCCGAAATTGAACTCTATATTGAGCTTGTAATGAGTTGTAAAATCCGGCGATTGAACCCGTAAAAGCACACTATTAGGGCGAAAGATGGCTGTCAAAACAAATATTGACATGGTGTCAATTATGCGTGAGGGGTTGTCCAACGGGCAGGGCGTGAAGTACAAGCGCCTGTCCGATGTCATGGAACGGGGCATCCTCGAAGGCTTGATTGAACCAGGACGAAAACTGCCGCCCCATCGGGTGCTTTCCGACAATCTGGGTGTGACGATCGGCACCATCAGCCGGGCCTACGGCGAACTGGAACGCCTGGGGTTGGTGGTGGCGCGGGTCGGTGACGGCACTTTCGTGCGCAAGCGTGGGATGGAGCGCCAGCGCGATGAGGGTTTTCGCAACTTCAGCGAAGAGCCGCGCCAGTACTTCGACATGAGCCGCAATATGCACATCCCCGGTCAGGAAACCGTGTTCCTGGCCCAGAGCTTCCAGACCCTGTCGACCAACGCCAAATTCCTCCAGGACATCAGCGCCTACACCCCGGACGCCGGCCTGCCGCGCTACCGTGAAGCGGGCGCGCAATGGCTGGTGCAGCGTGATTTTCATCCGATCCCCGAGCAGGTGATCTGCGTCAATGGCGGCCAGCACGGCTTGCTGTGCTCAATGATGGCGCTGTTGCGGGCCGGCGATACGGTGGTCACCGAGCAACTGACGTATCCGGGCCTGATTACCGCCGCGCGGATGCTGGGTATCCGGTTGATCGGCCTGGAGATGGATGAAGAAGGCGTGCTGCCGGGCGCGCTGGATGAAGTCTGTCGAAATCACCGGGTTTCAGCGCTGTACTGCACACCGACGATCCAGAATCCGACCACGGCGGTACTTTCGGTGGCGCGCCGCGAAGCCTTGGTCAAAGTGTGTCGCGAGCACAACCTGCTGATTCTTGAGGACGAGGCCCACGGTGTACTGGTCGAGGACCGGCCGCCGCCCCTCAGCCATTTCGCCCCCGAGCGTACGATTTTGATCAGCAGCCTGAGCAAAGCCGTATCGGCCGGGCTGCGTGTGGGTTATGTGCATGCGCCACCGGCGTTGGTCAGCCGTATTTCGGCGGCGCTGCGTTCGACCTGCTGGATGGCTACGCCCGTCACCTTGGAGCTTGCTACCCAGTGGATCGAAAACGGTACGGCGGAGTACCTGCTGCGCCAGCAGATCAACGAAATCAGTCGGCGCAAGGCCCTGGTCCGTGACCTACTGATCGGCCTGGAGTACCGCACCCACCTCAACAGCCCGCACTTCTGGATTGAAGTACCGGAGCCGTGGCGGGCGTCGGAAATCGAGGCGGAGCTCAAGCAGAATAATTACCTGATCGCCACCGCCGAGGCGTTTGCGGTTGGGCAGACGGCGGTGCCGCAATTTATTCGGGCGAGTATCTGCAACACGTCGGGGGATGACCAGTTGTTGCGGGCGGGGTTTGATGCGTTGGCGACGGCGTTGGGGCAGGGGGGAGGGAGGTTTCAGTTGTAGGCCTTGATCCTTGTGGTGAGCGGGCTTGCCCCGCGCGAGGCAAGCTCGCTCACCACAAAGTAATAGGCAGACAACATTATTTGAAGCGTCGCTCCACGCCTTTCTCCACCAGAATCTTCGCCGAAATCTCTTCCACCGAAAAATGCGTGGAATTGATGTGCGCAATATTCTCGCGACGGAACAGATTTTCTACTTCTCGCACTTCGAACTCGCACTGCGCATAGCTGGAATAGCGGCTGTTGGGCTTGCGTTCATTGCGGATCGCCGTCAGCCGATCCGGATCAATGGTCAGCCCGAACAGCTTGTGCGAATGCGCCCGCAGGGCGGCCGGCAGCGTCAAATGCTCCATGTCGTCCTCAGTCAGCGGGTAGTTGGCCGCGCGGATGCCGAATTGCATGGCCATGTACAGACAGGTGGGCGTTTTGCCGCAGCGGGACACGCCCACCAGGATCAGGTCGGCCTTGTCGTAGTAGTGGGTGCGGGCGCCGTCGTCGTTGTCGAGGGCAAAGTTCACCGCCTCGATACGCTCCATATAGTTGGAGTTGTGGCCAATGGAATGGGACTTTCCTACCGAGTACGACGAATGTTCACTCAGCTCTTGTTCCAGTGGTGCGAGGAACGTCGAGAAGATGTCGATCATGAAACCATTCGACGTTGCGAGAATCTCACGAATGTCTTGATTGACGATGGTGTCGAAAATGATCGGACGAAAACCGTCTTTTTCGGCCGCCAGATTGATTTGTTGTACCATGGCCCGCGCTTTATCCACGCTGTCGATGTACGGTCGCGTGAATTTGGCGAAGGTAATGTTTTCGAACTGCGCGAGCAGGCTTTGACCCAATGTTTCGGCTGTGATGCCGGTGCCGTCGGAGATAAAGAAAGCAGATCGTTTCATTTGAGCCCTGGGCCTTAAGCTGATGGCGAATCTTGGATATGATAGGCGCGATTTTGCCGTCCCGCAGTGGGCCGCATTCTCACTTATTTTCCAGGTCCAGGCCACAAGCGCTGGCACTCGCTCTTACTGAGCAGCCGGCGTCCTGAGCTTTTCCAACACAGTTAGTGGAGAGATCACCTTGGTAGAGTACGTAGTTTCCCTCGATAAGCTCGGCGTCCATGATGTAGAGCACGTGGGGGGCAAGAACGCATCCCTCGGCGAGATGATCAGTAATCTTGCAGGCGCTGGTGTGTCGGTGCCCGGTGGTTTCGCCACCACGGCCCAGGCTTACCGCGATTTCCTCGAACTGAGCGGCCTCAACGCTCAGATCCACGCCGCGCTGGACGCCCTGGACGTCGATGACGTCAATGCCCTGGCCAAGACCGGTGCCCAGATCCGCCAATGGATCATGGAGGCCGAGTTCCCCGAGAAGCTCAACGAAGAAATCCGCACCGCCTTCGCCGCGCTGTCGGCCGGTAACCCGGACGTCGCCGTTGCCGTGCGCTCCTCGGCCACCGCCGAAGACTTGCCGGACGCTTCCTTCGCCGGCCAGCAAGAAACCTTCCTGAACATCCGCGGCGTTGAAAACGTGATCCGTGCGGCCAAGGAAGTGTTCGCCTCGCTGTTCAACGACCGCGCCATTTCCTACCGTGTGCACCAAGGTTTCGACCACAAGCTGGTGGCCCTGTCTGCCGGTGTGCAGCGCATGGTGCGTTCGGAAACCGGCACTGCTGGCGTGATGTTCACCCTCGATACCGAATCGGGCTTCCGTGACGTGGTGTTTATCACCGGCGCCTACGGCCTGGGCGAAACCGTCGTACAAGGCGCGGTCAACCCCGACGAATTCTACGTACACAAGCACACCCTTGAAGCCGGCCGCCCGGCCATCCTGCGCCGCAACCTGGGCAGCAAGGCCATCAAGATGATCTACGGCGACGAGGCCAAGGCCGGTCGCTCGGTGAAAACCGTTGAAGTCGACAAGGCCGAACGCGCGCGCTTCTGCCTGACCGACGCTGAAGTCAGCGAACTCGCCAAACAAGCGATGATCATCGAAAAGCACTACAAGTGCCCGATGGACATCGAGTGGGCCAAGGACGGTGACGACGGCAAGCTGTACATCGTGCAGGCCCGTCCGGAAACCGTGAAAAGCCGCACCTCGGCCAATGTCATGGAACGCTACCTGCTCAAAGAAACCGGCACCGTGCTGGTGGAAGGCCGTGCCATCGGCCAGCGCATCGGCGCCGGCAAGGTGCGGATCATCAAGGACGTGTCCGAAATGGATAAAGTCCAGCCAGGCGACGTGCTGGTTTCCGACATGACCGACCCGGACTGGGAACCGGTGATGAAGCGCGCCAGCGCCATTGTCACCAACCGTGGCGGGCGTACCTGCCACGCGGCGATCATCGCCCGTGAACTGGGCATCCCTGCAGTCGTGGGCTGCGGCAACGCGACCCAGCTGTTGAAAGACGGCCAAGGCGTCACTGTTTCCTGCGCCGAAGGCGACACCGGTTTCATCTTTGAAGGCGAGCTGGGCTTCGATATCAAGCAGAACTCCATCGACGCCATGCCGGACCTGCCGTTCAAGATCATGATGAACGTCGGCAACCCGGACCGCGCCTTTGACTTCGCGCAACTGCCAAACGCCGGTGTGGGCCTGGCCCGCCTGGAGTTCATCATCAATCGCATGATCGGCGTGCACCCCAAGGCTCTGTTGAACTACGACGGCCTGCCGTTGGACATCAAGGAAAGCGTCGACAAGCGTATCGCCGGCTACAACGACCCTGTTGGCTTCTACGTCGAGAAGCTGGTGGAAGGCATCAGCACCCTGGCGGCGGCGTTCTACCCGAAAAAGGTCATCGTGCGTCTGTCGGACTTCAAGTCCAACGAATACGCCAACCTGATCGGCGGCAAGCTTTACGAGCCGGAAGAAGAAAACCCGATGCTGGGCTTCCGTGGCGCCTCGCGCTACATCAGCGAAGCGTTCCGTGACTGCTTCGAACTCGAATGCCGCGCCCTCAAGCGCGTGCGCAACGAGATGGGCCTGACCAACGTCGAGATCATGGTGCCGTTCGTACGCACCTTGGGCGAAGCGAGCCAGGTGGTGGACTTGCTGGCTGAGAACGGCCTGTCCCGTGGTGAGAACGGCCTGCGCGTGATCATGATGTGCGAGCTGCCGTCCAACGCCATCCTGGCCGAAGAATTCCTGGAGTTCTTCGACGGCTTCTCCATCGGCTCCAACGACCTGACCCAGCTGACCCTGGGCCTGGACCGTGACTCCGGGATCATCGCGCACCTGTTCGACGAGCGAAATCCTGCGGTCAAGAAGCTGCTGGCCAACGCCATCCAGGCCTGCAACAAGGCCGGCAAGTACATCGGTATCTGCGGCCAAGGCCCTTCCGACCATCCTGACCTGGCCAAATGGCTGATGGAACAGGGCATCGAAAGCGTCTCGCTGAACCCCGATTCCGTGCTGGAAACCTGGTTCTTCCTGGCGGAAGGCCAAGCGTCCGCCTAAGATCGTCACGTCAAAAGTGCCGGTCACCCGTCGTGGGTGACCGGCATTCTTATCTGTACAGGGCGGGCCTCCTCGCGGACGCCGCCCTTTTTTGTGCAAGAGCATTATGCAAAGCAGCAGCAACCTGTTTCCCGTCGCCCTGATCAGCGCTGAACGTCGTGGCGACCTGAGTGAAGACGTGTATCGCCTCAAACCCGGTAACAGCCCCGACGGCACCGTCGAGCTGGCGGTTACCCGTTTAGGCCTGGCCGACGTCCCGGAAAACCGGGGCATCCCAGTTATTTTATTGCACGGCAGTTTTTCCAACCGGCGCTTCTGGTATTCGCCCAAGGGGATCGGCCTGGGCGCCTACCTGGCGCGCGAGGGGTTTGATGTCTGGATCCCGGAAATGCGCGGTCATGGCCTGTCCAAGCGCAATCATGACTACGCCCGCAACCGCGTCGCTGACTATGCACGTTACGATTTGCCGGCCATCGGCGCATTCGTGCGTGAACAAAGCGGGCAGATTCCCCACTGGATCGGCCATTCCCTGGGTGGCACCAGCTTGGCAGCGGCGCTAGGCGGTCAGCATCTGGGCGCGCCGGCCGTAGCTTCGGTGGCGCTGTTTGGTTGTCAGGTCAGTCGCACCCATTGGCCGTTGAAACTGCCACCAGTGGAGTGGACCGGCCGCTTGCTGTTGAAGCGCTTTGGCGAAGTGTCCGGCTCGCGCCTGAAACGTGGCCCCGAGGATGAACCGGCGGGCGTGATGATCGAAGCCATGCGCTGGAATGGCCTGTTTGGTCGCTTTGGCGAAGGTAAGAACGATTGGTGGAAAGGCTTGGCAGAGGTCGATGTGCCGCTGTTGGCGGTCAGTGCAGCCGGGGATCATCAAGACCCCGACTGGGCCTGTCGCAAGCTGTTCGAGCAAGTCGGTTCCGAGCACCGTCAGTACCTGTGCCTGGGCCGACAGCAAGGCTTTACAGGGGATTTTGGGCATGTGGAGATGCTGGTGAGCAAAGCCGCCCAGGCCGAAGTGTGGCCATTGGTGGCGCAGTGGTTGAAAGATCCGCTCACACCGTTGTCCGGTGCGCAGGCGCAGGTGTTGGCCACGGTTTGACGCAGCGCTCTGCCAAGGGCGTTTCGCTCGAGTGTGGTTGCGGCTAAGATATGACGCGTTAAACGCTTCTGGTCATATTCAGTCGCGCAGTGGCTATTGCGTTGCGGCGAGGCGAATGGGATGTTTCGCACCTGCTCTGGCTGGCGCTTCTTTCGAAAGACACCTCTTTGACGGAAAGGAATTTTTCAATGAACCATTACGTGACCCCCGATCTGTGCGACGCCTACCCGGACCTGGTGCAGGTGCTCGAACCGATGTTCAGCAACTTCGGCGGCCGGGATTCCTTCGGCGGCGAGATCGTCACCGTCAAATGCTTCGAAGATAACTCCCTGGTCAAGGAACAAGCCGATCAGCCGGGGGCCGGCAAGGTGCTGGTGGTCGACGGTGGCGGCTCCCTGCGTCGGGCGCTGCTGGGCGACATGATCGCCGAGAAAGCGGCGAAAAACGGTTGGGAAGGGCTGGTGATCTACGGTTGCATCCGCGATGTGGACGTCATTGCCCAGACCGATCTGGGGGTACAGGCCTTGGCCAGCCATCCGATGAAGACCGACAAGCGCGGTATTGGCGATTTGAACGTGGTTGTTACTTTCGCGGGTGTGACCTTTCGTCCGGGTGAATACATCTACGCCGATAACAATGGCGTGATCGTTTCTCCCAGCCCGCTGAAAATGCCCGAATAAGACAGGAGTAAGGATGTTCGAGGAAGAAAACGCGCAATGGGGCCTGGTGCATGCCCTGGTGCTGGACGGTAAAGGCGGTGCGCGTTCGATTGCCCGGACAGAGCTCGACGATTTGCAACTGCAGCCCCAGGAAAGCCTGTGGCTGCATTGGGATCGCAGCCATCCGCAAACCCAGACGTGGCTGCGCAAATCCAGCGGCTTGAGCGAATTTGCCTGTGACTTGTTGCTGGAAGAGAACACCCGTCCGCGCCTGTTGCCGCTGCCGGACTCGGAACTGCTGCTGTTCCTGCGCGGGGTCAACCTAAACCCCGGTGCGGAGCCGGAAGACATGGTCTCGGTACGCATCTTTGCTGCCGCCAGCCGCGTGATTTCTCTACGCCTGCGCCCGTTGCGCGCCACTGACGAACTGTTGGTGCAACTGGCGGACGGCAAGGGGCCTAAGACCGCGTCGGAACTCATCCTTTATATGGCGCAGTACCTGACCAATAAAGTGCAGGATCTGGTCTCCGACCTGTCTGAAATCGTCGACGCCGAGGAAGAAAAACTCGATACCGACGAACGGTATACGCCGGAACATGGCAGCGTGTTGCAGATCCGCCGACGAGCGGCTGGGCTGAAGCGATTTTTGGCGCCGCAGCGAGATATTTTTGCCCAGCTCACGCGGATCAAATTGCCGTGGTTCTGTGACGACGATGCCGACTACTGGAACGAATTGAACAACAGCCTGACCCGCTACCTGGAAGAACTCGAATTGACCCGGGAGCGCGTGGGGCTTGTGCTGGAGGCCGAAGACCGGCGTTTGAGCGTGCGCATGAACCGCACCATGTACCGCTTCGGGATCATCACCGGAATCTTTCTTCCGATGAGTTTTTTGACCGGTCTGCTGGGGATCAATGTGGGCGGTATTCCGTTCTCCGCCAGCCCCTATGGATTCATGGTGGCGTGCCTGTTGATGGTCTCGGTTGCACTCGGACAATGGTGGCTTTTTCGACGATTGCGCTGGGTTTGAGCTGAATATGACCTGAACGTACGTACGGTCCTATGTGACCTCAAGAATTTTACCCTCGTCTTTTAAATCACTTGCGAGAGGTCTTTATGCACGATCCGTTCGAACAGTCTTTGCGTGACATGCTCAATGCCTCGCCGTCCAACCGCGACGACGATGCCTGCCTGGGCCGCGTGTTGAAAACCGCCAACCGCCAAGTCGGTGCGGGTGACCTGTTCGGTCTGCTCGGCCGCTGGCTGCCAGCGTTGATGATGGCCCTGAACAACGGTTCGGCCCATGTATCGCCGGTTTCCCGTCGTAAACCTCTTGCTCGCACTGCTGATAAGGCTGATTGAATATGGAACTTGATCTCTGGACCCAGAGCCTGGTCACCGCGATGACCGCATTGTGGACCAAGGTGGCGAACTTCATTCCCAACCTGTTTGGTGCCCTGGTCCTGGTATTGCTGGGCTTTGTCGTGGCCAAGCTGCTCGACACCCTGCTGTCCAAACTGCTCGCAAAACTGGGCCTGGATCGCCTGATGGCGGGCACCGGACTGACCAAACTGCTGGGTCGTGCCGGGCTGCAAGTGCCGATCTCTACCTTGATTGGCAAGATCGTTTATTGGTTTGTTTTGCTGATTTTTCTGGTTTCTGCGGCTCAATCCCTTGGACTTGAGCGAGTTTCAGCTACGCTCGACATGCTGGCGCTGTATTTGCCGAAGGTTTTCGGCGGCGCGCTGGTGCTGCTGGTAGGCGTTTTGCTGGCGCAACTGGCCAATGGGCTGGTGCGCGGCGCCGCTGAAGGCGTGGGGCTGGACTATGCTGCGGGCCTGGGGCGAATTGCCCAGGGCCTGGTGATCATCATCAGTATTTCAGTCGCGATCAGCCAGTTGGAGGTCAAGACTGACCTGCTCAACCATGTGATTGTGATCGTTTTGATTACCGTTGGTCTGGCCGTTGCGCTGGCCATGGGCTTGGGAAGCCGGGAAATTGCCGGTCAGATTCTTGCGGGAATCTACGTGCGTGAGTTGTATCAGGTTGGGCAACAGGTGCGTGTGGGCGAGGTCGAAGGGCAAATCGAGGAGATCGGCACAGTCAAGACGACAGTGCTGACCGATGACGGCGACCTGGTGTCGCTGTCCAATCGGATTCTCCTGGAACAGCAGGTCAGTAGCCGCTAATCCGGCAAACCCTGCTAATGTACGCCGCCGCAAACCCGGCTGACCGGGTTGTGGCGGACATTGACCTGACTGTCGGCACGACTTGTTTTGAATAAAGCCCAAACGCTGTCCACGCGCTATGACCCCCGTGAGCTCTCTGATGAGGAGTTGGTCGCGCGCGCGCACACGGAGCTGTTTCACGTAACTCGCGCGTACGAAGAATTGATGCGCAGATATCAACGCACTCTGTTCAACGTTTGTTCAAGGTATTTAGGGAACGATAGAGATGCGGATGATGTCTGTCAGGAAGTGATGCTCAAGGTGCTGTACGGCCTGAAGAACTTCGAGGGCAAATCGAAGTTCAAGACGTGGCTATACAGCATCACGTACAACGAGTGCATCACGCAGTATCGGAAGGAACGGCGAAAGCGTCGCTTGATGGACGCGTTGAGTCTGGACCCCCTTGAGGAAGCGTCTGAAGAGAAGGCGCCGGCACCCGAGGAGAAGGGCGGACTTGATCGCTGGTTGGTGTATGTGAACCCGATTGACCGGGAAATTCTGGTGCTACGATTTGTCGCAGAGCTGGAATTTCAGGAAATCGCTGACATCATGCACATGGGTTTGAGTGCTACAAAAATGCGTTACAAACGTGCTCTTGATAAATTACGTGAGAAATTTGCGGGCGAGACTGAAACTTAGTGCGTGGCAAATATCTCTTACGTGTAGGCAAGTTCTGTTAGACTTGTCGCCGAGTTGTCCCCCGGTTTGTGGGACTGCTTTACAATCACCAGATGGGGATTTAACGGATGAAACTGAAAAACACCTTGGGCTTGGCCATTGGTTCTCTTATTGCCGCTACTTCTTTCGGCGTTCTGGCACAAGGCCAAGGCGCAGTTGAAGGCGAGCTGTTCTACAAGAAGCAGTACAACGATAGCGTCAAGCACATCGAAGACGGCTTCAATCCTGGCGCTCGCATCGGTTACTTCCTGACCGACGACCTGTCCTTGAACCTGTCCTACGACAAGACCAACCACACCCGTTCGAACGACGGTACTGGTAACCAGAAGATCAAAGGCGATACCGGCAGCCTGGTTGCCCAGTATCACTTCGGTCAAGCTGGCGTAGACAGCCTGCGTCCATACGTTGAAGGCGGTTTCGGCCACCAGAGCCGTACTAACGTTCAAGCTGACGGCCACAGCGGTCGCGACCAGACTACCTTCGCTACCGTTGGTACTGGCGTGAAGTACTACTTCACCAACAACCTGTACGCTCGTGCCGGTGTTGAAGCTGACTACGGTCTGGACAACGGCAAGTGGGACTACTCCGCACTGGTCGGCCTGGGCGTAAACTTCGGCGGTAACGCTGGCGCAGTTGCTCCAGCTCCTACCCCAGCACCAGCTCCAGAGCCAACTCCAGAGCCAGAAGCTCCAGTTGCTCAGGTTGTTCGTGTTGAGCTGGACGTTAAGTTCGACTTCGACAAGTCGGTTGTTAAGCCTAACAGCTACGGCGACGTTAAAAACCTGGCCGACTTCATGGCTCAGTACCCAGCTACCAACGTAGAAGTTGCTGGTCACACTGACTCCGTCGGTCCAGACGCTTACAACCAGAAGCTGTCCCAGCGTCGTGCTGACGCTGTTAAGCAAGTCCTGGTTAAAGACGGCGTTGCTCCTAGCCGCATCACCGCGGTAGGTTACGGCGAATCCCGCCCAGTTGCTGACAACGCAACTGAAGCTGGTCGTGCTGTTAACCGTCGCGTAGAAGCGTCGGTAGAAGCTCAAGCTCAGTAATTACTGAGTGGTAGAAAAAAGCCCGGCTTAGGCCGGGCTTTTTTTCGCCTGGAATTTGCCTCAGGCAGTAGCTGCTGCGAGGTATGCGGCCTGTTCGCTGCCGGCGACACGGCCGATCACCAGGATTGCCGGGCTCTTCAAGGCAAATGCCTGTGCATCTTCATGCATACGCCATAGTTCGCTGCGGCATTCCCTTTGCTGGGGCAGCGATGCATTCTCGATCATCGCCACCGGCATATCCGCCGCCATTCCGCCGTCGAGCAGTTGCTGGCGGATTTCCTCCAGTTTCGCCACGCCCATGTACACCACCAACGTAGTCCCGCCCTCGGCCAGGGCGCGCCAATTCAGGCGGCTGTCGTCCTGGGTATGCGCCGTGACCAAGGTCACGCCACGACTCACCCCACGCAACGTCAACGGCACCGCGCAATTCGTCGCGCCCGCCAGGCCTGCGGTAATACCGTTGACCAATTCCACCTCGACACCCTGTTCACGCAGCCACATCGCCTCTTCGCCGCCGCGTCCGAAAATGCACGGGTCGCCGCCTTTGAGCCGCACCACGCATTTGCCCTGGCGCGCATAGCGCAGCATCAGGCGGTGGATAAAGTCCTGCGGGGTCGACCGGCAGCCGCCGCGTTTGCCCACTGTGACCACGCGCGCGTCCGCGCAATGTTCCAGCACTGCCGGGTTGACCAAGTCATCGATCAGCACCACATCGGCCTCACGCAGGGCGCGTACCGCCTTGAGGGTCAGCAGTTCCGGGTCACCCGGACCCGCGCCTACCAGCCAGACTTTTGCATTCATAGGGTGTTCCTCGTCCAGGGATGACGTCAGCGGTGAAAGAGTGAGTACAACAGCACCAGATTGATCAATAACGAGAGCAGCGCCAGCGTGCGCCAGACCTTCATGGGCTCCCGCTCCAGCAAAGGCCGGGGGCGAATGCTCATTTCCTGGCGGTCAGCCTGTTCCAGCACGCGCAACCACTCTTCGGCGGTTTCATAGCGATGGGCGGGTTGGGCCGCCACGGCCCGTTCCAGGCTGAGGGGCAGCCAATCCGGCAGGTCGGGACGGTAGCGGCTGGCGCTGACAGGCTGAGTAAACCGGGGCCGTTGGAAGGCCTCGATTTCGCCGTAGGGGTAATGTCCGGTCAGCAGGTAATACAAGGTAACGCCGACGCCGTATAAATCCTGTTGGGCCGTAGGACGCTCGCCGTTGAAGGCTTCAGGTGCAATAAAGCTGGGCGTGCCCGGCAGCGCATGAGCGCCGTCTTCCGACAGGCCTGGGCAATACGCCAGGCCGAAATCCAGCACTCGCAACTCTCCGTCGTCTCCCAGCAGCAGGTTTTCCGGCTTGATATCGCGGTGCAGGATCTGCCGCCGATGCAGCATGCCCACGGCCCGCAGCAAACGCTCGGCAATCGACTGCCACTGCGCCAAGGGCAAGGGGCCTTGATGTTGGAACAGTTCGGCCAGGGTCTGGCCGGAATAATCACGCATCACGTAGTACAAATGCTGGCGCCCGCTGCCGGCATGGACTTCAGGGAATGCCCGCCCCGCAACCCGGCGCAGAAACCATTCCTCCGATAGCAAGGCTTGGCCGGCATCGTGATCGTCGTCACGGCTCAACGGCAGGGTTTTCAACAGCCAGGGTTGTTGCTGGGCATCGCGCACCCGGTAAAGCAGTGATTGCCGGCTTTGCGCCAACACGCTCTCCACCTGCCAGCCTTCAAAGTGCTGCCCGGCTTTCAACAGCGGTGGCAGTGGCCATTGCTGCAACTGTACTAGCGCATCGCCGAGGGTGGCTGCGCCGAGGGCGTCGACACGCACCAACAGCGCGCTGGCATTGTCCTGGCTACCCGCCAGGTGTGCGGCGTTGACTAGGGTGTTGACCGCCACATCCAGGTTGGTTTGCTCGCGCAAAATCGCCTGGATACTGTGATCGCCCAGCGTTGCCCACACGCCATCACTGAGCAGCAGGAAACATTCGCCTTCACGCAACTGGCCATCGAGAAAATCCACCACCAGATGTTGATCCAGGCCAAGGGCGCGCTTGAGCACATGCTGCATGCCCGGTTGCTCCCAGACGTGATCCTCGGTGAGGCGCTGCAATTGGCCGTCGAGCCAACGATACGCTCGGCAATCGCCGACATGCGCCAGGGTGAAGCGCTGGCCGCGAAACACCAGCGCACTCAGGGTGGTCAACAGAGGCTGACCACCGCCATTGGCTTGCAACCAGCGATTCTGTGCCAGCAGCAAACGCTCCAAGGCCTGGGCCACGCCCCAGGTTTGCGGCGTGGCGTAGTAATCCAGGGCCAGTGCCTGCAAGGTCGAGCGCGCGGCCAGGCCGCCGTCGGCGCACTGGCTTACGCCGTCGGCGATGGCGCACAGATAGCCTTTGCTCGCCGCCAGTTCGGCCACGGGTGTGACCACCCGCAACGCGTCCTGGTTTTCCGCCCGAGGGCCAATGGCACTGGCCTGGGCGACGCTCAGTTGCAGGCTCATCAGACCCGCGCAGCCGTCACGGCAGCCGAGCCCCAGGTGGTTCTCCAGCGACGCTTAACGCCGTGCAGGCCGAACCAGGCCAATACGCCCAGGCTGGCGAACAACCACAACGCCATCTGATAGCTGCCGGTACTTTGTTTGATCGCGCCCATGCCGGCTGCCAGGGCAAAGCCGCCGATACCGCCAGCCATGCCGATCAGGCCGGTCATCACGCCGATCTCACGGCGGAAACGCTGCGGCACCAATTGGAATACTGCGCCATTTCCTGCGCCGAGCCCCAGCATGGTGCAGACGAAAAGCGCCAGCGCTGCGTAGGAACTCGGCAGGTTGAAACCCACCGCCGCGATGCAGATCGCCGCCACGCTGTACATGCCCAGCAAGGTCCGAATCCCGCCGAAGCGATCCGCCAACGCGCCACCCAGCGGGCGCATCAGGCTGCCGCCGAACACGCAGGCGGCGGTGTAGTAGCCGGCTGTCACCGGGCTCAGGCCGTATTGGTCATTGAAATAGCCGGGCAGGGCGCTTGCCAGGCCGATAAAGCCGCCGAAGGTCACGCTGTAGAAAAACATGAACCACCAACTGTCACGGTCACCCAGGGCCTTGAAGTAGTCGGCCATGGACTTGGCCTTCGGGCGTTCCGGGGCATTGCGTGCCAGCCAGGCAAAGACGATCAGGGTCAGCACCAGGGGGATCAGCGCGAAGCCGAACACGTTGCTCCAGCCAAAGGCGGCCGCCAATACCGGTGCCAGCAACGCGGCGAACACGGTGCCGGAGTTCCCCGCACCGGCGATACCCATCGCCTTGCCCTGATGTTCAGCCGGGTACCACTGGGAGGCCAGGGGCAGTGCAACGGCAAACGAGGCGCCGGCCATACCAAGGAACACGCCCAGCAACAGCGCTTGTTCGTAGCTATGGATCCCGAGTTTCCAGGCGCCGAACAGGGCGCAGATCACAATCACCTGGCCAATCAGGCCTGCCGTCTTGGGCGATAGCTTGTCCGCCAGCATGCCCATCAAAAAGCGCAAAATCGCACCCGCGAGGATCGGCGTTGCGACCATCAGGCCACGCTGCTGAGTGGTCAGGTGCAGGTCGGCGGCAATCTGTATCGCCAAGGGGCCCAGCAGGTACCAGACCATGAAGCTCAGGTCGAAATACAGGAACGCGGCAAACAAGGTCGGGGTGTGCCCGGATTTCCAGAAGCTTGATTTCATCACGCACCTCAACGGTTGGGGGTCTTGTAAGAAGGCCAAAACGAAAAAACGCCGCCACCGGGTTCGCGAGGGCAAACCGGGTGTGCGACGTCTTTGTCGGGGAGGGGCAACCGCCGTTGGCTACCTGTGGTGAATGCTTAGCAAGAGCTGCGCCAAATCAGCCGAGCAACTCGCTCATGGCGATAATCTGCTCCGCCACCTGGATCAGCTTCTGCTGGCGGCTCATGGCCTGGCGGCGCATCAGGGTGTAGGCCTCTTCCTCGTTGCAATCCTTCATTTTCATCAACATGCCCTTGGCCAACTCGATACGTTTGCGCTCGGCCAACTGCTGGTCGCGGGCTTGAAGCTGCGCGCGCAAGGCCTGATCGCTTTCGAAGCGGGCCATGGCCACGTCAAGGATCGGCTGCAGGCGCTGGGCCTGGATGCCTTCGACGATGTAGGCGCTGACGCCGGACTTGATCGCCTGGCGCATCACGTTCGGGTCGTGTTCGTCGGTGAACATCACAATGGGCCGGGGTTGGTCACGGCTGACCAGCACCACTTGCTCCATCACATCGCGCCCCGGTGACTCGGTATCGATCAGGATCACATCCGGGCGCACCGTTTCGACGCGTGCGGGCAGGTCAATGGTCAGGCCGGACTCGTCGATCACGTCAAAACCGGCTTCGATCAGCGCAGTCCTGAGTCGGCCTACCTTGCGTGGGGTGTCGTTGATCAGCAGGATTCGCAGCATGGGGTCCTCCTGTCAGCGCAAGGCTTGGCGGTGGGTCGGATCGGCCAGCGCATGCAGCCGGAAGCTGCGGGCATAGCCAGCGGGGTCGGAACCGTCCCAGATTTTGCCGTCGATCAGTTGGCTGCTGCGCATGTCCTGGTCGTTCGTGGCGATCCCCAGTCCATCGGCGGCCTGGCGATACAGCGCCAGTTGCTGCACCTGGCGCGCAACGCCGAGGTAGTCGGGGTCTTCGCGCAACAAACCCCAGCGCCGGAACTGGGTCATGAACCACATGCCGTCAGAGAGGTAGGGGAGGTTGACCTCACCGTCGGCAAAAAAACGCAGCGCGTGGGGATCCTGCCACTGATTGCCCAGGCCGTCGTCATAGATCCCCAGCAGGCGCGGCTCGATGCAGTCGAGCGGGGCATCGAGGTATTCGCGGCCACTGAGCAGTTGTGCGGTGGAGCGGCGGTTTTCGCGGCTTTCTTCGATAAACCGACTGGCTTCCAGGATTGCCCTCACCAGCACGCGTGCCGTGTTCGGGTTTTGATCCACGAACGCCTGGGTGCAGCCGAGCACCTTTTCCGGATGATCCGGCCAGATCGCCTGGGTCGTCGCCAGGGTAAACCCTTGGTTCTGTTTGACCGCGCTGGCGCACCAGGGCTCGCCGACGCAAAACCCATCGATGCGCCCGGCTTGCAGGTGCGCAACCATTTGCGGTGGTGGGACCACTACGCTGTCCACATCCTGTAATGGATGAATGCCCTGGCTTGCCAGCCAGTAATACAGCCACATCGCATGGGTGCCTGTGGGAAATGTCTGGGCGAAGGTCAGTTTTGTTCGACTTTGGTGCACGTGGCGATCCAGCGCCTCAGGAGTGATCACCCCCTGTTGTTGCAAACCGTGGGACAGGTTGATGCTCTGGCCGTTCTGGTTGAGCCCCATCAACACGGCCATGTCGGTGGGCGCGACACCGCCGATACCCAGGTGCACGGCGTAGATCAGCCCGTACAGGCTGTGGGCGGCGTCCAGTTCGCCGCTGACCAGTTTGTCGCGCAGGTTGGCCCAGGACGATTGGCGCTTGAGGTTCAAGGTCAGGCCATAGGGTTGCGCGAAGCCCTGGGTGGCCGCCACCACCATCGAGGCGCAGTCACTCAAGGCCATGAAGCCCAGGTCGAGGCTGCCTTTTTCCGGTGCATCACTGCCGTTGACCCAGGCCAGCGGGTCGTTCATCGGGCTGTTGCCCACCGAATCGTTCATCTACACCTACCTTTTCTTTCAAAAAAAAGCGTCGTTCCCTCAGATGGCGATGTAAGCCAATGCGGGTAACGACGCCTTTGTCCGTAAGCTCGCTCCGCCGTTGGTGCGTGCTCTGATACAGAGTTCATAGCAAGGCACATGCCACGGCCGAGTGGGCCTGGAGAGTCATCAACTTTCCATCAAGATTGAAAGCGGGCGGGCTCTCAGTATGGCGACTCTCCCACTGCCAGACCGCCGAGGAACGCCCACGGTGTACGCCGAAGTCCCAGCAACGATGCCTCGCCTCTGGCTATACCGCCGACTGTTGTTTGTCGCGCTGCTCTTGATCAACACGCGGGCCTGGGGCGAGCTTTATCAAGCGCAGGACGAAAGCCTGCATACCGTGTTCACTGCGCTGTCGGTGCCACTTGGGTTGCCCATCGTTGTGAGTCGCGAAGTCGCACGCAAACGCCTCAGCGCAGCACTGGATTTCGATGCGCCACAACAGGCCCTGGAGGCGCTTGCACTTGAGCAAGGGTTGATCTGGTACAGCGACGGGCAAGCGCTGCATGTCTATGACGCAGGCGAAGCAAAAAGTTCTGCGGTGACCTTGCGGCATATCTCGGTCGACAGGCTACGTAGCCTGATGCGCCGCTCCGGCCTCGATGAATCACGTTATCCATTGCGTGAAAGTGGAGCGCGCACGTTCTATGTGTCCGGCCCACCGAATTATATCGACCAGGTACTGCGCCTGGCTCAGTTGATGGACCGGAAAAGGGCTGACTTGCGAGTGGGCGTTCAGTCCTTTGCCGTCGTCCAAGTGCTCAATACCGATGTGGTGGATCGACAGTACGGCACGCGCGACAACCCGGTCACCGTGCCGGGGATGGCGACGATGATCGAGACCCTGTTGGCCAGCGAGCAAAAGGGGGGGCTCTCGGACAAGAGCCTGGGCGTGATCGCGTACCCGGACAGCAACAGCCTGTTGATCAAGGGCAAGCCGGCCCAAGTGAGTTTCATCCAGAAACTGGTGGCGGAACTCGACGTGCCCAAGCGAGCGATCGAGGTCTCGCTGTGGCTGGTGGATGTTGAACGCGATGAATTGAAGAAACTGGGCCTGGACTCGGATGAAGAACCGAAGGCGTCGACCACGCGAGTCTTGGCCCCCTTGGACGATAGCCTCCTCATGGCGAAGGTCGCTGCATTGGAGCGTCGCCGACGAGCGAAGCTAACCACCTTGCCGGTGATCCTCACCCAGGAGAATGTGCCGGCGGTGTTCCAGGACAACCATACGTTTTACATGCCGCCCCGCGGAGACGATCGCGCCGACTGGAAACCGCTGCGTTATGGCACCCAGGTCAGCGTGCTGCCGCGTTTTGCGCAGGGTAACCAGATTGAAATGCGCCTTGAGGTGGACGAAGGGCGCCAGATGAGTGAGGCGGGGCGGCGTGAAAAAAACGCGGCGGTGGGGCGGGTGGGCATCAACAGCGTGGTCCGAGTGCCTCAGGGCAGACGCCTATGGCTGGGTGCGTTTCAGCGGGAATCAGAAGGGCGGGGAGCAGGTCGTCCAGCCCAAGTACGCCTGTTTGTGATCCAGGCCAGGGCGGTGGGTAGCGAGTTGAAGGGGTTGGAAGAGGCAGGAGGGCCACCACCCCTGACTGCGGCGCAATACGAGCGTGTCCAGCGTGCGTTTGTACGACCGCAGCGCGATGTCTCACCGTAAACAAGGTGTTAACTCATGCATCTGGAAATTCTTCTACAGGAACAACTGATCAGCCGCAGGCGGCTGGCTGCCTTTGCGCCCGGAAAGGTGTTGCCGCTGATGCCGGAGATCATCCACTGCGTGGAGGTTCGGGTGAATGGGCAGTTGTTGGCGTTGGGCGAGTTGGTGCAATTGGAAGACCGGCTAGGGGTTGAACTGCATGAGGTGTATCAGACGTGGTTGCCTGGAGGAGGGTAGCGAAATGTCCTACGGCGCGATGTCAAAAAACGCCTGATGTATGGGTTTTTTCCTCGGGTGAGCAGTGAGGCAGGTTTTTATAGTCATGACATGGGCACATGAGCCAGTGATTGAAATGAGGACGTCAATGTCAGTAGTCGGAGGTCGGGATAGCGTCATGGATGATGGAGGGACGACGACTTCCCTGCTTTTTGCGCATTGGACTTTGCATGACCATGGTCGCCTGACGGGGGAGGGTTCGGATGTCCAGTTGCCGCCTAAGGAATGGCGGGTGTTACGGCTGTTGCTGGTCTCCGGTGGTGCGTTGATGACCAAGGATCGCTTGTTGGAACTGGCTTGGCCCCAGGAAGAGGTCGCCGAGGAGTCCTTGACTCGCTGCATTTATTCATTGCGCAAGTACCTTGGTGCCGATAAGGGGTTTATCAAGACGATCTACGGTCGGGGGTATCGTTTCACCTGCCCGGTGAGTGCCATGTCTGATCGTGCGGAGCAGGTGTGTTCCGCCTGCGGCCGAGCCAGCCAGGGGGTGTTGAAACGTGGCTAGGTTCTGGAGCAAGGGCTGGCTGCTGGGTGCCTTGATGGCCAGCAATCAAGCTTTGGCCTACTGCTGGGAGGAGGCTGCCAGTCAATACAGCATCGAGCCGGAGTTGCTGCAGGCGATCGCGGTCGTGGAGTCGGGTAATCGTGCGCAAGCGATAAATCGCGCCAACCGTAATGGCACGTGGGACATCGGTCTGATGCAAATCAACAGCATCCACCTGCCACGCTTGCTGAAGCAGGGCATTACCGAGGATCGCTTGATCAATGAGCCCTGCCTGTCGGTTGAGGTGGGGGCTTCGATCCTGGCCGAGTTCATCCAGCGCTTTGGCTACAACTGGACGGCAGTGGGTTCCTACAACGTGGGGACAGGCACCGGGCCCGAGCGTGAGGCGTTGCGCATGCAGTATGCGCAGAAAATATGGGCGTATTACGAGCAGTTGGTCGCGCACCGTTACTGACGATTGAGGTTCACGCCTCGCGCGCTACCTGTCACCCCGGCTATAATCGCCGCCACCTTTCGCCGCCACCGAGTCTAGCCCGCCCATGTATACCCTGGCCCGCCAGCTGTTGTTCAAACTTTCCCCGGAAACTTCCCACGATCTGTCCCTGGACCTGATCGGTGCCGGTGGACGCCTGGGGCTCAATGGCCTGGTATGCAAGGCACCGGCGAAAATGCCGGTCTCGGTGATGGGGCTCGACTTCCCCAACCCGGTCGGGCTGGCGGCCGGTCTGGATAAAAACGGTGCGGCCATCGATGGCTTTGCGCAGCTGGGTTTCGGTTTCGTCGAAATCGGCACCGTGACCCCGCGACCACAGCCGGGCAACCCCAAGCCGCGCATCTTCCGCCTGCCGGAAGCCGAGGCGATCATCAACCGCATGGGCTTCAACAACCTGGGCGTTGATCATCTGCTGTCGCGGGTTCAGGCGGCGAAGTACAAGGGCATCCTCGGTATCAATATCGGCAAGAACTTCGATACGCCGGTCGAGCGTGCCGTCGACGATTACCTGATCTGCCTGGACAAGGTCTACGCCCACGCCAGCTACGTCACGGTCAACGTCAGCTCGCCCAACACCCCGGGCCTGCGCAGCCTGCAGTTCGGTGATTCCCTCAAGCAATTGCTCGAAGCCCTGCGCCAGCGCCAGGAAGACCTGGCCGTGCGCCATGGCAAGCGCGTGCCACTGGCGATCAAGATTGCCCCGGACATGAGCGACGAAGAAACCGTACTGGTCGCCCAAGCCCTGGTGGACTCGGGCATGGACGCGGTGATCGCGACCAACACCACCCTCAGCCGCGTAGGTGTCGAAGGCTTGGCCCATGGTGACGAGGCGGGTGGCCTGTCGGGTGCGCCGGTGCGTGAGCAGAGCACCCATATCGTCAAGGTGCTGGCCGCCGAGCTGGCTGGACGTTTGCCGATCATCGCCGCAGGAGGCATCACCGAAGGCAAGCACGCAGCCGAGAAGATCGCCGCGGGTGCCAGCCTGGTGCAGTTGTACTCTGGGTTTATCTACAAGGGCCCGGCGTTGATCCGCCAGTCGGTGGACGCGATCGCAGCATTACCGAAACAGTAGGAGTCCGGCTTGCCGGTGATGGCGTATCCAAGATCAACCTCGATTCCTAAGGCCTCATCGCCGGCAAACCGGCTCCTACAGGCCCATTAAAAAGGGCTCCATTAAGGAGCCCCCTGGGCCGAAGCCCGCCGCCCGGATAGGACGTGCGTGGTTAAGTCGTTACATCTTCATCGGTGATGATGTCGGAATGAGTTGCCCTTGATTAGCCGACGGCGTGAAGTTCGTTGAGTCTGTGGATTCCCGCAGTGCCAGTCATACCGTCCCAGTTGTCGCCGCGTCCTTCTCGCCAGCCGTTGATCCAGGCTTGGCGTACCGACGGTAGAGTAAATGGGCAAAGCTCACGGGATTTGCCATGAACGCCATATTGATATCCGCGTAAAAATGCTCTTTCCAACGGATCACGCTTAAGTCTTCTCATAGGGTGTTTCCCTCACTTGTTGACTGTCTTGATATCCTTCGGCCCCGCGTGGGGCCGGGCAGAGTTTTTCTGCCGTTGGTGGGCTCGCTGCCGGCGTGGCGAGCCTATGTGTCGGCGTCGTTACGGCGCCAACCTGTGTTGAGTTCTAACCAATAGGTCACATGGATTCAATGATCGTTTTGTCATAAGCACGTAACGATAACGATGCTATAGCCATAAGCTGGGATGGCTTTTCGCCCCATTTATCTGGCAAAGCCAGCTATGATGCACCCTGCAAAGAGGATGGGTTTAATCCTTTAGTGAGAATGTCCGCTCGTTGCAGTCGGTTATTATTCGACGAAGGGTCGGAATATTTCTTTTTGTTACAGCTAATTGTTATCTGCCCCGTCAATAAAGGCCCAAGGGCCTGTCGGACGGGGTGGGACGGCACATTCGTGCCACGCGAGCACTCTTCAAGAAAAGTGCTTGATTGAAAACCGAGCCGGCGATGCGTCGCCCGTTCATTTATTGCTGAAAAGCCTGGAATGCCCCATGTCGGACCGTTTTGAACTCTTCCTCACCTGCCCCAAGGGCCTCGAAGGCCTGCTGATCGAGGAAGCCGTCGGGCTTGGCCTTGAGGAAGCCCGCGAGCACACCTCGGCCGTGCGCGGCATGGCCGACATGGAAACCGCCTACCGCCTCTGCCTCTGGTCGCGCCTGGCCAACCGCGTGCTGCTGGTGCTCAAGCGCTTCCCGATGAAGGACGCCGAAGACCTCTACCACGGCGTGCTGGACATCGAGTGGGCCGACCACATGGTGCCGGACGGCACCCTGGCCGTTGAGTTCAGCGGTCACGGCTCGGGCATCGACAACACCCACTTCGGCGCGCTGAAGGTCAAGGATGCGATCGTCGACAAGCTGCGCACCCCGACCGGCGAACGCCCGTCCATCGACAAGATCAACCCGGACCTGCGCATCCACCTGCGCCTGGACCGTGGCGAAGCCATCCTGTCCCTCGACCTGTCCGGCCACAGCCTGCACCAGCGCGGTTACCGTCTGCAGCAGGGCGCGGCACCGTTGAAGGAAAACCTGGCCGCGGCGATCCTGATCCGTGCCGGCTGGCCGCGCATTGCCGCTGAAGGCGGCGCGCTGAGCGACCCGATGTGCGGCGTGGGCACCTTCCTGGTGGAAGGCGCGATGATCGCCGCCGACATGGCGCCCAACCTGAATCGTGAACTGTGGGGCTTCACCACCTGGCTGGGTCACGTCCCGGCGCTGTGGAAGAAGCTGCACACAGAAGCTGCTGAACGTGCCGCCATCGGCATGAACAAGCCGCCACTGTGGATCCGAGGCTACGAAGCCGACCCACGGTTGATCCAACCCGCGCGCAACAACATCGAACGCGCTGGCCTGAGCCATTGGATCAAGGTGTACCAGGGCGAAGTCGGCACTTTCGAGCCGCGTCCGGACCAGAACCAGAAAGGCCTGGTCATCTGCAACCCGCCGTACGGCGAGCGTCTGGGTGACGAAGCCAGCCTGTTGTACCTCTACCAGAACCTCGGCGAGCGTCTGCGCCAGGCCTGCATGGGCTGGGAAGCGGCGGTGTTCACCGGTGCGCCGGACCTGGGCAAGCGCATGGGCATCCGCAGCCACAAACAGTATTCGTTCTGGAACGGCGCGTTGCCGTGCAAGCTGTTGCTGATCAAAGTCAATCCGGAGCAGTTCGTCACCGGCGAGCGTCGTACCCCGGAACAGCGCCAGGCTGAGCGTGAGCAAGCCGCTTACGATCAAGCCCCGGCTGAGCCGCAAGAGCGCCAGTACAACAAGAACGGCAACCCGATCAAACCTGCTCCGGCCCCGGTGGTCGAGCAGGCGCGCCTGAGCGAAGGCGGGCAGATGTTCGCCAACCGCCTGCAGAAGAACCTCAAGTTGCTGGGCAAGTGGGCCAAGCGCGAAGGCGTGGATTGCTACCGTGTGTACGATGCCGATATGCCGGAATACTCCATGGCCATCGACCTGTACCACGACTGGGTCCACGTGCAGGAGTACGCTGCGCCGAAGTCCATCGACCCGGAAAAAGCCTCCGCGCGGATGTTCGATGCGCTGGCCGCGATTCCCCAGGCACTGAACATCGACAAGAGCCGCGTGGTGGTCAAGCGTCGCGAGCGTCAGAGCGGCACCAAGCAGTACGAGCGCCAGAGCGCCCAGGGCAAGTTCACCGAAGTCAGCGAAGGCGGCGTGAAGTTGCTGGTCAACCTCACCGATTACCTGGACACCGGCCTGTTTCTCGACCACCGCCCAATGCGCATGCGCATCCAGAAAGAAGCCGCCGGCAAGCGCTTCCTCAACCTGTATTGCTACACCGCCACTGCCAGTGTGCACGCGGCCAAAGGCGGCGCGCGCAGCACCACCAGCGTCGATCTGTCCAAGACCTATCTGGACTGGGCGCGTCGCAACTTCTCCCTCAACGGTTTCTCCGACAAGAACCGCCTGGAGCAGGGTGATGTGATGGCGTGGCTGGAGGCCAGCCGCGATGAGTTCGACCTGATCTTCATCGACCCGCCGACCTTCTCCAACTCCAAGCGCATGGAAGGCATCTTCGACGTGCAGCGCGATCACGTGCAGTTGCTCGACCTGGCCATGGCGCGCCTGGCACCGGGCGGCGTACTGTATTTCTCGAACAACTTCCGCAAGTTCGCGCTGGAGGACAACCTCAGCGAACGTTATGCGGTCGAGGAAATCAGCGACAAGACCATCGACCCGGATTTCGCGCGTAATGCGAAGATCCACCGGGCGTGGAAAATCACCGCGCGCTGATCGTTGCCACTAAAAGAGCCGCAAGCCTGGATTATTCCGGGCTTGCGGCTTTTTTACGCTGGTCAAACCCAGGGCCGATGGCTATAACTTAAGGCCTAGCCAAAGTGACACCCCCCGCACGCTGGCGTTGTGAGTGTTGCCTATGCCGTTGCAAGCCGTACGCCCGAAAATCCTAGGCTTTATCAGTGAGCAGGCGTCGGCTTGGCTGGTGGCATTGGTGGTGTTACTGGCAGGGTTTGCCTTGACGGCGATTGTCGCCTGGGCGGCCGCCGACCTCTATCAGCAACAGGTGCGCCAGCGCTTTCAATTGCTGGTCAATGAGCGCTACACCCGCCTGCAGGAACGTTTCGAAGACCAGGAGCAACGGCTGAACAGCCTGCGGCGCTTCTTCGTCAATTCCGATGACGTGTCCCGCGAAGAATTCGACGGTTTTGCCCAGCCTTTGTTGTTGCGCGCCCGTGCGTACTCCTGGGCGCCACGGGTGTACCGCGAACAGCGCAGCCAGTTTGAGCAAGACGTCTCCCGCCAGCGCGGCCTGCCTTTCGTGATCCGCGAACTGAATACAGCCGGTGAGCTGGCCCCTGCGCCCCAGCGTGACGAATACGTGCCGGTGCTGTACAGCCAGACCCAAAGCCTGTTGGGCGCGCCCCTTGGCTTTGATCTTTTGGCCCAGCCCTTGCGGCGTTCAACCCTTGAGCGTGCGCAAAAGACCGGCAAGCTGGCGGTGTCCCAGCCCATGCAATTGGTGGGAGTGGAGCCGGCCTATGCCACCGGGGTTTTACTGGTCGCGCCGGTGAGTCACCTGCCCACCTCCGATCAGTCGCAGAACGAGCCCTACGGCTATGTGATGGCAGTGATCAGCATGCGCCAGTTGGTGGCCGACGGTCTGCCCAAGCCGGAGCGGGACAACCTGGTGATGCAGATCATCGACACGTCCGACCTGCAGAAACGCGTGCTCTTCGAATCCAGCAATGACGTCGGTAGCAGCGACCTGGTCGGTGCGCGTCGTCTCACGCTGGGTGACCATGTGTACGCCTTGAAACTGCGCCCCAGCCAGGTGTTCGACCAGGCCAACCATTCCTCGCTGAACACTATCCTGACCATGGGCTGCCTGCTCAGCCTGCTGCTCAGTGCCTTGCTCTATGTGCTGGTAAGCCAGCGTCAGCGCGCCGTGAAGCTGGTGGAGCAGCGCACTGCCCAGTTGCGCCTGCGTGAACAGGAATTGCGCGGTGCCCATGGCCAATTGCGCAGCGTGCTGAACGCCGCGACCCAGGTGGCGATCATTGCCACCGACCTGCGCGGCGTCATCAATACCTTCAACGCCGGCGCCGAGCAGATGCTGGGTTTCAAGGCCGAGCACGTGGTAGGCACGCACACGTTGGAGAGCCTGCACCTGGCTTCGGAGCTGGAAGCGCGCGCGGCCAGCCTGAGTGTGGCGTTGGGCAAGCGTATTCCCGCCAGCCAGGCGATGCTGGTGGAAAGCCCGGACACCCTGCACGAAGCCCGCGAATGGAGCTTGATCCGCGAAAACGGCACTCAGTTGACCGTGAACATGCTGGCCACGGTGTTGCTGGACGACCATGGTTTGTGGATCGGCCACTTGGCGATTTACCTGGACATCACCGAACAGAAACGTGCCTACGAGGCCTTGGCGGCCCGCGACCGCCTGCTCAAGAAACTCAGCGCCCATGTGCCCGGCGGGATCTTCCAGTTCACCCTGGAGCCCCAGGACAACTGGAAATTCATCTACGCCAGCGACGGCATGCGTGACATCTATGAAATCGAACCCAAGGTGTTGCAGCAGGATGCGAATAAAGTGTTCGAGCGCATCCACCCGTTGGATGCGGAGCGGGTGCGCGCTTCGATTCGCTTGTCAGCATTGCAGTTGAGCCATTGGCGCGAGGAATACCGCGTGTTGTTGCCGCAACGCGGCCTGCGTTGGATTCGTGGCGAGGCGACGCCGGAAGAGTTACCCGCAGGCGGTACGTTGTGGCATGGGTACGTGTCGGATATTTCCGATCTGAAGCGGGTGGAAGAAGAACTGCGTGCGCTGTCCATCACCGACTCTTTGACTGGGATTCATAACCGCCGCTATTTCCAGGATCGTCTCAAGGCCGAAATGGTGAGGCTCAATCGCACCTCGGGTAACTTGTCGGTGATCATGCTGGATATCGATCACTTCAAACGCATCAACGACCAGCACGGGCATGCCGTGGGCGATGGGGTGCTGCAGGAACTGTGCAAGCGCATCAGCCAGCGCCTGCGCCGCACCGATGTGTTCTGCCGCCTGGGCGGCGAGGAGTTCATGGTGCTGTGCCCGCACACCGATGGTGCACAGGCCTACAGCCTGGCGGTGGAGTTGTGGACGTCGCTGCGCAGTGCGCCGATGGAACCGGTGGGCATCGTCACCGCCAGCTTTGGCGTGGCCAGTTGGCGGGTGGATGAGGGCATTGACGGGTTGCTGCTGCGCGCCGACTCGGCCGTGTATGTGGCCAAGCAGGCGGGCAGGGATCGGGTGGAAGTTGTGGCGAGGGAGCTTGCTCCCGTTGGACCGCGCAGCGGTCCCGTTCAATAAATCAGAGGACTGGAGCGGCCGCCACTGCCTTCGGCTGACGATACAAGTCCAGCAGCACCTGATCCAGCACCGACGAAGCGCCCCATGGCTTCGGATCGTTGAGGATTGCCACCACGGCCCAGGTATTGCCGTTGTTGTCGCGGCTGAACCCGGCAATGGCACGTACGGTGTTCAAAGTACCTGTCTTGACGTGGGCTTCGCCGCGCATGGCAGTGGTCTTCAGGCGTTTGCGCATGGTGCCGTCAGTGCCGGCAATCGGCATCGAGCTGATGTACTCGGCGGCGTAAGGGCTTTTCCACGCGGCTTGCAGCATAGCCGCCATTTCGCGGGCGCTGACGCGTTCGGCACGCGACAGGCCAGAGCCGTTCTCCATCACCAGGTGCGGCGCGGTGATGCCTTTCTTCGCCAGCCACTGGCGCACCACACGTTGTGCCGCCTTGGCATCGTCGCCATCGGCGTCGTTGCGGAACTGCGCACCCAGGCTCAGGAACAACTGCTGGGCCATGGTGTTGTTACTGTATTTGTTGATGTCGCGGATGATTTCCGCCAGGTCCGGCGAGAAGGCCCGGGCCAGTACCTTGGCATCCTTGGGCACTGGCGCCTGGATGTCACGGCCCTGGATGGTGCCACCCAGTTCCTGCCAGATCGCGCGCACGGCGCCTGCGGTGTAGGTGGCGTGGTCGAGCAATGACAGGTAAGTCTGCGAGCTGCAGCCATCGGCCAATTGCCCGCTGACGGTGACGGTTACGCTGCCATCTGCGGCCGTGACCGGGTTGTAGCGCACATCGCCAGTGCACTGCTTGGCGTTGGAAACCTTGACCTGGTTGTCGATGCGGATGCTCGCAATCGGCGGTTCGACCGACACCAGCACGCGGCCGGAATCATTACGCGTCACAAAACGCAGGGCTTTGAGGTTGACCAGCAGCGCGTCCGGCTTGACCAGGAACGGTTTGTTCTCGTCGTTGCCATCGTCATTGAATTCCGGCAACAGCGGCTGGTTGAAGAAACCACGGTCCAGCACCAGGTCACCAGTGACTTGCTGCACGCCGTTGGCGCGCAGGTCGCGCATCAGCAGCCAGAGTTTTTCCATGTTCAGCTTGGGATCGCCGCCGCCCTTGAGGTAAAGGTTGCCGTGCAACACGCCACCGCTGAGGGTGCCGTCGGTGTAGAACTCGGTTTTCCACTGGTGATTGGGGCCGAGCATTTCCAGGGCCGCATAAGTGGTGACCAGCTTCATGGTCGACGCCGGGTTCACCGAGACGTCAGCGTTGAAGACAGTCGGCGTGCCCGGACCGTTCAGGGGGATCATTACCAAGGACAACGCAGTGTTTTGCAGCTTGGCTTTGGCCAGCGCCTGTTGAACATTGGGCGGCAGGGTGTTGTTGACGGGGGCGGCGGAGACGGAAAAGGCCAGTGGCAGAATAAGACCGGCGAAAAACACTGAACGCAAAGATTTGATCATAAGAAGTAAAACCCTACTGCTGAGGAGGGTGAAAAAGGCGAGGGGTAAATAAGAAAAATCCCTCAATGGTCATGAAAGTGTCGGCATTATGCCCCAAGGTGGATCCACTTGTAGCTGAACGATAGCTGGAATTCGGCGTTTTTTTACACGCAAAGTGCCGCCTGTCCCAGAGAGTCGGGCAATCGCCGCCTTAAACTGCTAAAGTGCCGCCCGTTATTACTTATGAGGATTGTTCCAATGGCGACTAACCGTTCCCAGCGTCTGCGCAAAAAACTGTGCGTTGATGAATTTCAAGAGCTGGGTTTCGAACTGAACCTGGACTTCAAAGAAGACCTGAGTGAAGAAGCTACCGACGCTTTCCTCGAAGCATTCATCAAAGAAGCCATGGAAGCCAACGGTCTGGGCTATGTTGGCGGCGATGACTTCGGTCTGGTTTGCCTGCAGAAGCGTGGCTCGGTCAACGAAGAACAGCGCGTAGCTGTTGAAAGCTGGCTCAAAGGCCGCAGCGAACTGAAAAGCGCTGAAGTCAGCCCGCTGCTGGACGTGTGGTATCCGGAAAAGCCGATCAACGCGGCTAAGTGATACTAAAAAAACGGCGACCTCAGGGTCGCCGTTTTTTTATGCCTTGCGCCAGTTCAGAATCAGCAACGTCAACACCCCCGCCACGATTCCCCAGAACGCCGACCCGATGGAAAACAGCGTCAAGCCAGACGCGGTGACCATAAAGGTGATCAGCGCCGCTTCTCGCTCCTTCGGCTCATTCATGGCGATGCTCAAGCCATTGATGATCGAGCCAAACAGTGCCAATGCCGCAATCGACAGCACCAGTTCCTTGGGCAAGGCTGCGAACAACGCCGCCAAGGTCGCGCCGAACACCCCGGCAATCCCGTAGAACACTCCGCACCACACGGCGGCGGTGTAGCGTTTGTTACGGTCTTCATGAGCATGGGGCCCGGTGCAGATGGCTGCGCTGATCGCCGCCAGGTTGATGCCGTGGGAGCCGAACGGCGACAGCACCAGTGAGGCCAGGCCGGTGGCGGTGATCAGCGGCGAGGCGGGCACGTTGTAACCGTCGGCCCTGAGCACGGCGACGCCGGGCATGTTCTGCGACGTCATCGCCACGACGAATAGCGGGATGCCGATGCTGATGGTGGCAGCCAGCGAGAAGTGCGGCGTGGTCCACACCGGCGTCGCCACTTCCAAGTGAAAACCACTGAAGTCCAGCAACCCCATCAATCCGGACAATACGGTGCCGATCACCAATGCCGCCAGCACCGCATAACGCGGCGACAGGCGCTTGATCACCAGGTACGTGAAGAACATCCCCAGCACCAGCCCGGTGCGATGCTGCGCGGCGACGAAGATCTCGCTGCCGATCTTGAACAGAATCCCTGCCAGCAAAGCGGCCGCCAGCGACGCCGGGATGCGCTTGACCAGTTTTTCAAAGCTGCCGGTCAGCCCGCAGATCGTCACCAGCACGGCGCAGGTAATATAGGCACCGATGGCCTCGCCATAACTCACACCGCCCAGGCTGGTGATCAGCAGTGCCGCGCCCGGCGTCGACCAGGCAATGGTGATCGGTGTGCGATAGCGCAGGGACAAGCCGATGCTGCACACCGCCATGCCGATGGAAATCGCCCAGATCCATGAAGAAATCTGCGCGGTGGTCAAACCGGCGGCTTGCCCGGCCTGAAACATCAGGACCAGGGAGCTGGTGTAGCCGGTCATCATGGCGATGAAGCCGGCGACAACGGCCGACGCAGACGTGTCGGCCAGCGGGCGCAAAGGCGCTTGGGTGGCGTCGTTCATGGAGAGGTGTTCCTTTTACCTGGATTTTTGCCGTTGTCGGCACGGATTCAAGCCTAAACTCAAACGTAACGACTCATTGCAATACAGCCGACGGCGCAAACAGCCGTACAGTGTGTTGGCGCATCCGGTTGTGTACAATGTGCCCTGATTTTAGGTGATACTTGCCAGCGACACGCTGTTGCCGTATTACCGTTAATTCGCCGCCGTTCTCCAAACCCGAGTGCCCATGAACGAACAGTTGCAACCTCTCAAGAAACAACCGCGTGCCGGCAAGGCCGGTCGCAGCGGAACCCAGGACGATATCGTCTACGCGCATATCTTCGAGGCGATCCTCGAACAACGCCTGGCACCCGGCACCAAATTGAGTGAAGAGGCACTGGGCGAAATCTTCGGCGTGAGCCGCACCATCATTCGCCGCGCCCTGTCGCGCCTGGCCCATGAAGGCGTGGTACTGCTGCGGCCCAATCGCGGTGCGGTGGTGGCCAGCCCGAGTGTCGAGGAAGCGCGTCAAGTGTTCCTTGCGCGGCGTCTGGTGGAGCGGGCGATCACCGAGTTGGCCGTGCAACACGCCACGGCTGAACAACTGGCCGAGCTGCGCCAGATGGTCAACGACGAGCGCGACAGCTTCTCCCGTGGCGATCGTGGCGCCGGTATCCGTCTCTCCGGCGAATTCCATCTCAAGCTGGCCGAAGCGGCGAAGAACGCGCCGCTGATCAGCTTCCAGCGCAGCCTGGTGTCCCAGACCTCATTGATCATCGCCCAGTACGAAAGCGGCAACCGCTCGCACTGTTCCTACGACGAGCACACCCAGTTGATCGATGCGATCGAAGCGCGGGATGCGGCGCTGGCGGTGAACTTGATGATGCATCACATGGACCATATCGACAGCAAGCTCAACCTTGATGAAGAGAGCGCGTCGGATGATCTGCATGCGGTGTTCTCGCATTTGTTGCAGACCAAGAAGCCGGGTCGTTCTTCGATCAAGCTGTAAACGTTCCTCAAATGTTAAGGGGGCTTGTGTGGTGAGCGGGCTTGCCCCGCGCTGGAGCGCGAAGCGGCCCCAATAAAGACACCGCGTTCTATTTAGTAGAACGCGGTGTCTGGGTCTAGGGCCGCTTCGCAGCCCAGCGCGGGGCAAGCCCGCTCACCACAACAAGCCAGCTCCCCCCTTTGTTTTGTTGTGTGGCTGAAATTAGCGCTGGTGCACCAGTTGCCCGGCCGCATACGTCTGCAACACCGTCCGATCATCCCCCAGCGTCATCAGCACAAATAACGTCTCGGCAATGTTCTTCGCCTGCTTCAAGCGATAGCTCAGCAGCGGCGTGGCGTTGTAGTCCAATACCAGGAAGTCCGCATCGGTGCCCGGTTGCAACGTGCCGATCTTGTCTTCCAGGCGCAATGCACGCGCACCACCCAACGTCGCCAGGTACAGCGATTTGAACGGGCTCAACCGCGCGCCCTGCAATTGCATGACCTTGTAGGCTTCGTTCAGGGTTTGCAGCAGCGAGAAACTGGTGCCGCCGCCCACGTCCGTGCCCAGGCCCACATTCAGTTTGTGCTTCTCAGCCATCGGCAGGTTGAACAAACCGCTGCCGAGGAAGAAGTTCGAGGTCGGGCAGAACGCGACAGCCGAACCGGTTTGCGCCAACCGCGCACATTCGTCATCACACAGGTGCACGCCATGGGCAAACACCGAGCGCTCGCCCAGCAGTTTGTAGTGGTCGTACACATCCAGATAGCCTTTGCGTTCCGGGAACAGTTCCTTCACCCACTCGACTTCCTGCTTGTTCTCACTGATGTGAGTCTGCATGTACAGGTCCGGGTATTCCCCCAACAGTTGCCCAGCCAGCGCCAGTTGCTCGGGTGTGCTGGTCGGTGCAAAACGCGGGGTGACCGCGTAGTGCAGGCGGCCCTTGCCGTGCCAGCGTTCGATCAGCGCTTTGCTTTCCTGGTAGCCGGATTCGGCGGTGTCGGTCAGGTAGTCCGGCGCATTGCGGTCCATCATCACCTTGCCGGCGATCATGCGCAGGTCGAGTTTCTCGGCGGCTTCAAAGAACGAATTCACCGACTGCGGGTGCACGCTGCCAAACACCAGCGCGGTGGTGGTGCCATTGCGCAGCAGTTCCTTGATGAAAATATCCGCGACTTCTTCGGCGTGGGCCTTGTCGGCGAACTGGCTTTCGCACGGGAAGGTGTAGGTGTTGAGCCAGTCGAGCAACTGCTCGCCATAGGCGCCGACCATGCCGGTTTGCGGCAGGTGGATGTGGGTGTCGATCAGGCCGGGCGTGATCAGCGCGTCCTGATAGTGGGTGATTTCGATGTCGGCAGGCAGGGTTGGCAGCAAATCGCTGGCATGGCCAAGGGCACTGATCTGACCGTTTTCGATCACCAGCAGGCCGTCTTCGAAATATTCGTACGAGGCTTCTATCCCCACTTCAGCAGGGTCGGCGATGCTGTGCAGAAGGGCGGCACGGTAGGCTTTGCGAGTCAAAGGCATGGTGATCTCAATTCAAATGGCTTGGCTGCGACGTGAAGCCGGCAGCAGTTTGGCAATAGGTTCGGCGCTGGCGGTGTGCTGGCCGAAATTGGCGTTATAGGTGGCGATGATTTCGCCGGCGATGGAGATGGCGATTTCCACCGGCAACTTGCCCTTCACCTCGGTGAGGCCCATGGGGCAGCGCATGCGTTGCAACTGCGCGGCATCGAAACCGCGATCACGCAGGCGGTGTTCGAACTTGACCCGTTTGGTCTTCGAACCGATCAGGCCGAAGTAGGCAAAGTCATTGCGTTTTAGCAGCGCGGCGGTCAGTTCCAGGTCCAGCGCGTGATTGTGGGTCATGACGATGCAGTAACTGCCCAGCGGCAGGTCGGCAATTTCGTCGACTGGCTCTTCGCTGACGATTTTACGCACGCCCTGGGGGATATGCTCCGGAAACTCCTGATCCCGTGAATCGATCCAGCGCACCCGGCACGGCAGGCTGGCCAGCAATGGCACCAGCGCACGGCCGACATGGCCGGCGCCAAACACCGCGATCTGCGCCTGCACCTGGCCCATGGGTTCGAACAGCAACACAGTCACGCCGCCGCAGCACTGGCCCAGGCTGGCGCCCAGGCTGAAGCGCTCCAGGTGGGTGTTCTGCTGACCGCGTACGAGCATGTCGCGGGCGATCTGCATCGCCTTGTATTCCAGGTGCCCGCCGCCGATGGTGTCGAAGGTCTGCGCGGCGCTGATGACCATCTTCGAACCGGCATTGCGCGGCGTGGAGCCGAGCTCTTCGATGATGGTCACCAGCACGCAGGGTTCACCCCGGTTTTGCAGGTCGGCGAGGGCGCTGATCCAGTTGTTCATAGTCACCTCTTGTGGTGTCTGTCAGGCCGTCATCGCTGGCAAGCCAGCTCCTACAGGGGGTGGGGTTGTTTGCAACTGCCGCATTTGTTCGCAGCCCCACAACACCCGTTCCGGCGTCGCTGGCGCATCGATCTTGGGTTGATGGCGATAGTCACCCAGGCTCGCTACCGCGTCCTTGATCGCGCACCACGAAGCAATCCCGAGCATGAACGGAGGCTCGCCCACGGCCTTGGAGTGGAACACCGTGTCTTCCGGGTTCTTGCGGTTTTCCACCAGCTTCACCCGCAGGTCCAGCGGCATGTCGGCCACGGCCGGGATCTTGTAGCTGGCCGGGCCGTTGGTCATCAGCTTGCCCTTGTTGTTCCACACCAGCTCTTCCATGGTCAGCCAGCCCATGCCCTGGATAAACCCGCCTTCTACCTGGCCAATGTCGATGGCCGGGTTCAGCGAGGCGCCGACGTCGTGGAGGATGTCGGTGCGTAGCATCTTGTATTCGCCGGTCAGGGTGTCGACGATCACTTCGCAGCACGCCGCGCCGAATGCGAAGTAGTAGAACGGGCGACCACGGGACTGGCTGCGGTCGTAGAAGATTTTCGGGGTCTTGTAGAAGCCGGTGCTCGACAGCGAGACCTGGGCAAAATACGCCTGTTGGATCAACGCTTCGAAGGTGAGGATCTGGTCACGCACGCGCACGTGACCGTTGTGGAATTCCACATCCGCTTCGCTCACGTCGTATTTGCGCGCGGCAAACTCCACCAGGCGCTGCTTGATGGTTTCGGCGGCGTTTTGCGCGGCCTTGCCGTTCAGGTCGGCACCGCTGGAGGCCGCCGTTGGCGAGGTGTTGGGCACCTTGTCAGTGTTGGTGGCGGTGATCTGTACACGGTCGATGTCCACTTGGAACACTTCGGCCACCACCTGCGCGACCTTGGTGTTCAAGCCCTGGCCCATCTCGGTGCCACCGTGGTTCAGGTGGATGCTGCCGTCGGTGTAGATATGGATCAACGCACCGGCCTGGTTGAGGAAGCTGGCGGTAAACGAAATGCCGAACTTCACCGGGGTCAATGCCAGGCCTTTCTTCAGGATCGGGCTGTGGGCGTTGTACAGGCGGATCGCTTCGCGGCGCTCGGCGTATTGGCTGCTGGCTTCCAGTTCGGCAGTCATCTCTTCGAGCATGTTGTGCTCGACGGTCTGGTAGTAGTGGGTGACGTTGCGCTCGGTCTTGCCGTAATAGTTGGCCTTGCGCACCGCCAGTGGGTCCAGCGCCAGGTGGCGGGCGATGGCGTCCATCACTTCCTCGATGGCGACCATGCCTTGTGGGCCGCCGAAACCGCGATAAGCGGTGTTGGACGCGGTGTTGGTCTTGCAGCGATGGCCGTTGACGGTGGCATCGCCCAGGTAATACGAGTTGTCCGAGTGGAACATCGCACGGTCGACAATCGAGTTGGACAGGTCCGGCGAACAGCCGCAGTTGCCCGCCAGCTCCAGGTTGATCCCGTGCAGGCGGCCGCTGTCATCGAAGCCCACGTCGTATTCGATATAGAAGGGGTGGCGCTTGCCGGTCATCAACATGTCTTCGACGCGCGGCAGGCGCATCTTGGTCGGCTGGCCAGTCAGGCGCGCCACTACCGCGCACAGGCACGCCGGGCTGGCCGCCTGGGTTTCCTTGCCGCCGAAACCGCCGCCCATACGGCGCATATCCACGACGATTTTGTTCATCGACACGTCCAGCACTTCGGCCACCAGCTTCTGCACTTCGGTGGGGTTCTGCGTGGAGCAATAGACGATCATGCCGCCGTCTTCGGTGGGCATTACCGAGGAAATCTGGGTTTCCAGGTAAAAGTGTTCCTGGCCGCCGATATGCAGGGTGCCCTGGATGCGGTTTTTTGCGGTGGCCAAGGCGCCCGCCGAATCGCCGCGTTGGTGAGTGTGGCTGTCGAGCACGAAATGCTTCTTGCGGAAGGCCTCGACCACGTCCAGCACCGGCTCCAGGTCTTCATATTCGATCACGGCGGCCATCGCGGCCTTACGCGCGGTTTCCAGGTCGCGGGCGGCGACCGCCAGCACGACCTGGCCGACAAACTGCACGGTGTCGATCGCCAGCAATGGATCGCCCGGCATCAATGGGCCGATGTCTTTCAGCCCCGGCACGTCTTCGTGGGTGATGACAATGCGCACGCCTTCAAAGGCATAGCAGGGCGCGGTGTCGATGCTGATGATGCGGGCGTGGGCACGGTCAGACATGCGCGCATACAGATGCAGCTGGTTAGGGAATTCCAGGCGGTCATCGATGTACTGCGCTTCACCGGACACGTGCTTGGCGGCGCTGTCATGCTTGACGCTGCGACCGACCCCGGAGGTGAGGTCCTGGGCGAACAGCTCGGCGAGTTCGGCCTGGGTTTTAACGACGGCGTGATGGTTAGACATAAGCGGTCACCCGAGTCTCGATGTGCGGCGTTTGCAGTTCGATGAAGTATTTGCGCAGCAGGTTCTGCGCGCTGAGCAGGCGGTATTCCTTGCTGGCGCGGAAGTCTGACAGGGGGGTGAAATCTTCGGCCAGGGCGGCGCAGGCTTTTTCCACGGTGGCGGAGTTCCAGGTGGCGCCAACCAACGCGGCTTCGCAGCTCTTGGCACGTTTTGGCGTGGCAGCCATGCCGCCGAACGCGACGCGGGCCTCGTTGATCACACCGTTTTCGATCTTCAGGTTGAACGCGGCGCACACGGCGGAAATATCATCGTCCAGGCGCTTGGAGACCTTGTAGGCGCGGAACAGCGTGTGGCCTTTCGGCACGATGATCTTCTCGATGAACTCGCTGTCCTGGCGCGCGGTGACGCGGTAGTCGATGAAGTAGTCTTCCAGCGCCAATGTGCGGCGGGTTTCGCCTTTGCACAACACGATCTGCGCGCCCAAGGCAATCAGCAGCGGCGGTGAGTCCCCAATCGGCGAGGCGTTGCCAATGTTGCCGCCCAAGGTGCCCTGGTTGCGGATCTGCAGGGAGGCGAAGCGGTGCAGCAGCTCGCCGAAGTCCGGGTACTCATGGTGCAGCGCGGTGTAGCAGTCGGAGAGGGCGGTGGCGGCGCCGATTTCCAGGCGGTCGTCGAAGTCGTCGACACGTTTCATTTCTTCGATGTTGCCGACGTAGATCATCACCGGCAGTGTGCGGTGGAACTGGGTGACTTCCAGCGCCAGGTCGGTGCCGCCCGCCAACAAGCGAGCTTGTGGGTAGGCGTCATAAAGGTCGGCCAGGTCGGCGACGGTCAGCGGCACGAGGCAGCGTTTGTCGCCGCTGTTGAGTTCACCGGTTTGCGTCGGCGCGATGGCTTTGAGGCGGGCAATGGTCTCTGCCTGCCGGCTGTCGAACTGATCCTGGGGTTTGTTGCAGCAGGCCTGTTCGGCGGCGGCAAGGATCGGGCGATAACCGGTGCAGCGGCACAGGTTGCCGGCCAGGGCTTCGTGGGCTTTTTGGCTGTCGGGCGCGTCGCTGTTTTTTTGCAGGGCGAACAACGACATCACGAAGCCTGGGGTGCAAAAGCCGCATTGCGAGCCGTGGCATTCGACCATGGCTTGCTGGACGCTGTGCAGTTGGCCTTGGTGCTTGAGGTCTTCGACGCTGATCAGTTGCTTGCCGTGCAACGACGACACAAAGGTCAGGCACGAATTGAGACTGCGATAGCGAATCTGCTCGGCGCCTTGATCATCGGTGTGCAGTTCGCCGACCACCACGGTGCAGGCACCGCAATCGCCGCTGGCGCAGCCTTCCTTGGTGCCGGATTTGCCTAGATGCTCACGCAGATAGTTGAGCACCGTCAGGTTGGGGTCCAGGGCGTGCTCGCTACGGAGTTCCTGGTTAAGTAAAAACTGGATCACGGAAGGCCTCGCAGACTCATTATTGTTGTTAACCGCTTTGCGCCGAATCTAGTCATGTCTGACTTTTCGGTCAACGATTTTCTGACCAGAAGGTCAAGAAAATGCAGTCGCAACACTTTCAATTATGGTCCAGTCTTCTGGAACCGGTGTTTTTGGGGGCTTGTGGGTGTTCATCGCTGCTTATTCCGTGCCAAATTCTGAAGGGTGGGCGTAGCGCCATCAGCCAGCCAATGCGCTACACTGCCGCGCTTGTACCGATAGAAGATTTTGAAGGGAAAACATGACGTTCAAGGCGCCGGACAGTCTCGCCGAGCAAATTGCTCACCACCTCGCCGAACGCATCATTCGCGGCGATCTCAAGCCTGGGGAGCGGATCCAGGAGCAAAAGGTCACGCTGGCACTCAATGTCAGCCGTGGTTCCGTGCGCGAAGCCTTGCTGATCCTCGAACGCCGCCACCTGATCGCGATCCTGCCGCGCCGTGGCGCCCACGTCACAGAACTCACGGCACACAAGGTGCAGAGCCTGTGCACCTTGATGGGCGAGTTGTATATCCTGCTCGGCAATGCGGTGGCTCAAGGCTGGCAGACCCAGGCCGACATGGCGCCGTTCATGCAGATCCAGCAGCGCCTGATCGCCAGCTTCGAGCACCAAGACATCCGCGCCTTCGTCGAAGAAAGCTTCAATGTGATGCGCGCCGCCTATCCCTTCGCCAACAACCCGTACCTGCAGGAAACCGTCGAGAACCTGCAACCGGCGATGAACCGCGCCTACTACCTGGCGCTGGATCAACGCAAGGCGTCCATGAGCGAGTACCTGGCGCTGTTCGAGCAACTGCTCGCCGCCGTACTGGCCCGTGACCTGCCGCAGATCCGCCAAGTGCTGTCGGCCTACGGCGAGCGTAGTTGCTCGCTGGTCATCGCTGCGTTGGCGGACGCCTAAACGTGCGGCTCAAGTGCATCAAACTGGCGGGGTTCAAATCCTTCGTCGACCCGACCACGGTGAACTTCCCCAGTAATATGGCGGCGGTGGTCGGGCCCAATGGTTGCGGCAAGTCGAACATCATCGACGCCGTCCGTTGGGTGATGGGCGAGAGCTCGGCCAAGAACCTGCGTGGCGAGTCGATGACCGACGTCATCTTCAACGGCTCCACCAGCCGCAAGCCGGTGAGCCAGGCCAGCATCGAACTGGTGTTCGATAACTCCGATGGCACCTTGATCGGCGAGTACGCGGCCTACGCGGAAATCTCGATCCGCCGCAAAGTGACCCGCGACAGCCAGAACAGCTATTTCCTCAATGGCACCAAGTGCCGCCGTCGCGACATTACCGATATTTTTCTCGGCACTGGTTTAGGCCCGCGCAGCTACTCGATCATCGAGCAGGGCATGATCTCCAAGCTGATCGAAGCCAAGCCCGAAGACCTGCGTAACTTTATCGAAGAAGCGGCCGGCATCTCCAAGTACAAGGAGCGCCGCCGCGAGACTGAAAACCGTATTCGCCGCACCCATGAAAACCTCGCCCGCCTGACCGACCTGCGCGAAGAGCTGGAGCGTCAACTTGAACGCCTGCACCGCCAGGCCCAGGCCGCCGAGAAGTATCAGGAATACAAGGGCGAAGAACGCCAGCTCAAGGCGCAACTCTCGGCCCTGCGCTGGCAGGCGTTGAATGATCAGGTCGGCCAGCGCGAAGCAATCATCGGCACCCAGGAAATCAGCTTTGAGGCCCTGGTAGCCGAGCAGCGCAACGCCGACGCCAGCATCGAACGCCTGCGTGACGGTCACCATGACCTGTCCGAACGCTTCAATCTGGTGCAGGGCCGTTTCTATTCGGTGGGTGGCGACATTGCCCGCGTCGAGCAGAGCATCCAGCACGGCCAGCAGCGCCTGCGCCAATTGCAGGATGATTTGAAGGAAGCCGAACGCGCACGCCTGGAGACCGAATCCCACCTGGGCCACGACCGCACCTTGCTGCTGACCCTTGGCGAAGAGCTGGACATGCTCACCCCCGAGCAGGAAATCACCAGCGCCGCCGCCGAAGAAGCCGCCGCCGCCCTGGAAGAATCCGAAACCACCATGCACGGCTGGCAGGAGCAGTGGGACACCTTCAACCTGAAGTCCGCCGAGCCACGCCGCCAGGCCGAGGTGCAGCAATCGCGCATCCAGCAGCTGGAAACCAGCATGGAGCGCCTGGCCGAGCGCCAGCGTCGAATGCAGGAAGAGCGCGCATTGCTGTCCGCCGACCCGGAAGACGCGGCGATCATGGAACTGAGCGAGCAACTGGCCGAAAGCGAAATGACGCTGGAAGAGCTGGAAGCCAGTGAAGAACAACAAGTGGAGCGCCTGGAGCAATTGCGTCAGCAACTGCAACAGGCGACCCAGGCGCAGCAGCAGGCCCAGGGTGATTTGCAGCGGCTCAATGGTCGGCTTGCTTCCCTTGAAGCCTTGCAGCAAGCCGCCTTGGACCCCGGTACCGGCACCGCCGAGTGGCTGCGTGACCAGCATCTGGCCGAGCGCCCGCGCTTGGCGGAAGGCTTGAAGGTAGAGGCAGGTTGGGAGTTGGCGGTTGAAACGGTCCTCGGTGCCGACCTTCAAGCCGTGCTGGTGGATGATTTTGGCGGTTTCGACCTGGCCGGTTTTGCCCAAGGCGATTTGCGTCTGCTCAGCCCGGCCGCCGACGGCACGCGGGTGCCGGGCAGTTTGCTGGATAAGGTTGAAGCGGCGATTGATCTGTCGCCGTGGCTGGGCCAGGTCAAACCGGTTGAATCACTTGAGCAGGCGTTGGCCCAGCGCGGCCAGCTCGGCGCCGATGAAAGCCTGATCAGCCGCGATGGTTACTGGGTCGGCCGCCATTTCCTGCGAGTACGTCGCGCCAGTGAAGCCGAAAGTGGCGTATTGGCCCGTGGCCAGGAAATCGTCAACCTGATCGCCGAACGCGAAGAGCGCGAAGCCACCCTCGAAAGCCTGGAAACCGAACTGCAAACCCTGCGCGCCACCCAGCGCCAGCAAGAGACCGGTCGCGAACACCTGCGCCGCCTGTTGCAGGACGAAGCACGCCAGCAAGGTGAATTGAAAGCCCAGCTTTCCGCGAGCAAAGCCAAGGTCGAGCAACTGACCCTGCGCCGCACCCGCCTCGACGAAGAAGTGGCAGAGATGGGCGAGCAACGCGCCCTGGAACACGAACAGATCGGCGAAGCACGCCTGCAGCTTCAGGAGGCCCTCGACAGCATGGCGCTGGACACCGAGCAGCGCGAACTGCTGCTGGCCCAGCGCGACAGCCTGCGCGAGCGCCTCGACCGTGTGCGCCAGGAAGCCCGTCAGCACAAAGACCATGCCCACCAATTGGCGGTGCGCTTGGGCTCGCTCAAGGCCCAGCACGCGTCCACGGCCCAGGCCCTTGAACGCCTGGAGATGCAATCCGAGCGCCTCACCGAAAAGCGCGAACAACTGAGCCTCAACCTGGAAGAGGGCGAAGCGCCGCTGGAAGAGCTGCGCCTCAAGCTGGAAGAATTGCTCGACAAGCGCATGACTGTCGACGAAGAGCTCAAGACCGCACAAATCGCCCTGGAAGACGCCGACCGCGAACTGCGTGACGCCGAAAAACGCCGGACCCAGGCCGAGCAGCAATCCCAGCTGATCCGTGGCCAGCTCGAACAACAGCGCATGGAATGGCAAGCCCTGACCGTGCGCCGCAAGACCTTGCAAGACCAGTTGCTGGAAGACGGCTACGACCTGCACGGCGTGCTCAATACCCTGACCGCCCAGGCCAACGAGAAAGACGCCGAAGAAGAACTTGAGCGGATTGCTGCGCGTATTCAGCGTCTGGGCGCGATCAACTTGGCGGCCATTGACGAATACCAGCAGCAATCCGAGCGTAAACGTTATCTGGATGCCCAGGACGCCGACTTGGTCGAAGCCCTGGACACCCTGGAGAACGTGATCCGCAAGATCGACAAGGAAACCCGAAACCGCTTCAAAGATACCTTTGATCAGATTAATAGCGGTTTACAGGCGTTATTCCCAAAAGTTTTCGGCGGTGGCAGCGCTTACTTGGAACTGACGGGCGAAGATCTACTCGATACAGGGGTGACGATCATGGCGCGGCCTCCGGGCAAGAAGAACAGCACCATCCATTTGTTGTCCGGCGGCGAGAAAGCCCTGACCGCATTGGCCCTGGTATTTGCCATCTTCAAGTTGAACCCGGCGCCGTTCTGCATGCTCGACGAAGTTGACGCCCCGCTGGATGACGCTAACGTTGGACGGTACGCACGGTTGGTCAAAGAGATGTCCCAGACCGTGCAGTTCATCTATATCACCCACAACAAGATCGCCATGGAGATGGCGGATCAATTGATGGGCGTGACGATGCACGAACCGGGCTGTTCGCGTTTGGTCGCAGTGGATGTGGAAGAAGCGATGGCGATGGTGGAGTCTTGATCCATGCCGGGACAGAATTTTTATAGCGCGCGGTAAGACGCTTTACCGGTCTGGCGAAAGTGGCAAATGGACATATTTGTTCAAGGCATTTTGACAGACGGTGTAAAGTTATCTTTGGTCGTGCTAGTTTAATGTCAAATTTTCGTATGCGTGGGCAAAACGTCAGTCAGAACATAGAGTTGGCGCCACGTTTTAAAGCGGTTTGCACGTTGCTAAACCCCTTATTTTTCAGCATTTTTTATTAGAGGCACGGGATTACATGGAAATCGGTCTGCGCGAGTGGCTGATCGTCATCGGCATTATTGTCATTGCCGGTATTCTTTTTGATGGCTGGCGCCGCATGCGCGGTGGCAAGGGCAAGCTCAAGTTCCGTCTGGACCGCAACCTGTCCAACTTACCCGACGACGACGGCGCCGCCGAGTTGCTGGGGCCGCCCCGTGTGCTGGATACGCATAAAGAACCGCAACTGGACGAACACGACTTGCCGTCGATGAGCGCGCCGGTGCGTGAAGCCCGCGAGCCGTCTTCCAAGCGTGGCAAGCGTGCCAGTGCCGCCGTGGCTGAACCGCATCAGGGTGACCTGAACCTCGATGTGGATGAGGGTCCGAGCTTCAGCAGCCGCGACGATGATTTCCCGGACGAAAACGCTGGCAAGAATGCACCGCGCCAATCCGTGAATGATCAGCCTGCTGCCGAAGAAGTCCTGGTGATCAGCGTGATCTGCCGCGACGCCGCCGGCTTCAAGGGCCCGGCTTTGTTGCAGAATATTCTGGAAAGCGGCCTGCGTTTCGGTGAGATGGATATTTTCCATCGCCACGAAAGCATGGCCGGCAACGGCGAAGTGCTGTTCTCCATGGCCAACGCGGTCAAGCCGGGCACCTTCGATCTGGACGATATCGACCTGTTCAGCACCCCGGCGGTGAGCTTCTTCCTCGGCCTGCCAGGCCCGCGTCACCCGAAACAAGCGTTCGACGTGATGGTGGCGGCAGCCCGCAAGCTATCCCAGGAACTGAACGGCGAACTCAAGGACGACCAACGCAGTGTCCTGACCGCCCAGACCATCGAGCATTACCGTCAGCGCATCGTCGAGTTCGAGCGTCGCGCCCTGACACAAAAACGCTGAGGATTGCTCCTCGGCGTTGTCGGATAGAATAAGCGCACTAACATATTGAGCAGCTTCGGCTGCTCTTTTGCTTTCTGAGAGAACACCCATGACCGCCGCCCACACCCGCATCCTCGAACTGCGCGCTGAACTGGATCAGCACAACTACCGTTACCACGTCCTCGACGAGCCGAGCATTCCCGACGCCGAGTACGACCGGCTGTTCCATGAACTCAAGGCCCTCGAAGCCGAGCACCCGGAGCTGGTCACGCGCGATTCTCCGACGCAGCGGGTCGGCAGTGCGGCGTTGTCGGCGTTCACCCAGGTCAAGCATGAGATCCCCATGCTCAGCCTCGGCAACGCCTTTGACGAAACCACCATGCTGGAATTCGATCGCCGGGTCACCGAAGGACTCGACCTGCCGGCCGGCGATCTATTTGGCGGTGGCGCGGTGGTGGAGTACAGCTGCGAACCTAAGCTGGATGGCCTGGCGGTCAGCCTGCTGTATCAGGACGGCGAACTGGTGCGCGGCGCCACCCGTGGCGACGGCACGATCGGCGAAGACATCAGCGTCAACGTGCGCACCGTGCGCAATATCCCGTTGAAACTGCACGGCAGCGGCTGGCCGGCGACCCTTGAGGTGCGTGGCGAAGTGTTCATGTCCAAGGCCGGTTTCGAGCGGCTCAACGCCTCGCAACTGGAAGTCGGCGGCAAGACTTTCGCCAACCCGCGCAACGCCGCTGCCGGCAGCCTGCGTCAGTTGGATTCGAAGATCACCGCCAGCCGACCCTTGGAGTTCTGCTGCTACGGTGTAACCACCGACATCAGCGACACCCACATCGGCAACCTGCAACAGTTGCGGAAATGGGGCATGCCCATCAGTCACGAACTGAAGCTGGCCAAAGGCATTCAGGATTGCCTGGACTACTACCGCGATATCGGCGAGCGGCGCAACAGCCTGCCGTATGAGATCGACGGCGTGGTGTTCAAGGTCAACAGCATCGCCTCCCAACGTGAGCTGGGCTTCCGTGCCCGCGAACCGCGCTGGGCCATCGCGCATAAATTCCCGGCCTTGGAAGAACTGACCGAATTGCTCGACGTGGAATTCCAGGTCGGGCGTACCGGCGCCGTCACGCCGGTGGCGCGGTTGAAGCCGGTCAAGGTCGCGGGTGTCACCGTGTCCAATGCCACCTTGCACAACATGGATGAAGTGGCGCGGCTGGGCGTGATGATCGGCGATACCGTGATCATTCGCCGCGCCGGGGATGTGATCCCGCAGGTGGTCTCGGTGGTGCTTGAGCGCCGTCCGGAAAACGCCCGTGCGGTGCCGATCCCCGAAAGCTGCCCCGTCTGCGGTTCCCACGTGGAGCGCACGCAACTGGTCAAGCGCAGCAAGGGCAAGGAAACCGTCAGCGAAGGCGCGGTGTACCGTTGCGTTGGGCGTCTGGCCTGTGGCGCGCAGCTCAAGCAGGCGATCATCCATTTCGTTTCGCGCCGCGCCATGGACATTGATGGGCTGGGCGACAAGACCATCGAGCAACTGGTGGATGAAAAGCTCATTGGTTCGCCGGCCGACCTCTACAAGCTCAAGTACGAACAGATCATCGACCTGGAAGGCTTTGCCGACATTTCCAGCAAGAAGCTGATCACCGCCATCGAAAACAGCAAATCCCCGACCCTGGCGCGCTTTATCTACGCCCTGGGCATTCCCGACGTCGGCGAGGAGACCGCCAAGGTGCTGGCGCGCTCCCTGGCCTCCCTGGAGCGCGTGCAGAAGGCCTTGCCGGAAGTGCTGACGTACTTGCCGGACGTGGGCCTGGAAGTGGCGCATGAGATTCATAGTTTCTTTGAAGACAGCCATAACCAGGACGTGATCGGCGCGCTGCTGTCGCCGCAGGAATGCGGCCTGCAACTGCAGGATCAGGGCGACCTGAGTGCCGAATTCGCCGCCAGCACCACCTTGGGCGGGTTGCTCGACAAGCTGCACGTGCCGAGCGTCGGCCCCGGTGCGGCGCAGAAGCTGGCGGACAAATTCGTCACCCTTGAAGGCGTGATCAAGGCCGACTGGCTGGACATGCGCCAGGCCCTGCCCGAGAAACAAGCCAAGGCCGTGCGCGAGTTCTTCGATAACGCCGACAACGCCAGCCGCGCCCTGGCCATCGAGCAGCAGCTCAAAGACTTCGGCATGCATTGGAACAGCGAGAAGAAGGTTGTCGAAGGCTTGCCTGAGGCCGGGCACACCTGGGTTCTCACTGGCTCCCTGGAGCTGATGAGTCGCGACGTGGCCAAGGAAAAACTCGAAAGCCTCGGCGCCAAGGTGGCGGGTTCCGTGTCGGCGAAGACTCATTGCGTGGTGGCGGGGCCGGGGGCCGGTTCCAAACTGGCCAAGGCCAGCGAGTTGGGCCTGAAGGTATTGGACGAAGAGGCTTTCGTCGCCTTCCTCGCCAAGCACAACATCACTGTCTGATGTGGACTGTGGGGTAAACAAACGTGTTGTGGTGAGCGGGCTTGCTGTGGTGAGCGGGGCAAGCCCGCTCACTACAACAATGTGGAACGATTCTGAAGCGAAAGTGATCTAGTCTCAGTCACCCAGGGAGAGATCGCCATGTTTCGCTACTTCGAGCAACTCAGTTCGCGCATCGCTGCACCCTTCGTAGCCGGCAGCTCCCGCGACAGCAAGGTGTGGCAGTGCCGTTGCGGCCAGTCGCTGTTCTTTCGCAACAGCCAATGCCTGGCCTGCCAGGCGCTGCTGGGCTACCAGCCCCAACAAAGTCGACTCGCCTCCCTGCAACCCGGCCCGGTCGAAGGCACCTGGCTGCAAGACGGCAACCTCGACGCCGGCGCCTTCCGCCGCTGCGCCAACCTCGACACCCCGGCCGCCTGCAACTGGCTGATCCCGGCCCACAGCACCGCGCCGCTTTGCGTGGCGTGCAGCCTGAACCGCACCATTCCTGACTTGTCGATCCCGGAAAACCCCGAACGCTGGCGCAAAGTCGAAACCGCCAAGCGCCGTCTGGTGGCGCAACTCATCAGTCTGGGTTTACAAGTGGTGCCCAAAAGCGTCGACGAAGACACCGGCCTGGCTTTCGACTTTGTCGGCATCGATCTGGATGGCAACGCGCCAATGACCGGCCATGCCAACGGCCTGATCACCCTGGACATCAAGGAAGCCGACGACGCCCACCGCGAAAAAGTCCGCGTGCAAATGCGCGAACCTTACCGCACCTTGCTCGGGCACTTTCGCCATGAGGTCGGCCATTACTACTGGGACCGCCTGATCGCCAATACCCATTGGCTTGAACCGTTTCGCCACTTGTTCGGCGACGAACGCGCCAGTTACGCCGACGCTCTCGACCAGTACTACCAGAACGGCCCACGATCGGACTGGCAGCAAACCTGCGTCAGTGCCTACGCCACCATGCACCCCTGGGAAGACTGGGCCGAAACCTGGGCGCACTACCTGCACATGATGGACGCCGTCGACACCGCCCTCGGCTTTGGCATGAGCGCCCGCGAGATGGACCTGGATTACCAGCCATTTCCGCTCACCACCCTCTACGACCCCGAACACCCCGGCGGCGTGGCGTTCCTGTCGTTCGTCAACGCCTGGATCGAGCTGGCCGGCATGCTCAATGAACTGTCGCGCAGCATGGGCCAGCCGGATTTCTATCCCTTCGTGCTGCCACCGGCGGTGATTGCCAAGCTGCACTTCATTCACCTGGTGATTCAGGAAGAAGGTGGCCGAGCAGACGAAGCCGTCACCCTGTAGGAGCCGGCTTGCCGGCGATGGCGGCCCCGCGATAGACACAAGTGCTTGAACCATCGAATATTTTTAATCCGCCCCCAATGGTTGTAACTTCCGATGAGATCGGTACAATGGCCCCGCTTGCCGAGAGGCAGGCGTCGTTATGGTGACCCCATCGGTCCCCCCGCAACGATTACCCGTGAACCTGGTCAGAGCCGGAAGGCAGCAGCCACAGCGGGAACATTGTGTGCCGGGGTGTGGCTGGTGGGGTTGCCTCCATAACGCTCTTCCTTGCAACATCTCCTCAAATTCAATTCAAAAAATGCTTTCAAGCCATCTGCCATCGTGCAGTCCATGGCGGCATACTCCAGTGCCTGGCATCCGGAGACAACACACGTGGAAAAAGTCGACGACCTCACGCGCGAAAAACTGCGGGAGTGGCAGATGCGGCGCCTGGAGATCAAGGACCGCATCCAATCCCATCCTGAACAGACCCTGGAATTGTCGCGGGTGCTGGATCTTATGGACGACGAGCACGCGGAAATCCTCAGCCAGGCGGAAATGATCCGGTCTGCGAACGTGGCCAATGAGCCCACGCCGCCGCCACTCACTGGTGCCTACACGCTGCAGTTGAATGTAGCCGCACAGAGCGCCGAGGACCTGCGCCGGCTGCTGGATATGGCGGTCTTCGAACTCCAGCAGCAGGTCAATGCGATGGCCGCCACGGCTGACGCGGGTCCCCATTGCGGCGGTATGTCGGGCTCCCTGGGGGAGTATCGGTTTGAACTGGGCGGTCATGGCAATGCCTGACTCCCTGGCATCGAGGCACTATGCAACCGGAACACTTTGACTTATCCAGCCCTGTCTTCCTGCCTGTCACGGAGGAAACCTGCACGGCCCTGCTCGGCGTGGACGGCGACAAGGCCCTGGTCGGTCTGACAGACCCAGAGCTGGCCGCCGTGCTGGTTATCCAGAACCTGGCCCAGGCGGCCGAAAAGGACCTGACCTGCGCGGGCGCCGAGCGCATCTTGGCCAAGTTGCTCGACTGGGCGGTCGATACCCAGGGAGCGGGCGCCGCCACGTTGTTGTCCGAAGCCCAGCGGCTGTTCGATCCACGCAAGTTGTACTTCGGCTTCAACGCCCTTAAAACGGTCAATCTGCGCCTGTTGTCGGTTGAAGAAGTCGCAGCGCGGGATTACCTGTTGCCTACCGGCAAATGGGATATCGGCTACAAGGTCCGCCATCTGCGTAGCAATGATCCGTTCAGCCAGCAGATGGTCACGCCCCGGCACCGCGAGCGCTGGCTCAGCCCGGCGCAGGACAAGCTGGTGCGGACCTTCCGCGCCAACCTGAACGAAGACCTGCATGTCCAGGGCTACGCCGGCATCGGCAAGAGCCACCTGCTTGGCGCCTTGATGGAGTGCCTGCGGCCCGCCCAAACCCTGATACTGGCGCGCACCGGGGCAAAACTCGCGACCCTGCGTGAACGCATGGGACTGGCCAAGGACAGCAAGACCGGCTCGACCTTTGCTGCCTTCGCCAAGGCGCTGTTGCAAGGGCAACGACCCGCCGCGCAGGCCAAGCCAACTCGGTTGCCCGGCAAACACGAAGTGTCGCAGACCCTGAATATCCACGGCTGGCGTGGTCACGATGGCGTGGTAACGCTTGATATCTGCCTGAAGGTGCTCGACAGCTACTGCCACTCCAACCATCACAGCCTGTCGGCCAGGCATTTGCCGCATTTCAAGCAAGCCTTGTCCAGCGTGGACGCCCAGGCGTTGCTGGAGTATTCCAGCCGGTTGTGGACGTATCTGGACGCCAACCCGCAGTGGGCCGGTCAGACGGCCTTCGCAGCCTTGTTGCTGATCAAGCGCGCGAGCCTCGATGGATGCGTGGTGCCGCCGCGGTACACCCATGTGCTGATCGATGAAAGCCAGGACATTCCACCCTCGTTGTTGCAGATTATCGAACGTGGCCGCCAGGTGCTGATCACCCTTGGCGATGAGTACCAATTGGCCAGCGGTGTAATGGTCAGGCGCAAGCGTGAAGTCCGGCACACCGACATCAATTACTCGGTGCGCTCGGGCCGCAACGTCGAGCGCCTGGTCAACCCGCTGATCAGCGTGCACTCGCAGAAGGGCAAGACGCCCTTCGAAGGCGCGCGGGATGCCGACGTTGGCATTGAGCATTACCCTCAGGGTTTCGTGCCACCCGAAGGCTGCGTGGTGTTGACTGCGTCCCTTTGGGACACCATGAAATGGGCCATTCAGTTGCAGCAGGCTAACTGCCCGTTTGGCTTCCTCGACAGTGGTGCGCAACAGGATTTGCAGCGCTTCATGATCAGCGTCATCGCGCTGTTCAAGCCAGAGTTCTACAGCAACGAGCACAACGACAACGGCCCCCATGCTTACTTCAGCGACATGGACGACTGGCAACAGGTGCGCGATGCCAGCCAGTACGACGAGTCGTTCCTGTGGGTCGAGAGCGAGCTGGAAAAAGGCTTCAACGTTGCCGATATCACGCGCTTGAACCGCCTGAGCGGCGTCCCCGGCAAGCGCTGCCTGCTGATGCTGGCGGAGGAGGCGGGCGGCATGGAGTTCGACCGGGTGCTGCTGACGCCCGAACTGCTGACCAACGTGAAGTTCAAGGACGCCTACGCGTTCGACCAGCGGCTGTGCGCGGTGTACATCGCCATTTCCCGAGCGCGGATGCAGCTTTACCTGCCTTACGACGTGGTCGAGTGGATTGATTTCCACACCTACCAGAAAACCCGTGAATTCCACGGTTACTGATTTATTTAATTCGGCTGTTTCACAACTTTCAGCGGTCGCTCTGGACAACCTAAAACCACCTTGTTAGTTTCCGCCAGCCACTTGTTTCAGAGTATGACAAGGGTGTGCGGTTGATATTGAAGTGCTATCACTTCTTTAACTAACAAGGATGTCTGTGATGAAAAGCCTGCAAGGGTTGCCCCGTCTTATCAGTGCTTCAGTAGGCGCGCCCGGTAAAGCCCGCAACTTGCCCTCCGATGTGCAGTGCATCCAATATTTATTCAATCTGATCATTCCCAAACTGGGCTTCCCACTGGCCGAAAACGGCAAGTGCGACGGTCAGTTGGTGCAGTGCATCAGCCAGTATCAGTTCCGTCATCTCAAATATGCGCACCCCGATGGTGTGATCGACCCGACCGGTAAAACCTTCAACAGCCTGATCGAAGAGGCGGTGAAGGTACCGGTGAAGGCCTTTCCGAGCATGCGTATTCCAAGCTTTCTAAATGCATTCGGTAACAACCAAGGTGACGCGGTGCAAGCCACCGTCAACGTGTACCTGGACCGTATGCGGGCAATGATCGAGGCTGAGCGGCGCAATCGCCAATTGATGCTCCAGGCCACGTGCGATGGCGGCATGACGCTCACCGATACGGACTTTCAGAATGCCGCCAAGCAGTTGGGCAACGGCATTTCGGTGAATGTCATCAGGGCCTTCGCCACGGTGGAGTCGGGTGGTCGCTCGGGTTTCGGGCCGGCCAAGTTACCGATCATTGCGTTTGAAGGGCACCAATTTCGCAAGTACACCAAGCATATCTACGACCAGGCGCATCCGCTGCTTTCGTACATCTATGTGAGAAAGGCCGGGCCGCAGTGGCAGGTCAATAACAAGGATCAGGTCAAGGCCTGGGAAACCATGGCCACTGCATTCGCCCTGGACCAGGAAGCGGCGTTGATGTCGGCGTCGTGGGGCATGTTTCAGACCATGGGGTTCAACTACGCCTCATGCGGTTACAAAACGGTGTTTGAGTTTGCCGCGGCATTAAAAGTGAATGTCGGTAACCAACTGAAGGCGTTCCTCGCGTTTTGCGCTAACAGCCCGGCGTTGATGACGGCCATGAAAGCCAAGGATTTCACTTCGATGGCCCGTAACTATAACGGCAAGGACTACGGCAACTATGACGTCCTGATGAAAGAAGCCTACGAGAAACTTGAAGGAAAAAAATAAGATGATCCGTTTTCTAGCAGTGGGTGTGTTGTCGTTGTGCGCCGTTGTCCCCGCATTTGCCGGTTCGCCTGCGTTGCATTCCGGAAAATACGAAGGGCTGATGCTGGCGGTGACGCCTGAGCATCAGGTGGAAGGCTATTACGCGGAAGAGATGGGCGAGGGCGTTACTCGCAGCTGCACGTTCTACCTGCAAGGCAAGCCCTCAGCGCTGACCACCTGGAACGACACTGCCTACCCCGGCAGCGTGGCACCCTCGTCCGATGGCGTGACCCTCACCGTGGCAGAAGGCCGTCAGCATCCGGGTTGCCTCAATGTGCTGATGCCGGAAATTGCCACCGGCCTGGACCTGACCCAGACCGCCAGCAAAAAATGGATCGGCCTGGTCAAGGTCTCAGCCGACAAGGCTTACCTGCTGAAAAATCCAAGTGCCAAGGCGGCTAAACGTCCCTACATCGTCAAGAACGACGTGGTCGGTGTGCTGGCATTCAAGGATGGCTGGGCCCAGGTCGAGTTCATCAACGCAGATGATCGCTCGTTTACGGGGTGGATCAGCCAGGATCAATACGCGCGGTTGGCGGCCCCCAAAAGCTGATCTCGAAAACGGCAAAAATCTAAATGTGGGAGCGGGCTTGCTCGCGAATACGGAGTGTCAGTCGCTGGATGCAGTGACTGAGCCACCGCTTTCGCGAGCAAGCCCGCTCCCACATTTTGGATCTTCATCAACCGAATATTTCGCGGAGTAACCCGGCAAACGCATCCCGTGCCAGATGCCGCTGGGTGTCCTTGTGCCAGAACAGCAGGTTGTCCACCGCCTGCAGTTCATCGAACCGGTACGATGCCAGCTGATTGGCCTGCTCATAGCGGGCCAGGATGCCTTCCGGCGCCAGCGCCACGCCAATCCCGGCACTCACGCAACCAATGATCGTGCCCCAACTGGCATAGCTGGCGATGGTCGGCTTGAAGGCATGGGGCTTGACCCAGTTCTCCAGCGCTGCCCGATAGGGGCAACCCGGTGGCCATACCAGCAAGGTGCGGCCGGCCAGGTCTTCGGCGCTGCGGATCGGTTCGCTGGAGGCGCTGGCGATCAGCACCAGGCGCTCGCTGTAGACCACGCTGTGTTCGAGCTTTGCGCGTTTGTTGCCGGCGGCCACCAGCGCCACATCCAGGCGATGGTGTTGCAGGTCATCGAGCAGCTCGCCCCAGGCGCCGGTCACCAGTTCCAGGCTGACATCCGGGTAGCGTCGGTGGTATTCCGCCAGCAGCGGCGGCAGACGGCCACTGGCGCTGGACTCCACTGCGCCGATGCGCAGCGTGCCACGGGGTATGGCGTTGGCGTCCACGGCGCGTTTGGATTCGTCCACCAAGGCCAGGATGCGTTCGCAGTATTCGAGGAAAATCTCCCCCGCCGCACTGATCGCCAACCCACGCCCGGCTCGGATGAACAGCGGCGTGCCCAACTCGCTTTCCAGCTGCTTGATCCGCGTAGTGATGTTGGACGGCACGCAATGCAAGTGCACGGCGGCCTGGGCCACGCTGCCGGTTTGCGCTACGGCTCGCACCATTTTCAGTTGGGCCAGTTCCATTGCTCAGTTCCAGTGATTTCAGAAGTCAGAAACGGTTAATTGTCCTGCGTCTTGTGCAGGCCAAGACTGACGGTATTCCTTCTCTGTTTTCGGATGCCGTCGATGAACACCCCGTCACCCCTGAAGCTTACGCTAGTCATCGCCAGCGTCATCCTCTGTTGGGCCTATTCGCCGATTGGCGTGCACATGGGGCTGCACAGCTACAGCCCTGGCCAGTTGGCGTTGCTGCGGTTCTTGATTGCCTCGATGTTCATGGCGGGTGTGGCACTGGTGATGGGCATTGGCCGGCCGCGCCTGCGGGATCTGCCGTGGCTGCTGGTGTTGAGTTTTTTCGGGGTGTTCCTGCATCACACCAGCCTCAATTACGGACAGCAATTCGTGACGGCAGCGGCGTCCAGCGTGCTGGCGCAATCGGCGCCACTGTTCAGTGTGTTAATCGCGTTCTTCTGCTTGAAGGAGCGGATCAGCGTCTGGCGTTGGAGCTGTGTGTTGCTCGGCCTGCTGGGTGTGCTGGTGGTGATCTGGGGCGATCACGGCCTGGGCGATATCGACCCGCGCGGTTTGTTGATCCTGTTGGCGGCGGTGTCGTGGAGCCTGTACTTCGCCATCCAGAAACACTATGCCCATCGCTATAGCCCGTTGACCATGGCGTGCTACATGGTGTGGGCGGGCACCTTGATGCTTTGCGTGAATCTACCGGGCCTGCCCGCTGCCATGATGCAGGCGCCATTGCCGGAAAACCTCGCGGTGCTGGTGCTGGGGATCTTCCCCAGTGCCCTGGCGTACCTGGCCTGGGGTTATGTGTTGAAACATGTCGAGGTCAGTCGTGCCTCGGTGGCGATGTACCTGATCCCGCCCGTGGCCATGACGATGGCGGCGACGCTGCTGGGTGAACATATCACCCTGCAAGTGGTGCTGGGCGGTGTGATTGTGTTGGCCAGCGTAGCTGCCATCAGTCTTGAGGGACGTTGGCTGCGGTCTCTCCGGTGTACAGCTGGATGATCTGGTCGATCTCGCCCGACATCTTCATCCGCAACAAGGTACGCAGGATCAACTGCACCGGCACGTTCGGGTCATTGCGTACGGTGCAGCCCAGGTTCTGTTCATTGATCACCGCCACCTTGTGCAGGCGTTTGCCCACCGGCATCCGCTGGTTGAAGCGGTCGAGTATCCATTCATTGATCACTGCGAACTTGAAACGCCCGGCCACCAGTTTTTGCAGCACCTGCTCTTCGCTGCGCGCATCGTCGCGGCTGAGTTGGCCGCCGGCAAACAGCGGGTCGAGGGTGACGTAGCGGTAATTGAGCACGGTGCCGATGGCTTGCGGCGCGAGCTTGTCGATGTGTATGGGTTGCGGGGGAATGTGGGTGCTGACCAACAGGTTGCGCTGCACCATCAGCGGAATGCTCCAGGTGTAGTCGCCGGACTGGTCGTCGACCCAGGCCTGGGTGACATAACAGCGCACATCGATATCACCGTGTTCCATGGCGCTGGAGATGCGCGCCCGTGCCAGTACATGGAATTGCGCAGGGCGGCCGACCTGGGTGGCCAGGCTTAACATCACGTCATACAAAATGCCCTGGGTAGGCCGGCCATCTTCCAGTTGCACCATGGGCATCGCCCAACTGTCGGAAACCGAGAAGCGCAGCGGTGCGGGCGCTGCAAGGCTGGCCGTGGCAATCATCCATAAAACGCCCAGGACTGCGCGCATAAGCTCTCCGGGTTCAGGCCTTTTCGGGGCCAGTCACATGAGCTTAGTCAGATTAGGCAAGCGTGCCGGATGCAATTTCCCCCTTGCTCCGCTAGCATTACCGGCTTCTGTTTCCCAGTTGCGACGGTTTTCGATGAGTTATCAGGTTCTTGCACGTAAATGGCGTCCGCGCTCGTTCCGCGAAATGGTCGGCCAGACCCATGTGCTCAAGGCTCTGATCAATGCCTTGGACAGCCAGCGGCTGCACCACGCCTACCTGTTCACTGGTACGCGGGGGGTGGGCAAAACCACCATTGCGCGCATTATCGCCAAATGCCTGAACTGTGAAACCGGTATCACTTCAACGCCGTGCGGCACCTGTTCGGTGTGCAAGGAAATCGACGAAGGGCGTTTCGTCGACCTGATCGAGATCGACGCCGCGAGCCGCACCAAGGTCGAAGACACCCGCGAGCTGCTCGACAACGTGCAGTACGCGCCGAGTCGTGGCCGCTTCAAGGTCTACCTGATCGACGAAGTGCACATGCTCTCCAGCCATTCCTTCAACGCCCTGTTGAAAACCCTGGAAGAGCCGCCGCCCTACGTCAAATTCATCCTGGCCACCACCGACCCGCAGAAACTTCCTGCAACGATTCTGTCGCGGTGCTTGCAGTTCTCACTGAAAAACATGACCCCTGAGCGGGTGGTCGAGCATTTGACCCACGTGCTGGGCGTCGAGAACGTACCATTCGAAGACGACGCGCTGTGGCTGCTCGGCCGCGCTGCCGATGGCTCGATGCGTGATGCCATGAGCCTCACCGACCAGGCCATCGCCTTTGGTGAAGGCAAGGTCATGGCCGCCGATGTTCGCGCCATGCTTGGCACCCTCGACCACGGCCAGGTTTTCGACGTGCTGCACGCGCTGATCGAAGGCGACGCCAAGGCGTTGCTCGAAGCTGTGCGTCACCTGTCGGAGCAAGGCCCGGACTGGAACGGCGTGCTCTCGGAAATTCTCAATGTGCTGCACCGCGTTGCCATCGCCCAGGCGCTGCCTGAAGGTGTCGACAACGGCCATGGTGACCGCGACCGTGTGTTGGCCCTGGCCCAGGCGTTGCCGGCCGAAGATGTGCAGTTCTACTACCAGATGGGCCTGATTGGCCGCCGCGACCTGCCCCTGGCGCCCGACCCGCGCGGTGGCTTTGAAATGGTGCTGCTGCGGATGCTGGCGTTCCGGCCCGCCGATGCGGCCGATGCGCCGAGACAGCCGCTAAAGCCAGTGGGGATCAGCCAGGCCACAGTTGATTCCGCCAAACCAGTGGCTGGCGCGGCGGTGGTTGCGCCAGTGGTTGCTGCGCCTGCGCCGGTTGCTGCGGCGCCCGAGCCTGAGCCTGTGGTCGCTGCGCCGGTGATCGAGCCGGAACCCGTCGTCGAACCTGAACCGGTCGTAGACCTGCCTTGGAATGACCCGGTAGACGCTGAAGTCGAAGCCGAGCAAGCGCCCGCCGTGGAGCCCGTGCTGGAAACCATCGGCGAGCAGCCCGAGCTGACCCCGATGCCCACGCCGACTCCGGACAGTGTGGTGCCGGACGCGCCCGAATGGGTGTCGGCGCCGGTTCCCGAGCCGACCGTGGCCCAAGTGGAAGCCGCCACGCCGGGCATCGACCTCGACGACGAACCGCCGCTGGACGAAGACTACATCGAGCCGGACATGGATTCGGCCTACAGCTACTTGGACGATCTGGCCAGCGAACACACCGCCGAGCCGGCCCCCGAGCCTGAGGCGGAACCCGCTGCCGCGCCGGCCACTGGCCTGGCCCTGCAATGGCTGGAATTGTTTCCGAAGCTGCCGATTTCCGGCATGACCGGTAGCATCGCCGCCAACTGCACGCTGATTTCCATCGATGGCGATCACTGGCTGCTGCACCTGGACCCGGCCCACAGCGCCCTGTTCAACGCGACCCAGCAACGCCGCCTGAACGACGCACTGAACCAGTACCATGAGCGCACGCTGACCATTACCATCGAGCTGATCAAGCCGGAGCAGGAAACCCCGGCCCAGGCCGCGACCCGCCGGCGTATCAACCGTCAGCGTGAGGCCGAGGACTCGATCCACGGTGATCCGCTCATCCAGCAAATGATGCAACAGTTCGGTGCGGTCGTCCGTCACGATACTATTGAACCTGTCGAAGCCCCGGTGCCCCAGGCGTCCTGACACCGGGCTACTAACTTGATCCACGTACTTTGAGGTGATTCCCATGATGAAAGGTGGCATGGCCGGCCTGATGAAGCAGGCGCAGCAGATGCAGGAAAAAATGGCCAAGATGCAGGAAGAACTGGCCAACGCCGAAGTCACCGGTAAAGCCGGTGGCGATATGGTCAGCGTGGTGATGACCGGTCGTCACGACATCAAGCGCGTGAGCATCGACCCAAGCGTACTGCCAGGCGTCGGTGAAGATGACCTGGAAATGCTCGAAGCCTTGTTCGCTGCCGCCGTCAACGACGCCGTGCGCAAGATCGAAGCCAACAGCCAGGAAAAAATGGGCGGTGTGACCGCTGGCATGCAATTGCCACCGGGCATGAAGCTGCCGTTCTGATCCGGCAGCTTTAGCTAGACTCCAATGCCAGGCCTTGTGCCTGGCATTTTTGTTTGTGCCGAATCTGATCGAACCCTGGCACGGCACGCATGGTCTGCACCCTATACCGATGGATTCGATAAAGGAGCCCTTTCATGCCTCAAGAACCAACCCTGAACCAGCGCATTGTCCTGGTCTCACGCCCCCAAGGCGCACCGACCCCGGAAAATTTCCGCCTGGAGCGCGTGAATCTACCGGAGTTGGCAGACGGCCAAGTCCTGCTGAAGACGTTGTACCTGTCTCTGGATCCTTACATGCGTGGACGTATGAGCGACGCACCGTCCTACGCCGCTCCGGTGGAAATCGATGAAGTGATGACCGGTGGCGCTGTCAGCCGTATCGAGCAATCGCGCAATCCGAAATTCGAAGTGGGTGACCTGGTAGTCGGTTCCACCGGCTGGCAGAGCCATAGTATTTCCGATGGCCGGAACCTGATGCCGGTGCCCAAGGGCCTGGCCAGCCCGTCCATGGCCCTGGGTGTGCTGGGCATGCCGGGCATGACCGCCTACATGGGCCTGATGGATATTGGCCAGCCCAAAACCGGGGAAACCCTGGTCGTCGCCGCAGCGTCCGGCGCAGTGGGCTCGGTGGTGGGGCAGGTGGCCAAGCTCAAAGGCTTGCGCGTGGTCGGGATCGCAGGGGGCGCGGACAAGTGCCGCTACGTGGTGGAGGAGTTGGGCTTCGATGCCTGCGTCGACCACAAAAGTGCACACTTCGCCGACGAATTGGCCCACGCCTGCTTCAAGGGCGTCGATATCTATTTCGAGAACGTCGGCGGCAAGGTATTCGACGCCGTGGTGCCCTTGCTCAATCCCAAGGCCCGGATTCCGCTGTGCGGGTTGATCGCCGGCTACAACGCCCATGAAGCACCCAGCGGACCCGACCGGTTGCCGGCCCTGCAGCGCACGCTGCTGACCAAGCGCGTGCGGATCCAGGGCTTTATCGTGTTCGATGACTACGGTGATCGCCAGCCCGAATTCCAAAGCGCCATGGCGCCGTGGGTGCGCGACGGCAAGATCAAGTTCCGCGAGGATGTGGTCGAGGGCCTGGAGCGGGCGCCCGAGGCCTTTATCGGTCTGTTGGAAGGGCGCAACTTCGGCAAGTTGGTCGTGCGCATTTGACGCTTATCCGGGGCGCGGGTATAAACCGCGTCTCGTTGTTTTGTCGGACCCTTCGCCCATGAGCTTCAGCCCCCTGATTCGCCAACTGATCGACGCGCTGCGCATTTTGCCGGGTGTCGGCCAGAAAACCGCCCAGCGTATGGCGCTGCAACTGCTGGAGCGTGATCGCAGCGGCGGCGCCCGGTTGGCCCAGGCCTTGAGCCAGGCCATGACCGGTGTCGGTCACTGTCGCCAGTGTCGCACCCTCACTGAAGAAGAACTCTGCCCGCAATGCGCCGACCCACGCCGCGACGACACGCTGCTGTGCGTGGTAGAAGGGCCGATGGATGTGTACGCGGTGGAGCAGACCGGCTATCGCGGCCGTTACTTCGTACTCAAGGGCCACCTGTCGCCGCTGGACGGCCTGGGCCCGGAAGCCATCGGCATTCCGCAACTGGTGGCGCGCATTGAAGGACAGGGCACTTTCACTGAAGTGATCCTGGCCACCAACCCGACGGTGGAAGGTGAGGCGACCGCGCACTACATTGCGCAATTGCTGACCAACAAAGGCCTGATCACCTCGCGTATTGCCCATGGCGTGCCGTTGGGTGGCGAGTTGGAGTTGGTGGACGGTGGCACGTTGGCGCATTCCTTCGCCGGCCGCAAACCTATCGCCCTCTAAGGTTCACCGCAGAACAAATGTGGGAGCTGGCTTGCCTGCGATAGCATCACCACGGTGTAACTGATACACCTCGGTGCCTGCATCGCAGGCAAGCCAGCTCCCACATTGGTTTTGTGCTGTCAGTGGATTTTTCGTACAGCTTGATAACCAAGCAAGCGCTTGGTAAGTTCGCTCCACCTCACCGTGGAGCTTGCCGATGTCTGCCTATCAGGACTACTTCGACCCCAGCCACCAATTGGTTCGCGACAGCGTGCGCCGTTTCGTCGAGCGCGAGATGTTGCCGGGCATCGAACAGTGGGAGGAGGCGGAAAGCTTTCCCCGCGAGCTGTACCTCAAGGCAGGCGCGGCGGGGATTCTTGGCATCGGTTACCCCGAAGCTCTCGGTGGCAGTCATGAAGGTGATCTGTTCGCCAAGGTGGCTGCCAGCGAAGAATTGATGCGTTGCGGCTCTGGCGGCGTGGTGGCGGGGTTGGGTTCATTGGATATTGGCTTGCCGCCTATCGTCAAATGGGCCCGGCCCGAGGTGCGCGAGCGCGTAGCGCCGCAGGTCCTGTCCGGTGAAAAGATCATCGCCCTGGCGGTCACCGAGCCGGGCGGCGGTTCGGATGTGGCCAGCCTGCAAACCCGTGCCGTTCGCGAGGGCGACCATTACCGCGTCAGCGGCAGCAAGACCTTCATCACCAGCGGCAGCCGCGCCGATTTCTACACCGTGGCCGTGCGCACGGGTGGACCGGGCTTTGGCGGCATCAGCCTGCTGCTGATCGAAAAAGACACCCCCGGTTTTACCGTTGGCCAGCCTCTGAAGAAAATGGGCTGGTGGGCCTCGGACACCGCTGAGTTGTTCTTCGACGATTGCCGCGTGCCCGTCGGCAACCTGATCGGCGCTGAAAACATGGGCTTTGCCTGCATCATGGGCAACTTCCAGAGCGAGCGCCTGGCCCTGGCGCTCATGGCCAACATGACCGCGCAGTTGGCCCTAGAGGAAAGCCTCAAATGGGCCGCCGAGCGCGAAGCCTTCGGCAAACCCATCGGCAAATTCCAGGTGATCAAGCATCGCCTGGCAGAGATGGCCACCGCCGTGGAAGTCTCCCGCGAATTCACCTACCGGCAGGCAGCAAAGATGGCCGCCGGTATCAGCGTGATCAAGGAGATATCCATGGCCAAGAACCTTGCCACTGACACCGCCGACCGCGTCACCTACGACGCGGTGCAGATTCTCGGTGGACAGGGCTATATGCGCGGCAGCCTGGTGGAACGGCTGTATCGGGATAACCGCATCCTGTCGATTGGCGGGGGGACGCGGGAGGTGATGAACGAGATCATCTGCAAGCAGATGGGTTTGTGATCGTTGCTGGTCTTTCGGGCCTCATCGCTGGCAAGCCAGCTCCCACTTTTGATTGGGGTCACACAGTCATATCTGTGAATGCGATCAAATGTAGGATCCGGGCTTGCCCGCGATGAGGCCCGCCCAGGCAACTGTTACTGTTCGGTCAGCGCAAATTGCGTCAAACAAAACGTCGGAATCCCCATGTCTTCCAGACGCTGCGACCCACCCAGTTCCGGCAGATCAATAATCGCCGCCGCTTCAAAGATCTTCGCGCCCATGCGCCGCACCAGGTTTGCCGCTGCAATCAGGGTGCCGCCGGTGGCGATCAAGTCATCGAACATCAATACCGAATCGCCCTCGCACAGGCTGTCGGCATGCACTTCGAGGAACGCTTCGCCGTACTCGGTCTGGTAACCCTCGGCCAGCACGTCAGCCGGCAGCTTGCCTTGCTTGCGGAACAGGATCAGCGGCTTGTTCAGTTGGTAGGCGATGATCGAACCGATCAGGAAACCCCGCGCATCCATCGCGCCGATATGCGTGAACTCGGCCTCGACATACCGATGGGCAAAGCTGTCCGCCACCAGGCGCAGGGCGCGGGGCGATTGGAACAATGGCGTGATGTCACGGAAGATCACCCCAGGCTTGGGGAAGTCGATGACGGGGCGGATCAGGGATTTGATGTCGAACGAATCGAAGGTCATCGTCGAAGAGTCCTGGGGCTGGAAACGGACTCGAAGTATACCTGCGGCTTTGCCGGTTGGCGCGGCCGCAAGTGTCTGCATCAACCTTCTAGCGAGCCACCGGCCAGCGCACACAACTGGATCGGGTCGAGGATATGCACTTCTTTACCTTCGGCGGCGATCAGTTTGTTTTGCTGGAAGCGGGTAAACACGCGGGACACGGTTTCCACCGCGAGGCCCAGGTAGTTGCCGATTTCATTGCGCGACATGCTCAGGCGGAACTGGTTGGCCGAGAAACCACGGGCACGGAACCGCGCCGACAGGTTGACCAGGAAGGTCGCGATGCGCTCGTCGGCGGTTTTCTTCGACAGCAGCAGCATCATTTGCTGGTCGTCACGGATCTCGCGGCTCATCACACGCATCAACTGACGGCGCAGTTGCGGCAACTGCAGGGCCAGTTCGTCCAGGCGTTCGAAGGGGATTTCGCAAACGGACGTAGTCTCCAGCGCCTGGGCCGACACTGGGTGAATCTCGGTGTCCATGCCCGACAAGCCCACCAGTTCACTGGGCAGGTGGAAACCGGTGATCTGCTCTTCGCCACTGTCGCTCAGGCTGAACGTCTTCAACGCACCCGAACGTACTGCATAAACGGAATCGAACTTGTCGCCCTGGCGAAACAGGAACTCGCCTTTTTTCAGCGGGCGGCCACGTTTAACGATGTCGTCCAGCGCATCCATGTCTTCCAAATTCAACGAAAGTGGCAAGCAGAGGGGCGCCAGGCTGCAATCCTTGCAATGAGCCTGGCTGTGAGCGCGCAGTTTAACTGGCTCGGACATTTCTTAAATCCTTGTGGGAAAACACACATAAGACGTAAGGGTAACGCACTGGGGGGCGGTGAGGCCAGCTTGTACAAAAAACCGGCAGCGGTATAAAGGTTTTTGTATCGAGGTCGATACAGCAGGCATACCTATTGAGTCGGAGCTTGGATCATGTCTGTTATAGCTGCCTACAACCCTGCCATCCGCATTCCGACGGTGCCGGATGCAAAGCCAGCGGCTGAGGCCCAGGAAAAAGCACCTGAGGTTGAAACGACCAGCGCACCCAAAGTGGTCGAAGGTGTGACGGTGACTATTTCCGCCGATGCATTCAAGGCCGCCGGTGCAGCCAAGAGCTCCAATGCGGATATCGATGAAAGTGGCCTGGACGACAACGTCAAACAGGTGCTGAAAATGATCCGCCAGTTGAAACAACAGATCGCCGAAAAACAGGCTGAGCTGGCGGCCCTTGCAGCGGCCACTAATCTTTCCCCTGAAGAGGCCCGCGCAAAGGCCAGCGCTTTGCAGAGCGAGATCAGTTCTCTGCAGGCGGGCCTGATGTCGGCCCAGACTTCACTCGCTAAGTCGATGAAAGGGATGAGTGCCGAGGATTCGATGAAGACTGCCTCGCTGTCGATGTAATCAAATCACCCGGGAAAATCGCTGCCTGTTCTGGTGCTCCAGATAGGCATCGAACACCATGCACACCGAACGCACCAGCAGTCGCCCGGCTGGCAATACGCGAATGCCTTGGGCGTCGAGTTCGATCAGGCCATCCTCGGCCATCGCCGTCAGTTGCGGCCAGATGTCGTCGAAATACCCGCGAAAGTCGATGTTGAAGGCCTGCTCGATCGTCTCGAATGCCAGGCTGAAATTGCAGATCAACTGCTGGATTACTTCCCGCCGCAACCGATCGTCCGTGGTGCAGACCAGGCCGCGACTGGTAGCCAGTTGCGCGCCGGCCAGGGTGTTCTGGTAGCCGTTGAGGTCGCTGCTGTTCTGGCAGTACAGGTCACCGATCTGGCTGATCGCCGACACCCCGAGCCCGATCAAGTCGCAATGGCCGTGGGTGGTGTAGCCCTGGAAGTTGCGTTGCAGGGTGCCTTCTTCCTGGGCAATGGCCAACTCGTCGTCGGGCAGGGCGAAATGGTCCATGCCGATGTAGCGGTAGCCGGCCTGGGTCAGTTGCTCGATGGTGGTTTGCAGCATCAAGAGCTTTGACGCAGGGGAGGGCAGTTCGTCGGTGCTGATACGCCGCTGGGGCATGAAACGCTCCGGCAGATGCGCGTAATTGAACACCGACAGACGATCGGGTTGCAGCCTGATGACTTCTTCTACAGTGCGCGCAAAATTGATCGGTGTTTGCTTGGGCAAGCCGTAGATCAGGTCGACATTGATCGAGCGAAATTGCAGGGTGCGCGCCGCATCGATGACCGCACGGGTTTCCTCCAGGCTCTGCAGGCGATTCACTGCCCGTTGCACCTCGGGGTCAAGGTCTTGCAGGCCGATGCTCACGCGGTTGAAGCCAAGTTCACGCAGCAGGCCCATGGTCGCCCAGTCCGCTTCACGGGGGTCGATCTCGATGCCGTAGTCGCCGGAATCGTCATCCAGCAGATTGAAGTGCTGGCGCAGGCAGCCCATGACCTGGCGCAGTTCATCGTGGCTGAGAAAGGTCGGGGTGCCGCCGCCGAAGTGCAGTTGCTCAACCCGCTGTTTCGGATCGAGGTGGCAGGCCACCAGTTGGATCTCTTGCTCCAGGCGTTGCAGGTAGGCCTGGGCGCGGCCACGGTCCTTGGTGATGACCTTGTTGCAAGCGCAGTAGTAGCAGATGTTCGCGCAGAACGGCACATGCACATACAGCGACAACGGTCGCACGGCTTTGCGGCTGTCGCGCAGGGCGTGGAGCAGGTCGAAAGTGCCGACCTGGCTGTCGAATTGTACGGCGGTGGGGTAGGACGTGTAACGCGGTCCCGCCAGGTCGTAGCGGTGAATCAGATTGGTGTCCCAACGAATGGCGTCGAGCATGCGGGCGTTCCCCCGGATAGGCTAGTGGGCCGAGTCTAGGGGCGTGGCAGGGATGGCATCTTGATTTGCATCAACGGGGAGCGGCGCTATGCCACATGGCGCCGAGCGCCCTGCCTCGCAAGTACTGATCGTTTTTGACGGCGTCTGTTGCCGTCATGCTGCGTTGCCGCTCCTCCCCATAGCCAGCTATGAGTCGTCGCGGCGCCTTGCCTGACGACAACGGCCACTCGTCAAAAACGATCGTACTTACGAGGCAGGGCGCTAGTGGCCCATTAGCCAGTGCTGGTGCGGGCCGGGCAACGTCCAGATACCGAAGAGTATGACCAGCACGCCACCGGTCATCCGCACGCTGCGTTTGCGCAATAATGCCGTGACCCGTTCGGCGGCCAGGCCGGTAGCCAACAGCACCGGCCAAGTGCCCAGCCCGAATGCCAGCATCAGCAACCCGCTGTCCAGCGCATTGCCCTGGCTCGCCGCCCACAGCAACGTGCTGTAGACCAACCCGCACGGCAACCAGCCCCACAGCGCGCCCAGCAGCAAGGCGCGCGGTACGCTGGACACCGGCAGCAAACGGTTGGCGACTGGCTGTATGTAGCGCCACAGGCCGCGTCCGAGGCTTTCGATACGGGTCAGGCCGCTCCACCAGCCGGCCAGGTACAGGCCCATGCTGATCAATAGCAACCCGGCCAGTACGCGCATGAACATCGCCGCCGGGCTGTTCGCCACTGCCCAACCGGCCAGGCCGATCAACACCCCGGCAGCGGTATAGCTGAAGATGCGCCCAAGGTTGTAGGCCAGCAGCAGTTTAAACCGGCGACCACGCTGCTCCTTGGGGATGGCCAGGGTCAGCGCGCCCATCAGGCCGCCGCACATGCCCAGGCAATGGCCGCCGCCGAGCAGGCCGAGGATCAGCGCGGAGACCAGCAGTGGCGCCAGTTCAAGCATGGGGCGGGTCTTTGGGCGGTTGTTCGGGGTGGTTGGCCTCTTCGATGCCGGCCAGGTGGTTCGGGTCCTGGTCGTCGAACAGCACGCTATGGGCCGGGCCGTCGAGGTCGTCGTACTGACCGCTGTCCACCGCCCAGAAGAAGATGTAGATAGCCACGCCCACTAACAGCAGCGCCGCCGGAATCATCACGTATAAAGCTGGCATCTGCACTCCATGGCCGTGCGGCTCACACCGGCAGCGGGCGGGTTACTGAGGGGGCTCGGACCGCTGGCGCGCTCGGCAGGCGAGTCAGGCGCAGGGCATTGAGCACCACGGTCAACGAACTGAGGGACATGCCCACTGCGGCCCAGATCGGGGTGATCCAACCCAGGGCGGCGAACGGCAGCATAAGGCCATTGTACAGCCCGGCCCACAGCAGGTTTTCAATGATCACTCGGCGGGTGCGCCGCGCCAGGGTAAAGGCTTGTACGAGGGCGTCCAGGCGGTTGGACAGCAAGACCGCGTCGGCGCTGGTCTTGGCCAGGTCGGTGGCCGTGCCCATGGCCACGCTGATATCGGCGGCGGCGAGGACTGGCACATCGTTGATCCCGTCGCCGAGCATCAATACCTTGCGGCCTTCCTTGTGCAGTTGTTGCAGTACGTGCAGCTTGTCATCGGGGCGCAAGCCGCCGTGGGCCTCGTCGATCCCCAGTTCGGCGGCGACGCTGGCGACCATCGGCGAACTGTCGCCGGACAGCAACAGCGTGCGCCAGCCACGTGCCTTGCACGCGGCGAGCAGGGCCGGCGCGTCACTGCGCAGACGGTCATCGAGGACGAACCAGGCCAGGGCGCCTTCACGGTCGCCGAGCAGCAGCCATTGGCCCGAAACCTCAGGCGCGGCTGGGATCGGGCAACCACTGAGTTCACAGACAAAACCCGGTTGGCCAATGCGCAATACGCGCTCGCCGACACGCCCTTCAAGGCCCAGCCCTGGCGAACTGATCACTTCATCGGCGGCCAGTGGCGCACGGCCAAAGGCGCGGGCAATCGGGTGTTCGGAGCGGTTTTCCAGGGCAGCGGCGAGGCTCAGGCACAGGTCGGTGCTCAAGCTGCCCAGGGGGCGGATGGTTCTTAATGCCAGGCGTCCTTCGGTGAGGGTGCCGGTCTTGTCGAAGATCACTGTATCGATCTGGTTCAGCCCTTCCAGCACATGCCCGCGGGTCAACAGCAGGCCCAGTTTGTGCAAGGTGCCGGTGGCGGCGGTGAGGGCGGTGGGTGTGGCGAGGGACAGCGCGCAGGGGCAGGTCGCCACCAGCATCGCCAGCACAATCCAGAACGCCCGCGACGAATCCAGTTCCCACCACAGCAGGCCGATCAACACTGCGGCGATCAACGAGCACAACAGGAACCACTGCGCGGCACGGTCGGCGATCTGCGCCAGGCGCGGTTTCTCGGCCTGGGCCCGCTCCAGCAGGCGCACGATGGCGGACAAGCGTGTGTCGTGGCCCAAGGCGCGTACTTCGACGGTCAGCGCGCCTTCGACATTGAGGGTGCCTGCGGTGACCGCGTCGCCGGTCTGGCGGGGTTGCGGCAGGTACTCGCCGGTGAGCAGGGATTCATCGATGCTCGATTGCCCATCAAGGATCACGCCATCTGCTGGCAGCACAGCGCCTGGATGCACCAGGACGCGATCGCCCAGTGCCAGTTCCGGGAGCAGGATGCGTTCACTCTGGCCATCGGCCTTGAGCCGCAGGCACGAGGCGGGCAACAGGTTCACCAACTGTGCGGTGGCGGCGGCCGTGCGCTCGCGGGCGCGGCGCTCAAGGTAGCGACCGGCCAACAGGAACAGCGCAAACATGCCCACCGCATCGAAATACAGCTCGCCCACGCCAGTGATCGCGGTCCAGATCCCCGCCAGATAGGCGCCACCGATAGCCAATGACACCGAAACGTCCATGGTCAGGTGACGCGTGCGTACGTCGCGCATAGCGCCCTTGAAAAACGGTGCGCAGCTGTAGAACACGATGGGCGTTGTCAGAAACATTGCCACCCAGCGCAGGATCACGTGCAGCTCCGGGCTCAGATCGATATTGAATTCCGGCCAGGTGGCCATGGTTGCCATCATCGCCTGGAACCACAGCAGCCCGGCCACGCCCAGTTGGCGCAGGGCCAGACGGTTTTCGCTGGCCAGTTGCTCGGCGGCGCGGTCCGGCTGATAGGGATGGGCGGCGTAACCGATGTGGCGCAACTCGCTGAGCAGTTGGCTCAGCGGCAGTTGGCCGTCGGCCCAACGCACTTGCAGTCGATGGTTGGACAGGTTCAGCCGCGCCTCGGCCACGGCGGGCAGGCTGCGCAGGTGTTTTTCGATCAGCCAGCCGCAGGCCGCGCAGCTGATGCCTTCCATCAACAGGGTGGCTTCGGCGAGTTCGCCTTCGTGGCGCACAAAGGGTTTTTGCACGTCGGCGCGGTCGTACAGCGCCAGCTCATCCACCAGTTGCACCGGCAATGCCTCGGGGTTGGCCGAGGCTTCGCTACGGTGCTGGTAGTAGCTTTCCAGGCCGCCGGCCACAATGGCTTCGGCCACCGCCTGGCAGCCTGGGCAACAGAGCTCGCGGCGTTCGCCGAGGATCACTGCGGTGAAGCGGCTGCCCGGCGGAACAGGCAGGGCGCAGTGGTAGCAGGGGATTGGGCTGGTCATGGGTATGAATCTTAGTCGGCTGGGAAGGCCTCATCGCCGGCAATCCGGCTCCTACAGGTCTAACGCGGTCCCTTGTAGGAGCTGGCTTGCCGGCGATGCGCGAAGCGCAGGTGTTTATTTTTTCAGGTCTTCGGCACCCTGCAACGGTTCATCGCCCAGCAGCAAGTCCTTGTCGTGGCTGACCTGTTCTTCTTCGAACATGCGCCAGGTACGGTCGCCTTCCACACCCAGCAACTCGACGAAGCGACGGCCTTCGACCTTGTCGGTGACCTGGCCGATGTAGCGACCGGGTTCGCTGTCGCTGCGGGCCAGGTTGATCTTGCGATCCTTCTCCGGCTGCGTCGGGGAAATCAGGTTCAATTCCAGGGTGGTCGGGTTGCTGTTGCCGGCGAGGTTCACTTCGACTTCACCGGTCAGTTCATCCAGGTGCACCTTGGCGCGCAGTTGCAGGGTCTGGGCCAGCAGTTCGCGGTCCAGGGAGCGGTTGATGCCTTTGCCGGCCTCATAGTAGTTGTCGTTGACCAGGTTATCCGGGTTGTTCACCGCGATGGTCACCATGGACAGGGTCAACGTCACCGAACAGGCCAGGATCCCAATGATGATCCAGGGCCAGAGGTGCTTGTACCAGGGGCTTGCGGCAGTGGCTACGGACATTGTTCTGCTCTCTTCTAACGAACTTGTGGGCCGATAAATCGGCTCTTGGCTTCAATATGGACGCTGGCGTCATCGGCATCGGTGAGGATGAATTTCACCTCGTTGGTACTCGACGGCAACTGTTCTGGCGCACTCGAGAGCTCGACCGGCATGCTGACGATATCACCAGCAGCGACCTTGATTTCGCGACGACCTTGCAGCTTGAGGTCTGGCAATCCGGAGGCATCGAGCACATAAGTGTGGTCGCGCTGGTCCTTGTTCATGATCTTCAGGCTGTAGACGTTTTCGATGCGGCCTTCGGCGTTTTCGCGGTACAGCACACGGTCCTTGCTCACGTCGAAGCCCACCAGCGAACGCATGAAGAACGCTGCCACCAACAGGCTGATCATCGCCAGCAGCACCAGTGCATAACCAATCAGGCGCGGGCGCAGCTTGTGGGTTTTCTGCCCCGACAGGTTGTGCTCGGTGGTGTAGCTGATCAGGCCGCGTGGGTAGTCCATCTTGTCCATGATGTTGTCGCAGGCGTCGATACACGCTGCACAGCCGATGCACTCGATCTGCAGGCCGTCGCGGATGTCGATACCGGTCGGGCACACCTGCACGCACATCGTGCAGTCGATGCAGTCCCCCAGGCCCTGGGCCTTGTAATCGATGCCTTTTTTGCGCGGGCCACGCAACTCGCCACGGCGCGGATCGTAGGAAACGATCAGGGTGTCCTTGTCGAACATCACGCTCTGGAAGCGTGCGTACGGGCACATGTAGATACACACCTGTTCGCGCAGCCAGCCGGCGTTGCCGTAGGTGGCGAGGGTGAAGAAACCGACCCAGAAATACGACCAGCCATCGGCTTGGCCGGTGAAGAAGTCGAACACCAGTTCGCGGATCGGCGAGAAGTAGCCGACAAAGGTCATGCCGGTGACAAAACCGATCAGCAGCCACAGGGTGTGCTTGCTGAACTTGCGCAGGAACTTGTTGGCGCCCATCGGCGCTTTGTCGAGTTTGATGCGCTGGTTGCGGTCGCCTTCGGTGACCTTTTCGCACCACATGAAGATCCACGTCCACACGCTTTGCGGGCAGGTATAACCGCACCACACACGTCCGGCATACACGGTGATAAAGAACAGGCCAAATGCCGCGACGATAAGAATGCCCGAGAGCAGGATGAAATCCTGGGGCCAGAAGGTCGCGCCGAAAATAAAGAACTTACGCTCCGGCAGGTTCCACCATACGGCCTGGTGGCCACCCCAGTTCAGCCATACCGTGCCGAAGTAGAGCAGGAACAGTCCGGCACCGCCGAGCATGCGCAAATTGCGGAACAGGCCGGTGAAGGCGCGGGTGTAGATTTTCTCTCGCGAGGCGTAGAGGTCGACAGTTTTGGCAGGCGGGGTAACGTCATGTACCGGTATTTGGTTGCTCATCATTGCATCCCACGGCGGTGGAGATTTGCCTCGGCCAGTACGTGCCAACCGGGGTCAAATTAGGGGTGTTGCAGTGGCCTAATGATACGCCCCCGATGGTGTGCAAAGGGTGCGACCTTTGGTCGCGTTGGGGGAAATCAATTGATGGTGTACGTGATCTGGATCAATTGACTTGGTAAGTATGGACGGTTTTGGTGGGTAAGCAGGTCATTCGTCCCATGGATTGATCAGTGGAACGCCGCTGGATTTGAAATCGCTGATGTTGCGCGTTACCACGGTCAGCCCGTGAACCAGAGCGGTAGCGGCAATCAGTGCATCACTTTCGTTGGCCCGGTCAGGCACATGCAGATGTGCACAACGCAGGGCGACTGCGGTATCCACCGGCAGAATCCTGGAATCAAAAGCGGGCATTACATGGCGCTTCAGCCACGTTCTTAGCACCTTGCCTTGTGCCGGGTCTCGGCGCTCGATACGCAAGACCCCGGTCTCCAATTCTTTAAGCGTAATCGCCGAAATAAACAGGCGTGGAGCAATCACACTTTTGGCCCAGGCGACCACTTTTGGATCAGCAAGGGGTTTGCGCAGTTCGGAAATAACGTTGGTGTCGAGTAGGTACATCAAGAGAGATCCACAGGTCGATGAGTGATTACGGCGCGTTCGGTTTCGAAGTCGATATCGGCCGCTTCCGGCATCACCAGGAGATCAACGATATCGGCGTTGAGCCCTGTCAGTTTCTGGTAGTCCTCAATACTTAGCAGTACATGGGCAGGCTTGCCGCGATCGGTGATAAAAACCGGCCCTTGGCGGGCAGCTTTTTTGGCACCACTTGTGTCTTGGTTGAATTCGCGGCTGGAAATAGTCGTGATGGTCATGGGGTAATCCCCCTTCGTCAGGCTGGATGTAGTTACGTTACTACTTGGCTGTCACAAACCGCAAGTATTAGGCTACAAGTGGTAGTGGGTTCCTGCTTACATAACCCCGAGAGCCAGAAAGAACAAAGCCCCGCCAGCTTTAGCTGCGCGGGGCTTTGATGTTTCAAGGGCTTACTGCTCTTCAGCCTTCTTATCCCCATGGGACAAGCTGTACACATACGCCGCCAGCAAATGCACCTTGTCATTGCCTTGCAGTTGTTCCTGCGCTGGCATCTGGCCCTGACGGCCCCAACGGATGGTCTGTTGCAGTTGCGCGAAGCTCGAACCGTAGATGAACGCACCTGGGTGGGTCAGGTCAGGCGCACCCATGGCAGGGGTGCCTTTGCCGGCCGGGCCGTGGCAGGCCACGCAGTTGGCGGCGAAGAGTTTCTCGCCGTTGGCCACATCGGCTTTCACGCCTTCGGGCAGCTTGCGGCCGTCAAGGTTGGTGACCACGAACGCGGCGACATCGCTGACGCCTTGTTCCTTGAGGATATCCAGCCAGGCCGGCATCACCGCATGGCGGCCCTTCATGATGGTTTCCTTGATGGTGGCTGGCTCGCCACCCCAGCGCCAGTCGGCGTCGGTCAGGTTGGGGAAGCCATAGGCGCCTTTGGCGTCGGAACCGTGGCACACCGAGCAGTTGGAGGCGAACAGGCGGCCGCCCATCTTCAAGGCTTGCGGGTCCTTGGCCACTTCCTCAATCGGCATCGACGCGAATTTGGCGAAGATCGGGCCGAACTTGGCATCCGACTTGGCCATTTCCTTTTCCCATTCGTGTACGCCTGTCCAGCCGGTCTGGCCGTTGGCGAAGGGGGTTTGTTTGTCGGTGTCGAGGTAGTTGTAGCCCGGCAGCAGGCCCTTCCAGTTACCCAGGCCGGGGTACAGCGCCAGGTAGCCGAGGGCGAAGATGATGGTGCCGACGAACAGCATGAACCACCATTTCGGCAATGGGTTGTCGTACTCCTCGATGCCGTCGAACGAGTGGCCGACGGTCTCGTCGGTTTGCTCGGCGCGCTGGCCCTTGCGGGTCGACAGCAGCAGCCAGGTCAGGGCGAAGATGGTACCCAGACTGAGGACTGTGACGTACAGACTCCAGAACGTAGTCATTCTTTGTTACTCCTAGAAGCTTGCTCGACGTGCTTGATGGCTTCGGGATCATCCGCAAAGGGCAGCAAGGTCGCGTCTTCAAACTCCGACTTGCGCTTGGGGCTGAACACCCACAACGCCAGGCCGATAAAGGCCACCATCACTACAACGGTGCCCAGGCCACGAATCATCCCGATATCCATGAAGAATCACCGTTTGCTTTTGATGATGGTGCCCAGGCCTTGCAGGTAGGCCACCAATGCGTCCATTTCGGTCTTGCCCTTCACGGCTGCGGCTGCACCGGCGATGTCTTCGTCGGTGTAGGGCACGCCCAGGGTGCGCAAGACTTCCATCTTCTTCGCGGTGTCCTTGCCGTCGAGCTTGTTTTCCACGAGGAACGGATACGCTGGCATTTTCGACTCAGGCACCACGTTGCGCGGGTTGTACAAGTGCGCACGCTGCCAGTCATCGGAGTAACGACCGCCAACACGGGCCAGGTCCGGGCCGGTACGCTTGGAACCCCACAGGAACGGGTGGTCCCACACGCTTTCACCCGCGACCGAGTAGTGGCCGTAGCGTTCGGTTTCGGCGCGGAACGGACGGATCATCTGCGAGTGGCAGCCGACACAACCGTTGGCGATGTAGACGTCGCGGCCTTCCAGTTCAAGCGCGGTGCGCGGCTTCATGCCCTCGACCGGCTTGTTGGTCACGTCCTGGAAGAACAGCGGAACGATCTGGGTCAGGCCGCCGATACTCACGGCGATGACCATGAAGAAGGCCAGCAGGCCGATATTCTTCTCGACTACTTCATGCTTCATCAGTGGGCTCCCACAACGGCGATCTTGGCGGCGGCTTCGGCTTCGGCAGGGTCCGAGGCACGCACGGTGCGCCAGACGTTGTAGGCCATGAACAGCATGCCGGCGGCAAAGAACGCACCGCCCAGGGCGCGGACGATATAGCCCGGGTGGCTGGCTTGCAGCGCTTCGACGAAGGAGTAGGTGAGGGTGCCGTCATCGTTGATCGCACGCCACATCAGGCCCTGGGTGATGCCGTTGACCCACATCGAGGCGATGTAGAGCACGGTGCCGATGGTGGCCAGCCAGAAGTGGGTGTTGATCAGCGCGACGCTGTGCATCTGCACGCGGCCGAACAGTCGGGGGATCATGTGGTAGATCGCACCGATGGAAATCATCGCCACCCAGCCGAGAGCGCCGGCGTGTACGTGGCCGATGGTCCAGTCGGTGTAGTGGGACAGCGAGTTGACGGTCTTGATCGCCATCATCGGCCCTTCGAAGGTCGACATGCCGTAGAACGCCAGCGATACCACCAAAAAGCGCAGGATCGGGTCGGTGCGCAATTTATGCCAGGCGCCCGACAGGGTCATCATGCCGTTGATCATGCCGCCCCAGCTCGGGGCCAACAGGATGATCGACATCGCCATGCCCAGCGACTGCGCCCAATCCGGCAGCGCGGTGTAGTGCAAGTGGTGCGGACCGGCCCAGATGTACAGGGTGATCAGTGCCCAGAAGTGCACGATGGACAAACGGTACGAGTAAATAGGACGTTCGGCCTGTTTCGGCACGAAGTAGTACATCATCCCCAGGAAACCGGTGGTCAGGAAGAAACCCACGGCGTTGTGGCCGTACCACCATTGGATCATCGCGTCCGTGGCCCCGGCGTAGGCCGAGTAGGACTTGAACAGGTTCACCGGCAACGATGCGTGGTTGACGATGTGCAGCATCGCCGTCACCAGGATGAACGCGCCGTAGAACCAGTTGCCCACGTAGATGTGCTTGGTCTTGCGCTTGACGATGGTGCCGAAGAACACCACGGCATAGGTCACCCATACGATGGCGAGCAAAATGGCGATCGGCCATTCCAGCTCGGCGTATTCCTTGGTGGTGGTGTACCCCAGCGGCAGGGTGACGATGGCGCTCACGATGACCGCTTGCCAACCCCAGAAGGTGAAGGCCGCGAGGCTGTCGGAGATCAGTCGCGTCTGGCAGGTTCGCTGCACGACATAGTAGGAGGTGGCAAACAATGCACATCCACCGAAGGCGAAGATCACCAGGTTGGTGTGCAGCGGGCGCAGGCGGCCAAAGGTCGTCCATGGCAAACCGAAATTCAATTCCGGCCAAACCAGTTGCGAGGCGATGAACACCCCGAGCCCCATGCCAAGGATCCCCCAGACCACCGTCATGATGGCGAACTGGCGGACTACCTTATAGTTATAAGCAGTCGGACTGATTGCTGTGCTCATTCTAAGGTTCCACGGTTTAGGTTTTTTTATAGGTAAAATCGGCCGCAAGTATGTAGAAAGCGAGGGGCCATTGCAACGCAATGGCTGACCTGTATCAATGCGTTCCACGCCAGATTCTGCGCCCTTTCCATGTTTCGCGTAGGGACAAAATCAGAATTCGAAAGCTGATCGAGTGGACAGGAAAATTCTGGGGTCGCAACGAATGTCGTTGCGTACGCCAGGATCGGTCCGCTGTGGGAACAAGCGTAGACCCGAAAGTGAGGGGGGGAAAGGTGTGCTTTGGAAGGGTGCGACACTTGGTCGCGCAGCTAGGTTGAGCTGCCGCCCCAGATTGGGGCAGCAGCTCAGAGGTTACTCAGGTTGGCTTTCTGGCGTTGCACCATCAGCGGTGTGGGACAAGCTGTAAACATAGGCCGCCAACAAGTGCACCTTGTCATTGCCCTGCAGCACTTCCTGCGCGGGCATCTGGCCCTGGCGGCCATGGCGGATAGTCTGCTGCAACTGCGCAAGGCTGGTGCCGTAGATATAGCCGGCCGGTTTGGTCAGGTCGGGCGCGCCCATGGCTTCCATGCCGTGGCCTTCCGGACCGTGGCAGGCGACACAGGTAGTGCTGAACGCCGCCTGGCCTGCTGCCAGGTCTGCGGTGCTGTTGGCCGGCAAGGGCAGCTTGGCCACGTCGTGACGAACATAGGCCGCGACGTTTTTCACGCCTTCATCGCCAAGCATGTCACCCCACGCCGGCATCGCCGCGTGGCGGCCGTTGAGGATGGTGGTCTTGATCGCTTCGGCCGAGCCGCCCCAGCGCCAGATGTTGTCCGCCAGGTTCGGGAAGCCAAACGCGCCCTTGGCATCCGAGCCGTGGCACACCGCGCAGTTGGAGGCAAACAGGCGACCGCCCATTTTCAGCGCTTGCGGGTCTTTGGCCACTTCTTCCACGGGCATGGCCGAGAATTTGGCGAAGATCGGCCCGAACTTGGCGTCGGCCTTGGCCATTTCCTTGTCCCATTCCTTGGTCTGGGTCCAGCCGTCTTCATAGCCCGGCAACACGCCTTTCCAGTTGCCCAGGCCCGGGTAGAGGATCAAATAGCCGACCGCAAACACCAGGGTGCCGGCGAACAGCATGAACCACCATTGGGGCAGCGGGTTGTCGTATTCCTCGATACCGTCGAAGGCGTGGCCCATGGTCTGGTCGACGCTGCCCTTGGTCTCGCCCTTGCGGGTGCCGATCAACAGCCAGGTCAGGCCGATCAGGCTGCCGAGGGTCAGTACGCAGATCCATGTACTCCAGAATAGGGTCATGGCCGAGTGCTCCTTATTGCAGGCTCTTCTTGAGCGTCGGATGGAGAGGGTTCATCGGCGAACGGCAGCAGGCGCGCCTGCTCGAATTCCGCATTGCGCCGGTTGTTGAACACCCACAGCGACAGGCCGATAAAGGCGATGGCGACCACCAGCGTGCCAAGGCCGCGGATGGTGCCCGCATCGAATTCAAATCCCATGGCTCACCTCTTGCTCTTGATGGCAGTGCCGAGCACTTGCAGGTACGACACCAGCGCGTCCATCTCGGTCTTGCCCTTGAGGCTGGCGACGGCGCCACTGATGTCGTCGTCGGTGTAGGGCACGCCGAGGGTGCGCATCACTTTCAACTTGGTCTCGGTGTGGCTGCTGTCGACGGCGGCGGTGACCAGCCACGGGTAGGCCGGCATTTTCGACTCGGGCACCACGTTGCGCGGGTTGTACAAGTGCGCGCGGTGCCAGTCGTCCGAGTAGCGCGCGCCAACGCGGGCCAGGTCCGGGCCGGTACGCTTGGAGCCCCACAGGAACGGGTGGTCCCACACGCTTTCGCCGGCGACCGAGTAGTGGCCGTAGCGCTCGGTCTCGGCGCGGAACGGGCGGATCATCTGCGAGTGGCACTGTACGCAGCCTTCGCGAATGTAGATGTCACGGCCCTCCAGTTGCAGCGCGGTGTAGGGCTTCATGCCTTCCACCGGCTTGTTCGTCACGTCCTGGAAGAACAGCGGGACGATCTGGGTCAGGCCGCCGATGCTCACGGCGAGCACCATGAGCAGCATCAGCAGGCCGACGTTCTTTTCAATCGTTTCGTGTTTCATCACAGACTCCTCAGGCCAGCTGCGCAGTGGTAGTGGCTTCGACGGGCTGCGCCGAACGCACGGTGCGCCAGGTGTTGTAAGCCATCAGGAACATGCCGCTGAGGAACACCGCACCGCCCACCAGCCGCACGATGAAGCCTGGGTGGCTGGCCACCAGGGTTTCGACGAAGGAGTAGGTCAAGGTGCCGTCTTCGTTGACCGCACGCCACATCAGGCCTTGGGCGATGCCGTTGACCCACATCGAGGCGATGTAGAGCACGGTGCCGATGGTGGCCAGCCAGAAATGCGCGTTGATCAGGCCGAGGCTGTACATCTGCTCGCGGCCGAAGACTTTCGGGATCATGTGGTACAGCGCGCCGATGGAGATCATCGCCACCCAGCCGAGGGCGCCGGCGTGTACGTGGCCGATGGTCCAGTCGGTGTAGTGGGAGAGGGCGTTGACGGTCTTGATCGCCATCATCGGGCCTTCGAACGTCGACATGCCGTAGAACGCCAGCGATACCACCAGGAAGCGCAGGATCGGGTCGCTGCGCAACTTATGCCAGGCGCCCGACAAGGTCATCATGCCGTTGATCATGCCGCCCCAGCTCGGAGCCAGCAGTACCAGCGACATCACCATACCGAGGGACTGTGCCCAGTCCGGCAGCGCGGTGTAGTGCAAGTGGTGCGGGCCCGCCCAGATGTAGAGGGTGATCAGTGCCCAGAAGTGCACGATGGACAAGCGATAGGAATACACCGGACGCTCGGCTTGCTTGGGCACGAAGTAGTACATCATCCCCAGGAAGCCAGCGGTGAGGAAAAAGCCTACCGCGTTATGTCCATACCACCACTGCACCATGGCATCCGTCGCACCGCCGTAGAGGGAGTAGGACTTGGTCAGGCTGACCGGGATTTCCAGGTTGTTGACGATATGCAGGATGGCCACGGTGATGATGAATGCACCGAAGAACCAGTTACCGACGTAGATGTGCTTGGTGTTGCGCTTCATCACCGTGCCGAAGAACACGATGGCGTAGGCCACCCAGACGATGGTGATGAGGATGTCGATCGGCCATTCCAGCTCGGCGTATTCCTTGGAACTGGTGTAGCCCAGCGGCAAGGAGATCGCGGCCAACAGGATGACCAACTGCCAGCCCCAGAAGCAGAACGCGGCGATTTTCGGCGCGAACAGCTGGGTCTGACAGGTGCGTTGCACCGAGTAGAAGGAGCTGGCGAACAGCGCACAGCCGCCGAAGGCGAAGATTACCGCGTTGGTGTGCAACGGGCGCAGGCGGCCGAAGCTGGTCCACGGCAAGTCGAAGTTGAGTGCAGGCCAGACCAATTGGGCGGCGAGAAAAACCCCGAGCCCCATGCCGACGATGCCCCACACCACCGTCATAATGGCGAATTGGCGGACCACCTTGTAGTTATAGGCGGTACTTAATGTAGTGTTCATGGTTCCCCATCCACGGTTCAACCCAAGCAAATGCGGCACTTGGGCTGGAGTTATAGGCAGACTAAAAAGCGAGGCAAGCATGGGCAAAGAGCACAAGGCCAGTATTGACGGGGATCAATGGGCGCAGTGTGTGCAGGAACGCGGCTGGTTGTGGGATGTCGCGTCGAACGTTGCCGGACGTGAACCTGTGACGCTGATCCTGGCCCACGGCGCCGGTGCACCGATGGACTCATCCTTCATGAACGATATGGCTGCACGCCTTGCCGGGCATGGCGTCAACGTGTTGCGCTTCGAGTTTCCCTACATGGCCCAGCGCCGTGTGGACGGCGGCAAACGCCCGCCGAACCCGGCGCCGAAACTGCTGGACGCCTGGCGCGAGGTGTACGCCGAGGTGCGACGTCATGTCGCTGGGAGACTGGCCATTGGCGGCAAGTCCATGGGTGGACGCATGGCCAGTTTGCTGGCTGATGAATTGGCTGCTGATGGGTTGGTATGCCTTGGGTACCCGTTTTATGCAGTGGGCAAACCGGAGAAACCGCGGACTGAACATCTAGCCGGGTTGAAGACGCCAACCTTGATTGTGCAAGGCGAGCGGGATGCGCTGGGCAATCGGGCGGCGGTGGAGGGGTATGAGTTGTCGCCGAGTATCGAGGTGATGTGGCTGGTGGCAGGGGATCATGACTTGAAGCCGTTGAAGGCTTCGGGGTTCAGTCATGAGCAGCATTTGGAGGCTGCGGCGGGGCGGGTGGTCAGGTTTTTAGGCGGCTGTTAGGGCCTCATCGCAGGCAAGCCAGCTCCCACATTTAACCGTGTACATCCCTTGGAATGCGGTCGACTGTGGGAGCTGGCTTGCCTGCGATAGCGGTTTACCGGTTAAAACGCTCAACCAGCGAATACTGGGTATTCGCGGTGTGCGTCAGCTCTTCACTCAACTGAGCCGAGTTCAACGCCTGCTCTGACGTCTGGTCCGCCAACAACGCAATGGTGCTGATGTTGCGGCTGATCTCTTCGGCCACCGAGCTTTGCTCTTCAGTTGCCGCCGCGATCTGCGTGGTCATGTCGGTAATATGCGCCACCGCCTCACTGATGCCCACCAACGCCTGATCCGCCTCCATCACCCGCGCCACGCCTTCTTCGGCCTGGCGATGCCCGGCGTCCATGGTTTGCACGGCGGCGCTGGCGGTTTGCTGCAGCTTGGCAATCAGGGCGTGAATCTGCCCGGTGGATTCGGCGGTACGTTGCGCCAGTTGACGGACTTCGTCCGCGACCACCGCAAAACCACGACCCATTTCGCCGGCACGCGCCGCTTCAATGGCCGCGTTCAGTGCCAGCAGGTTGGTCTGGTCGGCAATGCCCTTGATCACGTCGACTACGCCGCCGATCTCATCACTGTCCTTGGCCAGTTGGGTCACGGTCACGCCGGTCTCACCCACTGCAACAGATAGACGCTGAATCGCCTCGCGGGTTTCCCCGGCGATATCGCGGCCGCGACCGGTCAGGCGGTTAGCCTCTTGGGTCGCATCAGCGGTGCGCTGCACGTGGCTGGCGACTTCCTGGGTGGTGGCCGCCATCTGGTTGACGGCGGTCGCTACCTGCTCAGTCTCGACGCGCTGGCGCTCCAAACCGCTGGAGCTGTTATGCGCCAGGGTGTTGGATTGCGCGGCCTGCTCGTTAAGGTGTTCGGCGGTGTCCTGCAAACGCGTAAGGCAGGTCTTCAGACGTGCCTCCTGGCTGAGGATCGACATTTCCAGGCGCGCCTGGGCGCCACGGCTGTCGGTGTACATCTGCGCGATCAGCGGGTCAGAGGTGGTCTGCTCGGCCAGGCGCAACAAGCGCTTGAGGCCGCGCTGTTGCCAGCTCAGGCCCAACAGGCCCAACGGCACCGACAGCCCCGCCGCCAAGGCAAAGCCCCATTGAGAGGTGAGGGTGGCGCCGATCATGAAGCTCAACTGGCTCACCAGGATAAACGGCAGCCAGTCCTGCAACACGGGCAGCCACTTGTCCCGCTGAGGGATCGCCGACTTGCCTTGGTTGATGCGGTGGTAGAGCGCTTCGGCACGGCGGATCTGCTCGGCGGTAGGCTTGATGCGCACCGATTCGTAGCCGACCACCTGGTTGCCTTCGAAAACCGGCGTCACGTAGGCGTTAACCCAGTAGTGGTCACCGGTCTTGCAGCGATTCTTGACAATGCCCATCCATGGCAAGCCTTGTTTGAGCGTGGACCACATGTGTGCGAACACCGCCGCCGGCACGTCCGGGTGACGGACCAGGTTGTGCGGGGCACGTACCAGTTCGTCACGGGAGAACCCACTGATCTCGACGAAGGCGTCGTTGCAGTAGGTGATAACGCCTTTGGCATCTGTGGTGGAGATCAACCGTTGCTGAGCGGGGAAGGTACGTTCGCGCTGGGTAACGGGTTGGTTATTACGCATGGTTGTTCAATCCGCAAGGCTTTCATGGGTTATCGGCAGCAGTAGGCCATTGTTGAGGGCGATTTTTCGAGGGGCGACACGCCAAGGGCTGGCGCGGAAAAGCGACAGTATCTGCCAAGGCTCTAGGTCAAGGGAGTGGAAGATTTTAGGCGAGATTTCGCTGAGCTTAAGAAATCTCATACAGAAAAGTGACAAGTTTCGCCTGAAGCACCCTTTTCCTTGAGATGAATAATGGCCGTGCCCATAGGAATATTCCGCCTTTTCCTAGACATAAATGACCGTTTGATAAAGAATGCACAGGATATTTTGTAAGAAAAATACCGTATTTTCCCCCCGAAACGCCTCCGGCGTTTTGACTTTTTATAGCTGGAAGACTCTACGTCACTTTTCTTTCGAGCATGCTGCATCGAGGGTGCTAGGGCTGCAGCACAACTGTAGTGGCAATGCGTAAAGGAGTACAAAGTGACACTTGTTCCAGTCATTATCTGTGGCGGTTCGGGCAGCCGCCTCTGGCCGGTTTCACGTTCTGCGCATCCCAAGCCGTTTATCGAATTGCCAGATGGTGGCAATTTGATTCGGAAAACATATAGCCGTGCCTTGGCATTGGACGCGGTGAGTGAAGTATTGACGATTACTAACCGTGATCTCTACTTCAAGACGCTTGATGAATATGGTGCTCAGGCGCCTCAATTCACGAACTTGAGTTTTGTCCTGGAACCGTTCGGGCGTAATACAGCAGCAGCAGTAGCATTGGCTGCCCTGGAAGTTGCACGCACGCATGGGCAAGATGCCATCATGCTGGTACTGCCAGCCGACCACTTGATCGATAATCAGGCAGCCTTCGCCACCGCTGTTTCAAGTGCGTGCGAGCTGGCCAAAGATGGCTGGCTGGTGACGTTTGGCGTGAAGCCTGAGTATCCGGAAACCGGTTATGGCTATATCCAGAAAGATAACGACAGCCCCTTGGGTAGCGGTTTCAAAGTCAAGCGTTTCGTAGAGAAACCAGACCTCGAAACTGCCCAGGGTTATCTGGCGTCGGGCGAGTACTTCTGGAACTCCGGTATGTTCTGCTTCCGCGCCGGAACGTTAATTGAACAAATGGCAGTGTGTGCACCGGACGTGTCCAGTGCCGTAGAGCTGTGCCTGGCGGGTTCTGGCACGATGACCGGCAGCAGTCATCGCAGCCTGCATCTGGAGCCCGAAAGCTTTGCCAACGTGCCTGATATCTCCATCGACTTCGCGCTAATGGAGCGTTCCAGCAAAGTGGCGACGGTGCCTTGTGACATTGGTTGGAGTGATATTGGCTCGTGGAATGCCATGAGCGAGTTGTCTGCGGCGGATGAGCAGGGCAACCGCGTCGAGGGTGAAGCCATCTTTCACGACGCCAGCAACAACTACGTACGCAGTCAGCGCCGCTTGGCCGCCCTGGTAGGTGTTGAGGACCTCATCATTGTCGATACGCCGGATGCCCTGTTGGTTGCGCACAAAGATCATGCGCAGGACATCAAGGCGATCACGGCGCAATTGAAGAAAAATGGTCACCAATCACACTTGGACCACACCACAGTAAGTCGACCCTGGGGCGCTTACACCACGCTGGAAGAAGGGCTGCGGTTCAAGATCAAACGTATTGTCGTCAAGCCACAAGGGTCGTTGTCGCTGCAAATGCATCACCACCGTAGTGAACACTGGATTGTGGTGAGTGGTATGGCGCGTGTGGTTAACAATGATCGTGAGTTCTTGTTGAATACCAATGAATCGACCTTTATTCCTGCCGGGCACACCCATCGCTTGGAGAACCCAGGTGTCATCGATCTGGTATTGATCGAAGTGCAGAGTGGCGACTACCTGGGGGAGAACGACATCGTCAGGTTTCAAGACATTTATGGCAGGGCCGGAGGATGAACAGCGCGCCTGCTTGGGGAAGCGCTAAGGGTTGATCGTCGGTGCATGACGGGCGAGTCCGCAGTTAAGTGGTGCAATAAGTCAGGCATAGGCCTGGCTTTTTTCAGGAGTCAGCGATGTTGGGGTTGTTTAGAAGCCTTTGGGAGTACCGGGGTTTCGTCTGGTCATCCATTCGGAATGAGTTCGTTGCCCGTTTTGCCCGTAGCCGATTGGGTGGGCTGTGGATGATCATTAACCCGCTGGCGCAGGTGGCGATCTATGCGCTGGTGTTGTCCAACGTGTTGGCGGCGAAACTGCCCGGAATCGACAATAAGTATGCGTATGCACTTTATTTGATGGCCGGGATGCTGGCGTGGAGTTTGTTTTCCGAAATTATCAATCGTTGCCTGACCTTGTTTATCGATCAAGGCAACTTGATGAAGAAGATGCGTTTTCCGCGTATCACGTTGCCGGTGATTGTTGTCGGATCCTGTTTGCTCAACTACGTGTTGCTGTTTCTCGCTTTGCTGTTGGTTTTTGCATTGCTTGATCAGTTTCCAGGCCCTCAGATGTTCTGGATTATTCCATTGACGGCTACGGTCACAGCGTTGGCCGTTGGGATTGGCTTGATTCTGGGTGTTTTGAATGTGTTTGTGCGTGATATTGGCCAAGTCGTTCCTATTTTGATGCAGGTGTGGTTCTGGTTTACGCCCATTGTTTATCCCGTCACTATTATTCCTGAGCAATTCAAGAACGTAATGGACTTGAACCCGATGTTTCCGATAGTCAGTGCGTTTCACGACATTTTGGTATACGCCAAAACACCGGATCTGCAGGACGTTATGCTCACGGCACTGATCTCCCTGGGTTTAATGTTGCTCGGCTTGTTCATGTTTCGGCGCGCCGCGCCGGAAATGGTGGACGTACTATGAGCCTGCTGTCTGTTAAGAATCTGGGTAAGGCTTATCGTGTTTATGCGTCGGAGTTTCAGCGGATAGGCCGCTGGTTCGGTTTGCCCACGCGTCCCTCTGAAGAGCATTGGGTACTCAAGCACATCAACTTTTCCATCGAGCCTGGAGAAGCGATAGGGATCGTCGGCCAAAATGGTGCAGGTAAGTCGACCCTTCTTAAAATGATTACCGGCACGTTGCAGCCTACTGAGGGCACGGTAACGGTGAATGGACGAATTGCGGCCATTCTCGAGTTGGGCATGGGGTTCAGCCCTGAGTTGACCGGCCGGCAAAATGTTTACCACGCCGCCGGGCTTATGGGTTTCAGCGCTGATCAGATTCACGAGGTAATCGATGACATCGAGGCATTTGCCGAAATTGGCGAATACTTCAATGAGCCGGTGCGTACTTATTCAAGTGGTATGCAGATGCGTGTCGCGTTTGCAGTGGCAACCGCGATTCGGCCCGAAATCCTCATCGTCGACGAAGCGTTGTCGGTGGGTGACAGTTACTTCCAGCATAAAAGCTTTGATCGGATTCGCGAATTTCAGCAACAGGGTACGACCTTGCTGATTGTTTCCCATGATCGTGGCTCGATCCAGGCCCTGTGTGATCGTGCGATTCTGCTCGAAAGCGGGACCGTCATCAAAGATGGCAAGCCTGAAGAAGTGATGGATTTCTACAACGCAATTATCGCCGAGAAAGAAAACGCGACCGTAAGCGTGCGGCAATTAGAGGATGGGAGTATCCAGACTCGCTCCGGGAGTGGTGAAGCCACTATCGAGTCGGTTTCCTTGCACGATGCAGCGGGACAGATGGTGGAGTATGTGCCGGTGGGCGAGCCGGTTACATTGCGTATCAAAACGCAGATCAACGCGGATATTCCTGAGCTGGTGGTCGGCTACCTCATTAAGGACCGCCTGGGCCAGCCCGTCTTTGGCACCAATACACATCACCTTGACTGTAAGCTGACTGATCTGTCAGCAGGTGAAAGCCCGGAGTACCGTTTTGACTTTTCTGCCAACCTTGGCGTGGGGTCTTACTCGGTAGCAGTGGCGCTGCATACCGCTGATACACACCTTGCCCGAAGCTACGAGTGGCTTGACCTGGCGATGGTGTTCAATATCGTGAATATCTCCAAAGATGAGTTTGTCGGGTTGGCCTGGATGCCGCCAAGTGTGGAGTGTGTGAGATGACCGTCCCTTTTTATCGCGCATTTGAGGATCGTCACAGGGGCTCTCGTGAGTTGATTGCTCAGCGGCTTCAGGTTTACATGGCCTTTCTTGAGCCTTTGAAGAACCTGTATCAGGATCTGGATGCACTGGACCTGGGCTGTGGTCGCGGAGAGTGGCTTGAACTGCTGGTCCAAAATGGCTTTGCGCCTTCAGGCGTGGACCTGGACAGTGGAATGCTAGAGGCATGCCAGTCTCGCGGTTTGCCTGCCGAGCAGGGGGATGCGCTGTCGGCGTTGCGAAGCCTGCCTGACGCCTGCAAGGTCGTTGTCTCCGGGTTTCATATCGCGGAACACATCCCGTTTGCCGATTTGAAGGTGCTGGTCGCTGAGGCATTGCGTGTTTTGCGCCCGGGAGGGCTGCTGGTTCTGGAAACGCCCAATGCGGAAAACCTGATGGTGGGCACCCAGAACTTCTACCTGGACCCGACACACGAGCGCCCGATTCCACATTTGCTGCTCAGCTTTTTGACCGAGTACACAGGTTTTGCTCGCTCCAAATTGCTCCGCCTGCAAGAGTCTGCGTCGCTGGTAGAGGGCTCTGCGGTTGATCTGATGAGCGTTCTGGGAGGCGTAAGTCCCGATTATGCGATCGTCGCTCAAAAGGCCGCCGAACCTGAGCAGTTGGAGCATTTTAACCCTGCGTTCGAGCGTGATTACGGGCTAGCGCTGGATACCCTTGCCAAGCGTTACGACGACCAGGCCGAAAAGCGCAGCCACAAGCTGGAGGTCCATACGGATCTGCTGCATCGCAATCTGACGCAGATCAGCACCCACGTTGAACATACTGAGCGGCATAGCAAGCATCTGGAAGCCTCGGTGCGTGAATTGCTGGGGCGCAATGCGAATGTCGAAGCTCGGCTTGATGGATTGGAAGCGGGCTCGAATCAGTTGCGCCACCAATTGCAGGACTTGAGCATTCGTAGTCGGTTGGCTGATGACCGTTATGAGCAAAGCGAGCGCATGGGGCGCGAGTTGAGCAGCCGTGCCAGCGAGGCGGAGGCGCGTTTGAGTGCCGCGCAAGCCATCAACGAGCTGCTTCAGACGCAACTGCTTTCAGAAAAGAATCAAGTGCTGCAATTGCAGGCTCAGTCTGACTCTCTCAAAAGCGCCTTGGGGGAGCATGCTGACCGTAACAGGTCGTTGGAAGCAGAGCTGGCTGAACTCGAAGCGGCGTTTCAGGCGATAGCGCTGGAACAACTCGCCCCGCAACAAGAGGACCTGGCCCGTCGGATGCAACAGCTTGCCGATGCTCAGGATCGAGAGGAGTTGCTTGAAGCCCAGATTGATACGTTCAAACATGAAGCAACCAAGGCTGAGACTCACATAAGGCTGCTGGAAACCTCCTATTTCCAGGCCAGTGAACAAATCGAGCAGTTGCAACAAAGTCTGGCGCATGCCGAGGAGGAGGTCAGAAAGGCGCATAGCCAGACTGAAGTTGAATCCCTGAATGCCCGGATCAATGAGCTCAAGGCAGAGGCTGAACAGCTCAACAATCGTTTGAACGAATCCCTTGGAAATGCCCATCACTGGTGGGAGCGCGCCACGCATCTTGGCGACCGTTTGAATGAGTCCCTTGGCAACGCCCATCACTGGTGGGAGCGTGCGACAGCTCACGAAACGCGACTTGAGCAGGTGTTAAGCAGCAGTTCCTGGCGGATCACATCGCCACTGAGGGCACTCGTTCGGGCATTCAAATGGTTGATACGCCTACCGTTTCGTATCGCGCGCAGACTATTGAGGCCCGTCCTGGCCACTTCCATCAATACGGTGCTCAAGCGCCCTGGCTTACGCCAGCGTCTGGCCAGGGGCGTTCGCAGTGTGTCTCCAGCCTTGTTCAATCATCTTGAACGGTTCGCGCGGCATCGTGGCATTTTGTCCACGGGGACTGCGCATTCGCATGTGACAGGAGCTGCGCCGATCACTTCGGCGCCCGTGGCTCACCTCAGCGTCGCCGCGCCGCATCATGACGAGAGTCCGGAGGAGTCGGTCTCAAGTATGACGCCGGGCGCGCGTCGCATTTATACAGAAATGAAGAAAGCTTCAATGAACAAGGAAATTCATTAATGCGTATTGTCATCGACCTGCAGGGGGCGCAGGCCGAAAATCGCCATCGTGGCATCGGTCGATATGCACTTTCCGTAGCGCAGGCGATTGTCAGAAATCGTTCAGACCATGAAGTGCTTCTGGTCCTGAACGGCAGTTTCCCTGAAACGATCGAGCCTGTCCGTGCGGCCTTTGAGGGCCTGTTGCCGCAGGCTAACATCCACGTATGGCAGGCTGTCGGGCCGTTGAGCCATATTGATTCAACCAACAGTTGGCGTCGTAAATCCGCGGAGCTGGTGCGCGAGGCTTTCATCGCTCAACTGGACCCGTCGATCGTGCTGGTGACCAGTGTGTTCGAAGGGTTGGTCGATGACGCGGTGACGAGTGTCGGGACGTTGAGTCGAGCGATACCTACCGCAGCCATTCTTTACGATTTGATTCCTTTGATTCGGCGCAGCCCCTATCTCGACAACCCGGCCGTGGCCGCCTGGTACGAAAACAAGCTGGATCATCTTCGTCGCTGCGATTTGCTGTTGGCGATATCGGGGTCATCGCGAAATGAAGGTATCGATCATCTAGGGTTTGCCAAAAGTAGCATCACTAACATTTCCACGGCCGTGGACGACGTCTTTAGGGTGACGCCACTGACGGACGATGAACGGGGTGACGTACAAAGTCGCCACGGTATCGTGCGTGATTTCATTATGTACACGGGTGGCATTGACTATCGGAAAAACATCGAGGGTTTGATCCGGGCCTATGCAAAGTTGCCTGTGGCGTTGCGACGAGCCCACCAGTTGGCTGTTGTCTGTTCCATCCAGCCTGCTGATCGTGAGCGCCTGCTCGCGTTGGCCAAGGCGCAGGGACTGGGCAAGGATGAACTGGTTCTGACCGGCTTCGTCTCGGAACACGACCTTGTTGCTCTTTATAACGGTTGCAAGGTGTTTGTTTTTCCATCTTTTCACGAGGGTTTTGGTCTTCCCGCGCTGGAGGCGATGGCCTGTGGACGCGCAGTGATTGCTGCCAATACTTCCAGCTTGCCCGAGGTCGTCGGGTTTCCTGAAGCCCTGTTTGACCCGTTCGACGATCGTTCGATAACGCAAAAACTGGAACAGGTCCTGACGGATGACACCTTTCGCACCCAGCTTGAGCGCCATAGCCTTGAGCAGGCAAAAACGTTTTCCTGGGATGCCAGTGCACTGGCCGCAATAGCGGCGCTGGAGGCTTACTACGCCCAGCACGTGGATGAACGATCCGCCAAGGCGGTCAGGCGCCCGCGCCTTGCATTTGTCTCTCCACTCCCTTCAGAGCGTAGCGGCATCAGTGACTACAGTGCGGAGCTTTTGCCCGAGCTGGCACGCCATTATGCAATTGAAGTCGTCGTCGCTCAGGACACCATCACCACTCCGTGGATTACCGCGAATTGCCCTGTGCGTTCCGTCGAGTGGTTCAGGCAGCACGGAAGAGCGTTTGACCGGGTTATCTATCATTTTGGTAACTCGTCATTCCACGAGCACATGTTCTCGCTCCTGGAGCATATTCCCGGGGTGGTTGTGCTTCACGACTTCTTTGTCTCCGGTATCGTCGCGCATAAAGAGTGCCATGGCGCGGTTCCGAATTTCTGGTCCCAGGCGCTGTACTCCGGGCATGGCTACCACGCACTTCGTCAGCGTTTTCATGCCAAGGACACGGCCGACGTGGTGTGGGCGTACCCGTGCAACTATGACGTGCTGCGCAACGCCCAAGGCATCATCGTTCATTCGAATGACGCTTGCAGGTTGTCCCGCAAGTGGTATGGCCTCGAAGTGGGCGGCGAGTGGTCATGTATCCCGCTGCTGCGTACACCCTATTTTCCTACCCCGCAGAGTCGCAAGGTTGCACGTTCGACGCTAGGGCTTTCTGACAATGCCTTTGTTGTCTGCAGCTTCGGGCTGCTCGGCCCAAGCAAGCTGAATCACCGATTACTCAATGCCTGGGTCAACTCGGCCCTGGCCCGTGATGAAAACTGTGTGCTCGTTTTTGTGGGCGACTTGGCTGCGGGCGATTACGCGCGGGAACTGCAAGCAATCATCAAGAAAAGTGGTTCTCGCGCACGCATCAAAATTACTGGCTGGGCTGACGCCGGAGTTTTCGAACAGTACCTGGCGGCAGCCGATATCGGTGTGCAACTGCGTACCCTGTCTCGCGGTGAGACCTCTGCTGCGGTTCTAGATTGCATGAACTACGGCCTGGCAACCATCGTCAACTCTCACGGCAGCATGGCTGACCTCCCTGAGGAGTGCATCTGGCGGATGGACGATGAGTTCACCGACAGCCAGTTGGTCGAGGCCCTTGAGACGCTGTGGGGTGATGATCAGGCGCGCCGGGAGTTGGGTGATCGCGCGCAGTTGTCGATTCGCCAGCAGCATTCACCGCGGGCCTGTGCCGAGCAGTATTTCGAGGCCATCGAGCATTTTCACAACCGCGCATCGACGTCCATACCGGCGTTGGTCGAGGCGATCGCCCAGTTGGATGCGCCCGGCAATGGTGCTGAACTGATCGAGTTGGCGAGCGCCATCGATAGCTCGATGCCGGCTCGGTTCTCTCATCGACAATTGCTGGTCGATGTTTCGGAGCTGGTTCAGCGCGATGCCCGCAGCGGTATCCAGCGTGTAGTGCGTAGCATCCTGCGAGAGTGGTTGCTGAATCCGCCGGACGGGTACCGAGTTGAGCCGGTCTATGCGACGACTACCTCGCGCGGGTATCGGTACGCCAGGCAGTTCACCCTTGGTTTTCTGGAGTGCCCGTCAACGGTGTTGGCCGATGAACCCATCACCTACCGAGCCGGTGACGTGTTTGTGGGGCTGGATTTTCAACCGGAAGTTGTTCCCGCGCAGGCGGCTTGTTATGAAGCTATGCGCCGCAGCGGGGTGGGCGTGCACTTTGTTGTCTACGACCTGTTGCTGCTTGAATTGGCGCAGTACTTCCCTGAAGGTGCCGGTGCGTTGTTGGAGCGGTGGCTTGCAGTGGTAGCCCGTTCCGATGGCGCTGTGTGTATCTCCGGGGCGGTACGCGATCGACTGGCTGAGTGGCTGGAGCACAGCGGCGGCAAGCGTGAACGGCCCTTCAAGCTGGATTGGTTTCACCTGGGCGCTGATATCCAACAGTCTGTTCCCTCGACAGGTTTGCCTGTGCAGAGTCAGGGTGTCCTTGAACGCCTGCGGGCGATGCCGGGATTCTTGATGGTGGGTACGGTGGAGCCGCGTAAAGGGCATTCGTTGATTTTGAGTGCTTTTGAGTTGCTATGGGCCAAGGGCAACGACGTCGTGCTGGTCATCGTCGGCAAGCAAGGCTGGATGGTTGAAGCACTTGTGGACAGAATACGAGCGCATCCAGAGCTTGGTAAGCGCCTGCTTTGGCTGGAAGGCATCAGTGATGAATACCTGGAAGCGGTTTACCGTTCGGTGAAGTGCTTGATCGCCGCTTCTGAAGGAGAGGGGTTCGGGCTGCCGTTGATTGAAGCGGCCCAGCATGATTTACCGATTATTGCTCGTGACCTTGCTGTTTTTCGTGAAGTCGCCCAAGGGCATGCGTTTTACTTCAGTGGAAAACAGCCAGAGACGGTGGCGCAGTCTCTGAGTGAATGGTTGAAGTTGTTTGAAGAAGGCGCGCACCCGGTTTCCAAGGATATGCCTTGGCTGACCTGGGAGCAAAGCGCTCAACAATTAAAGTGCTCACTGTTTAAGTGATTTGTTTTTTACCAAGTTGGTAGTGGGAAGTTTATGGGGCGTCAATTGGAGTTGGGTAAGTTGGGTGGCTATGCATTGCTTGCATTCCCCTTTGCTGTTGTTTTTCTATTTATACCGACGGAGCTTTACTATCATAATATTTATGATTGGGGAGGAGACGCTTTTCTGCTGAAGAGCGCGGCGTGTGCCGGCCTGATCATTGCCTTGGTTGTTGGATTGGTGGCCATTTGTTTCAAGTGGTTCTCCGGTTGGGCGGTTGAGAAGGTGTGCTTCTGGTTTTTTATTGCGGGTGTCTATCTATTATTTGCAGACGTGTTTGCACCATTGCAGTTGGCACGGTTGGACGGTTCTGTCGGGCTCAGTGACGAGCCGTTGATGTATACCGCTATTGAAGCGGGGTTGCTGATAGGCATCGTTCTGTTTGCTCGACAACTTAAAACGCCAGCACAGCGAAAAGCCTGTAGCGCTGTAGCAACCGTATTGATCCTGTGCTTCGTGGGATACTTTGCTTACGCAGTGAAAGTAGACTTGCCACGCCAGGCCCGCGGAGTGCCAGCGGGAGGCGAGGCGATGGAGAGTGTCCGTAGGCCTAATGTCTATCATATTGTGCTGGACGAGATGGAAACGGATTACTTTCTCGAACTGCTCAAGCACCCCGAGCGAACCAAGGCGCTTAAAGGCTTTAGCTTGTTCAAGCATAACGTGAGCAACTATCCCTATACCGATGTGTCGGCCGCGAGTTATCTGACAGGAACGGGCTTTTATTCCGGGTCATTCTCTAAGTGGGTTGGTGAGTCGGATAACAGTTTGTTAAACCTTGCTGCCAAAAGTGGCTACAGCGTCAATGTATACGCGAAGCCTGCGCTCATTCATGCTAAAGCAGCCACGACCTACACCCAGCAAGACGAAGTCTTGAAACGATACTCCGAACTAAAACATCCCTTTATCAAAGAGTTCGTCAGGCTGTGGTTCGCCAGGGTTTCCCCTAACTTCATGACGAATGCGGCATTGGAATATGGCAGTGCATTGGGCGAGGCGGCCAGCAATGTCGTTGAGTCGAACGCGACAGTACAGCCAAAGACGATCGAAGAAGGTATCGAACCTTATGCCGGTGTCTTCATGTTTGATGATGCCCTGCGCACAGAAAAGGATCGGCCTGACGTTTCAAGTTATCTCTATCTGCACGCCCTGTTGCCGCATGGCCCCTATGTATTGGACGAACAGTGCAGGTACGACCCGCAGCCAGGAGAAATTGCCAATCTTTACTTGCGACAAGCGGCGTGTGCGCTGAACAAGCTTGAGGAGTTCCTTGCGGAGCTGGACAGGCTCGGGCGTTTGGATGACTCGATCGTTATCGTTCAGTCGGACCACGGTGCGGGGTGGGCGGGCTTTCTGGACGGCACTAAAGAGAGTGGGTTTTACAGTTCCACCGGTGTCGAGTCTGAAAACCCGCCCTTCGACGCCTCGATCACCCCTTGGAGCAAGCAGCAGCTGGAATCACGCTCCATGGCACTGTTGATGATCAAGCCTGCCCATGCCGATCACGCCCTTGTGACAGTGGACACTGAGTCGCAATTGCTGGATGTGTACCCAACGATCGCCGATCTGGCCGGAATTGACACCTCCGGTATTCGGTTGGATGGGTTGAGCCTGGTGAGTTGTCTGTCCCGCGACACGTGTAATATTCCGAGTGGTCGAGAGCGGTTTTTCAATTTCTTTTCTACTGACGAGATTATTGCGGGGAATTATTACAAGTTTAAAGTCAGCATCAATGGGCAAGGCCGACCCCATTTCGACAGTGTTGAAAATGCCAAGGTCAAAGTTTCAGACGTTGAGTTGGGCAGTGTAATTTCCTTCTCGCAATCCGGTTTTTCCGACACGTTCATCGGTCATGGATGGAGTGGCCAGGAAGGTGATCATCGTTGGACGGATGGTGCGAAGGCCGACCTTAGTTTGCCAATGAAGCTATCCGGTAAGGCGCGTGATCTTCTCTTGCGCGTGAAAGCCGGTGGTTTCCCTGGGCGCGGAGGTCCTCAGCAGGTTGATGTGCTGGTGAATGGTGTGAAAGTTGCAAACTGGACCTTGTCGGGAGTGGGTTGGTACGAGGCCCCGATTGCGAAGCGTGTGGTAGGGGATGGTGTGCTGGGTGTTGTTTTCAAGATCAAAGATCCCACAGCGCCCTGCGAGATAAGTGCCTCGCAAGATTGTCGAAAACTGGGCATGGCTGTCCTTGAAGTCAGTGTTGCCGAACAGGGAGTGGCTCAGTAATGCAACCCGCTTTCATTATTCTTGGCGCTGGTCGCCCACACTCAGGGGAGGAGCACGTAGCGCTTCGCAGCGCGTTGGGCCCGTCCAGAGTCCTGGACTGGTTGCTGCGCGCTGTTGGTCCGATTCAGCCTGTTGTTCACTTTGTGGGTGGGTATCAGGTCGAAACCATCGAGGCGCGCTACCCCGAGTTCACTTATTGGCTCAACGGCGCGTGGCAAAGTACGCGCGCGGCCTATTCGTTTCTACAGGTTGACCTGCCTTCCTTCAGTGAATGCCTGGTGTCGTATTCCGACATTCTGATACGTAAGAGCCTGGTGCCGGCGTTGCGTGCGGTCGACGCCGACGTAGTCATTGCGGTGGACTCCCACTGGCGCAAGCGTTTCTCCGGGCGGACTCAAGACGATCTGGCCCGCTGTGAAAAAGTGTGCCTGCATGAGGCGTTGGTGACCCGGCTTGGTGCCGATATTGCGTCGGACGTCGCATCGGCGGAGTTTGTGGGCTGCGTACGATTCGGGCCTAAAGTCATCGAGATGTTGATGGGGGAGAAGGCCAGTCTGCGCCAGCGGTTGCGGCAGGGGAATTTGTCGGACCTCATTGAAGTCTTGCGAATGCAAGGTTTCACCGTGCAGGCGGTCGATGTCCATGGCGACTGGGCGGAGTTGAATGAACCGCGAGATCTGGCGCATTTCGTGCTCGGCACCAAGGCCCAGACGCTGCAGCGCTTGTATGGCATGGTCACATTGAGTCGTATCGAGGACCAAGTCAGCTTCACCGTCGCTGAATGGCGTGACGATCCAGAGGCTGTGCTGCTGACGATTCAACGCCATTTCCCTGATCAGAACCTGGTTATTCGAAGCAGTGCGTTATCGGAGGACGGGTTTGTAAACTCCAATGCGGGCGCCTATACCAGCCTGTTGAATATCCCGGGCAGTGATTTGGGCGCCCTCCGTCGTGCCGTGGAAGAGGTCGTTGCTTCCTACCCGGACTACAACCCCGAGGACCAGGTCCTGGTCCAGCCCATGCTGGATCAAGTCTTGGCCAGTGGTGTGGTTTTTACCCGCAGTCTGAGCAGTGGGGCACCTTATTACGTTGCCAACTACGACGATGTCAGTGGCAGCACAGAATCGATTACCAGCGGTAGCAGTCGCGAACATAAAACCCTGGTCATGCGCAGAGATGCCGAAGATCACAACCCGAACATCCCTGCTCATCTGCGTTCGCTGTTACCGGCAATACGCGAAATCGAAAGCCTGTTGGGGTACGACTCGCTGGATATCGAGTTTGCCGTCACTGCCAGCGGTGGCTTGCATATTCTCCAGGTGCGCCCGATTGCCGTTGACCACTCGGGATGGAGTGGAAATGACAGCGAACTGATGGCGTTGATCGAGGAAGCCCGTCATCGTTTTTGCCAGTTACAGACGCCATCGCCCTTCGTACTGGGACACAGCGGTGTATTTGGCATCATGCCGGACTGGAATCCCGCAGAGATCATCGGTACCAAGCCCGGTCTTCTGGCCTTCAGTTTGTACCGCTTCCTGATCATGGATCAGACGTGGGCGACCCAACGCGCCGAGTACGGCTACCGGGATGTTCGGCCACAGCCCTTGCTGGTGGCATTTGCCGGTCATCCTTATGTGGATGTCCGGGCCAGTTTCAACTCGTTCGTGCCCGCGGTACTGGATGATGGGTTGGCAACCCGGCTGGTCGACTTTTACCTGGAATGGCTCAAGCAACATCCGCACTTGCATGACAAGGTTGAATTCGACGTAGTGCCCACCTGTTTTGCCCTCGACTTCGAACGCTGGGAAACTCGCCTGATCGAGCAGGGCGGTTTTTCTGTGGAGGAGTTGAGAACATTACGCGTTGCATTGCGTGATATCAGCGCCCAAGCGATTGTGCGTAACGCTGATGATTTGGCTCAGATACAGAAACTCGAAGTGCGCTATGAGCGCCTGCGGGAGTCGGCGTTGCCTCCGCTGGAGAAGGTATGGGCGCTGCTGCATGATTGTCGCAAGTACGGCACTTTGCCCTTTGCGCATTTGGCTCGCAGTGCGTTTGTCGCGGTCACGTTGCTTCGCTCAGGCGTCAGCGTGGGTGTGTTGAGCGAGGCGCAGGTCGAGGATTTCCTTGGGACAATCCGTACCGTCAGCCATCAGTTGACACAGGATGCCAAGGCTTGTGCCGGGGGTGATCTGAGTTGGGAAGCGTTTGTCGATATGTATGGGCATTTACGCCCGGGTACTTACGACATCGCCTCCCTGAGTTACCGCGCCGACCCAGAGCATTACTTAAAACCCATTGTGACCAGTGCTGTGCAATTCAACACTGCGGATTCCAGCCATGAGGCCGCGCCTGCCGGGACGTTATGGCATGAAGCCCGTCAACGGTTTGCCGACGCGTTAAACGCCCAGGGGCTGCAATGCACGGTTGAGAGCCTGGAAGCATTCTTGCGAGGCGCCATCGAAGGGCGTGAGTATGCAAAGTTTGCCTTCAGCCGCAATTTATCTCTGGCACTGGATGAGCTCGTACTCTGGGCAGAACCATTGGGTGTCTCCCGTGAAGCGCTGGCCCACGTCAATCTTGACGACATCCTCGCGTTGCGTACAGGGTCGGTAGCGACTGCAACACCGGGCGCCTGGCTCTTGCAGCGGGCGACGGAAGGCAAGGCAATGAACAGTCTGGCATCCGCTGCCGAACTGCCGCCGTTGTTGAGTCGTGAAGAAGACTTTTCGGTCTTTCTTTATCCCTCGACACAAGCCAACTTTATCGGCAGTACCAAGGTTACAGCGTCTTGTGTTGACCTGAGCAAGTGCGATGATGATGTCGAACTGAGTGGGAAAATCGCGCTGATACCCCAGGCCGATCCTGGTTACGATTGGCTGTTCGGTCGCCAGATCGCTGGGTTGATCACCATGTATGGCGGTGCCAATTCACATATGGCAATTCGAGCGGCGGAGTTTGGATTGCCTGCGGCCATCGGCGTGGGCGAAACACAATACCAGGCCCTGTCGGGGGCTCGCGTACTGGAGCTCAATGCCGCCAACCGTCTGATCAGGATCATTCGGTGATGCGTGTCGCGGTCACCCAGCGTGTCGAGTGGATCGAGGGTTACGGCGAGCGTCGTGACTGTCTTGACCAGCAATGGAGCGTCCTGCTGGAGTCTTTGGGGATTGATGTCGTCCCTGTGCCCAATTCGTTGACAGCGCCCCAGGCATGGCTTGAACGCCAACGGGTTGCCGGGATTATTTTGACGGGGGGCAATGATCTTGCCCATCTACCACGCGCGGCCCGTTCCGCGCCTGAACGCGATGCCACAGAAATCGCATTGTTGTCATCGGCCGCTCTCCAGCGTCTGCCCGTGCTGGGGGTTTGTCGAGGTATGCAAATGCTTAACCACTTTCTCGGAGGTGGACTGGCCCCCGTACCCAATCACATTGCCGTTCGACACGCGGTGCGTGCGCTGAATAATGACGGTTTCTTCAGTGGCTACCGTGAGGTCAACAGCTTCCATGGTTGGGGGATGCAGATCAGCGATCTGGCCCCCGAGGTGTCCGCGCAGGTCTGCGCTATCGATGGTACGGTCGAAGCGTTTACGCATGACCATCTACCCTGGGTCGGGCTGATGTGGCACCCGGAGCGTGAAGCGCCCTTCCACATCCTCGACGCCGAACTCATTCGCAAGCTTTTTGAATCAGGGACTATTTAATGCGAGCCATCATTCTTGCCGCAGGCCAGGGCACTCGTTTGCGCCCCTATACCAATGATCGCCCCAAGTGCATGGTCGAGCTGCTCGGAAAGCCTCTGCTGCACCGCCAGCTTGAAGTGTTGCGGGCTGGGGGGGTGGACAAGGTCGCCCTGGTTGGGGGCTATTGTGCTTCGGGCTTACAGGCGGATGACATAGAAGTCGTGCTGAACCCTCGTTACGCGCAAACCAACATGGTATCGACGCTCTTTTGTGCCGAAGCCCTGATGCCGGAAGGTGAAGATCTACTGATTGCCTATGGCGATATTGTCTACGAGCCGCGAGTGCTCGAGGCGGTATTGCGCAGTGATGCGCAGTTGTCTGTCGCCGTGGATCGCCAGTGGCGTCGATTCTGGGAGATCCGTATGGAAAATCCCCTGGCCGATGCCGAAACGCTCAAGCTCGACGCGCACGCTTGCATCGTGGAACTGGGTAAAAAACCCAGTGACTACAGTGAAATCCAAGGGCAATACATGGGATTGTTCAAGGTGCGAGGCGATCAGGTGGCTGCATTTCGCGCTGCTTGGCATGCCCTGGATCGTTCGGCGCTCTATGACGGTAAAGATGTCGACAACATGTACATGACCAGTTTTATCCAGCATCTGATTGATGGAGGTTGGGAGGCCAAGGCTGCATTTACCGACAACGGTTGGTTGGAAGTCGATACGGTCGAAGACCTGGATCAATACCACCAAATGCATGAAGCCGGACAGTTGGCCTCTTTTATTCAACTAGCGGTTTAAGCATGTTCAATTCACTGCGCAAAACTTACAGGGAATGGAAAGGCTTGCAGGCCTTCAAGCGGCTGCCACAGCACCAGAGGCAATTGGTTTTCTATTCGGAGGGGCGTGGCTACTGGACTTACTTTGAGTCAGTCTTTGAGGCCTTGCGGGCCGAGTATGCGCAATCGGTCATCTACGTGACATCGGCGGAGGACGACCCCATCTTGTTGAGCCCGCCAGAAGGGCTACTGGCCTTTTATGTGGGGGAGGGCAGCATGCGCACGTTGTTCTTCTCGACGCTGGATGTTCAGGTCCTGCTGATGACGATGCCGGATTTGCAGAGCTTTCATATCAAGCGGTCGCCCTGTCCGGTGCACTATGTCTACCTGCACCACTCGATTGTCAGCACGCATATGATCTACCGCGAGGCGGCCTTCGATCATTTTGATTCGATCCTGTGTGTCGGCCCGCACCACGTCCTGGAAACGCGAGCTCGCGAGCAGATGGCAGCATTGCCGGAAAAAACACTGGTCGAACATGGCTACGGTCGTCTGGATGCGATTCTTCGAGAAGGTAACTGCGGATCGTTGGCGCGCTCACCCGGCCAACCTGCGCAGGTGCTGGTAGCGCCGACTTGGGGCGACAATGGCCTGTTGGAGTTGCATGGAGTCGAAGTCATACAGCCGCTGATCCAGGCGGGCTTTCGTGTGGTGCTACGGCCCCATCCGCGTACTCGCAAACTGCGTCCGGACGTCCTGGAAGCCATTGTCAGTCATTTTCATGGCGAGCCACTGTTTCATCTGGATGAAGACGGGGATGCGCGCAAGTCGTTGATTGAGTCGGATTTAATGGTCAGCGATTGGTCGGGCGCTGCGCTTGAGTTTTCCCTTGGGCTAGAAAGACCCACCCTTTTTGTTGATGTTGCGCGTAAAATCCTCAATCCCGCGTATGAGGCAATTAGCCATGAACCGCTGGAAGCGGCTATCCGTGAACAGGTTGGTCTCATTCTCTCAGAGCATGAGTTAGCCAGTCTGGGGTTGAAAGCAACTGAATTGATCCATAACGCACGCCAGTGGCAGATGGCTATCCGCACGGCACGCGAGCGTTGGGTTTTCAATTCGGGCAAAAGTGGCAGCGCTGCTGCAGCTCATCTGATTTCTTTGCTGAATTGATATGGAGTATCTATGAACACATCACGTTTCTCGCTGGTAGCTCTGGTTTGCCTGGTCGTATTGCCGATCAACGCTTTTGCTTACCTGGATCCGGGTACCGGCAGCGCGGTATTGCAAGGCATTCTGGGGGCACTGGCCGCAATCGCCGTTGTGCTCAAGCTTTACTGGCACCGCTTCCTGCGTATGCTGGGGTTGCGCAAAGACACCGTGAAAAAACAAACTCGCGGCGATACCCCTACTGAGAAATGAAGCGTCGCCGGCAGGTGGATTCAAGTCCTTGTCATTAGGATGAATCGGGCCTTTTCCGTCGCAGGTTTCCATACGCATAGTGCACTCCGCCAACTCGTGTTGGCGGAGCTGATAATCAAAGTGTCCCAATGTCTATTCAGAAAAAGAGCATGCCGAGTGTGTTTTATCTCTGGCTGCTGATGTTCATGGCGCCGTTTGCATTCGCGACTGCCCCAGCTCAGGTCTCTCCCTCCCTTGCTGACTCCAATGTGCAATTGTCGCTCGACCTGACGGCGGGCACGGTCTCGCACTGGCGTTTGCCGCAGGTGATGAATGCGCAGGGCCAGCCACAGGACCTTGCGATGCCGGCTGGTCAATTGTTCGCGCTGAAGGGGCGTCTGCAAGGAAAAACACTCGAAGAGTGGACGACCCTCGCAGGTGGTTGGAAAACCGTAGCCGCCGACAGCGGCGCGGTAACCATTGCACTCGACAGCGCAGAGTTGCCGTTCGTAATCCGCAAGACATGGCGCCTGACCAACACACCCTCGCGCGTTCGATTTGAGCTGAGCCTTCAATCACGATGGCAAGCCAAGCAGGCGCAAGACGCTTTGTGGCTTGAGCTCGGCCCTGGGCTCGGCGAGCAGCCGACACACGGACTGGGCATGGGGCAAGCGATTTACTCGTTCACTGAGGTGGTTTACCGAAACGCTGAAGGTGTTTCCACTCAGCGATTGGGGCATGACGACAACGTGCAGTTCAAACCCCCGGCGGATCAGGGCGTGACCGAGTGGGTGGGTTTGCAAAGTCGATACTTTGCGCTACTTCTGATCCCTGAAGGGAGTACCGAGGGTCGCCTTGAATGGGAAGCGCAGGCGCCAGCGACGGGCGTCGAGTATCCGCAGCAACCTGACTTTGAAACCTTGCTCAGGGTAAATATCCCCCTGCCTGAAGCCCACAGCGAGTCCTCCCAAATCTTGCGTTGGGATGTGTTTGGTGGCGGCAAGTCCTATGACGTCCTGTCTGCTCAGGAGCCGACACTGACCAGCTTGTTGTTTGCGGGGTTGTGGGAATGGATGCGTGCACTGATCCTGGGCATCATGTATGTCCTGGCCTTTATCCACCAGGGTGTTGGCAACTGGGGAGTCTCGATTATTCTGCTATCGATCCTGGTTCGGCTGGTGATGTATCCCGTCGCGAAGAACGCTATGGCGGCGCAGAAAAAATTTGCAGCTATCCAGGAGCGTATCCAGCCAGAGTTGCAGGAGATTCGCCGCAACTATAAAGGCGGAGAGCAAAGTGAGCGTATCCTTGAGCTGTATGAGGCACATCAAGTCAGCCCCCTGGCCGGATTGAAACCTCTTTTGATCGTGCTGATACAGATACCGATTTTTGTGGCACTGTATCACCTGCTCGGCCAAGCGTTTGAGCTTCGCAACGAACCTTTTTTGTGGATACAGACGCTCGCGCAGCCCGACCAGCTGTTCTCGTTCGGGGTTGATATTCCATTTTTTGGAGCCTACTTCAACCTGCTGCCGGTGCTGATGGCACTGAGTACCCTGCTGAGTATCAAGTTCTCCCAAACCGTTGCGGCTAATGCAAAAGAGGCATTTCGCCAGCAATTTTTTCTGTGGCTGATGGCGTTAGTATTCTTCCTGCTGTTTTACTCATTTCCTTCCGGCATGGTGCTTTACTGGACGATGGCTAATATTTTGCAGTTTGTTCATCAACAATTGGCATCGCGTAAATGATGGAGGGCCAGATGATCGATGGGTTGTTGTTCAAGGTCCTGCCTGAGCAGGTGCCAAATAGAAATGATGCTGTGCACTTTGATACGGTTTTTGAACTATATCAATTAGCCACTACTTCGCCGGTTGCCAGCGAGCGGTTACGGTTGTTGAGCTTCCTGTGCATGCGGTTGGAAATTACAGGTCGTTTGTTTGACGCTTATGGTGTTGATGGTAAAAAAATCGGTAATCAGCTCATAGATTCAGCATGGGCCGAAGTTGCGCTTGTCCTGTTACTCTTGGATTTTGTGCAGATATATGAGGCCCCAGAGCAGGCTCCATTGGCGTTCAAACGTCTGAACGCGATGTTGAAACTGACAGACTTTATCGGTACTGGCCGGGATATAAACGCTGACCTGCGCAAAGCCATCGACGCCCATGCCGAGCGGTTTCTGAATCAACATTCAAGCGCTGACACGGTTGAAACCATTGCGCCTGCGGTTTCGCGCACTGTTCCAGAGCAACAGAAAGTCTTGCCCATCACCGTACTGTTCTGGGAAGGCCCCATTGCAAGGGCCTACCTCGCAACGCTTAAAAGCATGGGTTACCGACCTGAGAAAATCATTCATTTGATCTCGGCCGTAGACCTGGTGAGCAAAAAAGTTGTCGGGAGGTACCTGCCAGCCTTTATTCGCGAGGGGTATGCGGCGGTACGCCAGAAAAACAGCATCCATTACTGGGCATCGGCACTCCTCAAGAAAGAACGCGTCTTATGCGACGCCATACGTATGGCCGTAGCGGATTCGCTGTGTTTTGAGCCGCATGTCCTTGACGATGCAGTGTCGTTGTCATCCTTGCGTGAATATTGTCCTGTCGTCGAAACACTGATGATCGATAATCTCGCGGATGATCGTTTGTTCGACTACCTTGCGAAATTGCCGGAAACTACCCTGTTGTTTACAGGAGGCGGTATTGTTCCTGCCCGGTGCCTGCAGTTGCCTGCGCTGAAATTCATTCATATTCACCCCGGGTATCTACCGGATGTGCGGGGAGCCGATTGCGTACTGTGGTCGCAATTGATCAAAGGACGTACCTCCGCCAGCTGTTTTTTCATGGCGCCGGGCATTGATGACGGGGATGTCATTCTTCCGTGCTACTTGCCGAAGGTGGAGATTGCATTCAACACGTCGGCATTGCCTTCGAAGATGTTGTACCGCGCTATATATGCCTTCTTTGATCCATGGGTGAGGGCGTATGTGTTGAGGGAGGCACTCGAGGTAATCGAGGGTCTTAAGTTTGATCAAGTGTTCAGGCAGGATGACTCGCTAAGTACAACGTATCATTTCATGCATGAGAGAATTCAAACAGTTTCTTTGAATAGCATTTTTATAGACTAAGCACAGCTTGCTCAAGGAGTTACACGTGAAAAAGGCAATTATTACCGGCATTACCGGACAGGACGGCGCCTACCTTGCTCAGCTGTTACTAGAAAAAGGCTACATCGTCTACGGCACTTATCGCCGTACCAGTTCGGTCAACTTCTGGCGGATGGATGAGTTGGGCGTCACTCAGCACCCGAACCTGCATCTGGTGGAATATGATCTGACCGACCTCTCGGCCAGCATCCGCCTGCTCCAAAGCACCGAGGCGACCGAGGTCTACAACCTAGCCGCTCAAAGCTTTGTCGGCGTGTCGTTCGATCAGCCGGTGACCACCGCGGAAATCACAGGCTTGGGCGCTGTCAATCTGCTGGAGGCGATTCGGATCGTGAATCCGAAGGTTCGTTATTACCAAGCCTCCACTTCTGAAATGTTTGGCAAGGTCCAAGCGATTCCACAGATCGAGACCACGCCGTTTTACCCGCGCAGCCCCTATGGCGTTGCTAAGTTGTACGCCCACTGGATGACCATCAATTACCGTGAGTCCTACGGCATATTCGGGGCCAGCGGCATCTTGTTCAACCATGAGTCCCCGCTACGTGGGCGCGAGTTTGTCACTCGCAAGATCACCGACTCGGTGGCCAAGATCACCCAGGGCAAGCTGGACGTCCTGGAGCTTGGAAACATGGACGCCAAGCGCGACTGGGGATTTGCCAAGGAATATGTGGAAGGCATGTGGCGTATGTTGCAGGTCGATGAGCCGGATACTTTCGTACTGGCGACCAATCGCACCGAGACCGTCCGTGACTTCGTCTCGCTGGCATTCAAGGCGGTTGATATCCATCTGGACTGGCGTGGCGATGGCGATCAAGAGCATGCGCTAAATGCTGCAACCGGCAAAGTCGTTGTACGGGTCAACCCGAAATTCTACCGCCCCGCGGAAGTTGAACTGTTGATTGGCGATCCTGCAAAGGCCAAGGAAAAGCTGGGTTGGGAGCCTGCAACCAATCTTGAAGAATTGTGCCGCATGATGGTGGAGGCTGATCTACGTCGAAACGAACAAGGCTTTTCGTTCTGAAGCTGACAGAGCGCGTGGTTTGCGCTCGGAGCGAGCGGGCTGTTTTTTGGCCCGTTCGTCCTACCTGTGTTGTCCAGTCTAAAGGTGAATAGCCGTGAAACATGTTCTGTTAACCGGAGCCAATGGCTTTGTTGGGAAAGTTCTGCTGGAGCAGTTGTTGGCCGCTGGCTACCGGGTAAGCTGCGCTTGCACCTCGCCTGGCGCATCGCTTCGAGCGGATGTTGAGCATGTATTGCTGGATATTCGTGATGCGCAGGCGTGCGCTGCGACACTTGAGCGGATCAAACCCACTCATGTTCTTCATTTGGCCGCCGTTTCTCATGTGCCGACGAGCTTTCGTGATCCATTGCTGACCTGGAATACCAACGTCCTGGGGACTATGAATCTGCTGGAAGCAATAAAGCAGAAAGCACCTGATGCGTTTGTTGTCCTCGTCAGTTCTTCCGAAGTGTATGGCGAGGCATTCAAGGCGGGCGTCGCGCTTGATGAAAGCAGCCCTTGCTTGCCGATGAATCCCTATGCAGCCAGTAAATTAGCGGCTGAGTTGGCCGGCGAGCAGTATTTTCGGCAAGGCGTCCGAGGGGTAATTGCACGTCCGTTCAACCATATCGGCGCGGGGCAGTCACCCGACTTTGTCACTGCTTCGTTTGCCCGGCAAATTGCCCTGATCGAGAGCGGTAAACAAGCACCGGTCATACAGGTTGGCAACTTGGATGCCTACCGGGATTTCCTGGATGTGCGCGATGTCTGTTCGGCTTACCTGCAGTTGCTGACCCTCAGCGAGCAGTCGGGTTACCCACGTCTTTTCAATATTTCCTCCGCAAATGCCTGTCAAATTCGCAGCGTCCTGAACGAGCTTGTCGGTCAGAGCCGTCAGAGCATCGCTGTCGAGTTGGATCCTCAGCGCTTGCGTCCATCGGATATTCCATTTGCCGTTGGTAACAGTGATCGCATGCGTGATGTTCTGAACTGGCAGCCGACTATTTCGTTGAAGGACACACTGGCGTCGCTGTTAGTGGACTGGCGATCCCGTGTGGAAACCGAGCAGTGAACGTGCTGATGGGCGCCGAGTCGCTGCGTCCGCCCTTGACCGGGATAGGAAACTACACGCTTAACCTTTTGCGTGAGTATTCTAGGGTGCCTGATGTTGGGGCCACGTGCTGTTTTGACGGTCATCGGTTCTTACCTGCAGCAGATTTGTTGGCCGGGCTTGACTCAGCCTCTGCGCCATCAGGTGGCGCGCGCTCAGGCGTGCTGGGGTATCTGCGTAGAACGTTGCGTGCTGCACCGTTGGCCTATCAACTGAAGTCGATGGTCTCGAATACGCGATTCAAGCAAGGCGCTCAACGCTGCCGGAATTTCGTTTATCACGAGCCTAACTTCATCTTGAGGCCCCATGATGGGCCCAGCGTCACAACGGTGCATGATCTCTCGTTTATTCGCCATCCCGAATTTCACCCGGCCGAGCGTGTGGCCTGGTTGAGTCGTCAGCTCCCGAAGACACTGGCTCGGGCGGACTTCGTCATTACCGATTCCGAAGTGGTGCGCCGTGAGCTTATTTCACAATTCAACGTTCCATCAGCCAGGGTCAGGGCCATTTATCTGGGGGCCGATGAGCGTTTCATGCCGCGTTCGGCACAACAGAGCGAGGCGGTACTGGCCAAGTATGGCTTGGTGCATGGTGCCTATCTGGCCTATGTCGGGACGATTGAGCCGCGCAAAGGGCTGTCGATTCTATTGGACGCGTGGCAGCGCCTGTCTGCGGATGTCCGCCGCGCCTGGCCTTTGGTTATCGCCGGTGCACCAGGTTGGCTCAATGCTGATTTGATGGCGCGTATTCAAGTACTGCGTGCCAAGGGGGAAGTGAGGTTTCTGCAATTTGTGAGCGCTCAGGATTTACCTTTTATATACGCCGGTGCCAAAACCTTTGTCTTTCCCTCGTTGTACGAGGGGTTTGGGCTGCCGGTGCTTGAGGCGATGGCGAGTGGCGTACCGGTTATTTGCGCTGGGGGTACCTCCATGGCGGAATTTGCCGAGGACGCCTGTACGCTATTCGAGGCCGGGGACGCCGAAGCCCTGACGACAGCTATTTCCCGACTGCTTGAGGATTCAGGGCTGCATGAAAGAATGGTGCAGGTGGGTAAGGCCAGGGCCAGCCAGTTTTCATGGGCGCGTTGTGCGCGAGAAACGCTACAGGTTTACTCAGAAGCCGCAGAAACATAGCCATGAGCTGGGGGGCATGATTAATGGGTATTGTTTTAGCTGGAACGGCGCAGTCGGCTCAAGGGGTATAAGGTCAGGATGATGACGTTCAATGAACTGATCAAAGTGAAGTTTTTGAGATTTTTGCTCGTCGGACTGATGAACGCAGCATTTGGCTATGGATGCTTTGCGGGTTTTATTTATCTGGGCTTGCATTACAGTTTTGCATTGTTACTGGCAACCGTTTTAGGTGTGGCGTTCAATTTTAAAAGTACGGGTTCGTTGGTTTTCGGCTCTCATGACAATAAGCTGATTGTCAGGTTTGTACTGGGCTACGCAGTGGTTTATGGCGTGAATCTAGGTGGCGTGGCGGCGCTGGCGCTATTCGGAGTTGTACCTTACGTGTCCGGATTGATCTTGCTTCTGCCGATGGCCGTATTGTCGTTCCTCATTAATAATAGGTTTGTTTTCAATGACGCGTAAATTAATAAGTATTGTGACGCCTTGCTATAACGAAGAGGCGAATATTGATGAGCTGTGCCAGCGAATTAATGACGTCATGTCAAAGCTGGATTACGATTATGAACACGTGTTCATCGATAACTGTTCGACGGATGGAAGTATTCCAAAGTTGAGAGCGATCGCGGCGCAGGATAAGCGCGTCAAGATTATCTTGAATGCCCGCAATTTTGGTCATATCCGTTCCCCCTACCATGCGCTGCTACAAGTCAAGGGCGATGCGTGCGTACTGATAGCCTCCGATCTTCAGGACCCACCGGAAATGATCGAAGAGTTTGTCAAGAAATGGGAGGCCGGTTTCAAGACTGTCCTGGCAGTCAAGCCCGAGAGTGAAGAGTCGCCGGTCATGTTTTTCCTCAGGAAAACCTACTACCGATTCGTTTCTCGTATTTCTGAAGTGCCACTTGTTCAAAATGCCACGGGCGCAGGATTATTTGATCGCGCGGTGCTGGATATCCTGAAGAAGGTCGATGATCCGTATCCCTATTTTCGCGGTTTGTTGTGTGAGATTGGTTTTCCTATCGCCACTGTTCCCTTCAAGCAACCTCGGCGTCAACGCGGGATTACAAAAAATAATTTCTACACGTTGTATGACATCGCTATGTTGGGAATTACCAATCACTCGAAGGTTCCTCTTCGCTTGATGGTAATGGGAGGAGGGTTGCTTGCCCTGGTCAGCTTGTTGATGGCGTTCTGTTTTTTTGTGGCAAAAATCATATTCTGGGACTCATTCCAGATGGGTATTGCGCCGTTGTTGATTTCACTATTTTTCTTCAGTTCGGTTCAGATACTGTTCCTGGGCATGCTGGGAGAATACATAGGGTCGGTGCACACGCAGGTACGTAATATGCCTCTAGTGGTAGAGGCAGAGCGCGTCAACTTTGATTAATCTGGTAAGGGATATTGGACAGTGGCCTCAAGCATGACGCTCCAGGAAAGAACGGTTTTAAGTTCAGGGCAGCCACTCGCATCATTGTGGCAGGTATTTAAAAGTGACTGGGTAATAGTGCTTGGGGGCGCTTTCTTATCTTTTGTGTTGGCGAGCGTATTCATCAGTGGCTGGCCTTCGGGTCTGCTGCCTGATCTTTCTGCGCCTTATCGGTATGCGGGAGACAGTCTCTTTCATGCCTGGATGGCTCAACGGGTTTCTGAAGGATGGCTGTTTGAAAATATTCGCAGTGGGTATCCGTTTGGGTCAAATTTTCTAGATTATCCAGGTTCTGACTTTGGTAACCACCTTCTCATTAAGCTACTTGCAATCGTATCGGGGAGCAGCTTCAAAGCGACAAACCTGTTTCTTCTCCTGAGTTTTCCAGTAGGGTTTTCTGCGACGTTCGTCGTGGTTCGCGCTTTCGGCCTGTTCCGCTCATTTGCATTTGTGGCGGCCATGCTGTTCACGTTTTTGCCATTTCACTTGTTAAGAATGGACCATCTGTTTTACACCTGGTATTTCGTTGTTCCGTTCTTTTTCTACTTGTCGTATTCAATATTTCAATCTTCAACCGACGCTGATAGCCAAACGTTAAAAGGCTTTTCTTATCCGAAGGCTGTGGCCGTCGTGCTTGGGCTGCTGGTGCTGTCGTCATTCGGTGTGTACTACGCGTTGTTTGGCGTTATGTTGGTTGCGCTTGGGGGCGTATTGGGGTGGTGCAGAGCCCGTCGTGTCAGTGTGATTATTCGCACCCTGTGCGTGCTTTCGATATTGATGGGTGGGGTGTTGCTTAATGTGGCACCTAATATGCTCGCGAAAAACCAAGCGGGTCCCAACCTGGAGGTGGCGCAACGGTCCCCAATGGAAGCCGAGGTCTACGGTTTCAAGTTAATGCAACTCATCCTTCCGAGAGCGGATCACCGCATATCGTGGGTGGGGAGGTTTACAAGCCTGTATAACTCGACCTTTCCATTAATCAATGAGAACGCGACTTCTACACTGGGTGCAGTCGGCGCACTCGGCCTGTTGTTAGCGTTCTGTGTGTTGCTACTGTCTCTCACGGGGCATTCTGTTGATCCGAAACTGGGGTTTCTGGTAGCGCTTGTTTTTGTGCTTTTTATGCTAGGTACTATCGGCGGGCTCGGCGCACTTTTTTCATCTTTTGTTTCTTCTTCAATCAGGGGGTGGAACAGAATCAGTGTGTTTGTTGGGTTCGGCGCACTATTGATTTTCTTTATAGTGCTGCAGACGTTGATGACGCGTTATTCATCAAGGCTTGCGGTCTATTCGACGGCGATTCTGACCCTGCTGCTTGTCGTAGGGTTATATGATCAGACAGCGCCGGCCTGCCGGGCTTGTAATGCGAGCGCCAAGGCTGCTTTTGAGAATGACAGGGCGTTCGTGACTTCGATTGAAGCGGCGTTACCCGCTCAGGCTGCTGTTTATCAGCTTCCCTACATTGCCTTTCCAGAAATGCCTCCTGTCCACCGCCTGAATAACTACCAGTTGGGTGCGGGCGTGCTGCATTCCAAAACACTGCGCTGGAGCTTCGGTGGCATGAAGGGGCGGGAAGGCGATCTATTTTATCGAGCGCTTGCCCAAGAAACACCGGAAAAGCAGTTGGAAGTGATCAAAAATCTTGGTTTCAACGGGATTTATATTGATCGTCGCGGCTATGAGGATAATGCCCAGAGTGTGGTTCAACAGTTTACCGCGCTGCTGGGCACCGGGCCCTCGATATCCAGCGTTGATGGGAATCTGGTTTTTTTCAATTTGAATAGGCCGAAGCCGGCTGATCTCTCGGGTCTGAGCTTTGCGCAGATCATGAAAAAATCCGGTTATTATGCTGACAAGTTGGGAGCCCGCTATCCCGGTAGTCTGAAAGACGGTATCGATTTTACGCGAGATGGTTGGCCGAATACGGTGAAAGGGGCCGAGGGGCTTTCTGGGAAAGAATCCTGGGGGCGCTGGTCCGATGCGAGACTTTCCAACACGGTGCGTATTGAATTCACAGCCCCGCTGCCACAAACATTCACGTTGGTGTTAGTCGCTCGGGCATTTGCACCTAACGTCAATAAACCCATCAAAGTGACAATAGGTAATCGCGAATATGAAGTCTTGCTGGGGGCTGAGCCATCTGAAGTCCGACTCTCGGTAGACCTTCAAGGTGACGATGCTGACAGCATTGTCTTCAGCCCACCTACCCCCGTTTCACCCGAACAGCTGGGCGTAGGGAACGATTCGCGTAAATTGGGGATTGGGTTCGTATCATTACGGCTTGAATAGTCGAACGCTTGCTATTTACAGCTACGCGGTGCTGTGAACTGGGGGCTACCTGTTCGGAAAAATATAGAACTGTTCAAAAGGTTCTGTGTCTAAACGAAATGTGTAGGGTGGCCCGCAGTTTACTGACACATTCGAGGAGTAAAGCTGTCCGTAAGTCCCGGCTCGGTTGTCTCCCGTTCAGGGCATCCGGCGCATCAGCGTGAGGGCTTGATGCGGCTTCTCGATTTTTTTGGAATAGGGGTTGATCTCAGGCAGAGACAGCCGATTTAAGTTAGTAATTTTCGTCGATGTATCAGCACGTACACACTGTACCAACCGATGAAAACTGGAAAAATCACTCACAAGGTAGTTATATGATGAAGTTAGGTAAATTGGCGGGCGTGATGGTTGGTGTTGCAGCGTTGAGCGCTTGCGATGATGGTAAAGTGGAGAACGTCTTTTCTGCTCAATACAGTGCCTCCTCGTCGAGTTTAGATGTTGCCGCAGGCAGCAAGTTTGCAGTGCCGATTACCGTCAAGAACACCAGCAGCGGTACTTGGGATTCCAAGGCTTCGAAGGCCCCTGTCTTGGCCAGCTATCACTGGCTGAATGCGGACAAAACAGTGCTTTTGCTTGATGGGAACCGTACACCATTTGCACAACCGGTTAAGCCTGATTCAGAAGTGGCAGTGCAGTTGGGTGTAGTGGCACCTAAGGCGCCCGGGAACTATATCCTTCAAGTCAGCCTTGTCAAAGAAGGTGCAGGTTGGTTTGAGGCGAAGAATGTCAAACCGCTGGAGCTTGCTGTGAAAGTTAAATAAGTGTTTGTATTTTAATCAAATAGCCGTGAAGTTTGCTCGCTTGTCAGGCGGCAAGCTTCACCGTTTTAAAGTAGGTGTTATTTGAAAATTCTACACTTTTATAAAACCTTTGCCGCTGACCAGCATGGTGGCGTCGAAATGTTTATTCGCCATTTGACACATGTGAGCGCTCAGCAGGGTTGCGAAAATGTAGTGCTTTCGTTAGCCAAGGGTGAAGTGGCGAACGTCGAAGGCCCGAGTTATAAGTTGGTCCAGGCGAAAGAAGATTTCAATGTGGCCTCTACCGGCTTTTCTGTGTCTTCGTTCAAGCTGTTCGCGGAGTTGGCCAAGTCTGCCGATGTTGTGCACTACCACTTTCCTTGGCCATTTATGGACGTGGTTCATTTTGCAACCCGGATCCAGAAACCAAGCGTCGTGACGTATCACTCGGATATTGTCCGTCAAAAAGTTCTTAAATGCTTATACAGTCCCTTGCAGCGCCTTTTTTTGAATGATGTCGATGCGATTGTGGCAACCAGTCCGAACTATCTTGAAAGCTCTCCCGTTTTAGCGCGTTATCGTCATAAGTCTACTTCGATTCCCATCGGGTTGGAGCAGTCAATGTACCCCGTTTCTGAGGCTGATAAGGTTCAGGAACTTCGAGGCCGTTACGGGCGTTTTTTTCTATTTGTGGGTGTGCTGCGCTATTATAAAGGGCTTGAGTTTTTACTCCGGGCCGTCGAAGGGACTGATTGGCCGTTGTTGATTGTTGGTGCTGGCCCCTTAGAGCAAGAACTAATGCGCGTTGCATCCGAGCGGCAACTGCACAATGTGCATTTCATCGGGCAAGTGACCGAGCAGGAAAAGGTCAATCTATTTGAGGCCTGTTATGCGGTAGTGTTTCCTTCGCATTTACGCTCAGAGGCGTTCGGTATCAGCCTGCTTGAAGCGGCAATGTTTGGTAAGCCGATGGTATGCAGCGAAATTGGTACGGGAACCAGTTTTATTAACCAGCATGATGTTTCTGGAATAGTAGTTCCCCCAGGCGATGCGCCCGCCATGCGCCATGCCATGGCAGCATTGTGGGAGTCTCCTGAGTTGGCTGCACGTTATGGTGCTGCTGCAAGAGAACGATATTTGAAGGTGTTTACTTCTCACTCGATGGGTGAGGCTTACGTGAAGCTTTATCGTGATTTAATCAATCGCTAATAACCTCGTTTTAATTACGTGTGGCTACCAGAGACAGTATGAATATGCTGTATTTGGCGTGGTTGCGCCAAATACAGGCAGGGGTCATTAGAGGGTCGAACGAGACTGGAGTTGTGTATCCGGTATCGCTGGCTCCACTTTTCGCATCCGTTTGATAAGCGTCTTGGCGTAATTGATTGATGCATTTTCTACGGTGATGTGGAGAAGATAAGCAATCCCTATCACGGTTGAAACAGCCGTTGCCAGTGCCACATAGAAGGATGCATTGTTGTCCAGCATCACGCGCATTATCGAATAGCTGATCAAAGAATGTATGATGTAAAGCGGGTAGCTGATTTTGGCGATAAAGTCGAGTGGTGCAATGGGCCTGAAGTATTTTCTCAATGTATAAGCGAGCGTGAACACACCAAGCCCATAAAAATAGTTCAAGGGTGTATTAGGCATTCCCGGTGCCCATTCATTGTGAGTCCAGCACATGAGCACAAGGCTCAACAGAGCAGTGCTATAGATGACCAACTGGAGAGTACTGATCTTTTGGATGAAGTGAAAATGAAACAGAGTGCCGACGAACATGAAACATACAATCATCAGTTCGGCTTTTAGCGACTCCACCGAAAAGTTTACGTATTTAAGTGCGATGATGGATTTTGCAGTGGGGTAAAACTCAGTGAAACCCAGCACGCCGATGGCCAATAACAGTATTGGCATGACGCTGGCTTTTCTCAGTGCGCTGAAGAGTAGGGCGGATATGATATAAAACTTTATCTCTATCGCCAGTGTCCAGTTGACTAAGTCAATGGTGCGAGTGTTCAGGTTGGAGTGCGTCAGGGTCAGGTTTAAGAACAGCTCTTTGAAGTTTATGCTAAACGTCTTTCCCCAATACAGGCTGGAAAGCCAGACCGCTGTGATCGCGAGAACGGATCCGATCAAGTAGGTTGGATAGATTCGAAGTGCTCGCGAAATCAAGAACTCAACCGGCGAAGATTTAGAAAGAGAAAAGGGTATGACGAAACCACTGATAAGAAAGAAGACAGCAACACCAAAGGGACCATAGTTTACTGTTCGCGGCGACAGCCACCCATATAAAGGTGGCGTAGCACCTTCTATGACGGGAGAGTAAATGTAAGTTGAAACAGTCTCTCGGGCCAGCCAGAAAATTCCACACAGGTGAACTATCATCACTGCGATAATAGCCAGAGCCCGTAGCTGGTTGGCAAAGATGACTTTGTCATTGTATTGTTGCATTTACAGTGTCCATTTTGGCGTGTAGCCGGCTTAGGGTGACTTCTGGGTCAGTTCCGCGTTTTGAGACCTTGCGGGCTGCAAGATATGCCAGATATTAATAGGCTGTCTATTGTGTTTTTTTTTGTTAAAAACTTGACGCCTTGCCCCGCATCCATGAATTCCGGGTTTTGGCCTGAGCATTTTCTATGTTGGCGATGTCTTGTGCTGCTAGTTTGGGTTGATGAACACATGAAAAACTCAAATATGTGCTCCAGTTCACCTTCCTATTGATAGCAGGGTAGTAGGTTTTCATTGCGTGCGGGAGGGAAGTTCAGGCCGCCATCGGATACACAAACAACCCAAAATGCACCAGATTTACCCCAAAATGGGTGACTACCGCTGCCCCCAGCCCGCCAAACCGATACGCTAACCCATACCCGACGCCAGCAATGGTTGCCAGCATTGTCCATTGCCATCCAGCACCCAGGTGCACCAGTCCAAACAGCAATGAGGCCAGTAACAACGCCAGGTTGTCGCCATACGACAAATGCTTTAATCGTCGGCTTATCCCGCCCTGTACGTAGCCCCGAAACAACGCCTCTTCCACCAGCGTGACCAACAGTACGTTATTCAGCACCCATAACCACGACTGCTCCGGCCATTTTGGTGCCCAGTGGGTGATCCCCAACAGCACTGCTCCACCGAGTGCAACAACGGCAGTCAAGGTCAGTGCCAGGGCCGCGACGCAGATCGACAGCCGCAGCGGGCGCCGTGCCACGATCCACGGGCAGGCAAGCAACAGCCAGAAGCCAATCAGTGGTTTGTCCTGGTTCAGGTACATCGAGAAGGGCACTGCATCTTCGGTGAAACGTTGTGAGGCAATGCCACGCCCATTGTAGAAGCCCGGTAGCCAGTGCATCGCCAGACCCAGCGCCAGTACGATAAACAGGCCGTGACCCACGTAGCGCGCCCACGGCGTGCGTTGTTGGCGTACCGCATAGCCGGCGATCAGCAGCAGGCCGACGGACACACCTGCCAACAGCCCGAGTTGCCCGTAGATCAAGGCCAGCAGATAGCCGATGGAAAGAAGCGCCAGGTACAGCCAGGGCAATGCGATCATGGGGAATCCTTGGAAAAATCTGGGCGGCATTATAGCGAGCCATCTCGCAGGGCCCACATGAAAACTCCGCCATCCAGGGTGATTGCAAAACCTATCAACGGCTGGTTATAGTCCCAGCCTCTTCATCCCTTCACACAAGATCAGCCCATGCCAGCTTTCCAGCGCATAGCGGTAGTCGATTCAGCGGTCAACGCTGCGGTCGTGCCGTGCGCGGACAAGCAGCCTGCGCAGATCAGCCACTACCCCCCACCTGTCCGTAGCACGCCGGTGTACGCAGTCGTATCACCGCCGGGTGTTGGCATTTCGGGCTGATCAGCTGATTGCTGTTCCCGTCTGCCCGCCTGAAAAAAACTACTGACCTTCAGCGTCTGCTGAATCGGCTTTTTTTGCCTGATGACAGGTGGTATCCATGTCTGTTCTTTCGAAACAATCCGTGGCCGCGGCGGCCTCGACGAGTCTGTTTGTCCTGCTGTGGAGCAGCGGGGCGATCTTCTCCAAATGGGGCCTGGCCCACGCATCACCCTTCGCGTTTCTGTTGATCCGCTTTGCCATCGCCCTCGTGGGCTTGGTGATCCTGATACCGATCCTCAAACTCAAGCTGCCGCGCCCCGGCAAACCCATGCTGTACGCGGCGGCAACCGGGTTGGTGCTGCTGGGTGCCTACCAGATTTTCTATCTGCTGGCCCTGGACCTCAAGGTCACCCCCGGCGTAATGGCGACCATCATGGGCGTGCAGCCGATCCTTACCGTCGTGCTGATGGAGCGCCAGCGTTCGTTGAGCCGGCTGTTTGGCTTGGCGCTGGGGTTGGTGGGGCTGATCATGGTGGTCTACCAGGGCATCGGCTTGTCCGGCATGTCGTTGGCGGGGATGCTGTTCGGGTTATTGGCCCTGGCCAGCATGACCTTCGGCTCGATCATGCAGAAGCGCATCACCGACAACCCCTTGGGCACACTGCCGGTGCAGTACCTGGCGGGGTTGCTGCTGTGTTCGGTATTCGTGCCGTTCCAGCCGTTCCACTTCGAGCACGGCAGCGGTTTCTACCTGCCGGTGCTGTGGATGGGGTTGGTGGTGTCGTTGCTGGCCACCCTGTTGCTGTACCGCCTGATCGCCCGGGGTAACCTGGTGAATGTCACCAGCCTGTTTTACCTGGTGCCGGCGGTGACGGCAGTGATGGATTACCTGATCTTTGGCAACCGGCTCGCGATGTTGAGCCTGATGGGGATGGGGTTGATCATCATCGGCCTGGTTTTCGTGTTCCGTAAGACCTGACACAACCGCACCCTGTAGGAGCCCGCGAGCGGGCTCCTACAGGATTCTTTTCGGCCGCAACACCAACCACAACGCCCCCGCAATCAACACCCCGCCATACAGGTGCGCCATCGACAACGGCTCATCCAGCAACAACGCCCCCCACAGCACCCCAAACGGCGGAATCATAAACGTCACCGTCATCGACTTAACCGGCCCAATGGACGTCAGCAACCGGAAGTAAAGAATGTAGGCAAACGCCGTACACACCAGCCCCAAGCCCAGCAACGACAACCACACCTGCCACCCACCCCAACTGGCGGGCGGCTGGCTGATCGCGCTGTAGGCGAAGAACGGCAACAGGAACAACGTCGCACCGAGCATGCTGCCCAGGGCCGACAGGCGACTGTCCAAGCCACCGCGCTGATCCAACCAGCGCCGCGCCAGGAACCCGGCAAAGCCATAACAGGTGGTCGCCAGCAAACAGGCCAGCGCACCCATCAACAATTCCAGGTCAAACGCCACCGGCCCTGCGCGGGTCAGCACCCCCACGCCAAACAGGCCCAGGCACACGCCAGCAATTTTCGACGGTGTGAGCCGTTCACTGAAGAACAGCCCGCCAATCAATACGCCCATCAACGGCGTGGTGGCGTTGAAGATCGCCGAGTAACCCGCCGGCAGCACCTGGGCGGCGACCGAGTACATGGTCGCCGGGACCCCGGAGTTGATGACCCCCAATAGCAACACCGTCCTGAACTTGCCCTGGAAATCCCAGCTCACGCGCATCATCGCCAAAATCACCAGCAACCCGGCGGCGGCGATCGACACGCGGAAAAACGCGGTTGGCACCGTGCCGATCTCCGGCGCAATGATGCGCATGAACAGGAAACTCGCGCCCCAGATGGCGGCGAGCCCCAGTAAATACAGGCTGTCGACAGGTCTCACACAACACTCCTACCTCAATAAGCCCGCGAGTGTTGCATGACATTTCCAATGATTACAGGACAAACCGCGTCACCAGCCCATTCAGGTCCACTGCCAGACGCGACAGTTCCTGGCTGGCCGCCGACGTCTGGGTGGCGCCAGCGGCGGTTTGGGTGGACAGGTCGCGGATGTTCACCAGGCTGCGGTCCACATCGCGTGCCACCAGCGCCTGCTGCTCGGCGGCGCTGGCGATCACCAGGTTGCGCTGGCTGATCTGCGAGATGGCCGCGGTGATCTTCTCCAGGGCACTGCCTGCGCTGTTGGCACGTTGCAGGGTCTGGCCGGCATGTTCGGCGCTGCTGTTCAGGGCTTCGACCGTGTCTTGGGTGCCCTGCTGGATACCGGTGATCATCTGCTCGATTTCTTCGGTGGAGTCCTGGGTGCGCTGCGCCAGGGAGCGCACTTCATCGGCCACCACCGCAAAACCACGCCCGGCCTCGCCCGCGCGGGCCGCTTCAATGGCGGCGTTGAGTGCGAGCAGGTTGGTCTGCCCGGCGATACCACGGATTACTTCCAGCACCTTGCTGATGTCCTGAGCCTGTACCGCCAGGCCTTCGGCTTTGTTTGAAGCGCCGAGCACTTCGTCCACCAGGTTCTGGATCGAGCTGATGGTTTCGCTGATCTGGTAATGGCCGTGCTTGCTGTCCTCGTCGGAGGCCTGGGACGCCTCGGCGCTGGACACCGCATTGCCCGCCACTTCATCCACGGCCGCGCTCATTTCGGTCACGGCAGTGGCGGCCTGTTCGATCTCGTCGTTCTGCGCCTGCAGGCCACGGGTGCTTTGCTCCATCACCGAACTCATTTCTTCGGCAGCAGACGCCAGCTGCTGCGCCGACTCGCTGATCCCGCGAATGGTGCCTTGCAGCTGCGCCTGCATGGTGGCCAGGGCCGTGAGCAATTGGGCGGGTTCGTCGTTGCCGTTGACGGCGATTGGCTGGCTCAAGTCGCCGCCGGCAATGGTGCGGGCAACGATCAGGGCCTGGCCGAGGGGGGCGATGATGCTGCGGGTCAGCAGCCAGGCCAACAGTAAGGTGACGATCAACGCGAAGACGATGATCGAGCCGACGACCCACTGCGCGCTGGAATAGGTCTGTGCGGCGGAGTCCACAGCGGTTTCCACGCCGCTCTGGTTGAACGCGATCATGTCCTCCAGGCTTTTGTTGAGAATCACGCCTTGTGGCGCGAGGCGGCTGTTGAGCAGATCGATGGCGTCCTGTTGCTGATCTTTGTCCACCAAGGCAACGATCTGCCCGACGAGGGTCAGGTAGGCGTTCACATTACCTTCGAGTTGCTTGAGCATCTCGCGCTCTTCATCGCCACTGAGCAGGGTTTTGTGATGGTCGAGCAAGGTTTGCAGCTCGGTGCGCTGGCGGGTGATCAGGGCTTTGCTGTTGTCGCGGATCCGCGATTCGTCAGTGGTCGCCAGGCGCAACGCCTCTAGGCGGATGCTGGCCACGAAGGCCGCGCTGTCGTGGATGTTCTCGATACTCGGCATCCACGATTCTTCGATAACCAGTGCGCTCTGCCGCAACTTGGCCATCTGGCCAAGCCCAAACATCCCGACGATCACCAGCAAGCTGGCCAAAACCCCAAAACTCAGACTGGCACGCAGACCGATCCTCATGTTCCTCAATGACATCTCAATGCTCCTTGGGCGATTAGAACCTGTTCCCGGATCGGTCTTTTGACCTTGTTAGGGTGGGAGAGGGCGCGCTATATATCAAAGTGCCACTATCGTGGTAATCAGGGTTTCCCTTAGTTGGATCCAGAGCACTGCGCGCAGATTGCGGCCGGCGTTGCATAGGGATTTCCGGCATCAATCTGCCAAGCCCCGCCAATGCAGGCGTGCAGGTAAAACGCAGTGTGACTTGATGGTGTGTTTATTGACCAAATGGTCGAATTAAAAAAATTGAAAATAAATGTACGAAATGAACGAAGTTGTACAAGGCAGGGCAAAAAATGACCCTTCTCGTGTTCTCGTACACTGGCTAAGCTCAGGGCTTCCAGATGCCCGTAGAGGTTTCCCGCATGTCGCAATCCGCCCTCGCAGTCGCCCAGATGATCCTCGATGGCTTCGACGATTACCGTGAGCACTTCCGCCAGATCACCGACGGCGCCCGCGAGCGTTTTGAGAAGGCCCAGTGGCAGCAGGGGCAGGCGGCGTCGGCGGCGCGGATTAACCTCTATGAAGAAAAGGTCAGTGAGGTGATTGCGCGTTTGCGCAGTAGCTTTGATGACGGAGCATTACTCGATGTTGACCAGTGGCCCGTGGTGAAAAGCGCCTACATCGGTCTGATCGACCTGCGTTTCGATGATGAACTCTCCGAGACCTGGTACAACTCGATCTTCTGCGGGCTGTTCAGCCACGACCTGATCAGCGACGGCAGCATGTTTATCCACACCACCCGGCCCAGCCTGCGCCGGGCACGGGCCGCGCAGACGCGCACCTACACGCCCGCCGCAAAAATCCCGGAGATGCTCGCGCAGATCTTTGCCGACTACCGTTTCAGCGAACCCTACGCGGACCTGGCCGGCGACCTGCACCGCCTTGAAGCCCAACTGCGGGAAAACTTGCCGGACTGGGTGTGCAAGGACCCAGACCTCAAGGTCGAGCTGTTTTCCTCGGTGCTTTACCGCAATAAAGGCGCGTACCTGGTAGGACGCATCTACACCCGCGACGAACAATGGCCGCTGGTGATCCCCCTGTTGCATCGCGAAGGGCAGGGCATCCAGATCGACGCACTGATCACCGATGAAGCCGATGTATCGATCATCTTCTCGTTCACCCGTTCCTACTTCATGGTGGATGTGCCGGTGCCGGCGGAATTCATCGGCTTTCTCAAGCGCATCCTGCCGGGCAAGCACGTCGCAGAGCTGTACACCTCCATTGGTTTCTACAAGCACGGCAAGTCGGAGTTCTACCGCGCCCTGATCAACCACCTGGCGACCACCGACGATCAATTCATCATGGCCCCTGGCGTGCGTGGCATGGTCATGAGCGTGTTCACCCTGCCGGGCTTCAACACCGTGTTCAAGATCATCAAGGACCGTTTCTCACCGTCGAAAAACGTCAACCGCGCCACGGTGATCGAGAAGTACCGCCTGGTCAAAAGCGTCGATCGGGTCGGGCGCATGGCTGACACCCAGGAGTTCGCCGATTTCCGTTTTCCCTTGAGCAAATTCGAACCCGAATGCCTCGCCGAATTGCTGGAAGTCGCCGCTGGCACCGTCGAAGTCGAAGGCGACACGGTGTTGATCCGCCACTGCTGGACCGAACGGCGCATGACCCCGCTCAACCTCTACCTCGACAACGCCAACCCCGCCCAGGTGCGTGAAGCCTTGGAAGACTACGGCCTGGCGATCAAACAACTGGCGGCGGCCAATATCTTTCCCGGCGACATGCTGCTGAAGAACTTCGGCGTCACCCGCCACGGCCGCGTGGTGTTCTACGACTACGATGAAATCTGCTTTCTCACCGAAGCCAACTTCCGCCACATCCCCGCGCCGCGTACTCCCGAGGATGAGATGGCCTCGGAGCCGTGGTACTCCATTGGCCCGCTGGATGTATTCCCGGAGGAGTTCCCGCCGTTCCTGTTTGCGGATGCTGGCCAACGCAAGTTGTTCGATGAGCTGCATGGCGAGTTGTACAACGCCGATTACTGGAAAGGGCTGCAGGAGGCGATTCGTGCCGGTAAGGTGATTGATGTGTTTCCGTATCGGCGCAAATCGACGTAAAGCACCAAAACTCGAACGGGGCAACAGGCAAGCCGCTGCCCCGATGTGACGAGTTAGCCTGGCAACCACTGGCGAATGAGCGGTGTGTCGTCGGCACCGTCGTTCTTGGCTTGCAAGTAGGCGCTATAGTTTTTCCTGACGGCGTCAGGTACGCCGACGACAGGTGTCTGCACCGGCGCTGCGTTGCCCCCTTCGGCCGTTGCCTTGGCCCTGAACGCCTGGTCATCCAGATGCCGCAGGTGCAAGACCTCATCAATGAAACGGCTGGCCGTGGCATTGCCGATGTTCGGGTATCGGTGGGCGATGCCTGCGCGCAGCATCGTGCGATCATCGGCGGTGAAGTTGTTTTCGCCTTGTGCCACGTAGGCCGGCATCAATCCTGAGAGTGCAGCGACGGAAGCTTTCACCGTACCCAACTGTGGAGAGACGATCACTGAAGGCACCTGGTTCAAGGTCTGGTTTTCCACTTCTTGCGCCACCCCACGCGGGCCTTTTTTCTGAGCTTGTTGTTGGAAGTACTCGCGGGCTGCCAGGTAGTCCGCGATCGAGTTGAGTAATGTCTGCATACGCGGTGTGCTTGGGGTGTCGGCCGCCCATGTCTGTATGTGTGCCTGGATGTCTTGGGTGTTTGCGTCCTCCACGATAAGACGTGAGAGTGCTTCGCCAGCGGCGCCTGGAAGCTTTTCCAGTTGTTGGAAAATTCGGTCGGCTGCATGGTCCAGGTAGCTGTGCTGGACAGTGGCTGCCAACTGCGTGACGGCGGCGCCGACAATGAGCAGGCCGCTATCGCTGTTGCTGCCGCGGGTTTGCAGGCCGAGAACGGTCTTGAAGGGCTGGTCGCTATAGACCTGATCGTAGTCGTAAACGGGTTCGAGCTTGCCAAACAAGTCGCCCAAGACGGCACCGGCGCTTCCCGGCTTGTGAATGTCCTGTCCGAGGGCATAGACGTAGTAGTCGGCGTCGAGGGTTTGACGAGGCGCCTGGCTCTCGCCGGTGGGCACACTGTACCTCAGTTGCAACGGCGCGCCACCAGGGGTGGGGTTCGGATGGATGTCGAGCGCGTCCACCGACACCAAGTGGTGGTTGGCCACCTGAGGTGCAAACTTCAGCTGGTGGCCGTCCAGCAGCACCGGCTTGGTACTGCGGATCAGCCAATTGACTTGTGCGCCCAGTTCTCCCGCGCGTTCGACCGCATCGATACCTGCGTTGGGGCCGTGCACCACCACCTTCTTGCCCGCGAACTGTTCAGGGCGGCTGTCGGTGGCCCGCATAAACTCATCCAGGTCCATGACGTTGCCCCGCAAGACCTCTTGCTGGTGCAGGCGGATATTGCCTAGGCGTTTCTCCGCCAAAGTCTGTGCGCTGTCGTTGTTCCATACGCTGGTGTGCGGCCCGGCCCCCATGCCCAACACTACCTGCCGGCTTTCTATAGCCTGGCCGTTTTCCAGGCGAACCTGATAGCGACCGTCTTTCAGTTGGTTGATGCCTGTGACCTGCGCCGGTAGATATTCCGCCCCCAATGCCTGTGCCCGGTCCAACTGTTGTCGGTTCCGCGCTGCAAACTCGCCCCGGTCTGCGTAGCCAGAGTTATAGCAGGGTACCGTAGGGCCCCATTGGTCGATGATTTCACGTTGATGATTGATGTAGCCCTGGCCTCGCACACTGGGCAGCCAAGGATCTTCCTGGCCGATGATGCTGACTTTTCCGTGCAGAGGGGATGCGTGACTATTCGTCGAAAACCGGTGGTTCAATTCGTTGACCAGATAAGCCACGCTGCTGCCGGTGCCGACAAATGTCAGGTCACGCACTCGGTGAGGGCTCAACGGTTTGTCGGCATCGCCAACGGCTTGGGTGCCGACCTGGGTTGCGGCCGGCTGTACAGCGTTCGCTCTTTGGGGCTGTGATTCATGCAGCGATTTACCGAGTAGCATCAGGATAATCCTTTCAAAAGGCCTCATCCGCAGGCATTAAGAACTCGTCCTTGTTATTGGTGTGAAGCGGTCATGCGGTGAAGGGTCAGATTGTTTCTCAAATCAGTGTAGATATTGAGTAAATCGGTATTCAGTTCGGCAACTAACGCCCGCTGTTTATTGCTTTCTTTTAGCGGATTGATGGCGCCCAGTTTGACGTGCGGTTTGCCTGTGGAATGAATCAATACCTTGAAGTCCAGCCGATGCTGGTCAGGGCAAGTTGTTCGATGAGCTGCATGGCGAGTTGTACAACGCCGATTACTGGAAAGGGCTGCAGGAGGCAATTTGCGCCGGTAAGGTGATTGATGTGTTTTCGTACCGGAGCAAGGAGCGCGATCACTACTCATGAACTTGATTTACGGATTGATCAATCTTCAGAAAATACCGAATTGGCTTTTGGTCGACTTCACGCCGATATTTTCCAAGTAATCCTGTGCGGGCCTCATATTCTCCTTTGTGGGTCGGTAGTGGCCCGAGGTATTGGATAAGTGAGTTCTCCCTGTCATGGTTTGCTTTAAGTAGCCGGCACTGACGATGTTATTCGACTGCCCGGCACCGACGCCCAGTTCGGCGGTGGCGGGGTGGGATATCATTTTTGGCGCTACGTTTTTACTGATGTTGGCAATCGCCATCTGTCCGTCTCCCGTCACGACAAACTTGGTAACCGTATTCGGTGTCTTCGCGATGTTCAGATCCTCTGGCTTTTTTACGGTTGTCACCGTTGCCGTGGAGTTTCGGGGGTTTGTAGCCGCTCCCGCCAGATGCAGCTCAGCGCCCAAGTCTCTCGCCTTCGTATTGGGTAGCTTCGGATAGCTCTTGGAGGCATAGGAAGGTCCAGAGGGGTTTGAGGTCCAGGAACCGTTCGCCGAATCGGATACAGGTGCAATGTCCTGGTATTTGTTGGCGTAACTATGCAGGTTTTGGGTGGATGCGTTGTAGTAGCGGCTGGCGTCAATGGGCATAAGAATTCCTCGGGCGTTAGAGGCGATATCAATCAGGGTTTTGCCGCTGAGTTACAGGCCGCTCATGAAATTCATGCCTCGTACTGCCCGAGTGGCCGTGTGGAAATTCGAGATTCGATTGGCCGTCAAATCAGTGGGCGGTGTCGAGGCGGTCTGCGGGGCTGCTTTGGACGACGGCTTTTCTGTGTAGGCGGGCGGGAACTCATATTTGGGCGGTGGTTGCGACGCTGCCGAGCGCGGTTGGGCCTGCATGGATGCAGAGTAGCTGGGTAGATAAGGTTGGCTATTTGTCGAATCGATAGGCATAAAAGCTCCGGTTTCATAAGCGATACAGTGATCTGTCAGAGGTTTCTGGCGGGTTGATTTGATCCTGCGTATGGCACTCAAACCATCGGATTTGCACTGTGAAATGGTCGGATGAGCGACTTTCTCGTGTAAGAAATATGTTGATTAGGCGGCGTTACGCGGCCAGTCACTGACTGAGCGTCTCCAGGAATGTCGAAATCTGCGACAATCGCTCCTCTTTTCTACGTCCACAGTTATGCAGGCGTGCCCTGCCTCACCCAGAAGACCTTTGCCACCCTGATGACCGACCAAGCACCCACCATCGACCAACTGCTCAAAACCCTCGATCACGCCATGCTCGCCGACCGCCACCGTTTGCGGCGGCAACTGCTTGAGCTGCGCAAGAAGCCCGACGAGGAAAAGTTGGCGCAATGGGTTGCGCGCATGCAGGCTTCCTGCGCCCAAGTCACGGCGCGACGCGCCAGTCTGCCGGTGATTCGCTACGACGACAGCCTGCCGATTGCGGCCAAGCGTGATGAGATCAAAGCCGCGCTGAACAAGCACCAGGTGCTGATCATTGCCGGTGAGACCGGTTCGGGTAAGACCACCCAGTTGCCGAAGATCTGCCTGGAAATCGGTCGTGGCCAGTTCGGCCTGATCGGTCATACCCAGCCACGCCGGATCGCGGCCCGCAGCGTCGCCAGCCGGGTCGCCGAAGAGTTGGCCACGCCGTTGGGCGCGTTGGTGGGCTATCAGGTGCGTTTTGAAGACCAGAGCGATTCCAACACCCTGATCAAACTGATGACCGACGGCATCCTGCTGGCGGAAACCCAGAACGATCGCTACCTGGAACGCTACGACACGATCATCGTCGACGAAGCCCACGAACGCAGCCTGAACATCGACTTCCTGCTGGGCTACCTGAAAACCCTGCTGCCGCGCCGTCCGGACCTGAAGGTCATCATCACCTCGGCGACCATCGACCTGGAGCGTTTTTCCAAGCATTTCGACGATGCGCCGATTGTCGAAGTCTCGGGTCGTACCTTCCCGGTGGACACCTGGTATCGCCCGCTGACCCTGGAACAGGATGAAGAAGGCAACCGCGTCGAGGACGACTTGACTGTTGACCAGGCGATCCTCGCCACCCTCGATGAAATCGCTGCTTATGAACGCAGCGAGCGACGCAGTCCTGGTGACGTATTGGTGTTCCTGCCCGGAGAGCGAGAGATTCGCGACGCCGCCGACATGCTGCGCAAGGCCCAGCTCAAGCACACCGAAATCCTGCCGCTGTACGCGCGCCTGTCGCCGGCTGAACAGCAGCGCATTTTCCAGTCCCACCCGGGGCGGCGCGTGGTGTTGGCGACCAACGTCGCGGAAACCTCGCTGACCGTGCCGGGCATTCGTTATGTGATCGACAGCGGCACCGCGCGCATCAGCCGCTACAGCTACCGCGCCAAAGTGCAGCGCCTGCCGATCGAGGCGATCTCCCAGGCCAGCGCCAATCAGCGTAAAGGCCGTTGTGGCCGGGTCGAACCGGGTATCTGCATTCGCTTGTACAGCGAAGAGGATTTTATCGGCCGTCCGGAATTTACCGACCCCGAGATCCTGCGCACCAACCTCGCCGCCGTGATCTTGCAGATGCTGCACCTGCGCCTCGGCGAGATCACCGATTTCCCGTTTATCGAGCCGCCGGACGGCAAGGCTATCAGCGACGGTTTCAACTTGCTGCAAGAGCTGTCGGCGGTGGACCGCAACAGTCAGCTCACGCCGTTGGGCCGCCAGTTGGCGCGCCTGCCGGTGGACCCGCGCATGGGTCGCATGTTGCTCGAAGCCGCCAAGCTCGGCAGCCTGCAGGAAGTGCTGATCGTTGCCAGCGCCATGTCGATCCAGGACCCGCGCGAGCGTCCGCCGGAACGTCAGCAGGCTGCTGACCAAGCCCACGCGCAGTGGAAAGACCCGGATTCGGATTTCGCCGGCCTGGTCAATCTGTGGCGCGGTTTCGAAGAGCAGCGCCAGGAACTGACGGCCAGCCCGTTGCGCAATTGGTGTCGCAAGAACTTCCTCAACTACCTGCGCCTGCGCGAGTGGCGTGATTCCCATCGCCAGCTGAGCCTGATCTGCCGCGACATGCAGTTGACGGTCAACAAAGAGCCGGCGGACTTCCCAAAACTGCACAAGGCGGTGCTGTCCGGCCTGCTCAGCCAGATCGGCCAGAAAACCGAAGACGGCGATTACCTCGGTGCCCGTCAGCGCCGCTTCTGGATCCACCCGTCGTCGGGCATCGGCAAGAAGCGCCCGCAATGGCTGATGACCGCCGAACTGGTGGAAACCACCAAGCTGTATGCGCGCATGGTCGCCAAGATCGACGCCGACTGGATCGAGCCGCTGGCTGGGCACCTGATCAAGAAAAACCACTTCGAACCCCATTGGGAGAAGAAGCGCGGCCAGGTTGTGGCCTTTGAACAGATCACCCTGTTCGGGCTGATTGTGGTCGGACGCCGGCCGGTGCATTACGGGCCGATCGACCCGGTGGTGTCGCGCGAGCTGTTTATCCGCGAAGGCCTGGTGCGTGGCGAGATCCAGTCGCGGGCCAAGTGCCTTACCGCCAACCAGCAACTGCTGGAACAACTCGACGAACTGGAGGCCAAGGCGCGTCGTCGCGACATCCTGGCGGACGAAGAAACCCTGTTCGCCTTCTACGATGCGCGGTTGCCGGCGGAGATCCACCAGACCGCGACCTTCGACAGCTGGTACAAGATCAACAGCCAGAAAGACCCGCAACTGCTGATCATGCTTGAAGAAGACGTGCTGGCCCGCGAAGCCAGTGAAGTCACCGCCGCGCATTACCCGGACACCCTGCACCTGGGCGACCTGGAACTGGCGTTGAGTTACCACTTCGAACCCAACCACCCGCGTGACGGCGTGACCCTGCGCGTACCGGCGCCACTGCTGCCGGCGTTGCCGCCAGAGCGTCTGGAGTGGCTGGTGCCGGGGGTGATCGAAGCCAAATGCATCGCCCTGGTGCGTAACCTGCCCAAGGCGCTGCGCAAGAATTTTGTGCCGGTGCCGGACTTCGTCAAAGCCGCGCTGCAACGCATCGAATTCGGCCAGGGCTCTTTGCCCCAGGCGTTGGGCCGTGAGTTATTGCGCATGACGGGGGCGCGTGTCAGCGATGAAGCCTGGGCCGAAGCCGCGCAGCAGGTCGAAAGCCATCTGAAGATGAACTTGGAAGTGGTCGATGGCCAGGGCAAGTTCCTCGGCGAAGGCCGCGACCTGGCCGAACTTACCGCACGTTTTGCCGAGGCCAGCCAGGCCGCGCTGGCCGTGCCGCAAACCGCGAAAAGCCAACAACCGGTGGAAGCCAAGGTGTTTGCGGCGGTGGCGGAAAAGACCCAACAGAAGATCGCTGGGTTGTCGATGACGGTGTATCCCGCGTTGGTGGAAGAAAGCGGCACGGTCAAGGAAGGGCGTTTCTCCACGGCCGCCGAGGCGGAGTTCCAGCATCGCCGCGCCTTGCAGCGTTTGCTGATGCAACAACTGGCGGAACCAGCAAAATTCCTGCGCGGCAAGTTGCCAGGCCTGACCGAGTTGGGCCTGATGTACCGCGAACTGGGGCGTATCGATGCGCTGGTGGAAGACATCCTGCTGGCCAGCCTCGACACCTGCGTGCTCGAAGGCGAAACCAGCCTGCCGCGTGATGGTGCTGGTCTGGCCGCTTTGGCCGAGCGCAAGCGCGGCAGTTGGACCGAGCACGCCGAGCGCTTGGCGCGGTTGACCCTGGATGTGTTGAAACTGTGGCACGGCCTGCAAAAACGCTTCAAAGGCAAGATCGACCTCGCCCAGGCCGTGGCCCTGAACGACATCAAGCAGCAGCTGAGCAATTTGGTGTATCCCGGTTTCGTACGGGAAACCCCGGCGCAGTGGTTCAAGGAGCTGCCGCGTTACCTCAAGGCCATCGAGTTACGCCTGGAAAAACTGCCGAGCCAGGTGCAAAAGGATCGGGTGTGGAGCGGCGAGCTGGCAGGCTTGTGGACGCAGTACGAGAATCGCCTGAAAAAACATGCCCAGGAAGGCAAGCGCGACCCCCAGCTAGAACTTTACCGCTGGTGGTTGGAGGAATACCGGGTGTCGTTGTTTGCCCAGCAACTGGGCACTAAAGTGCCAATTTCCGACAAGCGCTTGAGCAAGCAATGGAGCCTGGTAGAGGCCTGATATTTACACGGTTTCCAGGGCAATACAGGTCCAGTGTGGGAGGGGGCTTGCCCCCGATTGCGGTCTGTCAGTAAAGGATGTGTTGACTGTCCCACCGCTATCGGGGGCAAGCCCCCTCCCACAGATAGCGCCAAATTCCGAGGGTTGTGGCAAACTTCGCGCCTATAAATGCCGGGATCGTCGTGAAGGGCTGCGACGCGAAGGAATAAAGCGATGCCAGTTTGGTGTCCGCGGTGCGGAATCGGACTACTTACAGTTTGGTACGACGGTACCAATATCTTCTGCCTGACAGATTTAGAGGAACGACCGTGCATAACGTCGTCATCAGCGGCACTGGCCTGTACACCCCGGCCAACAGCATCTCCAACGAAGAGCTGGTGCAGTCTTTCAATGCCTACGTGCATCAGTTCAACAGCGACAACGCTGCCGCCATCGAGCGCGGTGATGTGCAGCCGCTGACCGAATCCAGCGCAGCCTTCATCGAAAAAGCCTCGGGTATCAAGAGCCGCTTCGTGATGGACAAGGACGGCATTCTCGACCCGCAGCGAATGGCCCCACGCTTGCCCGAGCGCAGCAACGACGAATGGTCAGTGCTCTGCCAGATGGCCGTCGGCGCTGCCGAACAAGCCTTGCAACGCGCCGGCAAAACCGCCGCCGATATCGACGGTGTGATCGTCGCTTGCTCCAACCTGCAGCGTGCCTACCCGGCCATCGCCATTGAAGTGCAGGAAGCCCTGGGTATCGAAGGTTTTGGTTTTGACATGAACGTGGCGTGTTCCTCGGCTACCTTCGGCATCCAGAACGCGGCCAACAGCATCCAGTTGGGCCAGGCGCGGGCGATTTTGATGGTTAACCCGGAAGTCTGCACCGGCCACCTGAATTTCCGCGACCGTGACAGCCACTTCATCTTTGGTGATGCGGCCACTGCCGTGGTGCTGGAGCGCGCCGACCTGGCGACTTCCGAGCACCAGTTCGACGTGGTGAGCACCAAGCTGCTGACCAAGTTCTCCAACAACATCCGCAACAACTTCGGCTTCCTCAACCGCACGGCGGAAGAAGGCATCGGCGCGCCCGACAAGCTGTTCGTACAGGAAGGCCGCAAGGTATTCCGCGACGTGTGCCCGATGGTAGCCGAGCTGATCGGCGTGCATTTGCAAGAAAACCAGTTGAACGTAGCCGATGTGAAGCGCTTCTGGCTGCACCAGGCCAACCTGAGCATGAACCACCTGATCGTGAAGAAACTGCTGGGCCGTGAAGCCTCGGTGGAAGAAGCGCCGGTGATCCTCGATACTTACGCCAACACCAGTTCGGCGGGCTCGGTGATTGCGTTCCACACGTATCAGGATGATTTGCCCAAGGGCTCTGTCGCGGTACTCAGCTCGTTTGGCGCGGGCTATTCGATCGGCAGCGTGATCCTGCGCAAGCGCTGATTGATCGGTCAGACTCGGTCAAATGTGGGAGCTGGCTTGCCTGCGATAGCATCACTGCGGTGTGACTGATCCACCAATGCGCCTGCATCGCAGGCAAGCCAGCTCCCACAGGGATCGGGTTTCCAGAGTGAAATCGAGGTAAACGATGGCAGCAGCGGACGACGCGCACCTGCTTGAACGCCTGCTCAAGGGTGAGCAGCAGGCCTACAAGGAATTGGTCACCACCTACCAAAGCGCCATGCGGGCGGTGGCCTATGCCATCGTCGGCCAGCGTCACACCGACGAAGTCGTGCAAGACGCCTGGCTGTCGGTGGTGCGCAACCTGCCTAAGTTCGAAGGGCGTTCCAGTCTCAAGACCTGGCTGCTGACCATCACCGCCAACGCCGCCAAGGGGCGCTATAAGCAGAATCGTCGCGAAGTGTTGCTCGACGATCTGCCTTCGCCCCATGGCACCATTGGCGATGACCGTTTCTCTCCGGATGATGGCCACTGGGCTGTCGCCCCCTACGCCTGGCATCAGGACACCCCGGAAGCCTTGCTGACCGAGGATGAGCTGCGCAAGTGCCTGGAGCATACGTTGCTGAGTTTGTCTGAATTGCAAAGCAGCGTGCTGGTGCTACGTGAACGCCAGGGGCTGGAGTTGGAAGAGATCTGTAATCTTCTGACGTTGTCGCTCTCCAATGTCCGTGTGCTATTGCATCGAGCACGGCTTAAAGTCTTCGCCACGGTGGAGCATTTTGAGGAAACGGGCGAATGTTGACCTGTAAAGAACAAGTGGCACGTTCCAGTGACTATCTCGATGGGCAACTGACCTTTCGCGAGCGTCTGCTGGTGCGTCATCACCTGATGTTCTGCCCGAACTGTCGCCGGTTTATCCGCCAGATGCGCCTGATGCAGGCGACGCTGAAGATAATGCCGGATGAGCCGGGAGAGGGTATGGAGGCCTTGGCGCAGCGCTTGGCTGAAGAACGACTCAAGGATCACAAAGGCGGGGAATAAGCAGGCTCACGTGGATGGATCGGACGGATGATGGGGACCGCTCCACCCACGCAAGACTGTTACAGCCACCCCGGGCCGTCCTGGCCCGAGGCTTTCAACACTGACTATTAGAACTTGGCTTCTGCGTCCAACTGCAGGGTGTTGGTGTTGGCGTCACGCTGGGTGCGGCTGGCGTAGTCGGCCTTGGTCAGGAAGTACGTGGCACCGAGGGCGAAGTTCTTGTCGATGTCGTAGCTGACCTTCATCTTGTGACCGCGCGAACCGGTGGTGCCGTTGGCGAAGTCCGAGTCGGTGAAGGCACCCACCACGGCATTACGCTGAATGTCGCGGTAGTTGTAGTCCAGGTTGAAACCGAACACTTTCGACTTGGCGCCGATCAGCCAGGCGGTGTCCTGGTCGGTCACGGCGTCGTTGTTTTTCACGTACTGGCCGTAGAACGCCAGCGGTACAGCCAGGCCGCCGATGTCGGCTTGGGCAAAGCCTTCATACAGGCGGAACTGGTTGTCGGCCGAGTTACCGTTGACCGCCAGTGCGCAAGGCGTGGTGGTGGTTGTGCAACGGCTGTCCTTGTCATTCTGGTAGGCGTAGACGCTGCCGCCCAGGGTCATTTTCAGGTTGTCGGTGACCGAGAAGCGTGTGCCCAACTGGCCAGAGGTCAGGCGCAGGTCGTGACGGAACTGCACGCCGTCGCCGTCGACGTTGTCCTTGAGGTTGTAGTTGCCGAGGCTGCCGAACAGTTCGGCGCTGCTGCCCAGAGGGTATTTGTAGGTCAGGGCCAGGCCTTCAGGGTTGATGTCGCTATCCCAGATGACGTCGCCCATGTTCACCCACGGTTGCAGCATCTTGCCGCCGATCACGTGCAGGTTCTTGATCTGGTCCGGGTGGTAGTCGATGTAGCCAAGGTCCAGCCAGATCGACTTCTTGTCGAAATAGTTGTCCTGGTCCTGGTTGGTCGAGCGCGCATCGTCGCTGCTACCGGTGGCAATGCGGATACCGGTGTCGACTTGCGAGTTGATCTCGGTGTAGGCGCCCAGGCGGGCACGGATGCGCTGGCGGTCTTTGTCGCGGCCGCCGTTGTTGGATTCGCCCTGGATTTTCACGGTTTCCTGACGGAAACGTACGTCACCCTTGAACTGAGTCTTGGCCGCCCAGGCCAGCTTCTGGTCGAAGCTGCTCAGCTCGTTGGTTTTCTTCGCGGTGGCCGCGATCTGTTCGTTGGTCTCTTGTTGAGCTTGCCGTGCGATCTGCTGTTCTTTCTGGTCTTTGGCCAATTCGCTTTGCAGTTCAGTGTACTGCGCCGCGGTGATCTGGCCGTTGGCCTTGAGCATGTCGAGCAATTTAGCGTCGACTGCGGCGCTGGCCGGAACGCTCAGGGCCAGTAACAGGCCGCCGCACAGGACCGCCGCAGTTTTAGTGGAAGCAAGACGCATATCAATCTCCGAAAGTGAGGAGGGATGGCAAACCATCCAGGACACAACCGACCGATGACGGACGGAAAAATAGCCGCCGGGTAGAACCAGGCGCTCTAAAAACAGGCGTCAGTATCACGATCGTTTATGACCGAGCAGTGGCGAAGTGATGTCATCTAGATGACAAATTTTTCACGTTCGGAACTATTGGTTTAGAGCCTTGTCGTGCGAAACGGGGGTGTGCCAAGGCCGGCAATCAGCGATACTCGCCAAGCTTTCACGCCCCAAACCAGTGAGGATGCCGATGCCGTTGCAACGCCTGGACAGCCTGTCCGAGATCGCCCCGCAAGCCTGGGATGCGCTGGTGCCACAGGCCCAGCCGTTCGTACGGCACGCCTTCCTGAGCGCATTGGAAGACAGCGCCAGCCTGGGCCCGCAATCGGGCTGGCAGCCGGAGCATTTGCTGCATTGGGAAGGTGATCGGCTGGTGGCGGCACTGCCCAGTTATCGCAAGTGGCATTCCTACGGCGAGTACGTGTTTGATCACGGTTGGGCGGATGCTTGCGAGCGGGCTGGCATTGAGTACTACCCTAAGCTGCTGACTGCCGTGCCGTTCAGCCCGGTCAGCGGGCCACGCCTGTTGGCGGCGAGTGCAGAGAAGGGGTTCGAACTGCTGAAAAGCCTGCCGGGTTACCTGGAAATCGAAGGGCTCTCCAGTGCCCACATCAACTTCACTGACGAACTGGCCGATACGGCACTGGCCCAACAACCGGGCTGGCTGCAGCGCCTGGGTTGTCAGTTTCACTGGCAGAACCGGGGTTATCGCGACTTCCAGGATTTCCTTGATGCCTTGAGTTCACGCAAGCGCAAACAGATGCGCAAAGAGCGCGAACAAGTGGCAGGGCAGGGCATCGACTTCGAGTGGCTGCAAGGCCATGAACTGAGCGAGGCCCAGTGGGATTTCGTCTACGCCTGCTACGCCAACACCTACGCGGTGCGCCGCCAATCACCCTACCTGACCCGCGCGTTCTTCAGCCTGCTGGCCGAGCGCATGCCCGAAGCGATTCGCGTGGTCCTGGCCAAACAAGGCACCCGCCCGGTGGCCATGGCCTTCAGCCTGATCGGCGGCGACAGCTTCTACGGCCGCTACTGGGGCTGCCTGGCGGAGTTCGACCGCCTGCATTTCGAAACCTGTTTCTACCAGGGCATGGACTACGCCATCGCCCACGGCCTGCAACGCTTTGATGCGGGGGCACAGGGCGAGCACAAGTTGATTCGCGGGTTTGAACCGGTGATCACGCGGTCCTGGCACTACTTGCGCCATCCGGGATTGAAGAACGCCGTGGAAGATTTCCTCGAGCGCGAGCGGGTGGGGATCGTGGCGTATGCCGAGGAGGCGAGGGCAGCCCTGCCTTATCGACAGGGCTGAATCCCTGTTGCGTCAGCCCGGCTCTTCCTTGCCCAGCCAGCGGTAGGTCACACCACCGATTACCGCGCCGAGGATTGGCGCGAGCCAGAACATCCACAATTGCTGGATCGCCCACCCGCCGACGATCAATGCCGGGCCCGTACTGCGGGCCGGATTGACTGACGTGTTGGTGACGGGGATGGAGATCAGGTGGATGAGTGTCAGCGCCAGGCCGATGGCGATGGGCGCAAGGCCCACTGGGGCACGGCGGTCGGTGGCGCCGAGGATGATCACCACGAACATGGCGGTCATTACCAGCTCACTCACAAACCCCGCCGCCATCGAATAGCCGCCGGGTGAATGCGCGCCATAACCGTTGGACGCCAGGCCCGACGCGAGTTCGAACCCCGGTTTGCCGCTGGCAATGAAATACAGCAACGCAGCGGCGATCGTACCGCCGACCACCTGCGCCACGATGTACGCCGGTAGTTCCCTGGCCGGAAACCGTCCGCCCACAACCAGCCCAACCGACACTGCCGGGTTGAGGTGACAGCCGCTGATATGCCCGATGGCGAACGCCATGGTCAGCACCGTGAGCCCGAATGCCAGGGACACGCCCAACAATCCAATCCCGACTGCAGGGAACGCTGCGGCAAGCACCGCACTCCCGCAACCGCCCAACACCAACCAAAATGTACCTAGCCCCTCTGTGATTGAACGCTTGAACAAAGACATGCCGCCCGTCCTTGATAGATCGCTCTACCGGATCCGTAAATCAGTGATGCTCCCTGCAGATTTACTTCAGCGCCCTTCTGGGCACTGCACTGATTACAGCAGGGTTGCTGCACAATTCCAGCCCAAAAAAAACGCCAGCCCTTTGAAATAGAGGGCTGGCGTCGTTTTAACCTGTAGGCGCCGGCTTGCCGCCGATGAGGCCAGATAGATCACTGCAGTGCTTGAGGCCGCAATCGCCGGCAAGCCGGCTCCTACAGAGGTGGGTTAGTCGATGCCGACAAAACCTCCGGTCTGGTGCTGCCACAACCGCGCATACAGCCCGCCATGGGCCAGCAACTCGGCGTGGCTGCCGCTCTCGGCAATCTGGCCTTTCTCCAGCACCACCAGGCGGTCCATCCGTGCAATGGTCGACAACCGGTGCGCGATCGCAATCACCGTCTTGCCCTGCATCAGGGTTTCCAGGCTCTCCTGGATGGCCGCTTCCACTTCCGAATCCAGCGCGGAGGTGGCTTCGTCCATGATCAGGATCGGCGCGTCCTTGAGCAGCACGCGGGCGATAGCGATGCGTTGACGCTGCCCGCCGGAGAGCTTCACCCCGCGCTCACCGACATGCGCATCCAGCCCGGTACGGCCTTCGGAATCCGACAGCAACGGGATGAACTCATCGGCACGCGCCTTGTGCACGGCGGACCAGAGTTCTTCATCGGTGGCATCCGGCTTGCCGTACAGCAAGTTGTCGCGGATCGAGCGGTGCAGCAGCGAAGTGTCCTGGGTGATCATGCCGATCTGTTCGCGCAAGGATTCCTGGGCGACGTCGGCGATGTTCTGACCATCGATCAGGATGCGTCCGCCTTGCAGGTCGTACAGGCGTAGCAGCAGGTTGACCAACGTCGACTTGCCTGCACCCGACGGCCCGATCAGGCCGATCTTTTCACCGGCCTTGATCTCAAGGTTCAGGCCGCCAATGATTCCGCTCTTCTTGCCGTAGTGGAAATCCACCTGTTCGAAACGCACTTCGCCATGGGGCACGCTCAGGCGCGGGGCGTTGTCGCGGTCGATCACGGCGAGTGGCTGGGCGATGGTCTTCAAGCCGTCCTGCACCTGGCCAATGTTCTCGAAAATGCCGTTGACCACCCACATGATCCAGCCGGACATGTTGACGATACGGATCACCAAACCCGTGGCCAGGGCAATCGCGCCCACCGAGATCAGCGACTGCGTCCACAACCACAGGGCCAGGCCGGTGGTGGTGACGATCAGCAGGCCGTTCATGGTGGTGATCACGATGTCCATGCTGGTGACGACGCGGCTAGCCAACTGGGTTTTTTCGGTTTGTTCGATGATCGCTTCCTTGGCGTATTCCTGCTCATAGCGAGTATGGGCGAACAGCTTCAAGGTGGTGATGTTGGTGTAACCGTCGACGATGCGGCCCATCAACTTGGAGCGCGCTTCGGAGGAAATCACCGAGCGCTCCTTCACCCGTGGCACGAAGAAGCGCAGCGCCAGGCTGTAGCAAATGATCCAGGTCACCAGCGGGATCATCAGGCGCCAATCAGCTTCGGCAAACAGCACCAGGGAACTGATGGCGTAGATCGCCACGTGCCAGATCGCATCCACTGCCGCCACGGCAGAGTCGCGCAAGGAGTTGCCGGTTTGCATGATGCGCTGGGCAATACGCCCGGCGAAGTCGTTCTGGAAGAAATTCAGGCTCTGCTTGAGCACGTAACTGTGGTTCTGCCAGCGGATCAGACTGGTCATGCCGGGGCTGATGGTCTGGTGCACCAGCAAGTCATGCAGGGCGCCGAAGATCGGGCGCAGCAGCAGGGCGACCACGGCCATCCAGATCAGCTCGGTGCTATGCAACTGGAAGAAGTTGGCCGGCGGCGTGCCTTGGGCCAGGTCGATGATGCGGCTCAGGTAGCTGAACAGCGCCACTTCGATCAGCGCCCCGATCAGGCCCACCACCAGCAAGGCGGCGAAATGCGGCCACACTTGGCGCAGGTAGTAGAGGTAGAAGGGCAGGACGTTGTCGGGCGGGGCTTCGCTGGGGGCGTCGCGGAAAATATCGATCAGTTGTTCAAAACGACGATAGAGCATTAGGTATGACGCCCGCGGGGCGGGCTCTCCTTTCAAGTGCGCGCGCGGCCTTGTGGGCTGCGCGCGGAGCTACCTGCTGACCTCAGTCGATGCGCTTGGCCGACTTGATCACAACAGGATCGATTGGCACGTTCTGCATGCCCTGCTTGGTGGTGGTCTGCGAGTTGACGATCACATCAACCACGTCCATGCCCTTGACCACTTTGGCGAATACGGCGTAACCGGCATCGCGGCCCGGGTCGAGGAAGGCATTGTCAGCGACGTTGATGAAGAATTGGCTGGTGGCCGAATTCGGGTCATTGGTGCGCGCCATCGACAGGGTGCCACGCACGTTATGCAGGCCGTTGCTGGCTTCGTTCTTGATCGGTGCTTCGGTCGGCTTCTGCGACATCTGTGCGGTAAATCCGCCGCCCTGGACCATGAAGCCTGGGATCACGCGGTGGAAAATCGTATTGGTGTAGAAGCCCTTGTCGACATAGGCCAAGAAGTTCTTGGTGCTGATCGGCGCCTTGACCGGGTCCAGTTCGATCTCGATGTCGCCGTTGGTGGTGGTGATCAATACGTGGGGCGCCTTGGCGGGCTCAGCGGCCATCAGGTTGGCGGCGAACAGAACGGAACCGGCAAAGAAGGCGATTTTTTTCAACATGGGTCAGTGATCCTGGGTAGTGGTTTCGACTGTCTTTAGAAAATCGAGCAGGGTTGCGTTAAAGACTTCGGGTTGATCCAAGGGCGTGGCATGGCGGGAATCCTCTATCACCACCAGTCGCGCATCGGGCAGCAGTTTTACATAGTTTTCTTTCTGCGCCACGGGGGTGTAGTCGTGGTCGGCGCTGATGACCAGGGTTGGACAGGTGATTCTGGAAAGTCGTTCCTGCACGCCCCAGCCCACAATGGCATCGAAGCTGGCGAGATAAGCACGTTTGTCGTTTTTTGCCCAGCGTTCGGCCATCTTGCGGCGCAGGTCGGCCTGCTCTGGTTTGGGAAAAAGTCGGTCGCCCAGCGCCTTGCCGATAGTGGCCAGGCTGAGCACGCGCGCCAGGCTCCAACGTTTGGCCCATTGCCAGTAATCATCGGCACTGCGCACCTTCACCTCCGGCGCGCTGTTGACGATGCAGAGGCTCTTGACCTGGGCGGGTTCGTCCACTGCCAGTTGGAAGGCGATCATGCCGCCCATGGACAAACCCACCACATGGGCGGGTGGCAGATCCAAGTGTTCGATCAGCGCCAGCAGATCAAAGGTGAAGCCCTGGATGCTGTAGCGTTCGCGCGGTTTGTCCGAGCGCCCGTGGCCGCGCACATCCACCACGATCAGTCGGTAATGCCTGGCCAGCACCGGAATCTGCAGCTCCCAATCCTGGCTGCTGGAGCCCAGGCCGTGGATCAGGATCAGCGGCGTACCGTGGCCGTATTCCTCGTAGTGCAGGATGCATCCTTCGTGGTCGAACCAGGCCATGCGTGAACTCCGTTTCAGGCTTGCTGTGGGGCGGCGAAAGGCGCATCCAACGGGGCGGTGTCAAAGGTGCGCAGCAGTTCCACGAGGATCTGCGTTGCCGGGCCCAAGGGTTTGTCTTTATTGGAATACAGAAAGAACGTGGGGTGACGGCTGCCGCCCTGTTCCAAGGGGAGTTGCTTGAGCACGCCTTCGGCGAGTTCGCGTTCGATCATGTGTCGGGGCAGCCACGCAAAGCCCAGGCCACTGCCCACAAACGCGGCGGCGGTAGCCAGGCTGCCGACAGTCCAGCGCTGTTCGGCGCCGAGCCAGCCCACATCCCGTGGTTGCTGGCGGCCGGAATCGCGGATCACCACTTGCATCTGGCTTTCCAGATCCTGGAAGCTCAACTCGCGATTCATGCGGTGCAAGGTATGCTCGGGGTGCGCCACGGCGACGAATTCCACATCGCTCATTTCTGTGCCCAGGTAACCTGGAATGCTGAAACCGCAAATCGCCAGGTCGGCCACGCCTTCCATCAGCAACTCTTCAACACCCGACAGCACTTCTTCACGCAGACGCACACGGCAACCGCGGCTCTGCGGCATGAATGCGGTGAGCGCGCGTACCAGGCGAGCGTTTGGATAGGCCGCGTCCACCACCAGTCGCACCTCGGCTTCCCAGCCTTGTTCCATATGGTGGGCGAGGTCTTCCAACTGACTGGCGTTTTTTACCAGTTGCCGGGAGCGGCGCAACAGCACTTCACCGGCGTCGGTGAGCACCGCTTTGCGCCCGTCGATGCGCAGCAACGGCACGCCAAGCTGGTCTTGCATGCGGGCCACGGTGTAGCTCACCGAGGACTGCGAACGGTGCAGCGCTTCGGCCGCCTGGGCGAAGCCGCCATGGTCGACCACGGCTTGCAGCGTGCGCCATTGATCGAGGGTAACGCGGGGCGCTTTCAAGATGGGTTCCTCTTGTCCTAAGCTGACAGTCCTTATTGGAGACTGCCGAATGAGAAAATTCTGTTGTGTGTTGCTGGCGCTGCTGCCGTTAAGTGCGTTTGCCTACCCCATCGACGTGACGAAAAAGATCGACGGCGTCAGCATCGATTACACCGCTTCTGACGTGGACGGCGATATCAGCTCGATTCAACTCAATAACTACGGCACCAACGATGCCGTTTGCTCGGTAATCTTCACCAACGGCCCGGAATCGCCGCGTCGCCGCACGGTCACGGTGCCAGCAGGCAAAAGCACCAACACCACGGTCAAGTTCAACCGCGCCATTATCAAGATGCGGATCGCCCTGGCTTGCGCACCGAAGTAACCCAGCAGCGGAGCACGCTCCGCTTATAAACAAATTTATAGATGGGTTATAGCAGTTTTTTGCGCTTTTTAATCGAATTGGCTCTGTTTAATCTCCACTCCATCGCCTTACAGCAATTTCAGATGGAGCCTACAAGGCCATGTCCAATGTTCTGATCATCGAAAGCAGTGCTCGCCAGCAGGATTCGATTTCCCGCCAACTGACCCATCAGTTCATCAGTCAGTGGCAGGCCGTTCACCCGGCCGATCAGATCACCGTGCGCGATGTGGCCCTCAACCCGGTTCCGCACCTGGACGCCAACCTGCTCGGCGGCTGGATGAAACCAGCGGATCAACGCAACGACAGCGAGCAGGCGTCCCTGGACCGCTCCGACGAATTGACCAATGAGTTGTTGGCTGCCGACGTTCTGGTGATGGCCGCGCCGATGTACAACTTCGCTATCCCCAGCACTCTCAAAGCCTGGCTGGATCACGTGTTGCGGGCCGGTGTGACCTTCAAGTACACCGCCACCGGGCCACAGGGCCTGCTGACCGGCAAACGCGCCATCGTGCTCACTGCGCGCGGCGGTATCCATACCGGGGCCAGCTCTGATCACCAGGAACCCTACCTGCGTCAGGTCATGGCTTTTATCGGGATTCACGACGTCACCTTCATTCACGCCGAAGGGGTGAACCTCAGTGGGGACTTCCAGGAGAAGGGCATCAACCACGCCAAGGCCCTGTTGGCCCAGGTCGCCTGATCCGTTAATCGCCAGATAATCCCGCGATGTTTATCTAGCCCCACGCAAGCCCTTCAAGTACGCGTAACAGACCTCCCTTTGCACTTTTGCTCCTGAGTGCTCCTGCCCGACTGCCGCTTTAGCGAGGTCGGGTTTTTTTTGCGCCGAGTTTCTTCAACCGTCGAAAACCTTTAATGTCCCGCCCATTCGAAACGAGGCGCGCATGGGCTACTTACTGGTTGTCACCCTGATTCAGGCATTTTCCTTCAGCTTGATCGGCGAATACCTCGCCGGTCACGTCGACAGCTATTTCGCCGTGCTGGTGCGCGTGTTGCTGGCCGGCTTGGTATTCATCCCGCTGACCCGCTGGCGCTCGGTGGAACCGGGCTTCATGCGCGGCTTGCTGGTGATCGGCGCGTTGCAGTTCGGCGTGACCTATGTGTGCCTGTACCTGAGCTTTCGCGTGCTCACGGTGCCCGAAGTGTTGCTGTTCACCATCCTCACGCCGTTGCACGTGACCCTCATCGAGGATGCACTCAATCGTCGCTTCAACCCCTGGGCGCTGATTGCGGCGCTGGTGGCGGTGGCGGGTGCGGCGGTGATCCGCTTCGACCAGATCACTCCGCACTTCCTGGGAGGCTTCCTGCTGCTGCAATTGGCCAACTTCACCTATGCCGCCGGGCAGGTGATGTACAAGCACTTGGTCAAACGCTACCCAAGCGACCTGCCGCATTACCGCCGCTTTGGTTTCTTCTACGTAGGGGCATTGCTGGTGGTGCTGCCGGCGTTCCTACTGTTCGGCAAGGCTAATTTCTTGCCCGATGCGCCACTGCAATGGGGCGTATTGGTGTTCCTCGGGCTGGTGAGCACCGCGCTGGGCATGTACTGGTGGAACAAGGGCGCTTGCCTGGTGCAGGGCGGCACGCTGGCGGTGATGAACAACCTGCATGTGCCAGTGGGGTTGCTGCTGAACTTGCTGATCTGGAACCAGCATGAGCCGCTGGGGCGGTTGGCGTTGGGCGGGTTGGTGATTCTGGGGGCGGTGTGGATCAGTCGGTTGGGCGTGAAGTCGCCCAACCGCTCCGTGATTTAGCCCGCGCGACTTTCAGGGGCCGGTAAATGACTAGCCCCCAACACCGCCGGCAACACCCCCGCACGCAAGTCATTGCCACTCGGCTGCTGATACAGGCTCAAGCCAAACTCCGGCAGCACCGCCAGCAGGTAATCAAAAATATCCCCCTGGATACGCTCGTAATCCGCCCACGCCGTGGTGCGGGTAAAGCAGTAGATCTCCAGCGGTACGCCTTGGGCGGTGGTTTGCATCTGGCGCACCATGCAGGTCATGTTCGGCTGGATGTCCGGGTGGCTTTTCAGGTAGGCGAGGGCGTAGGCGCGGAAGGTGCCGAGGTTGGTCATGCGGCGGCGGTTGGCCGAGAGTTGTGCGCTGTGGCCCTGGGCTTCGTTCCAGGCCTTGAGCTCGGCCTGCTTGCGCCCGATGTAGTCGGTGAGCAAGTGCACCTGGGTCATACGCAGTTCTTCGTCGTCGCGCAGGAAGCGCACGCCGCTGGCGTCGATGAACAGGCTGCGCTTGATACGGCGCCCGCCGGAGGCCTGCATGCCGCGCCAGTTCTTGAACGACTCGGACATCAGGCGCCAGGTGGGGATGGAGACGATGGTCTTGTCGAAGTTCTGCACCTTGACCGTGTGCAGGGTGATGTCCACCACGTCGCCATCCGCGCCGACCTGGGGCATTTCGATCCAGTCGCCGACCCGTAGCATGTCGTTGCTGGTCAACTGCACGCTGGCGACGAACGACAACAGCGTATCCTTGTATACCAACAGGATCACCGCCGACATGGCGCCAAGCCCTGACAGCAGCAACAGGGGGGAGCGGTCAATCAGGGTGGCGACGATGATGATCGCGCCAAACACGAACAGCACCATCTTCGCCAACTGCACGTAGCCCTTGATCGAGCGGGTGCGCGCGTGTTCGGTGCGGGCGTAGATGTCCAGCAGGGCATTGAGCAGCGCGCTGGTGGCCAGCACCAGGAACAGGATGGTGATTGCCAGGGCCACGTTGCCGATGAACAGGATGGCGGTCTTGCTCAGGTCTGGCACCAGGTACAGGCCGAACTGGATCACCAAGGACGGCGTCATCTGCGCCAGGCGATGGAAGACCTTGTTGTGCCGCAGGTCGTTGAGCCAGTGCAGCGCCGGTTGCCGGCCGAGCAGTTTGACGGCGTGGAGGATGAGGTAACGTGCCACTCGTCCGAGCAACAGGGCCACCACCAGCAACACCAGCAAGCCGAGGCTGGCATGCAGCAGCGGGTGTTCGTCGAGGGTGCCCCAAAGGTCTTGGACGTTGAGCCAGAGCTGTTTGATATCCATGGGTGAAACCGATTCTTCTATAAGACAACACGGGGCGATTAGAGCATTTAAGTGCAACAAAGTTGATGTCATGGACAAATGCCCTGACAAAAAAGCAGCCGATTCGCACCGTTCGCGTAAAGAAACTCGGTTTGGACGCCCGAAACCGGTAACCTATGCAGCTGATTTTTTGTATTTCTTCGAGGTAGCACCCGTGTTTTCCCAATTCGCCCTGCACGAACGCCTGCTCAAAGCCGTGGCCGAGCTTAAATTTGTCGAGCCTACGCCTGTGCAAGCAGCGGCCATCCCGCTCGCGCTCGAAGGGCGTGACCTGCGGGTGACAGCTCAAACCGGTAGCGGCAAGACCGCCGCCTTCGTCCTGCCTGTGCTGAACCGCCTGATCGGCCCGGCCAAGGTTCGCGTCAGCATCAAGACCCTGATCCTGCTGCCGACTCGCGAGTTGGCCCAGCAGACCCTGAAGGAAGTCGAGCGTTTCTCGCAGTTCACCTTCATCAAGTCCGGCATCATCACCGGCGGTGAAGACTTCAAAGTCCAGGCCGCCATGCTGCGCAAGGTGCCGGACATCCTGATCGGCACCCCAGGCCGCATGATCGAGCAGCTCAACGCCGGCAACCTCGACCTCAAGGAAGTCGAAGTGCTGGTGCTGGACGAAGCCGACCGCATGCTCGACATGGGCTTTGCCGACGACGTTCAACGTCTGGTGGGCGAATGCGTCAACCGTCAGCAGACTATGCTGTTCTCCGCCACCACCGGTGGTTCGACCCTGCGCGACATGGTCGCCAAGGTACTGAACAACCCTGAGCACCTGCAGGTCAACAACGTCAGCGACCTGAACGCGACCACGCGTCAGCAGATCGTCACCGCCGACCACAATGTGCACAAAGAGCAGATTCTCAACTGGCTGCTGGCCAACGAGACCTATCAGAAAGCCATCGTGTTCACCAACACCCGCGCCGCCGCCGACCGCATCTATGGCCGCCTGGTGGCCCAGGAATACAAGGCGTTCGTGCTGCACGGCGAGAAAGACCAGAAGGACCGCAAGCTGGCCATCGACCGCCTCAAGGCTGGCGGCGTGAAGATCCTGGTCGCCACCGACGTCGCCGCCCGTGGCTTGGACGTTGACGGCCTGGACTTGGTGATCAACTTCGACATGCCGCGCAGTGGCGACGAATACGTGCACCGTATCGGGCGTACCGGGCGTGCCGGCAATGACGGCCTGGCCATCTCGCTGATCTGCCACGGCGACTGGAACCTGATGTCGAGCATCGAGCGCTACCTCAAGCAATCGTTCGAGCGCCGCACCATCAAGGAAGTCAAAGGCACCTACACCGGGCCGAAGAAGGTCAAGGCGTCGGGCAAGGCCGTTGGCGTGAAGAAGAAAAAGACCGACGCCAAGGGCGACAAGAAGAAAACCGGCGCCAAGTCGCCGACCAAGCGCAAGATCGCCAACCGGCCGAAGACCGACAACCTGTCGCTCGTCAGCAAGGACGGCATGGCGCCGCTCAAGCGCCGCAAGCCGGAAGCCCCCGCCGCCGAATAAGGCGCAGGTGATGTGAAAAAACCGGACGATTGTCCGGTTTTTTTATGCCGTCAGTTTTTGGCCTTGGCGGCTGCTTCCTTGAGCTCCTTCAGGCGAGCATTGATCAACTGGCACTTGTCCGGGAATTCCGCGCTTTCGGTGTCCAAGTCCATCTTTTGCAGCTCGTCGTTCATCTCCTTGGCCTTGGTCGGGTTCTGCTCGGTCAGCTTGGCCACTTCCTGAGCCAGTTGCTCGCGCTTGGCGGTAGCCTCGTCTGGCGTACAGGCCCAGGCGGGCAGGGCGGTCAACAATGCGGTGGCGATGGCCAGGTTCATCAGGGTTTTCATGGGTGCACCTCCTTGGCTGGGATATTCAGTTGAGGTCGCGGGCACCTGGAAAGTTCACGCCAATGACGCTCGTCTCTTTGGCTGAACGGCCAGTGGCGCGGCGGGTCACACCTTTAACGGGCTACTTTCCACTCGCCCGCAGGAGGAATCAGGATGACGACTTACAACTGGGATTTGATCGAACGTCTGCTGCATGAAGTGCAGAACGGCGAGGGCAGCTTCGCCCCGCGCAAATACGCCGAGCAGGAAGCGGCTGAGAAGGCCACGGCGGGCGAGTCCACCGGTAATCTGGACGCGCTCAAGAAGACTGCTGCGGATTATGAAGCGCTGCTGTTCAAGCGCGGTTTTATCGAATCGCGCCCCGAAGATGAGGGCGGTAATGGCGAGAATTTCATCCTGACCCCGCTGGGCGCGCAGTTGCTGGCGCTGATCGACAGTTCGATTCCGGGCAACGATCACCCACGCCAAGTGCTGGATGAGCAATCCGACGCGCTGGACCCGGCGGCCTTCGCCGAGGTCGCCTCCAAGGCCCAGATCGCCTGATATCCAATACGCCCCGGCACGCTCGCAACGCCGGGGCGAAACTGTCAGATCGGTAATCTGCCGCTAAGCTGGCTGACAGCCGGCCCTGCCTACTCTGCTGCCATTCAACTCATGGAATTGAATCGGCATGCACTCCAATACCTCCCGACGAACCTTCGTCAAAGGCTTGGCCGTCGGCGGCTTGCTGGGCGGGCTCGGCCTCTGGCGCAGCCCGGTCTGGGCCTTGACTGTGGATGCACCTGCAGATGATGCTCTGGCAGAGCGAGCTGGGCTGGACGTGGTGGTTGCGCATTGCGGCGCTGGTGCTGGTTGCGCTCAGTACCCGATTGGCCACCTTGTTCGGCGGCGTCGCGTTGGTGACGCTGGCGTGGGTCGGGCATGGCGTGATGCATGAGGGCTCGTTGGGGCAGTGGCATCTGCTAAGCGACAGTGCGCATCTGCTGGCAGCGGCGGGCTGGGTCGGGGCATTGGCGGCGTTCGGGCTGATGCTGGCGAGTGCGTCTGAGCAGGCGGTGCAGGTGTTGGCACACGCCTTGGCGGGCTTCGAGCGTGTTGGTGTGGTCTTCGTCGCGGTAGTGGTCGGTACGGGCGTGGCGAATTATCTGTTTGTGGTCGGGCCGAACTTGGATGGCATCACCGGCGGTGTCTACGCAATCCTGTTGTGCTTGAAGTTGGGGATGTTCGGCTTGATGTCGGGGCTGGCGGCGCTCAATCGCTCGCACTTGACGCCCCTGCTTCAGCGCTCCCTCGCGGCGGGTGACCACAGAGCGGCGCGTAATGCCTTGCGTCGCAGCATCACCCTGGAGTTTGGGGCGGTGGTGCTGATCCTGGGGCTTGTGGCCTGGCTGGGGACCTTGGCACCCAGCTAGGGCTGCACGCTCTTCAGGCATTTAAGCGCCTGGAAATCGCTGCGCACCTTGTCGATTTTCTGGGTGAGTTTCTGCCGTTGCTGCACAGTGCTTTCGGCCATCACGTCGACAATCAGGCTGCGGGCCGCGGCTTCCGTCTGTGCATAGGCGGTGCGATATTGCGGGGTCCACAGGTTTTCGCGGTCCACCAGCAACTGCTGCATTTTCTGCGGGAAGTCGGCGTTTTTGCGCTGTTGCACGGCGTCGATAAATTGCGCCTGCCAGCGGGCGCGGTTGCCGATCCATTCATGGTTCTGCTCGCCCAGTGCGATGGACCAGGCGGTCACCCGGTTCTGCTGGCTGGCGCTGAGCGGGCCGATCCAGGCGTCCAGGCGTTTGCTCATGCGCTCGGCGCGGTCCTTGATCTGCTGGGCAAGGGGCGGCTTGAGATATTCGTCCTGGCGCTTGCGCAGGTCCTTGGCCAGGGCGTCGCTCATTTCCTTGACCTGCTGGTCGTCCAGGCCTTGGAGCAGTTCGATGGCAGAGGGCGTGATCTCACGGGCGACTTCGTCAATGGCCTGTTTGGCCTCGGTGGTCCGGGCCTGGAGTGCGGCGTCGGTGACCTGATTGTCGTTGGCCATCTGTTGCAGGCGGTCCAGCCAATCCAGGTAGCCCGGCAATTGCGTGGTGCAGTGCCAGGCCAGGTGTTCCTTGAGCTTGTCGTTGAACCAACTCTTCTGCCCGGCATTCATGTCCAGGTAGTCATTGAGGGTCCAGGGGATGATCACGTCGAGGTTGCGATAGGCTAGGCCCACGCGATTGCAACCGGTGAGCACCAGGCTCAGGGTCAGCAGTACCACCAGTAGTTTGAGCCGACGCAGCATGGGCGGGTCCTTCGCAGAGTGGGTTATCACATGTGAACCCGCGCCGGGTGCGACAGTTCAGCGCCTCAATAAAACGACCGTGCGGCCTTCAACGTCAACAGCCCATCGCATTGCGAGTTGTGTCCGGAATAGGCCGAGCAATCCCCGCCGCTGAGGCTGGAATCGCTGTAGATCAGGTTCAAGTCCACGCCCATCCACTGTCGGGAGAATTGCACCGACCAGTCGCTGAAGGTCCGAATGGAGCCGCCGTCCACCGAGACCGGGGTGCCCAACTGATGAGTGGTGTATTTCATGCTGACGCCGATGCCGAACGGCTGGGTGCCGCCGAGGTCGGCAAACAGGGTGCTGTCCTGGCGGTCCGGGTCGTTGCTGAAGGAGGCGCCGAAGCGATTGCCCAGCAGGTTCAGGCCGCCGTAGAACTCCTGGCTGTCGAGGGGGCTGAGCGTGGGGTAGCTGTAGTGGATCAGGCCCACTTCGTAGCCCAAAGTCTGGTCGAAGGGGTGCTTGAAGCCCATGTAGGAATCGACTTCGAGGTTGCTGGACGAAGACAGGCCCATGTTCGGTGAAAACTGGCCGAAGTACAGGCCGCTGTCGTGGCTCAGGTCCAGCCCGCCATGGAATGAATCGCTGCCGGGAGACGTTGGCTTGACCAGGCCCTGGGCCATGCTGCGGCTGGGCGTCGTGCCCAATTTCAAGTCGAAGTCACCCAATTCACGCTGGAAGATCTGGGCTTCGGCGAGAGGGCTGGCAATCAGGGCGCCGACCAGGAATATGCAGGGTTTGAACATGCTTCACTCCATGAAAAGCGAGGAGCAGTAACGGAGAAAATCGGGCAGATGCCCGTGCTAGACGTGTGCAAGCATACCGGCGAATGCCAGGCGGTGAGGCCCGTTCGTCGATTAGCGCGATGATGAAGGTAAGCAGAGGGTATTTCGGGCTCTAGTCCTAGCGCCTTGATGGCAAGACGCGTAGGGACCAGGTGTGTTGCGCGGTATTACTTCTTACCCAGGCTGATCTGCTTGGATGGGCCGAAAGTCTGGCCGCTCACGCCCTTGGCAATCTGCTGGATTTCGCCGCCGGACTTGAGGAATGCAGCAATCTGGCTGTTGATCGATTCGCTGGTTTCAACGGCGGGAGCTGGCTTTGCTTTGCTGTTGGATGCTTTTACGCGCATGGCGGCCACTAACCTGTAGAAAATTAACTTGGCCAGGCATCGTACAGGAAATACTTGACAATTGCTTGGCAAATATCCCCTGGGAATAAGTGGCGCGGTGGGAAATAGCCGAAGTTCATCGTTGAAATAATCCCCTAACTTACTGTTTTAGCTCGAAACCATGGAGCTATCCGTGACCGACTGCGCGGAAAAAATGGGTCGATTGATCAGACGAGCGGGTCGGAGCCATGTCAACCCGCGATTTTTCAGGCGCGCGCGCGTGGCGGGCACAACTCGGGTAGAATGCCGCCCACGTAATGAGGGTATTGAAAATGGCTTTGGTCGGGCGCTACAACAGCTTGCAAGTGGTTAAACACACTAACTTTGGTTTGTACCTGGACGGAGCGCAAGATGGCGAAATCCTCTTGCCTAATCGGTATATCCCCAAAGATATTCCTAGTGAAGATGAAGACTGGCTAAACGTTTTCATTTATCTGGACAGCGATGACAAACTTATCGCCACGACTGAAAAGCCCAAAGTTCAAGTGGGTGAATTCGCCAGTTTGAAAGTGGTGGAAGTCAACAGCATTGGCGTGTTCCTCGACTGGGGTTTGCCCAAGGATCTGTTGCTGCCGTATTCGGAAGAAAAGCGCCAGATGACCGCAGGTGAATACTGCGTGGTGCACGTCTACCTCGACAAACACACCAAGCGCATCACCGCCACTGCACGCCTGGATCGCTACCTGGACAAGACCCCTGCCAACTACCAGGTGGGCCAGGAGGTCGACCTGCTGGTGGCCGAAGCCACTGACATGGGCTTCAAGGCGATCATCAACAACAAGCACTGGGGCCTGATCCACAAGAACGAAGTGTTCAAGTTCCTGCGCCCAGGGAAAGAAGAGAAGGGCTTTATCAAAGAGATCCGCGCCGATGGCAACATCAGCCTGAGCCTGCAGCCGGTCGGCCAGGAAGCGGCCTCCAGCCTCAACTCGAAGATCCTCGCCAAGTTGCGTGAAAACAACGGCAGCTTGCCGGTCAGCGACAAGAGTGATCCGGCGGTGATCAGCAACTTGTTCGGCGTGAGCAAGGGCAACTTCAAGAAGGCCATTGGTGCGTTGTACAAGCAGGGCCAGATTGTGATTCACGCGGATCGCATTGAACTAAGCTGACCACGCTTTGCTCTTCTGTAGACGCTCGTCGGCGTCTACAGAGGTTGCACCAATGACCAAGAAATCGCTGTTCGCCTACCTCGGCACGTTGCTCGCCTTCCTAGTGCTGGACGGTCTCTGGCTCGGTGTCCTCATGGGCCCCACCTACAAATCCCTGCTGGGTCCATTGATGCTAGACCAGCCCCGTCTGTTGCCCGCCACATTCTTCTATCTCCTTTACGTGCTCGGTTGCGTGGTGTTCGTGGTCTTGCCCAGCGCAAGCTGGCAACGCGCAGCACGCCTGGGTGCCTTACTGGGCTTGGTCGCCTACGGCACCTATGACTTGAGCAACTGGGCCACGCTGAAAGGATGGTCTGCGCAGTTGGCGGTCATGGACATGGCGTGGGGCACCTTCTTGACCGCAGCCTGCTGCACGGTGGGTTATCTGTGTGCACATCGAGTGCAGCGTTGATTGTGTACAGGATTTTTGTGCACCGTTGCTGAGCGTAGGCCCTGTATCCAAGCCTGTTCCCCTCCATTTGGAACACCGTTTCATAGGGATTGCGTTCAATTGGCACGCATTCTGCTGAACACCTCGTATACAAACCATGCCGCCTCCCGTATGCATCCCCGTGACGGAAGCGCAGGCCGGTATTTCGAGGAGCCCCGCGATGACCGAACAATTGCCCAAAGGCTACAGCCCGCGCCTGTACAACCGGGACCTGGGCCCGCTGCCGCAAAAGTGGAACTGGTACAACATCTTCGCTTTCTGGATGAGCGACGTGCACAGCGTCGGCGGTTATGTGTTTGCCGCCAGCCTGTTCGCCTTGGGCTTGGCCAGTTGGCAAGTACTCATCGCCTTGCTCGCCGGTATCTGCATTGTGCAACTGATCGCCAACCTGGTGGCCAAGCCGAGTCAGCAAGCCGCTGTGCCTTATCCCGTGATCTGTCGCCTGGCGTTTGGTGTGTTCGGCGCGAATATTCCTGCGGTGATTCGCGGCTTGATCGCCGTGGCCTGGTACGGGATTCAGACGTACCTGGCGTCGAGCGCCTTGATCATCGTGGTGCTGCGTTTCTTCCCACAGATGGCGGTGTACGCGGAGCCGCATTTTGCGGGCTTGTCTTACCTTGGCTGGTTTGGTTTCCTCAGCCTGTGGCTGTTGCAAGCGGCGGTGTTCTGGGCCGGCATGGAGTCCATCCGCCGTTTTATCGATTGGGCCGGGCCGGTGGTCTATGCGGTGATGTTCGCCCTGGCGGGTTGGATCGTGTGGAAGGCGGGCTGGTCGAACATCAGCTTCACCCTGGCGGAAAAATCCCTGTCGGGCTGGCAGGCATTCGGTCAGGTGATCGTGGCGACGGCGTTGGTGGTGTCGTACTTCTCCGGGCCGACCCTGAACTTCGGCGACTTCAGCCGCTACTGCCGCAGCATGCAGGACGTACGGCGCGGCAACTTCTGGGGGCTGCCGGTGAATTTCCTGGCATTTTCCCTGGTCACCGTGGTGATAGTCTCGGGCACCTTGCCGGTGTTTGGCGAAATGCTGCATGACCCGATCGCCACGGTTTCGCGCATCGATAACAGCATGGCGGTGTTGCTGGGCGCCTTTGCTTTTGTCACCGCAACCATCGGCATCAATATCGTCGCCAACTTCGTGTCCCCAGCCTTTGACTTCGCCAACGTCGCGCCGAGCAAAATCAGCTGGCGCGCGGGCGGGATGATCGCCGCCGTGGCGTCGATCTTCATCACACCGTGGAACCTGTTCAATAACCCGCTGATGATCCACTACACCCTGGATATTCTCGCGGCCTTCATTGGGCCACTGTTCGGCATTCTGCTGGTGGATTTCTACCTGATCAAAAAACAGCAGATCGATGTGGACGCGTTGTTCGATGACAGCCCCAGCGGGCGCTACTACTTCGACGGCGGCGTGAACTGGACGGCGGTCAAGGCGCTGGTGCCCGCGACGCTGGTGGGCGTCGCGATCACCTTTACCCCGGCGTTGCAGGGCATGGCCAACTTCGCCTGGTTTACCGGCTGCTTCCTGGGTGGGCTGTTTTTCCTGGTGCTGGCGCGGCGTGAACAGGTGCGCGTGCCTGCGCCGCTGGTTGCCGGCTGACCAGAATCGAGCCCGCCACCAGTAATCCGGCACCGGCGACTACCAGTGCCGTTTGCAGCCCGCCACTCAGGTGGCTGCTGACCGAGGCCAGTAATGGGCCGCTCAATTGGCCGATGGCGAAGCTGGCGGTCAGCAGTCCGGTGCTGCGCTGATAGCCGTGGGGGGCAACGTCCCGCAGGCGGGCCATCACCAACTGCATGCAAGCCAGGAACGGTCCGCCGCACAGCAACACCCCCAGTGCCAGGCCCCAGCCATTGCCCAGCAAGCAGGCAAACACCCCGGCCGCTTGCAGCCACAATGTAGTCATCAGCCAGCGGCGAGTGGTGTCTGGGTCCTTGCGGCGCAGGGTCGCCACCACCACGCCAATCGCGGCGGCCAAGCCAAAGCACGGCCAGAACAGATCGGCTTGCCAGGCACCCTTGAATTGCGCGCTGGCCATCTGCGACAGAAACGTCGCTGGAATGATGTAGCCAAGACCATACAACACATAGATCCAGCACAAGTGCGCGATGCTGCCGTTGCTGCCAGCATCGGTCTGGCCGACAACGGGCGTGCCGCTGGCGGAGGGCTTCGGCAGGAAAGGCAAAATGGCCAGCAACATCAGCAGCGCCACCCCGCCATACACCAGCCACAATGTGCCCGAATTTTGCCCCATCAGGTTCGAGCCCAACGCCAGTAAGCCAGTCAACAAAATCCCCAGCCCCGGCCCGGCAAAGACCAAGGCACCCAGGCGCGGACGTCCGGCGGCAATCGCCAGCGGCTGGCTCAGGCTGGTGATCATCACCAGGGCCCAGGCACTCGCGACACCGGTGCCAAAGCGCAGCAACAGGTGCGGCCAGAACCCGTGGGCCCAGTACGACGCGAGCGTCAGCAGCACGCACAACCACAACCCGCCATATAAGCGCCCACGGACATGGTGATGGCTGCGCGCGAAGATTGAATCCACCGCACCGACGAAGTAGCCCAGGTAGTTGGCGGCGGCGATCAGGCCGGCGCCGGTCAGGTCGATCTGCCCTTCACTGAGCAGATGGGGCATTTGGGGGGTGAGGGCGAAGCGGCCAATCCCCATCGCCATCATCAGGGCGACAAAGCTGGCGAGTAAGCGGACGAATGGAGACATGGTCAGTTTTCCTGCGGGTAAACGAATACCCTCAGGCTAAAGCGGATTGACTTTCTGTAAAAATGAATAATAGTGAGTAACTTGTTCAGTTTTGGAGAAAGGTATGGAGTTCAGTCAATTGCGCATTTTCCAGGCGGTGGCGGAAGAGGGCTCCATCACGCGCGCGGCGGACCGCTTGCATCGAGTGCCGTCGAACCTGTCGACACGCCTCAAGCAAATGGAGGAGCAGCTCGGTGTAGAGCTGTTTGTGCGCGAGCGCCAGCGCTTGCAGCTGTCTCCGGCCGGCAAGGTGTTGCTGGACTACAGCACCCGTCTGCTGGCCCTGCATGATGAAGCCCACGGCGCGGTGCAAGGCGGGCAACCGGCCGGCGATTTTGTGGTAGGCAGCATGTACAGCACGGCGGCGGTGCATTTGCCGAAGCTGCTGGCGGGCTATCACAAGGCTTACCCGATGGTGAATCTGCAAGTGCAATCGGCGCCCAGCGGTGAGTTGCTCGAAGGCCTGATTACTGGCCGTCTGGATGCGGCATTTGTGGACGGCCCTATTACCATCGCTTCCCTGGACGGTGTGCCTCTGTGTGAAGAGCGCCTGGTGCTTATCTGCGAGGCCGACCACCCGCCTGTGCGAGGGCCCCAGGATGTTGCGGGACGCTCGGTGTTCACCTTCCGTCGCAGTTGCGCCTATCGCACGCGCCTGGAAACCTGGTTTTCCCACGAGCGCGTGGCCATGGGGCGGGCAATTGAGATCGAGTCTTATCAGGGCATGCTGGCGTGCGTGATCGCTGGCTCCGGGGTGGCGTTGATGTCCGAATCCATGCTTGAGAGCCTGCCAGGCAAGGACAGCGTGTCCGTTCATCCGCTGACAGGGCCTTTTGCCACTGCGACCACCTGGCTGATGTGGCGAAAGGGTATGCTCGGCGCTAACCTCAACGCATGGATCGACCTGCAGCAAGCCAGCAAGACTGCGGTCCTGCAAGACACCCGCGCCATTGCTTGAACGATCCGTCAGGATTTTGATGAATTCAGTAATAGTTCGTTGTGGTTTCGTTCAAGCATTACGTAGGACTTAGGGCTACTATCAGTGTAGGAAAGGGCGACAGAACTTGCGCCTACCAGCATTACCCTCAAAGGGGGCAACCATGAAAGAGAAAATTCAAAACTGGCTCCATGATCTGGGTGTTGCACTGGGCTTGATCGAGCCCCCACTGCAACCCGTGCCGATTCGCACCGATGACGAGCAACGTCGCCCACGTCGCAGGTAAGTCCTGGAAGCGCTCACGTGATTGAATCGCGCGGGCGCTGATACCTCGGGTCGTTCTTCAGGGCGTGTTCGGTTCCCTGTAGCAAGACTGTATCCGCTGTTCATTTCGTAGTATCCGCAATTGTCTGACGAGGCATGCCGCATTGTCAGAGCCTTCCTCTTATTCCGTCATCCGTGCCCTTTTTCCTATTCGTCCTTCTATATTTCTGCCTTCACATGGATGAATGGGCATTGGAATGTCGAGCATTGATAGCGAAGGCATGTTGATTTCCGACAGAGTCGAGCTCCGCCGGTTTTCAACGATCGAGCATGGGGATTTGCGTAGCGTGAGCGCTTTGGTGGTCCACCAGACGGACGCTCCGACGGCGCAGCACACCTTTAACGCTTACTTTGCCAAGGGCAACGGCGCGCACTTTCTCATCGAGAAAAGTGGCGTGATCTACCAGACGGCCAGCCTCAAAAAGCGCTGTTACCACGTTGGGCGCTACCTGCGTTCCAAGTGTCTGGCAACGGATAAGGCGACGTGCGACCCGGCTCAAATCCACTCTATTCAAACACTCACCTGGACGTTGCAGGTTCGAACGCTGGACCGTTATGAGCGCAACAAGGACTATCCTGATCGCTACCCGATGAATGCGGACTCCTTGGCGATCGAGCTGGTCGGCAAGCACCTTGATGCAGCGCGATATGAGGAAGTGACTGCTATGCAAAATCAGTCTCTGCAGTGGTTGGTGGGTGAGCTGTATGGCCATTTCCGCCTGACGCCGGAGGACGTCTACACGCATCCGCAAATCTCCTACAAGCACCCTGGTGAAGCCAGCAGCGCGGTGTGGCAATGAACCTACGGGGAGGCTTGTTGGGCGTGTGGGTGATAATCGCCGGTTGCGCAGCTTCCCCTCCAGATATCGACAACATCGCTATCTCGGGTTTTCACTCCGAAGAACCGGAGCGCTGTCGACCCAGCGACGTTACGTTGGATGAGCGACAAGTCGCGTCCTTCTTCAAGCGCGCAGAACCTATTGACGCACGCACGCTGCATGACGAGTACGACTGGGCACCTTGTTACCTTGAAGGCACACTCAGATTTCACGGCGAGGCTTGTGCGTGGCGGGTGAGGGCGGGGGCGACAGGGGAGATCGATTGCCCTATAACCGAGCAGTATTTTGGCTGTAAATCTTGCGGAGATTTGTTTGAAGAAGCCGGCCGGAATGCTGAATAAAAAAACGGGCACGACATCCGACGTCGCGCCCGCTGAAGAAACCGCTCTAAATCCAGTTGTATCTCAAACCGCGCTGGCCGCCACACCCGCTGGCCGGCGCGACAACAAACTCACCACCACAAAACTCACCAGCCCAATCGCCAGGCTGTAGTAGATCGGTGTGTTCGCATCCAAGCCATCCTTGATCATGAACACCAACGCCGTCACAAAGCCCAGGGTCATGGACGTAATGGCGCCCGAGGTGGTCGCGCGTTTCCAGAAGATCGCGCCGATCAGCGGGATCAACATACCGCCCACCAGCAGGTTGTAGGCCAGGGTCAAGGCGCTGATCACATCGCTCACCACCAGTGCAATACCTAGCACGGCAATACCGGTCAGCATCGTGAACAGGCGGTTGATGGCCAGGCTCGACTGCTTGCCGCCACGCAGGCGCGGCAGCAGGTCTTCGGTCAGTACGGTGGAGGCGGCGAGCAAGCCGGCGCTGGCGGTGGACATCATCGCGGCCAGTGCCGCGGCAATCACCAGGCCGCGGATGCCGTCCGGCAGCGACACTTTCACAATAGCGGCAAACGCATTGTTGACGTTATCCAGGTCCGGGATCAGCACATGCGCGGCCATGCCGATCAATGCACAGGCCAGGCCGTAGAGGATGCAGTAGAAACCGGCGAAAGTGCCTGCGTACTTGGCGACCTTTTCGTCACGGGCGGTGAACACCCGTTGCCAGATGTCCTGGCCGATCAGGATGCCGAAGAAGTAGATCATGAAGTAGGTGATGATCGTGTCCCAACCGATCGCAGTGAAGCTGAAGCTCGATGCGGGCAGCTTGGCCACCAGTTCGTCCCAGCCGCCGACGCGGTACAGGCAGATCGGCAGCAGGATGAACATCAGGCCGACGGTCTTGATCACGAACTGCACGATGTCAGTGAGGGTCAGCGACCACATGCCGCCGATGGTGGAGTACACCACCACCACGCCACCGCCGAGCAGCACCGAGATCCAGAACGGCAGGCCGAACAGCACTTGCAGCACGGTGCCGATGGCGAGGATCGACGTCACGCCGATCATCAGCGCGTAGGCCAGCATGATCACGGCGCTGGCCTGGCGGGCCATCGGGTTGTAGCGTTTTTCCAGCACCTGGGTCACGGTGAAGATCTTCAGTTTCAACAGTGGCTTGGCCAGGAACAGGTTCAGCGCAATGATGCCCATGCCCAGCGCGGCACACAGCCAGAAGCCGGAGATGCCATGCACGTAGCCCAGACGCACGGTGCCGACGGTGGACGCACCGCCCAATACCGTGGCGGCCATGGTGCCCATGTACAACGACGGGCCCAGGTTGCGCCCGGCCACCAGGTAGTCTTCGTGGGTCTTGGCGCGGCGCATGCCGTAGTAGCCGAGCACGAGCATGCCGGCGGCGTAGATGAGTACGACGAATAAATCCAAAGCCATGACGGCGGTTCTCCGATTATCTTTTTTATGAGGATCAGACGGCTTGTTGCAGCGCCGGTTTAACGCGCGCGTCCGTGCGCTTGCTGCGAGAGTCGGCCGGCCCATAAACAGCCGCCGGTTCCGGGAACATACGAAGCAAGGTCAGGTACACCACCGAGGCCAGCCCCAGCGTCACCGGCAGGCTGATATCAATGCCGTCCGCCAGATTGCCCAACGGCCCGACAAACTGCCCCGGCAGGTTGACGAAGCACAGGCCCATCAGCGCACTCGGGATCCAGGCCCCCAGCCCGCGCCAGTTCCAGCCATGGCTGAACCAGTAGCGGCCGCCGGTTTCACCACGCGTGAACACCTGCAGGTCATCCGGGCAATAGAAGCCGCGACGCACGATCAGGCCGATGATCATCATCACCATCCACGGCGTGGTGCAGGTGATGATCAGCACGGCGAAGGTCGACACGCTTTGCACCAGGTTGGCGGCGAAACGTCCGATAAAGATGAAGGCAATCGACATCACCCCGATCAGCAACGTGGCCTTGACCCGCGACAGCAGGCGTGGAAACACGCTGGACATGTCCAACCCGGTGCCATACAGCGAAGTAGTGCCGGTAGACATACCGCCGATCACGGCGATCAGGCACACCGGCAGAAAGAACCAGCTCGGCGCCACCGCCAGCAAACCGCCGACATAGTTGTTGGCTGCGATGTAGTCCGGTGCCTTGATCGCCACGATGGTCGCGGTGGCCAAGCCGAACAGGAAGGGGATCAAGGTCGCGATTTGCGCCAGGACCACCGCCAGCATGATGCGTATTTTCGGCGTCTCACGCGGGATGTAGCGCGACCAGTCACCCAAGAACGCGCCGAAGGAGATCGGGTTGCTCATGGCGACCAATGCAGCGCCGATGAACGCCGCCCAGAAGCCGGTCTGACCCAGGGCGACAGTGCCGGCGAAGTGGCTGTCGAAGGCCGGCGCGAACGCGAAGATCCCCAGCAGGAACAGCAGGCTCGCCGCCCACACCGCAATGCGATTGACCCACAGCATGAAGCGAAAACCGTAAATGCACACGGTCAGCACCAGGATCGCGAACACGCCGTAGGCCAGGCCCAGGCTCAGGTCGGTTTCCGGCAAGCCAATCAGACGTTTCGCACCGCCCACCAGCGCGTCGCCTGAACTCCAAACCGACAGTGAGAAGAAGGCAATCGCCGTCAGCAGCGAGAGAAACGAGCCGACAATCCGCCCGTGCACGCCAAAGTGCGCACCTGAAGACACGGCGTTGTTGGTGCCATTGATCGGCCCGAACAGGCCCATGGGCGCCAGGATCAGCGCACCCACCAGCACGCCCAGCACAATCGCCCAGACACCCGCCTGGAACGACAAACCGAACAGTACGGGGAAAGAACCCAGCACGGCGGTGGCAAAGGTATTGGCACCGCCGAAGATCAGTCGGAACAGATCCTTGGGGCCGGCGGTACGTTCGTGGTCCGGGATCTGTTCGACCCCGTTGGTTTCTATCTTTCGAATACTTTTATCGTTGTTTTTATTATTCATGATCTGCTCCGATCACATTGGCTAAGGGGGCGGCAGCCCTTCCGGCATAGCGGACAAATGTTCGTGACAGGCCAGCCACAGGCCTTCTTGTTGTTCTGCGCCAAGCCCTTGCCGTTTGAAGACAATGGTCTCGCGTTCCTGGCTATTGAATTGCTCCCCGTTCATGCGCAGCTCGGTGGCCACGTCATGCATGAAAATCGCCACGTCACCTTGCAGGCTGACAAAGGCGTTGCTCGAGGTGCAGGACAGCACCTCGAACCCCTCATCCCGGCGCCAGCTGTCCCACAACGCCTGGTAGGCGTCGCGACTGAGCAGCGGCTGGGGCAGGGTGTAGAACACGAAGCTGGCGTCCGCCGTGAACGCGCCGAAGTAGGCGGCGCGGTCATTGCGGGCGAAGGCCGCCACCAGGTCGGCGGCGGCTTGCAGTACTTCGTGGGCGCTCATCAGCGATGTGCCACGCCAGGCAGCACGCAGAGCATCTCGTACAGCAAGTTGGCGCCTAATAGCGAGGTGTTGCCGGTGGTGTCGTAGGGCGGCGAAACTTCTACGAGGTCGCAACCAATCAGGTCGAGGCCCTGGCAGCCACGGATGATTTCGATGGCCTGGATGGTGGTCAGCCCGCCGATTTCCGGGGTGCCGGTGCCCGGAGCCCAGGCGGGGTCGATGCCGTCGATGTCAAAGCTCAGGTACACCGGGCCGCCGCCGACTTTTTCACGCACTTCGGCCATCAAGGGCGCGAGGGAATGGTGCCAGCATTCCTCTGCCTGAACCACACGGAAGCCCTGTTTGCGGCTCCAGTTGAAGTCTTCGGCGGTGTAGCCCTGGGCGCGCAGACCGATCTGCACCACACGGTCGCAATCGAGCAAACCTTCTTCCACGGCGCGGCGGAATGTGGTGCCGTGGGCGATTTTTTCGCCGAACATATGGTCGTTGACGTCGGCGTGGGCATCGATGTGCACCAGCCCGACCTTGCCGTGTTTCTTGTGGATCGCCCGCAAGATCGGCAGCGTGATGGTGTGGTCGCCGCCCAGGGTCAGCGGGATCACGTCGTGTTCGAGAATCTCGTCGTAGGCTTCTTCGATGATGCGCACGGCGTCGAGCAGGTTGAAGGTGTTGATCGCCACGTCGCCGATGTCGGCCACCGACAGCGAGTCGAATGGTGCGGCGCCGGTGGCCATGTTGTAAGGGCGGATCATCACGGATTCGGCGCGGATTTCACGCGGCCCGAAGCGGGTGCCGGCGCGCAGCGAGGTGCCGATGTCCAGGGGCACGCCGACAAAGGCGGCATCCAGGCCCTTAGCCGTTTGCAGGTGGGGAAGACGCATCATGGTGGCGATGCCGGCGAAGCGCGGCATTTCGTTGCCGCCCAGTGGTTGGTGGAAAATCTTGTCCACGGGAGTGCCTCATCGTTGTTTTGTTTATTAGGGGCCGATTCTGCGAAATACATGGAAATGAAAGAATCGGCAGGGGCAAATACTTAGTTCAGATTTTTCTAAACTATTGCCTGAGGTAAACTCGGCTCAAATGTGGGAGCGGGCTTGCTCGCGAATACGGTGTGTCAGCCATAGATAGCTCGACTGATCCACCTCATTCGCGAGCAAGCCCGCTCCCACAGGTTTTGTGTGTTTCTGGAGAACCCATGGCCAACGCCTTGCCCGACCTGAAACTCCTGCGCATCTTCGTCAGCGTCGTGCGGCATCAGGGGTTTGCCAATGCCCAGCACGAACTCAACCTGTCCACATCGGCCATCAGCACGTACATGAGCCAGCTGGAAGCGGCGTTGGGCCTGGTGCTGTGTCATCGCGGGCGTGGTGGGTTCAGCCTCACCAGCAAAGGCGAATTGTTTCATCAAGAGACCTTGCGTCTGCTGGGCGAGCTGGAAGGTTTCGAGCAATACGCCGCCGCGTTGAAGGGCGAGTTGCGCGGCACGCTGAAACTGGGTGTGCTGGACTCCACGGTCAGCGACAAAGCGTTGCCCTTCGCCGAAGTGATCGGCGCCTACAGCCTGGAACACCCGGCGGTGCACTTGCATCTGTCGGTGATGAGCCCTTATGAGCTGCAACTGGGCGTGCAGGACAACCGCCTGGACTTGGCCATCGGCGCGTTTTCCAACCGCATGAGCGGGCTGATCTACATGCCGTTGTACCGCGAGCAGCACTGGCTGTATTGCAGCACGCGGCATCCTTTATTCAATGAACGGCGCATTCCCGAGCAGGTGATCACGCAGCAACGGATGGTCGGTCGCGGCTATTGGAGCCAGGCCGAGTTGGCACGCCACGGCTTCAAGCACAGCGCAGCCACCGTGGAGAGTATGGAGGCGCAGCTGATCCTGGTGCTGTCCGGCGCCTACATCGGCTACCTGCCCGAGCACTATGCCCAGGCCTGGGCCGATAAGGGCGACCTGCGTGTGTTGCTGCCGGCGACCTTCGGCTATCAGGCGCCGTTCTCGATGATCATGCGTCGAGGCCGCAGCCGCGAACCGCTGATCCAGACCTTCCGCGACTTACTCAAAGCCCAGCTCAACCAGGCCTGATAAACCATGCCCAGACCCCAATGTTCCCGTTGCCTCAGGCCTGTCGCCCACTGTCTGTGCGCGTTGATCCCCAATCTCGACAGTCGCACGCGGGTGTTGCTGTTGCAGCACCCGAGCGAGGTCAACCATGCGTTGAATACCGCACGGCTGGCGGCGTTGGGTTTGAACAACGCGCAGTTGGTAGTAGGGGAGGTGTTTGAAGACTTGCCGACGCTGTTGAACGTGCCCGGTTACCAGGCTCGGTTGCTGTTTCCGGCTGACGACGCCCAGCCATTAAAGGTGTACGCGCCCGAAGATCAGCCGCTGCTGCTGGTGGTTCCCGACGGCACTTGGCGCAAGGCGCGCAAGCTTTTGCACCTCAACCCGCTATTGGCGGCGTTGCCAAGGGTCGCGTTGGCCGACAGTGCGGTGTCCCGTTATCGGTTGCGCAAGGCCCCCGGCCCCGGTGCGCTGTCGACAGTGGAGGCGATTGTGCAGGCGCTGGAGGTCCTGGAATCGCCAGCTTCGTTTGCACCCTTGCTCAAACCCTTCGATGCGTTGATCGACGGCCAGATTGCGGCGATGGGGCCTGACGTGTTCCAGCGCAACCATGGACAGCGGTGACCATTCGGCGGCTTATTCCTTTTAGCCATAAGGTCCGCACTTTGCGTGATATGGCCCGCCGGCCTTTCCCGGTATGATGTTCGCCCCCGCAGTCTGGATTGCGAATACGCCATGACCTTGCAGTACCCTACAATCGCCGATTGCGTCGGCAACACGCCCCTGGTCCGCTTGCAACGCATGGCGGGTGAAACCAGCAATACCCTGTTGCTCAAGCTCGAAGGGAACAACCCGGCCGGTTCCGTAAAGGACCGCCCGGCGCTGTCGATGATCACCCGCGCCGAGCTGCGCGGGCAGATCAAGCCCGGCGACACCCTGATCGAAGCCACTTCGGGTAACACCGGGATCGCCTTGGCCATGGCCGCCGCGATCAAGGGCTACAAGATGATCCTGATCATGCCCGACAACGGCAGCGCCGAACGCAAGGCGGCGATGACCGCCTACGGCGCCCAGCTGATCCTGGTGACCCAGGAAGAGGGCATGGAAGGCGCACGGGACCTAGCCGAGCGCATGGCCGCCGAAGGCCGTGGCCTGGTGCTGGATCAGTTCGCCAACGGTGACAACCCGGAGGCGCACTACACCACCACCGGCCCGGAAATCTGGCGCCAGACCCAGGGCTCAATCACCCATTTCGTCAGCTCCATGGGCACCACCGGCACCATCATGGGCAACTCCCGCTACCTGAAGGAGCAGAATCCGGCGATCCAGATCGTCGGCCTGCAACCGATGGAAGGCTCGGCCATTCCCGGTATCCGCCGCTGGCCCGAAGAGTATCTGCCGAAGATCTACAACGCGACTCGTGTGGACCGCATCATCGACATGGCCCAGCGTGAAGCCGAAGACACCACCCGCCGCCTGGCCCGTGAAGAAGGTATTTTCTGCGGCGTGTCGTCCGGGGGCGCGGTGGCCGGCATGTTGCGCTTGTCCCAGGAAGTGGAAAACGCGGTGATCGTCGCGATCATCTGTGACCGAGGCGACCGCTACCTGTCGACCGGCATCTTCGACGAACCCAACTGATGGCCAAGCACGAGAGAGGCCTGCGCTTCCAACCGACGGGCGGCAGCCGGGCCCCGCAGATCCCAGTGGGCAAGAAACAACGCCTGACCATCGAGCGCCTGGCCAATGACGGCAGGGGTATTGTGTTCTTTGAAGGCCGCATCTGGTTCGTGAATGGCGCGCTGGCCGGCGAAGAAGTTGAAGCGCGAGTGTTGGGTGCCCACGGCAAGATCGTCGAGGCGCGCACCGAGCGCGTGTTCAAGGCCAGCGAACTGCGCCGCCCGGCGCCGTGCGCCCATGTTGGCCGCTGCGGCGGTTGCAGCGTGCAGCATTTGCCCCACGGCGAACAACTTGCCCTTAAACAGCGCATGCTCGCCGAGCAACTGTCCCGTGTGGCCGGTGTCGAACCGCAAGAGTGGGCCGCACCGTTGAGTGGGCCGGAGTTCGGCTACCGTCGCCGAGCGCGCGTCGCCGTACGCTGGGATGCCAAGGCGAAGCAGCTGGAAGTAGGTTTTCGCGCCGTGGCCAGCCAGGACATCGTCGCCATCGACGATTGCCCAGTGCTGGTACAGGCCTTGCAACCGATCATGCAGCGTCTGCCGAACATGTTGCGTCGCCTGAGCAAACCGCAGGCCTTGGGGCATGTGGAGTTGTTCAGCGGTACGTCCATCGCCGTGTTGCTGCGGCACATGGCGCCGTTGTCGGAAGCGGATCTGCAGGTGTTGAAGGAATTCTGCGCCTTCCATGAAGCCCAATTGTGGCTGCATGGCGAGGGTCAACCTGAGCCGGTCGAAGTCGATTCAGTCTTGGGTTTTCGATTGGAACAGTGGGGTCTGGAGCTGGCATACCGACCTGGCGATTTTGTGCAGGTCAACGCCGGGGTCAACGAGGCTATGGTCGCCCAGGCCCTGGAATGGCTGGCGCCACAACCCGACGAACGGGTGCTGGACCTGTTTTGCGGCCTGGGCAACTTTGCCCTGCCACTGGCGCGCCAAGTGCGTGAAGTGGTGGCGGTGGAAGGCGTGCAGACCATGGTGGACCGCGCGGCCGTCAACGCCGTCAGCAACGATTTGCATAATGCGCAGTTTTTTCAGGCCGATTTGTCCCAGCCTTTGACTGACGCGGAATGGGCCAAACAGGGCTTTTCTGCGGTACTCTTGGACCCACCCCGTGATGGTGCCCTGGAGGTTGTGCGCAAGCTCGCGACCCTGGGAGCCAAGCGTCTGGTGTATGTATCCTGCAACCCGGCCACGCTGGCGCGGGATACGGTTGAGTTGGTCAAGCAAGGCTACCGGCTAAAACGTGCCGGGATCCTCGACATGTTTCCGCAAACCGCGCATGTCGAGGCGATGGCGTTATTTGAAGCGGGCTAGGATGCCCGTTTAATCCGACCGGCCTGTCGTCTCCAGGGCCTGTGATCTGCCAGGGAGCAGTAGAAGGTCGGCGATGAATTCTGGCGCATCAAAGGTGCGTCGTAGGGAAGGTAAGCAAGATGGTACAGGTGAGAGCACACCAGCCGATCAACACCGACGGCAGTATCAATCTCGAGGCATGGCTGGATCATGCCATCAGTGTCGACCCGGCACTGGACCGTGAAGCCTTGAAAGCAGCCTGCGAGTTCGCTCGCGAGTCTGAGCAGCAAGACAATGCGGCCAAGAACCTGTGGGCCGAAGGCACTTCGAGCTTTCGCACCGGGTTGGAAATCGCCGAGATCCTCGCCGATCTCAAGCTGGACCAGGATTCACTGATTGCCGCCGTGCTCTATCGCGGCGTGCGTGAAGGGCATATTCAGTTGCCCACCGTCAGCCAGCGTTTCGGCGCCGTGGTGGCCAAGTTGATCGACGGCGTGCTGCGCATGGCCGCCATCAGCGCCAGCCTCAGCCCGCGCCAGTCCATGGTGCTGGGCACCCAGGGCCAGGTCGAGAACCTGCGCAAGATGCTGGTGGCGATGGTCGACGACGTGCGTGTCGCCCTGATCAAGCTGGCCGAGCGTACCTGCGCGATCCGTGCGGTGAAGACTGCCGACGACGAGAAGCGCAACCGCGTTGCCCGCGAAGTCTTCGATATCTATGCGCCGCTGGCGCACCGCCTGGGTATCGGCCATATCAAGTGGGAGCTGGAGGACTTGTCCTTCCGCTACCTCGAGCCCGATCAATACAAACAGATCGCCACGCTGCTGCACGAGCGGCGGCTGGACCGCGAGCGCTTCATCACCGACGTGATGGGCCAGTTGCGCTCCGAGTTGCAGGCCACCGGCGTCGATGCCGACATCAGCGGTCGTGCCAAGCACATCTATTCCATCTGGCGCAAAATGCAGCGCAAGGGCCTGGCCTTCAGCCAGATCTACGACGTACGGGCCGTGCGCGTACTGGTGCCGGAAATGCGCGACTGCTACACCGCGCTCGGTATTGTCCACACCCTGTGGCGGCACATTCCCAAGGAGTTTGACGACTACATCGCCAACCCCAAGGAAAACGGCTACCGCTCGTTGCACACCGCGGTGATCGGCCCCGAGGGCAAGGTGCTGGAAGTGCAGATCCGCACCCACGCCATGCACGAAGAGGCCGAACTGGGGGTGTGCGCGCACTGGCGCTACAAGGGCACCGACGTCAAGGCCGGGTCCAACCAGTACGAAGAGAAGATCTCCTGGCTGCGCCAAGTGCTGGAATGGCACGAAGAACTCGGCGACATCGGTGGCCTGGCCGAACAGCTGCGCGTGGATATCGAGCCTGACCGGGTCTACATCTTCACCCCGGACGGTCACGCCATCGACTTGCCCAAGGGTGCCACGCCGCTGGACTTTGCCTACCGTGTGCATACCGAGATCGGCCACAACTGCCGGGGCGCCAAGATCAACGGGCGCATCGTGCCGCTCAACTACAGCCTGCAGACCGGTGAACAGGTCGAGATCATCACCAGCAAACACGGCACGCCGAGCCGCGACTGGCTGAACCCGAACCTGGGCTACATCACCACGTCGCGGGCACGGGCGAAGATCGTCCACTGGTTCAAATTGCAGGCACGCGACCAAAACGTCGCCGCCGGTAAAACCTTGCTTGAACGCGAACTGGGGCGCCTCGGTTTGCCCCAGGTAGACTTCGACAAGTTGGCCGAAAAAGCCAACATGAAGATCGCCGAAGACATGTTCGCCGCCCTTGGTGCCGGCGATCTGCGCCTGGCCCAACTGGTCAACCTGGCCCAGCAACTGGTTGAGCCGGAGCGCGGCAGCGAACAGCTGGAACTGATCCCGCGCAAGGCCACCGGCTACAAACCCGGCAAGCGCGGCGATATCCAGATCCAGGGCGTCGGCAACCTGATGACCCAAATCGCCGGCTGCTGCCAGCCGTTGCCGGGTGACGCCATCGTCGGCTACATCACCCAGGGCCGTGGCGTGAGCATTCACCGCCAGGACTGCGCCTCGGTGCTGCAACTGGGCGGCCGTGAGCCGGAGCGGATCATCCAGGTCAGCTGGGGCCCGGTGCCGGTGCTCACCTATCCGGTGGACATCATTATTCGCGCCTACGACCGTTCCGGCTTGCTGCGTGACGTGTCGCAAGTGCTGCTCAACGAGCGGATCAACGTGCTGGCGGTCAACACCCGCTCGAACAAAGAGGACAACACCGCGTTGATGTCCCTGACGATCGAGATTCCGGGGTTGGACGCATTGGGGCGGTTGCTGGGGCGGATTTCCCAGTTGCCGAACATCATTGAAACACGCCGTAACCGTACCCCATGAGTGAGTCGATGTATTCGCTGGAAGACCTGCTACACCTGATGAATCGCCTGCGGGACCCGCAATACGGGTGCCCGTGGGACATCAAGCAAACCTACGCGACCATCGTCCCGCACACCTTGGAAGAAGCCTATGAAGTGGCCGACGCCATCGAGCGCGGCGACTTCGATCACCTGCAAGGCGAGTTGGGCGACCTGCTGTTCCAGGTGGTGTATTACAGCCAGTTGGCGCGCGAAGAAGGGCGCTTCGAATTCGCCGGGGTGATCGACAGCATCACGCGCAAGCTGATCCGGCGTCATCCCCACGTGTTTCCTACCGGTGATCTGTATGCACCGCTGGATATCCCGCAACTGAGTGAAGAACAGGTCAAGGAACGCTGGGAGCAGATCAAGGCCGAGGAGCGTGCGGAAAAATCCGCTGCGCCGGAGCAGCTCTCCCTGCTGGACGATGTGCCCACGGCGCTGCCGTCCCTGTCCCGTGCCGCCAAATTGCAGAAGCGCGCCAGCCAGGTCGGCTTCGACTGGCCGTCGGCCCTGCCGGTGGTGGATAACGTGCGCGAAGAGCTGGATGAAGTGCTCGAAGCCATGGCCGACAACGATTCGGTGGCCATTGCCGATGAGGTCGGTGACCTGCTGTTCGCGGCGGTCAACCTGGCCCGTCACCTCAAAGTCGACCCGGAAACCGCGCTGCGTGGCGCCAATGCCAAGTTCGAACGACGCTTCCGATTTATCGAACAGGCATTGCGCGATACGCACCAATCCATAGAAGATTGCACCCTCGAAACGATGGACGCCCTGTGGGGCGAAGCCAAACGTCAGGAAAAGAATGTGTCCAGCTGCGGTTGAGCAGTTGCCTAAGTGAGTAAGCACCATGAGCCTTTCCCTTCGCGACCAGTTGCTCAAAGCAGGTCTGGTCAACCAAAAGCAGGCCAAGCAGGTCGGCAAAGAGAAACAGAAGCAGCAGCGCCTGGTCCATAAAGGCCAAATCGAGGCGGATGACACCCAGGCCCGCCTGGCAGCCGAGGCGCACGCCGAGAAGGTCAAGCGCGACCAGGAACTGAACCGCCAGCAGCAGGAAAAAGCCGAGGCCAAGGCCCGCACCGCCCAGGTCAAGCAACTGATCGAGACTTCGCGCCTGCCCAAGCTGACCACCGAGGACTACTACAACTTCGTGGATGACAAGAAGGTCAAGCGCCTGTCGGTCAACACACTGATGCGCAACAAGCTGAGCAACGGCTCCCTGGCTATCGTGCACCACGGCGGCAGCTACGAGGTGATCCCGCGCGAAGCGGCGCTGAAGATCCAGGAGCGCGCACCGGAGCGTATCGTGCAGCTCAATATCCTGACGGAGAGCCAGGTGCCGGACGAGGATGATCCGTACGCGGCCTACCAGATCCCGGATGATCTGATGTGGTAAGGCTGTAGAAACAACAAACCCCGCTCAAAAGGCGGGGTTTTTGTTTGCAGGCAATCCAACTGCTGTGTGGGGCTGGATGCCTGCCGAATTTCAGAGTCTCAGGAGCCTTGCGCCTGGCGTCTCATCTCAAGGGCTTCGAGCTCGTTTTTATAATTATGAGCGTCGCTCTCGTTGTGAAACATGCCGACCAACAGGTCTTGTTGGTGTACATCCCAGATGTGAATCCCATGGCCCAGTGCTTCGTGGGACATATGTTCGTCGTCGCGTTCAGTTACTTTTACAGTCATCTGCTTGCTCCAATCTCTGGTGGATCTGCGGCAAGTCGTCGCAGGCCTTTGTTATATGATTTGTTAGCTTGCTAAGTAAACCGACTTTTCGCGCAACAATTCATTGCAGCAAATGCAACAGTCCTGCAGGCCGCGTGAATCGCGACATTGCGGCAAAGGGGGTTGAGTTTTATGACAAAAGTTTCATGTTGGCGTAAGGCTTCAGCCTCGTATTGACTGGACCGCCGCTATCGCAGGCAAGCCAGCTCCCACATTTTGAAATGCATTCCAAATGTGGGAGCTGGCTTGCCTGCGATAGCGGTAGACGCGTCAACACAAAACCTCCAGACGAAAAAAAGCCCCGCATCTGCGAGGCTCTTTATTCCATCTACCGATCAGCTACCTTTGACAGCCTTACCGTCAACGGTACCGTCCTGCAACATGATGTTGTATTCCTTGCCATCGGTTTCCACCTGACGCAGGGCAACCAGGATGCCGCCCTGGTCCTTGGCAAACCACATCTGGGTGATGCGCTTGCTCTGAGTCGGGTCACGCACGCGCTCGACCTTGATCGCGTCGATGGAGCCCACCTTGGTCTGGACCTTTTCCGGGCCAATCACGCGGAAGTCGTAGGTGTCGACGTCGGTGCCTTCCACCACGTTGTAGCTCATGCTCTTCTTGCCGGCCGCCACATCGCGCTGCAGGGCCAACTGGTAGGTCGACTTGTCGAGCATACCGCTTTGCAGGGGCACGTTGACCGCGTCCTTGTTTTCAAAGCCGGTGACTTTCTTGGCGGTCTGGTCGAAGTCCAGGTTGATCTTCTTCGCCTTGCCCAGGCCACCGCGCTCGAAGGTGTAGCTCTTCGGTTGCAGGGCGTCCTTGTCAAACAGGATCACGCTGGTTTCGGTGAGGCTGGCGATCATCATGGAAGCCTTGAAGTTCAAGGTCCAGGTGCCATCGCCATTCTTGGCCAGGCTGCGTTCAGCCGAGCCACTCATGGGCAACTGTTTCCAGTCGGCGGTGTAGCTGACGGAGAAAGGGTGAAGGTCTGCTGCTTGCACCGTTGGCAAGGCGAACAGCGCAAAAGCGAAGAGCAAAGCGCGACGCATAAAATCTCCTAGGTTCGAATCAAGTGGCCGCTGGCCGCGAGTAACTGACCGTCCAATAATGCACCCTGGTCACCAAGAATCAACCGCCCCTCGGCAAACCAGCGAACCGCCAGCGGGTAAATCCTGTGTTCCTGGGTGTGAACCCGTTGCGCAAGCGTCTGCGCCGAGTCGTCAGACTCTACCGGAACCACTGCCTGTACGACCAGAGGCCCGCCATCGAGTTCCTCGGTGACAAAGTGCACGCTGCAGCCGTGCTCGCTGTCGCCGGCATCGAGCGCACGCTGGTGCGTGTGCATGCCTTTGTATTTGGGCAGCAGGGAAGGGTGGATATTGAGCAGGCGCCCTGCGTAATGCCGCACGAAATCAGCGCTGAGGATGCGCATGAAACCGGCGAGTACCACGAGCTTGGGGTTGAAGGCGTCGATCAGTTCGATCAAGGCGCTGTCGAAGGCCTCGCGACCGTCGAAAGCCTTGTGATCCAGCGAGCGGGTGTCGATGCCCGCGTCCCTGGCGCGCTGCAGGCCGTAGGCGTCGCTGCGGTTGGAGATCACCGCAGCAATGCGCACCGGGCTGTCGCCGGTGCGCGTGCTGTCGATCAGGGCCTGCAAGTTACTGCCGGTGCCGGAAAGCAGCACCACGACATCACAGGTCTCAGGCATCAGTGAGCCTTGAGGTTCTTCAGTTCGACCTGGGCCGCGCCTTCGGCGGCAGTGGCGATCTGACCGATGACCCAAGGCTGCTCGCCAGCTTCACGCAGGACGTTCAGCGCGGTTTCAACGTGCTCTTGCGCCACGCAGATGACCATGCCTACGCCGCAGTTCAGCACGCGGTGCATCTCGGTTTCGTCGACGTTGCCTTTCTCTTGCAGCCAGTCGAATACTGCCGGACGCTGCCAGCTGGCCACGTCAACGATGGCCTGGGCGCCTTTTGGCAGCACGCGCGGGATGTTGTCCAGCAGGCCGCCGCCGGTGATGTGGGCCATGGCCTTGACGGCGCCAGTGTCCTTGATCAGCTTGAGCAGAGGCTTGACGTAGATGCGGGTCGGGGCCATCAGCAGGTCGGTCAGCGGCTTGCCGTCGAGCTGGGTGTTCTCGATCTCGGCGCCGGATACTTCGATGATCTTGCGGATCAGCGAGTAACCGTTGGAGTGCGGGCCGGAAGAAGGCAGGGCCAGCAGGGCGTCACCGGCAGCAACCTTGGAGCCGTCGATGATTTCGGCTTTTTCCACGACGCCGACGCAGAAGCCGGCCAGGTCGTAGTCTTCGCCTTCGTACATGCCTGGCATTTCAGCGGTTTCGCCGCCGACCAGGGAGCAACCCGACAGCTCGCAGCCAGCGCCGATACCGGTCACCACTTGTGCAGCGGTGTCCACGTTCAGCTTGCCGGTGGCGTAGTAGTCCAGGAAGAACAGCGGCTCTGCGCCGCACACCACCAGGTCATTGACGCACATGGCAACCAGGTCGATACCGATGGTGTCGTGCTTGTTCAGGTTCAGTGCCAGGCGCAGCTTGGTGCCCACGCCGTCGGTGCCGGACACCAGGACAGGCTGCTTGTAGCCGGCCGGGATTTCGCAGAGGGCGCCAAAACCGCCCAGGCCGCCCATGACTTCGGGGCGCGCAGTGCGCTTGGCGACGCTCTTGATGCGTTCGACCAATGCTTCACCGGCGTCGATGTCTACACCGGCGTCCTTGTAGCTCAGGGAGGGTTGCTTGCTCATGATCCAGGCCTTTAGGGGGGATTCAGGGGTAACGACCGAGCGGGCGGGGGCTTTTATAAAGGCCACGCCGTTGACGGTCTGCGAAGGCGCGCGATTTTATCAGGCTTGAGGGGCAGCGGCCATCCTCGGGCCGACGGGCAGGGGCATATGGCGTTAAAAAAATGCTAATCGAGTCTGCTTTGGCGCGTATTAAGGTATAGCCTTTACTGCGCTAGCGTTGTGACAGTACGAAAACTTACCAAGACCCTGTGAATGTTTTATCGGTCGCCGTGGTCACAGCCTTGGCAAACCGAGTTCACGCGGTCTGTTCCAGCCGCTAAATTTGTCGTTCGGGAATCTTCCATGCGTCTGTGTAAATTCTTCTTTGTAGGCTGCTTGTCGTTGGTCAGCCTGGCGAGTCATGCCGAAACCCTCAATGGCCTTTATCAAGTACTCGAACCCGTCAGCAGCCAGTCGCCCCAAGAGCGCGACCAGGCCACCCAGCGTGCGGTGCAGACCCTGGTGATCCGCCTGACCGGCGACGCCAAGGCCGCCGAGGGCCCAGGTTTGGCGGCCGTTCGTAAAGATCCGCAACAAATTATCAGCCAGTACGGCTATGACGCCGGCCCGCCGGAAAGCCTGCAAGTGGATTTCGACCCGGTAAGCACTGATCGCGTCCTGCGCGAAGCGGGCTTGTCGATCTGGGGCAGCAATCGGCCGTCGATCCTTGGCTGGTGGCTGAACGACTCCACCGAAGGCAGCAGCCTGGTAGGTGATGGCCAGACCGTCGCCCAGGCGCTGCGCCGTGCCGCGCAACACCGTGGCTTGCCGCTGCGCCTGCCGCTGGGCGACCTGGATGAGCAGGTGGTCGCCACCGCACCGAACCTGGAAAGTGCTGACGCCACACCGTTGCGCGCCGCCTCCGAGCGTTACGGCGCCGACGCTTTGCTGGCCGTGCATGCGCGCCAGGAAGGCAGCCAATGGCAAGCCAAATGGCGCCTGTGGCTGGGCGACAAGAGCGAGCAGGGCACCGCGCAAGGGGCTGACACCGGCGCTGTGGCCGACGCGGTAATGCTGGCGGTCAGCCAAAAGCTCGCGCCACGCTTTGCGGTCAAACCCGGCGTGAGCACCGAACAATTGCTGGAAGTGCAGGGCATGACCCTGGAGCGTTATGCCGCACTGGGTCATCTGCTGGAGCCGTTTGGCGGTCAGCCGCAGTTAGTGGATGGCAATCGCATCGTGTACCGCGTCAATGGCAGTGCCGATCAATTGCGTACCCAGTTGAGCCTGGCCAAGTTGCAGGAGGTTCCCGCAGGTGAAGCGCCGGTCCAGCAACCGGTAGTGGACGGCACTCAGCCTGCGGTTGCTGCCGAACCTCAGGCGCAACTGCGTTTTCGTTGGTAGCAGTTTTCTTCTTTATATAGGTGGAGTGGTTTATGGCGGATACGCGTCGTTGGGTGTGGCTTGGCGGGATTGTCCTGCTGTGCGTGTTTGTGTTCCTGCTGCATTCGATCCTGACGCCGTTCCTGGTCGCATTGCTGCTGGCCTATCTGTTCGATCCGGTGGTGGATCGACTGGAAAAAGCCGGGTTGTCGCGAACCTGGGGCGTGGTGGCAGTGTTCGCCCTGTTTACCTTGATCATCACGGCGTTGGTGCTGGTGCTGGTGCCGATGCTGGCCAAGCAACTGTTCCGCCTGTATGAGCTGGCACCGCAGATGCTCGATTGGTTGCAGCACACAGCGATGCCGTGGGCTCAGGCGAAGTTGGGGTTGTCGGATGGCTTCTGGAAGTTTGACAAGGTCAAGGCGGCCATCAGCGAGCATATGGGGCAGACCACCGATATCGTCGGTGTGGTCCTCAGTCAGGCCACGGCGTCCAGCCTGGCGTTGATCGGCTGGCTGACCAACCTGGTGCTGATCCCGGTGGTAGCGTTCTACCTGCTGCGCGACTGGGACATCATGATGGCCAAGATTCGCAGCCTGCTGCCGCGTAATCGCGAAGAGCGCATCGTGTCTCTGGCCGAGGAGTGTCATGAAGTGCTTGGCGCCTTTGTGCGCGGCCAATTGCTGGTGATGCTGGCCCTGGGGATCATCTACGCCGCTGGCTTGATGGCCATCGGCCTGGAGCTGGGCCTGTTGATCGGCCTGATTGCCGGTCTTGCCGCAATCGTGCCTTATATGGGCTTTGTGATCGGTATCGGCGCGGCGTTGGTGGCGGGGCTGTTCCAGTTTGGCGGCGACCTCTACCCGATGCTGGGGATCGTGGCGGTGTTCATGGTCGGCCAGGCCCTCGAAGGCATGGTGCTGACGCCGTTGCTGGTGGGTGATCGGATCGGCCTGCACCCGGTGGCAGTGATCTTTGCGATCCTGGCGGGCGGTGAGCTGTTTGGCTTTACCGGTATCTTGCTGGCGCTGCCGGTGGCAGCGGTGATCATGGTACTGGTGCGTCATGTACACGATTTGTATAAGGATTCGGATGTGTACACGGGGGTTGAAGACCCCGATCTGTAATCCCTCTGCAACAAACCCGGCCCAGGCCGGGTTTGTTGTTTCTGAAGCTGGGGTGTCAAACAATCTGCGTAAATCCAACAAGTTAACGCAAACCTTTGATTTTGCTTGGGGTCTGTTGCATTGTGCGCCCGGCGTCACGGGTATAAACTTTGCAAACTTTACACAGAGGCCACTAACGGTTCGTTTGGAGCCGTTCAGTCAGCATGAAACCGATTCAGCTGCCCTTGGGTGTGCGTCTGCGTGACGACGCCACCTTTATCAACTACTACCCAGGCGCCAATGCCGCTGCACTCGGCTATGTCGAGCGGCTCTGCGAAGCCGACGCCGGGTGGACCGAAAGCCTGATCTATCTGTGGGGCAAGCACGGCGTAGGGCGTACCCACCTGTTGCAGGCCGCGTGCCTGCGTTTCGAGCAGATGGGCGAACCGGCGGTTTACCTGCCCTTGGCTGAGCTGATGGATCGCGGAATCGGCATCTTCGACCATCTTGAGCAGTACGAGTTGGTGTGCCTGGACGATCTGCAAGCCATCGCTGGCAAGGCAGAGTGGGAAGAGGCGCTTTTTCACTTATTCAACCGCTTGCGTGACAGTGGCCGGCGCCTGTTGATTGCCGCGTCTACCTCTCCACGGGAATTGCCGATCAAGCTGGCCGACCTCAAGTCACGCATGACCCTGGCGCTGATCTTCCAAATGCGCCCGCTGTCCGACGAAGACAAATTGCGTGCCTTGCAACTGCGCGCATCCCGTCGCGGCCTGCACCTCACCGACGAAGTGGGGCACTTTATTCTCACCCGCGGTACGCGCAGCATGAGCGCGTTGTTCGAGCTGCTCGAACAGCTCGATCAGGCTTCCTTGCAGGCCCAGCGCAAGCTGACGATTCCCTTCTTGAAAGAAACCTTGGGTTGGTAGCCAGCCCGCTGTTTTTACGGCTTTCGGCAAATTCCAGGCGCCAGAAAACCTGCGTTTGAGCCGGTTTGGCTACGCAAAAGGCAGATATAGGGTGTTAAGGGCTTAGATGTCATAGTCCAAACAAGAAGTCACATAGATCACGATTGAATTTGCAAATCGATGTGATAGTGGGCATAGTCTCGTCTTCTTTACATATCAGCCACGGTCGTGCCCATGCTAAATCGCTTCGCACCCCTCGTGCCCCTCGCACTCGTTACCCTGTTGTTTGGTTGCGCCTCCCACCCTCAACAGGTGGCAGAACAGCAAAAACCACAGGTTCAAAATCAGGCAAAATTCGTTGCTGCACAGTCTGCTTCTGTTTATGAAGAAGAGCTGGCAACGGAAAAAGAACTGGCCAATTTCTCCGGTAGCAAGCCTTACCAGCTTCCAGTTCTCGCCGACAGCATCCTCGAACGCGGGATGTCCCTGATCGGTACCCGTTACCGTTTTGGCGGCACCTCTGAAGCCGGTTTCGACTGCAGCGGTTTTATCGGCTACCTGTTTCGCGAAGAAGCTGGCATGAATCTGCCACGCTCCACCCGCGAAATGATCAACGTGGATGCACCGTTGGTCGCGCGCAACAACCTCAAGCCGGGTGATCTGCTTTTCTTCAGTACAGCGGGTCGTGGTCGTGTAAGCCATGCCGGTATCTACCTGGGCGATAACCAGTTTATCCACTCCAGCAGCCGTCGCAGTGGCGGTGTCCGAGTCGACAACCTGGGTGACAGCTACTGGAGCAAAACCTTCATCGAAGCCAAGCGCGCACTCGCCATGGCCCCGACGACGGTTACCGCTAGCAAGTAAACTTAAAGTGATACTTGAAGTTTGACGTGTAAGCGCTAGAATCCCTGGACATTGTTGTAATCCGTTCGCGCGAGCTTTGCTTGCGCGTTCTGGTTTTCAGCGTTCGGCAGCGAAAGCCGCATCCAGACCAGGATTGTTCTGCCCATGTCGACCTCGGCCCGCCTGATCCTTATTCTTTGCGCCGCGCTGCTCAGCGCCTGCGCAAGTCGTCCACCGCCCGCGCCTGTAGCGGTTAAACCCAAGCCGGTGTTCAACTATTCCACCCAGAATTTCTCGCCTGCGGCTGAAGACGTACTCTTCCGCGCGCTGGGCCTGGTCGGCACGCCTTACCGTTGGGGCGGCAATACACCGGACTCCGGGTTTGATTGCAGTGGCCTGATCGGGTTTGTCTTCCGCGACGCTGCTGGCATCTCCCTGCCGCGTACCACCCGTGAACTGATCGTGATGCGCGCGCAGGATGTCAGCGAGCAAAATCTGCAGACTGGCGACTTGCTGTTCTTCGCTACAGGTGGCGGTTCACAGGTCAGTCACGCGGGCATCTACGTCGGTGAAGGCCGCTTTGTGCACGCGCCGCAAACCGGCGGTACGGTGAAGTTGGACACCTTGTCCAAGGCGTATTGGCAGAATGCCTACCTGAGCGCCAAGCGCGTATTGCCGGGGAATCTGGCGCGGAATCCGTAAGAAGCAGCGGCAAGTTTCAAGCTTCAAGCTGCAAGGGGGGTGATGCCTGCTTGCGGCTATCTGCTTGAAGCTTGCAGCTCGCCCCTCAACCTACTACCCTTCGCCGCTTGTTCCAGGTGCTCTGTGACCCATGGGTCGACGGAGTGAAACAGGGAAGCCGGTGAGTGAGCGCACTTGTACACAGTGCTGCCGCGATTCCGGCGCTGCCCCCGCAACGGTAAATGAGTCAAGACGCTGCCTTTTGCCACTGTATCGCTCGCGATATGGGAAGGCGCAGCGCCGGTCTGCGTGTCTATAAGACGTGCGCCACTCATGAGCCCGGAGACCGGCCTGCAACATCCAACAGCATCACGGTGGGCGATGCTTGGCTGTCTGTTTTTTCTTTTTCCTGCCCGCCGTTTTTGTCCAGCCCCAACGGAGAGCTGCCATGACCGATTCCCCCGACCGCGACGAACGCCACCTGACGCGCATGCTGCGCAAAAAAGCCGTGATCGATGAACGCATCGCCAATTCCCCGAACGAGTGCGGCCTGCTGCTGGTGTTGACCGGCAACGGCAAAGGCAAGAGCAGCTCCGCGTTCGGCATGCTGGCCAGGGCCATGGGCCACGGCATGCAGTGCGGCGTGGTGCAGTTCATCAAGGGGCGCAACAGTACGGGTGAAGAGTTGTTCTTCCGCCGTTTCCCCGAGCAAGTGCGCTTTCACGTCATGGGCGAAGGCTTTACCTGGGAAACCCAGGACCGCCAGCGCGACATTGCCGCCGCCGAAGCCGCCTGGGCGGTTTCCCGCGAGCTGCTGCAGGACCCTTCTATTGGTCTTGTCGTACTTGATGAGCTGAACATCGCCCTCAAGCACGGCTACCTCGACCTGGACCAGGTACTCAGCGACCTGCAAGCCCGCCCGCCGATGCAACACGTGGTGGTCACCGGCCGTGGCGCCAAGCCTGAGCTGATCGAAATGGGCGACACCGTCACCGAAATGGGCATGCTCAAGCACGCGTTCCAGGCTGGTATCAAGGCACAGAAGGGCGTCGAACTTTGAATCAGCCCCGTCATTGCCCGGCCGTCTTGATCGCCGCACCGGCGTCCGGCCAGGGCAAAACCACTGTCACCGCCGCGCTGGCCCGTTTGCACCGCAACCTGGGGCGCAAGGTGCGCGTGTTCAAATGCGGCCCGGATTTCCTTGACCCGATGATCCACGAACGCGCCAGCGGTGCGCCGGTGTATCAACTGGACATGTGGATGGTGGGCGAGCAGGAAAGTCGCCGTTTGCTGTGGGAAGCGGCGGGGGAGGCGGACCTGATCCTGATCGAAGGCGTGATGGGCCTGTTTGACGGCACGCCGTCCAGCGCCGACCTGGCGCGACACTTCGGCGTGCCTGTCTTGGGCGTGATTGACGGCACCGCCATGGCCCAGACCTTTGGCGCGTTGGCCCTGGGCCTGGCGCGTTATCAGCCAGATTTGCCGTTCGCCGGCGTGCTGGCCAACCGCGTTGGCACCCTGCGCCATGCGCAATTGCTTGAAGGCAGCCTCACCGAAGGCCTGCGCTGGTACGGCGCGTTGTCTCGCGAGACCGGTATCGAACTGCCTAGCCGTCACTTGGGCCTGGTGCAGGCGAGCGAACTGAATGACCTCGATGTACGTCTCGATGCCGCCGCCCAAGCGCTGGGCAGCAGTTGCGAAGTCGCCTTGCCGCCGCCGGTCACTTTTGCCGCGCCTGAAGTGATCGACGCTGCGCCACTGCTTAATGGCGTGCGCATCGCCGTGGCCCGCGACGAAGCCTTCGCGTTCACCTATGGCGCCAGCCTTGACCTGTTGCGGGCAATGGGCGCCGAGCTGAAGTTTTTCTCGCCGATCCACGATCGCCAATTGCCTGACGCCGACAGCCTCTACCTGCCCGGTGGTTACCCGGAACTGCACCACCAGGCGCTGTCGCAAAATACCCCGATGCTCGATGCCATCCGCGCTCATCATGCCGCCGGTAAACCGCTGCTCGCCGAATGCGGCGGCATGCTCTACCTGCTGGACTCGCTGACCGATGTCGACGGCACTCGCGCCGAACTGGTGGGTTTGCTGCAAGGCGATGCGGTGATGCAGAAGAAACTCGCGGCCTTGGCGCTGCAAAATGTCGACTTGCCTGAAGGCACGCTGCGCGGCCATACCTATCACCACTCGCTGACCACCACCGAATGGCAGCCGATTGCCCGTGGCCTGAGCCCCAATGGCGGGCGCGGTGCCGAGGCGGTTTATCGCCAGGGGCGGATGACGGCGTCCTACGTACATTTCTATTTCCCCTCGAATCCCCACGCGGTGGCCGCATTGTTCGCGCCCGATCTTGTAGGAGCCGGCTTGCCGGCGATGAGGCCATGACCGACAACGCCTTTCCCGAGGCCGACCGCCAGGCTGTTTACCGCGCCATCGCCGAACGTCGTGACATGCGCCACTTCAGCGGCGGCACCGTCGCCCCCGAATTGCTTCATCGCCTGCTCCAGGCCGCGCACCAGGCACCCAGCGTCGGCCTGATGCAGCCCTGGCGTTTTATCCGCATCAGCGACCGCCAGCTGCGTGGGCAGATTCAACAGTTGGTGGAAGAAGAACGCGTACGTACCGCCGAAGCCCTGGGTGAGCGCTCCGATGAGTTCATGAAGCTCAAGGTCGAAGGCATCCACGACTGCGCCGAAGTGCTGGTGGCGGCGTTGATGGATGATCGCGAACGCCACATCTTTGGCCGGCGCACCTTGCCGGAAATGGACATGGCGTCATTGTCCTGTGCTATCCAGAATCTATGGCTGGCGGCCCGAGTAGAAGGGCTGGGCATGGGCTGGGTCTCGCTGTTCGAACCCCAGGCCCTGGCCGATCTGCTGGGGTTGCCGCCCGGCGCGAAACCGTTGGCCGTGCTGTGCCTGGGGCCGGTGGCCGAGTTCTACCCGGCACCGATGTTGCAACTCGAAGGCTGGACCGAGCCTCGGCCGCTGAGTGACATGGTGTATGAGAATGGGTGGGGAGTGAGTCAATGAGTGTGGCTTTGCTGTGTGTCGCTGCAGTCGCGCTGGATGCGCTGCTGGGCGAACCCAGGCGCTGGCATCCGCTGGTGGCGTTCGGCAATTTCGCCGGGCGCATCGAGCAACGTTTCAATACCGGTGGCCGCGGCTGGCGCAGCCATGGCGTGACTGCATGGTTTATCGCCGTGGTGCCGCTGACCCTGCTGGCGACGGCTTTATCGTGGGCACCTTACATCGGCTGGGTATTGGAGATCCTGGCGCTGTATTGCGCCCTCGGCATGCGCAGCCTCGGCGAGCATGTGATCCCGGTGGCCCAGGCCTTGCGCAGTGATGACCTCGAGGAAGCGCGCAAACGCGTCAGCTACTTGGTGAGCCGTCAGACCAGTGAACTGGACAGCACTGAAGTTGCCCGCGCCGCCACCGAGTCAGTGCTGGAAAACGGCAGCGATGCCGTGTTTGCTGCGATTTTCTGGTTTGTCGTCGCGGGCGTGCCGGGTGTGGTGCTTTACCGCCTGAGCAACACCCTCGATGCGATGTGGGGCTATCGCAACGAACGCTTCGAACGCTTCGGTTGGGCTGCGGCCAAGATCGACGACGTGCTGAACTACATTCCTGCACGCTTGGTGGCCTTGACCTACGCCGTACTGGGCAAGACGCGCCTGGCGCTCAAATGCTGGCGCACCCAAGGCCCGACCTGGGACAGCCCTAACGCTGGTCCGGTCATGGCGGCGGGTGCTGGTGCCCTGGGCGTGGAGTTGGGCGGCGCCGCGATCTATCACGGTGAAGTGCACCAGCGTCCGCAATTGGGCGAAGGCCCGGCGGCGGATGCCGATTCCATCGAGCGGGGCTGGCAACTGGTGCAGCGCGGCGTATGGTTGTGGCTGCTGATCCTATGCGCGGGGGCGCAATTCTATGCTTGAGCACGGTGGCCGGTTGCGCAAGGCGGCGATTCAATACGGAATAGCCGAGGCCGATTGGCTTGATCTGTCCAGCGGCCTCGCGCCCTGGCCCTGGCCGATCCCCGAGATCCCGCTGCGGGCCTGGGCGCGCCTGCCGGAAACCGACGATGGCCTGGAGCAGGCTGCCAGCGAATACTACGGCGCTGCGCACCTGTTGCCAGTGCCCGGTTCCCAGGCCGCCATCCAGTTGCTGCCTCGCCTGCGCCGCGCCGGCAAAGTCGGCGTGCTGTCACCGTGCTACGCGGAACACGCCGAAGCCTGGCGCCGCGCCGGCTATGTGGTGCGCGAAGTGCAGGAGCAGGAAGTCGACTTCTTTCTCGATGGCCTCGACGTGCTGGTGGTGGTCAACCCCAACAACCCCACCGGCCTGAGCTTGACTCCGCAACGCCTGCTGGACTGGCATTCGCGGCTGGCCCAGCGTGGCGGATGGCTGGTGGTGGACGAAGCGTTCATGGACGTCACCCCTCAACTGAGCCTGGCGGCCCAGGCCCATCAGGTTGGCCTGATCGTGTTGCGCTCATTCGGTAAGTTCTTCGGCCTGGCCGGGGTGCGGCTGGGCTTTGTGTTGGCCGAGCGCAAGCTGCTCAAGTTGCTGGCCGAGCAGGTCGGCCCCTGGGCGGTCAGCGGACCGACGCGGGTGTTGGGCCAGGTGTGCTTGCGCGACACGGCAGGGCATGTGCGCCAGCGCACGCGTTGCATCGAGGCGGGCCAGCGTCTGTTTGCCTTGCTCGACCGCCACGGCTTCCAACCCCAGGGCGGCTGCGCGTTGTTTCAATGGCTGATCACGCCCCACGCCGAACGCATGCATGAATTCATGGCCCAGCGCGGCATCTTGCTCCGGCTGTTTGTCCACGACAGCAGTCTGCGCTTTGGCCTGCCCGACACCGAGGCCGACTGGCTGCGCCTGGACCAAGCCCTGGTCGCCTATAAGGACGCCGCATGAGTACGCTGATGGTGCAAGGCACCACCTCCGACGCCGGCAAAAGTACCTTGGTGACGGCGCTGTGCCGCTGGCTGGTGCGCCAGGGCGTAGCGGTGGCGCCGTTCAAGCCGCAGAACATGGCGCTCAACAGCGCCGTGACCGCCGAAGGCGGCGAAATCGGCCGCGCCCAGGCCGTGCAGGCCCAGGCCGCCCACCTGGCGCCGCACACCGACATGAATCCGGTGTTGCTCAAGCCCAACAGCGACACCGGCTCCCAAGTGATCATCCATGGTCGCGCCGTCACCACCATGAACGCGGTGGCCTATCACGACTACAAGGCCATCGCGATGCAGGCGGTGCTGGCCTCCCACGCACGCTTGAGCCAGGCTTACTCGGTGGTGATGGTGGAAGGCGCGGGCTCCCCGGCGGAGATCAACCTGCGCGCCAATGACATCGCCAACATGGGCTTCGCCGAGGCGGTGGATTGCCCGGTGTTGCTGATCGCCGATATCAATCGCGGCGGGGTGTTTGCCCATCTGGTCGGCACTCTGGAACTGCTGTCGCCCACGGAGCAGGCGCGGGTCAAAGGTTTCATCATCAACCGTTTTCGCGGTGACATCGCGCTGCTGCAGCCCGGCCTGGACTGGCTGGAAGCGCGCACCGGCAAGCCGGTGGTGGGCGTGTTGCCCTACGTGATGGACCTGCACCTGGAAGCCGAAGACGGTATTGATCAGCGCCAGATCGACAAGGCGGCCCAGGTACTCAAGGTGGTGGTGCCCGTGCTGCCGCGCATCAGCAACCACACGGATTTCGACCCGCTGCGCCTGCATCCCCAAGTGGATCTGCAATTTATTGGGCCTGGCCAGCCGATCCCGGCTGCCGACCTGATCATCCTCCCCGGCTCGAAAAGTGTGCGCAGCGACTTGGCCTATCTGCGCGCCAACGGCTGGGACACCGCCGTGGCGCGGCACTTGCGCTATGGCGGCAAGGTGCTGGGTATTTGCGGTGGCCTACAGATGCTCGGCGAGCAGGTGCATGACCCGCTGGGCCTGGAAGGGGCTGCCGGATCCAGCGATGGCCTGGGTTTGCTGGCGTTCAGCACCACGCTCGAAGAAGAGAAGCAGTTGCGTAATGTGCGTGGGCGTTTGGTGCTGGAGGATGCCGAGGTCAGCGGTTATGAGATTCATGCGGGTGTGACGACGGGGGATGCGTTGTCGAATGCTGCTGTGGTCCTGGAAGACGGTCGCTGTGATGGCGCACAAAGTGCCGATGGGCAAATTCTTGGGACCTACCTGCATGGTTTGTTTGAAAGCCCGGCGGCGTGTAGCGCCTTGCTGCGCTGGGCGGGTTTGCAGGATGTGCAGGAGGTCGACTACCACGCCTTGCGCGAGCGCGATATCGAGCGCTTGGCCGACTTGGTGGAAAACCACCTGGACACCGAGCTGTTACGCAAATTGTGCGGGATTTAAGGGTGTGCACACGATCCCCCTGTGGGAGCAGGCTTGCCTGCGATGGCATCAACCGGGTATCCCTGATGCACCGAGGTGACTGCATCGCAGGCAAGCCAGCTCCCACATTTGACCGCGTTGTAAATAAAGGTGTGACGCTATGCTTCAACTGATCCTCGGCGGTGCGCGTTCCGGCAAAAGCCGCCTCGCCGAAAAGCTCGCCAGCGACAGTGGTTTGCCCGTCACTTACATCGCCACCAGCCAACCGCTGGATGGTGAGATGAATCAGCGCGTCGCGCTGCATCGCCAGCGTCGCCCTGACCATTGGGGTCTGATCGAAGAGCCCGTCGAACTGGCTCGCGTACTACGCGAAAACGCGGCTGTCGGGCAATGCCTGCTAGTGGATTGCCTGACCCTGTGGCTCACCAATCTGCTGATGCTTGAAGACTCTAACCGACTGGCGTCCGAACGCGATCAATTGCTGGAAACCCTGGCCACGCTGCCGGGTGAAATCATTTTTGTCAGCAACGAGACCGGTCTGGGTGTCGTGCCGCTGGGCGAATTGACTCGCCGCTATGTGGATGAAGCCGGTTGGCTGCATCAAGCCTTGGCCGAGCGCTGTCAGCGTGTTGTCCTGACGGTTGCCGGCCTGCCCCTGACTTTGAAAGGTACTGCGTTATGACTGACACCTGGTGGCTCAACCCTTGTAAGGCGATCGACGTGCAAGCGTATGAACACGCTCTGGCGCGCCAGCAGCAATTGACCAAGCCGGCCGGCTCCCTCGGCCAGCTGGAGGCGCTGGCGGTGCAATTGGCGGGCTTGCAGGGCCAGGTCAAACCTTTGGTGGATCACGTGTGGATTGCCATCTTCGCCGGTGACCACGGCGTGGTCGCGGAAGGCGTGTCGGCGTTTCCTCAGGAAGTCACCGGGCAGATGTTGCTCAACTTTGTCAGCGGTGGTGCGGCCATCAGTGTGTTGGCGCGGCAGTTGGATGCACAGTTGGAAGTGGTCGACCTCGGCACGGTCACGCCGTCTCTGGACCTGCCCGGTGTGCGTCACCTGAATATCGGCGCGGGCACCGCCAATTTCGTCAACGGTCCGGCGATGACCGAGGCTCAGGGGCAGCTCGCCCTGCAAGCCGGCCGCGACAGTGTGCGACGTGCATTGGCGAGCGGGGCGCAGCTGTTTATCGGTGGTGAGATGGGCATCGGCAACACCACCGCCGCTAGTGCGCTGGCGTGTGCCTTGCTCGATTGTCAGGTCAGTGATCTCACGGGGCCCGGTACGGGCTTGAATGCCCAAGGCGTCAGCCACAAGGTGGCCGTGATCGAGCGAGCCCTGGCGCTGCACGCCGGTCAGCGTGGTGATGCGTTGCAGACGCTGTTCAATCTGGGCGGCTTTGAAATTGCCGCGCTGGTGGGCGCATACCTGGCCTGCGCCCAGGACGGCATCGTGGTGCTGGTGGATGGCTTTATCTGCACCGTTGCGGCGCTGGTCGCGACACGCTTGAACCCGGCATGCCGTGAATGGCTGCTGTTTGGCCATCGCGGCGCCGAGCCGGGTCATCGCCATGTGTTGCAAAGCCTCGACGCGCAGCCGCTGCTGGAACTGGGCCTGCGCTTGGGCGAAGGCAGTGGCGCGGCGTTGGCGGTTCCGTTGGTGCGTCTGGCGTGTGCATTGCACGGGCAGATGGCGACATTCGCCGAAGCCGCCGTGGCAGACCGCCCGGCATGACCTTGCGCCTGGACCTGCTGCGTCACGGCGAAACCGAGCTGGGCGGCGGCCTGCGCGGCAGTCTAGACGATGCACTCACCGCCAACGGCTGGGCGCAGATGCGCGCGGCTGTGATGGAACAGGGGCCGTGGGACCGACTGGTCAGCTCGCCGCTGCAACGCTGCGCGCGGTTTGCCGAGGAATTGGGGGCTCAACTGAAGCTGCCGGTGACCCTCGAAAAGGATCTGCAAGAGTTGCACTTCGGTGCCTGGGAAGGGCAGAGCTCGGCGGCCTTGATGGAGACCGACGCCGAAGGGCTTGGGTTGTTCTGGGCTGATCCCTACCGCTTTACACCACCGGAGGGGGAGCCGGTCAGCGCTTTTTCCGACCGGGTCCTGGGCGCTGTCGCACGCTTGCATCAGGCCTATGCCGGTGAGCGTGTGTTGTTGATCAGTCATGGCGGTGTCATGCGTCTACTACTGGCGCGAGCGCGTGGTTTGCCGAGGGAGCAATTGCTGAGCGTCGAAGTGGGCCATGGCGGGTTGTTCAGTCTGTACGTCGCCGCTGACGGCGCCCTGAAGGAAGGGGTTTAGACATGTTGCCCTTCTGGATCGCCCTGCAGTTTCTCAGCAGTTTGCCGATTCGCTTGTCGGGTATGCCGCAGCCTCAGGAATTGGGGCGTTCACTGCTGTTTTATCCGGTCGTGGGTGTGTTGTTCGGTGTGCTGTTGTGGGGCTTGAATTCGGTATTGATAGGCACGCCGTTGTTGCTGCATGCCGCACTGCTACTGGCGGCCTGGGTGTTGCTCAGTGGTGGCCTGCACCTGGACGGATTGGCGGACAGCGCCGATGCCTGGCTCGGCGGTTTTGGCGACCGCGAGCGTACGCTGACAATCATGAAGGATCCACGTAGCGGGCCGATTGCCGTAGTCACCCTCGGGTTGGTGCTGCTGCTCAAGTTCACCGCGTTGGTAGCCTTGATTGAGCAACACAACGGCGCGGCGCTGATCCTGGCGCCGCTGATCGGCCGCGCCTCGATGCTGGCACTGTTTCTCACCACGCGTTATGTGCGTGCCGGTGGATTGGGCCAGGCATTGTCGGATCATTTACCGAGAATTGTCGGCCAACAGGTACTGATCCTCAGTGGTTTGGCCTGCATCCTCATCGGCGGCTTTAGTGGCGGGATGGCTGTACTGCTCGCTGTGATCTGCTTCCTGGGGCTGCGCCAACTAATGGTCAATCGGCTGGGTGGTACCACGGGCGATACCGCAGGCGCCTTGCTGGAGCTGCTGGAAGTCGCGGTTCTGGTCGGCCTGGCGCTGTAACACTTTCTTGCATTTCCTTAATCGCGGGTATATACACCTTCCATGCTTGCCTCCCAATGTTTATGTACCAACCTGCGACGTGCCGCCCGTGGCGTCAGCAGGCATTACGACGGCGCCCTGGATGGCTTCGGGATCAACGTCGCCCAGTATTCTTTGCTGTGTAACTTGCAGCGCCTCGATCAGCCGAGCATTTCCAGCCTGGCGGAAGCCATGGGCCTGGATCGCAGCACCTTGGGGCGCAACCTGCGGGTGCTGGAAGGCGAGGGTCTGGTGCGGTTGGTGGAAGGCGATGACCTGCGCAACCGCCTGGTGATGTTGACCGAGGACGGTGTCGCACGACTGGCCGCGGCATTACCCGCCTGGGAAGCGGCGCAGCAGAAATTGATCGATCAACTCGGCGCGGAAAAACGCGAAACCTTGTTGGCCTTGCTGGATAAACTCGCCTGAGCGCGGATTTGTTCGAATACAAGCGGGTATATACCCGCGAGCGGAGAATAAGAAATGACCTCGATGTGGCGCACCAGTGGATGGATTCTTGTAGGGAGTGCGCTGATCCTGGCGTTGTCGTTGGGCGTGCGGCACGGTTTCGGCCTGTTCCTGGCACCGATGAGCAGCGAATTCGGCTGGGGCCGTGAGACCTTCGCCTTTGCCATCGCCTTGCAGAATCTGATCTGGGGCCTGGCGCAACCGTTCACCGGCGCCCTGGCTGACCGCTTTGGCGCGACTAAAGCGGTGTTCGTCGGTGGCGTCCTGTACGCGGCGGGCCTGGTGTTGATGGGCATGTCCGATTCGGCGTGGTCGTTGTCCTTAAGTGCCGGCTTGCTGATTGGTATCGGCCTGTCCGGCACCTCGTTCTCGGTGATTCTGGGTGTGGTCGGCCGGGCTGTGGCGCCGGAAAAACGCAGCATGGCGATGGGCATCGCGAGTGCTGCCGGTTCGTTCGGTCAGTTCGCCATGGTGCCGGGCACCTTGGGCTTGATCAGTTGGCTGGGTTGGTCTGCGGCACTGCTGGCACTGGGCCTGATGGTGGCGCTGATCCTGCCTCTGGTGAGCATGCTCAAGGACCGACCACTGCCGGTGGTGGCGGGTCAGCAAACCTTGCGCGAAGCCTTGAAGGAAGCCTGTTCCCATTCCGGTTTCTGGCTGTTGGCCTTCGGCTTTTTTGTCTGCGGTTTCCAGGTGGTGTTTATCGGCGTGCATTTGCCGGCCTACCTGGTGGATCAGCACTTGCCGGCCACCGTCGGTACCACGGTGTTGGCGCTGATTGGTCTATTCAATATTTTCGGCACCTACACCGCCGGCTGGCTCGGTGGGCGCATGTCCAAGCCGCGCTTGTTGACCGGTTTGTACCTGCTGCGTGCGGTGGTGATCGTGCTGTTCCTGTGGGCGCCGGTCACTGAAGTTACCGCCTATCTGTTTGGCATGGCGATGGGCTTCCTGTGGCTGTCTACCGTTCCGCTGACCAACGGCACTGTCGCCACATTGTTCGGCGTACGAAACCTCTCCATGCTCGGTGGGATCGTGTTCCTGTTCCACCAACTCGGTTCGTTCCTGGGTGGCTGGCTGGGCGGGGTGGTCTATGATCGAACCGGCAACTACGATTTGATCTGGCAGGTCGCGATCCTGCTGAGCCTGCTTGCCGCGGCCCTGAATTGGCCGGTACGCGAGCGGCCAGTGGCGCGATTGCAGGCGCAGATGGAGGCGGCATGAGCATAGCGATACGCGGGTTGATACTCGCCGTGGTGTTGGTTTTGATGTTGCTGGCCTGGTGGGGCTGGCAAAACGGCGGGCTGGCGTTGATGCAACTGGGTATGTCGATCTGTTAAGTTCGTGGTTTGACTACTTTCAAGGACACACGACATGCAGATGCGGTGGCTTGCTGTACCCGTCCTGATGGCTATTGGCAGTGCTGCGCTGGCTGCCAGTTGCCCGCCGCTGCTGGAAGGCCAATTGCCCAAGCTGCGCGCCAAGGAATCCATCGACCTGTGCCAGCGCTTTGCCGGCAAGCCCCTGGTCATCGTCAACACCGCTAGCTTTTGCGGATTCGCCCCACAGTTCAAAAGTCTCGAAGCGTTGTATCAACGCTACAAGGGCGAAGGGCTGGAAGTGATCGGCGTGCCATCGGATGATTTCAAGCAGGAAGCCAAGACGGGCGAAGAAACCGCCAAGGTCTGCTACGTGAATTACGGCGTGACCTTCACCATGACCGAGCCACAGAAGGTCAAGGGGCCGGATGCGGTGCATCTATTCAAGGTGTTGGCGCAGCAGACCGACGCGCCGCCGAAGTGGAATTTCTACAAGTACGTGGTGGATCGGCAGGGCAAGGTGATTGCCAACTTTTCCAGCCTCACCAAGCCGGACAGTCCGGACATGATCAAGGCAGTGGAGGAGGCGATAGCGTCCAAGCCTTGATCGTCTGCCATTAAAAAGCCCCGCCTCCTTTGCAGGAGAGCGGGGCTTTTTTATAGGGTGTCAGGTCAGAACTTGTACGTTACGCCCAGGCCAAAACCGTTGGCGCTGTTTTCGTACTTAGCATTGTAGGACTGGCCCAATGCGTTGGCGCGAGCGACCTTGACTGGTTCTTCCTTGAGGTAGGAGTAAGCCAGGTCAACGGTCATATTCGGCATTACATCGTAACCAAGGCCGAGACTGAAGATAGTCCGGTCACCGGTTGGGATACGCGGCGAACGGTCTTTGTTGTTGGTAGGCGACTGGTCGAAGGTCAGGCCGGTACGCAGCACCACTTGCTTGGTGACACGATACGAGGTACCCAAGGCATAGGCCCAAGTGTCGTGCCAGTTCTGGTCTTCTTTGATGGTGCCGACAATTTGCGGAGCCAAAACACCGCTACCGGCTGCGGCCGATACACCTTCGTTGTTGACGGTAATGTCTTTCAAGCGGCTCCAACGGGTCCAAGTAGCGCCGACGTAGAGTTTCCACGCGTCGCTCATGTCTTGAGTAACCGAGAAGTCCCAGGATTCAGGCGTGTCGATCTTCAGCGACGCGTCGTAGCGGCCATTGTTCAGCAGCGCAGCCGGAACGTTGGTGCCTTTGGTCACTTCAGTATGGCCTTCGAGCTTGTACTTCACCTTCGAGTGGTAGGTCAGGCCCACGCGAGTTGTATCAGTGGCTTGAACCAGCAGGCCGGCATTGAAGCCGACGGCGGTGTCATCTCCCTTGATCTTGATGTTGTTGGAGCCGGTACCAGCGATTGGCAGGTTGATATCGGACTCAAGCGTACCAGCGATACGGTTGATGGTCGGGCCAAAACCAATGGAAACCCGATCGTTGAAGGCGTAGCTCACCGTAGGCTGGAAGGTGATGACCGTCACTTCGCTTTTGCTGCCAAAAGCTTTGCCTTGGAAGCCACTTTCGTAGTCTGTCACGAGACCAAACGGAGCATAGACGCCGAAACCTACAGCCCATTGTTCGTTAAGTTTATTGGTGTAGAAACCGAAAGGAACGGCAGTGAAAGGCACCATATCGCCTTTGTTCGTGCCTGTGGAGCGGCCGCTGACATCCTTGATGTTGCTTGAGGCATCAATCGCTGCAACACCGCCAGTGACTTGCTGGCCTTCAAGGCGAGCCATACCGGCAGGGTTACCATAAACGGTACTTGCATTTTCGGCAGAAGAAGAGCGGCCTGCGAAACCCGTTCCCATTCCTGCGACGTCTTGTTCGTTAAGGGCAAAGCCACTTGCGAATACGTGGGAAGAGGCCATGGCAACGGCGAGGCTAAGTGTGGTCTTGAGCATTACTTTTTTCATTATTAGAACTCCGTGGTGATCACCGCTGCGGAAAGTAACAATAATTTTAAGATCGCGCTATAGGCTGTAATGTAGGAGATAGAGCGGTTTTGTAGGACAATCCGACCAAATTCCCGGGTTTTTGACGAATCTTGCAAATTGCCCGGTCAGCAAACCACGTGATTCATGGGTGAAACACAGGTTTGCCAGGCTTGAGTGAAATCGCGCAGCCGTCCTTGTGGGTGAAAAATTTCTTTCCAGATACGTGCCATTGCCAGCACATCACCGGGCGGAGGCAGCGCGGGGGTGTGTTGTTCGACCAAAAGCCAGGCGACGGCTGTGGCGTAACGCAGGTTGACGGTGAGTTCCAGTTGCGGCGCGCTGAGGAAGGCGTGCTGGCTCGCGAGCCCACGTACCAGGCTGGCGCGCTCGGGGTCCAGCGCCAGGTAGTCATCCCACAAGGCGCGGTGGCGCGGTTCGGTGATGCTGTACAGGCCATGCCCACGGCGGTCGTGCAACGCTGAACCGAGTTCCGACTGGCTGGCGGCAATGCCCAGCAGCAGGGACTCGGCCGTTGGGTTATGGCGGCCCAGGTACATCAAGGTCGGCCGGATCACATAACGACACAATTCGCTGGCAGCGATACCCATACAAGCCTCAATCCGTGAAAGTGGTCGACGAAGCCTGAGAAGGTGTGGGGGCTTGGCAGCAGTGGATCGGATCTCAGGCTCGCCGGAAGCGGATCATGCCGCTTGAGTTGAAGTGTAGTGTCATATTTATGATGTAAAGGACTGTTTTTAAAACATCTTATTCATTTAGTTATAACGTTTATATCTATTTGAACTTAGTGCAAAAGCTCAATTGGCAAATTCCGGGCAATAAAAAACCCTGCTTTTTAAACAGGGTTTTTGTGTTTCAGCGACTCAGGTCGATCAGGCAGTCAGTGCCTGACGGGTACGCTCGATCACGGCCTGCAGCGGTTCTGCGCTGGAGTATTGATCGGGGTACAGGCGTTCGCTGTGACGAGCGATGCCGTGTTCGTTGACCAGGGTGAAGCTGAAGCAGCCTTTGCGAGCGGCCATGATCAGGCAGTTCATTGGAGCAAAAGCGTTGGTGAGGGTGCGAATGGCATCCTGAGTATGGATTTGAGCGTTCATATTATTGGTGTTCCTACAAATGACACAGATAAGAACCGTGCCGTATTAAAACGTTCCAGCGACGTTGACCACGATTGATCGAACGAAGAAACCGACTGGAACAAAGCAGCCAGTTTGAAGCGCTGATAAGTTAGGCGCGCTTGGGCTGGCAGGTAGGTACTTAGGAGGGCAGGCAACACAACAGGGGCAAAGGTTCTGGGCCCGGGGTGAAGATCCTGATCAATTTGCAGGTTGGTTCGGTCAGAGTATGGAAACTTCGCGCCACCCTTTGCTTGTTCAAAGGCAGTGTCGTCGCAAGTGATACCTGGAAACCATCGAGGTGGTCGATCCCGTGTTGGACAAGGGAGTTGTTCGACCAGAATTGACTTTCAGCTTGGTACTAACGCCGCGGATAGTAACGGATTGAAGCAGGTAAGGGAAGTATGTCAGTCAAAAAATTTCCATCAGCCGCCCAGCAGGCCCCGATAGACCAGCACCGTAGTCGCTGCCGCCAGTGAACAGCCCAGCCCATAGGCGGCGAGGGTCAGACGTAGGGATTGGCCAGTCTCGACCACTTTCATCACGTCGCCCATGTCGTTTATCCGGCCTTCGCCCAGTTCGATGCACAGGCTCACGGCAGTGAACGCCGCCGACAGCAGGATCGCAATGGCGAACAGCGCCCCATCCGGTGACGGCAGTGCTGCATTGATCCCCAAGGAAACGGCGCAGATGGCCAGCAGCAATACGGCGAATAACAGAATCCCTTTCATCAACCCACCCACTGTTGCGTTGTAGGTCGGGGAGTGTGGCGAGCCGAGAAAGATTTGAAAAGTCCCTGATTTGTCCCTGCGGTAACGTTTTTGTAGCGAGTGGCTTCAAAAAACACCGGTGATATAACCATCGGATGGGTACTTGTGCACATTGGTTGCGGCGTGTGTAACCGCACTGTCAACTGCACTGCGAGGCCGCCATTTGCCTGCAATGAAAATTTAAGTCAATGAAAAATCTGGCTTTTTTTTATTGGTGAAAAAATCGTCAGTTTGACTGCGGCCCCCATTCCATGGGGCTTTGCGCGAGTTAAAGGAGGGTTGTCCACTGAGTTATCCACAGCTTCTGTGGATTGTCCCGAGCGCTTGCTCTAGAACGGGCGTGCAGAGTTTTTTCAGCTTTACCTGTGCGAAAAAAAGAGTAGAGTGGCGCGCCTTCCGTTCTGTCCCACAGTGCTTTATGAAGTTTCGCTCAGTATCACCTTCTGTTACCGACACTCCTCAAACTGTTACCGCCCCCAAGCGCTTCTCCTTGAAAGTTGCCTTGTGGTTGCTCGACAGTCCTCGCCTGGGCCACAACACCAACGTCAAGCATTTCGCCGGGCGTTTGCTCAAGCAGCCAGCCCGGGAAGGTGTGGTCGCTGCACAGAGCCGCCTGGGCCAACTGATGTGCCGCGAATGCGGGAATGCCCGCGACCGCCGCATCGGCCACGACCTGCTACGCCTGGCCGCCCGCGCCGGTGACCGCCGCGCCCAGCGCGAATTGGGCCAGGTCGAAGACTGAGCTGTCCTCAGGCCCTGTGCTCCGCTAACCTTGTTTTTTTTCGGTGATGGCAGACATGTCTATGGTTTTTGACTGGACCAGTATTGCCTTGGGCCTGGCTGGCGCTGCTGTGCCTTTACTGGCCGTGTGCTGGCAGCTCCAGCGACGGTTGACCGCACGCATGACTGGCTGGGAGTTGCTCGAGGAGCGTTTGGCCACTGCACAGCTGGCCCAGGAAGGCCTGGCCGCACAGCTGGATGCCAGCCGCGATGAAATCAGCGACTTGAGCCAGGCCAACGCCGCCAAGCAAGCCGATCTCGCAGCAGTACGCCGCGAGGTCGAGTTGCTGCAAATCGATCGTGACAACGCCCGCGATGCTGCCCACGCCTGGAACCTTGATCGCAGCGCCAAGGAAACCGAGCTGCGTCGCCTCGATGCATTGTCGGCCGCCTTGCGCGCCGAATTGCGTGAACAGCAGGACAGCCATCAACAACGCCTCACCGACCTGCAAGGCTCGCGCGATGAGCTGCGTGCGCAATTCGCCGAGCTGGCCGGCAAGATCTTCGATGAGCGCGAACAGCGCTTCGCCGAAACCAGCCAGGAACGCCTGGGCCAATTGCTCGACCCGCTGAAGGAGCGCATCCAGTCCTTCGAAAAGCGCGTGGAAGAAAGCTATCAGAACGAGGCGCGCGAGCGTTTTTCCCTGGCTAAAGAGCTGGAGCGCCTACAGCAACTCAACCTGCGTCTGTCGGACGAGGCGACCAACCTGACCCGCGCGCTCAAGGGCCAGAAAACCCAAGGTAACTGGGGAGAGCTGATCCTTGAACGGGTGCTGGAGCATGCAGGCCTGGAGAAGGGCCGTGAATACCAGACCCAGGTCAGCCTCAAAGGCCCGGATGGCGAGCGGTTCCAGCCCGATGTATTGATCATGTTGCCCGGCGACAAGCAGGTGGTGGTGGACTCCAAGGTCAGTCTCACTGCGTATCAACAGTACGTGGCGGCGGAGGATGAAGTTATCGGCCAGGCGGCCCTGAAGCAGCATGTGCTATCGCTGCGGAACCATGTCAAAGGCTTGGCCGGTAAGGATTACAAACGCCTCGAAGGCTTGCACAGCCTGGATTTCGTGTTGCTGTTCGTGCCCATCGAGGCGGCGTTTTCTGCTGCATTGCAGGCCGAGCCCAACCTGTTCCAGGAAGCGTTTGACCGCCACATCGTGATCGTCAGCCCGACCACCTTGCTCGCGACCCTGCGCGTGATCGACAGCTTGTGGAAGCAGGAACGTCAGAGCCAGAACGCCCGGGAAATCGCCGAACGCGCCGGGTGGCTGTACGACAAGTTCGTACTGTTCATCCAGGACCTGGACGAAGTGGGCAACCGCTTGCAGCAGTTGGATAAGGCTTACAGCGCGGCGCGAAACAAGCTGACAGATGGACGCGGAAATCTGGTCAGCCGGGTCGAGCAATTGAAGCTGCTCGGTGCTCGGGCCAGTAAGAGCCTGCCGGCCGATTTGTTGGAGCGCGCGATGACTGATTCAGACGGTGTGGCCCATCTACCTGAATAAACACAGACCAAAAATGTGGGAGCGGGTACAAACCATTTACAGCGGTAAATGTCGACTCAGCAACGCGCGCAATGCCGCCGGCTTGACTGGCTTGGCCAGGTAATCCAACCCCGCCGCATGCACTTCGGCCACCATTTCCGGTCGGCCGTCGGCGCTGATCACCACGCCGGGAATCGGCTCGGCCAATTGCGCGCGCAACCAGCCCATCAGCTCAGTGCCGGTTTCGCCATGGTCCAGGTGGTAGTCCACCAGTGCCAGTTGCGGGCGCACACCGTCGGCGAGCAACGCCGCGCATTGCGCCTGGTCGGTGGCGGTCCACACTTCACAGCCCCAGCGCGTCAACAGGCTGCGCATGCCGATCAGGATGCTCTCTTCATTGTCCACACACAGCACCTGTGCACCGCTCAACGGCAGTCCGGTTTCCTGTGGCGTCTTGACCTGCGGGCTGGCCTGGTTGCGCGCCAACGGCACACGCACGCTGAACACGCTGCCTTTGCCTGGCCATGAACGCACGCTCAACCGATGGCCGAGCACGCGACACAAGCCGTCGGCGATTGCCAGGCCCAGCCCCAGGCCTTTCTCTGCGCGGGTCTGGTGGCTGTCCAGGCGCTTGAATTCTTCGAAGATCACCTTCTGTTTATCCAGCGGGATACCGGGGCCACGGTCCCACACTTCCAGGCACAGCTCGCCCTTGCGTCGGCGTACGCCAAGCAGCACCGGGCCGTCGGCATAACGGAAAGCGTTGGTGAGAAAATTCTGCAGGATGCGCCGCAGCAATTTGATGTCGCTGTCGACGCGCAAGCGACTGCCGCGCAGGCGGAAACGCAAGCCTTGCTCTTGGGCCAGCGCTTTAAATTCTGCGCCCAAGGTGTCGAACAGTTCGTTGAGTACAAACGGCTGGCGTTGCGGATTGATCTTGCCGTTTTCCAGGCGTGAGATATCCAGCAGGTCGCTGATCAGGTCTTCGGCAGAGCGCAGTGAGCTGTCCAGGTGCTGCACCAACTGCCGGGCTTCGCTGGACAGTCCGTCGTTCTGGTGGGAGAGGGCAGCGGAAAACAGCCGTGCGGCATTCAAGGGTTGCATCAGGTCATGGCTGACGGCCGCCAGGAAACGCGTCTTCGACTGGCTGGCGGACTCGGCCACGCCCTTGGCATCGGTGAGCGCCACATTGAGTTGCGACAGTTCATGGGTACGCTCGGTCACCCTTTGTTCCAAACCTTCGTTGGCCTCGGTGAGCGCCTGCTCGGCTTCGCGGAACGCGGTAATGTCGGTGAAACTCATAACAAAACCGCCGCCGGGCATCGGGTTGCCGATCAGCTCGATCACCCGGCCATTGGGGAACAAGCGCTCGGAGGTGTGCGCACGGCCTTGGCGCATCCAATGCAGGCGTCGCGCCACATGCACTTCGGCCTCGCCCGGTCCGCACAGCCCGCGTTCGGCGTTGTAGCGGATGATGTCGGCGATCGGCCGGCCGACGCTGATCAGTCCGTCCGGGTAATTGAACAGCTCCAGATAACGCCGGTTCCAGGCCACCAGTTTCAGGGACTGGTCGACTACGCTGATGCCCTGGGTGATGTTCTCGATGGCGCCTTGTAGCAGCGCGCGGTTGAATTGCAGCACTTCCGACGCTTCGTCGGCGATGCGGACTACGTCTTCCAGCTGCATTTCCCGCCCTTCGATAGCAGCTTTTACGACCGCACGTGTCGAAGATGCCCCCAGCACGCCAGCCAATAGCCGCTCGGTGTGGGCGATCCAATCATTGTCGGCATTCTGGTTAGGGTTGAAGCCTTTGCCTTGGCGATAGGCGAAGCGGATAAAGCTTTGCTGGGCGCGCTCTTCGCCGACAAAGCGCGCCGCCAGGCTGAGCAAGTCGCTGATTTGCACGGACAACATCGAGCGAGCGCTGGCGCGTTGGCTGATTTCCTGACCGATGAAACGTCCGGCTTGCCAGTGCTCGGAAACCCGCGTGCGCGACAGCATCGACACCCACACAAACAGCGTGAAGTTACCCGCCAGGGAGAACACGGTGCCCAAGGTCAACGACGTGACGGACAGGCCCAGCGGGTGGGAATGCATCCACGTCAGCCCAGGGAAAAGGCTGAGGGACCAGCCCAGGCTTTTCGCCGTCACCGGTAGGACCAAGGTGTAGAACCACAGGAAAGTACCGGCTGCCAGCCCGGCGAACACCCCGCGTCGGTTGGCCTGTTTCCAATACAGCGCACCGAGCATGGCCGGAGCCAGTTGGGTCACGGCGGCAAAGGCGATCTGGCCGATGGTCGCCAGGCTCGCGGTGGAGCCCAGCAAGCGATAGCTGACGTAGGCCAGCAACAGAATGATCACGATGCTCACGCGGCGTACCGACAGCATCCAGTGGCGGAACACTTCGAACGGCCGCTCGGCGCTGGAACGACGCAGCAGCCAGGGCAGCAGCATGTCGTTGGACACCATGGTCGACAAGGCGATGCTCGCCACGATGACCATGCCGGTGGCGGCTGATGCGCCACCGATAAATGCCAGCACGGCCAGCGCGGGATGAGCTTCGGCCATCGGCAGGCTGATCACGTAGGAGTCCGGCAGTACCGAGCTGGGCAGCAGCATCTTGCCGCCCAAGGCGATCGGTACTACAAACAGTGCGGCAAGAATCAGATAGGCGGGAAACACCCACTTAGCCAGGCGCAGGTCCTGGGGGTCGATGTTCTCCACCACCGTGACGTGGAATTGCCGGGGCAGGCAGATGATCGCCATCATGGCCACGCCGGTCTGCACCACCATGGAGGGCCAGTTGACGGTCTCTTTCCAGTATTCCTCCAGCCGTGGCGCGAGCATGGCCTGGCTGAACAGGTCGCCGAAACCGTCGTACAGGCCGTAGGTCACAAACGCGCCGACCGCGAGAAATGCAAACAGCTTGACCAGCGATTCAAAGGCAATCGCCAGCACCATGCCACGGTGGTGTTCCGTGGCATCGAGGTTGCGCGTACCAAACACAATGGTGAACAGCGCCAGCACTAGCGACACGATCAGCGCGGTGTCCTGGGCGCGGGTGCCCGTGGTCTCGGCCCCGGCGCCGATCAGCAGGTTGACCCCCAGCACGATGCCTTTGAGTTGCAGGGCGATATAGGGCAGTACACCGACCAGGCAGATCAGTGCAACCACCACGGCCAAGGATTGGGACTTGCCGTAGCGCGCGGCAATAAAGTCAGCAATGGAGGTGATGTTTTCCTGCTTGCTGATCAGAATCATCTTCTGCAGCACCCAAGGGGCCAGCACCAGCAACAGTACCGGTCCCAGGTAGATCGGTAAAAATGCCCACAGCTGCTCGGCAGCCTGGCCTACAGCGCCGAAGAATGTCCAACTGGTGCAGTAAACAGCCAGCGACAGGCTGTACACCCAGGCGCGCATGCGCGGCGGCAATGGCGCGCGGCGGCGGTCACCGTAGAAGGCGATGGCAAACATAATGGCCATATAGGCCAGGGCAACGGCGGCGATCAGCCCGCTGGACAACGTCATGGTAACTCCGCACATAAGAACACCCAGGCATTCCAGGCCCGGTTGGACAGTCTCGCAGAATGCCTGGGGTTAGTCAGTGTCGACCAAGGTCGTGTGGGTTCTTATGCCGCAGGGTCTTTTGGCGCAGGATATAGACCGTCACCAGTACCGCGCTGGTCAGCATGAACCCGCGCGCCCACGGCAGTGGCACCAGGTAGCAGGACACGCCAATGCTCAGCCACATCAAACCGATGGCGTAGACCTTGCCTTTGAGGGGAATGCCATTGCCATCCAGGTAGTCACGGATCCACGGCCCCAAGCGCGGGTGTTGCACCAGCCAATGGTAGAAACGCGGGGAGCTTCGAGCGAAGCAGGCGGCGGCGAGCAGCAGGAAGGGCGTAGTCGGCAATACCGGTAGGAAAATGCCGATCACCCCCAACGCTACACTGAGCCAGCCGATGGCCAGGAGCAGGTAGCGCAGGAGCAGAGAGCGATTGCCCATGGGTGTCACGGGCAAGCGACTCAGTGGTGACGTGGCTTGAGGATCGCCGGTTTTTCGTCAGGTGCGTTGCACAGCAGGTACAGCGCGGTCAGGGCTTCCGGGATCTGAACGATCATGTCGTCCATCAGGTTGGCGTCGGCGGCGATGTCGGCGAACTCAGGCTGGTCGTCGAACAGGCCCGAACCGACCATGATCGGCAGCAGCATTTCGCTGACTTCTTCCTCGGCGGTTTCAAACCAGGCGGCTTCGCGCAGGAACACGCCTTCCATGAAGCCGATGCACCAGCCGCGCAGGTCGGAGTCATCCGGTTCTTCGCCCAGGTCCAGTTCGCATGGCAGCTCGAACTCCTCGTCGGAGGCCAGTTGACGACCGATGTGGGCCTTGAGGGCCAGCAGGGTGGATTCGATTTCTTCGCGTTGGGCAGCATCGGCGTAGTGCGGCTCTTCGGCGAACAGTGCATCGATCCATTCACGGTCGGGGACGACGTCGGAGCAGATCGACAGGGCGGTCAGGTAGCCGTGGGCGGCCACGTAGTCCAGCGCCTCGTCATGCAGCTCATCGGCGTCGAGGAAGGCTTGCAGGCGGGTTAGTTGCTCAGCGAAGGACATTGAAGGGCTACCTTGGGAATAAACGATGCTGAATTCTAGGCTTTCTTGAGCGCACAGGCCAGCCGCACTGCATATTTGCCAGGTTTTAGATAGCGCCCGCTATTCGTCAGTGGCGCCCTTTGGCGGGTAACGCTCGGGTATACTGCCGCGTTTTGTGATGCCCTTGCAGGCCAAGCCCAGTGCGCGAAAACTTCGCTTACGGATTATTTCCCGTGAAAGAGGTTTTTTTCGGCCAGCCTGTACAGAGGGATTTCGGCACTATTTTGGAGTTTTACATGCTCGAGCAGGCACAACGCGTCCTCAAGGACATCTTCGGCTACGACAGTTTTCGTGGCCGCCAGGGTGCGATCATTGAGCGCGTGGCCAGTGGCGGTGACGCACTGGTACTGATGCCTACCGGCGGCGGTAAATCGTTGTGCTTCCAGGTGCCGGCGCTGTTGCGCAATGGCCTGGCCGTGGTGGTGTCGCCTTTGATTGCATTGATGGACGACCAGGTGGCAACCCTGGAAGAGCTGGGTGTCGCCGCTGCATCGTTGAACTCCACCCTCAGTGCCGAACAGCAGCGCGACCTGGCCGCTCGCATCAAGCGCGGTGAAGTGAAGATGCTGTACCTGGCCCCCGAGCGTCTGGTGCAGCCGCGCATGCTGGCGTTTTTGCAGAGCCTGGAAATCGCCCTGTTCGCCATCGATGAAGCCCACTGCGTCTCCCAATGGGGTCATGACTTCCGCCGCGAGTATTTGCAGCTCGGCCAATTGGCGGAGCTGTTTCCCGATGTGCCGCGTATTGCGCTGACCGCCACTGCCGACAAGCGTACCCGCGAAGAAATCGTCGAGCGCCTGCACCTGCAGAACGCCGAGCGCTTCCTGTCGAGCTTCGACCGACCGAACATTTTCTACCGCATCGTCCCCAAGGAGCAGCCGCGCAAACAGTTGTTGGCGTTCCTTTCCGAGCGACGCAGCGATGCGGGCATCGTCTATTGCCTGTCGCGCAAGAAGGTCGATGAAGTGGCTGCGTTTCTCTGCGAGCAAGGCTACCCGGCGCTGCCCTATCACGCCGGCCTGCCCAACGACACGCGTTCGGCTCACCAGAAGCGCTTCCTCAACGAGGAAGGCCTGATCATGGTCGCCACCATCGCGTTCGGCATGGGCATCGACAAATCCAACGTGCGCTTCGTTGCGCACATGGACCTGCCCAAATCCCTTGAGGCGTACTACCAGGAAACCGGGCGTGCCGGCCGTGACGGTTTGCCGGCGGATGCGTGGATGGTCTACGGCCTGCAAGACGTGGTGATGCTTAAGCAGATGTTGCAGAACTCCGAGGGCGACGAGCGCCACAAGCGCCTGGAGCAGCACAAACTCGACGCCATGCTCTCGCTGTGCGAAGAGACTCGCTGCCGCCGCCAGACCTTGCTGGCGTATTTCGACGAAGACATGCCCGAACCCTGTGGCCACTGTGATAACTGCACCGACGGCGTGCAGACCTGGGACGCCACCGAGCCTGCGCGCCAGGGTTTGTCCGCCATCTATCGCACCGGCCAGCGTTATGGCGTCGGTCACTTGGTGGATGTGTTGCTGGGCAAGGACAACGAGAAAGTACGCAGCTTCGGCCATGAAAAACTCTCGGTCTACGGCGTCGGCAAGGCCCGCGCCGAAGGCGAGTGGCGCTCGCTGTTCCGGCAGATGGTGGCGCGCGGCCTGGTGGATATCGACATCGAAGGGTACGGCGGCCTCCGCTTGAACGACAGTTGTCGTCCGCTGCTCAAGGGTGAAGTGACGCTGGAGCTGCGCCGCGACCTCAAGCCGCAGACTACCGCCAAGACCAGCACCAGCCAGGCCAGTCAGCTTGTACGTGGCGAAGAACGCGAACAGTGGGAAGCCCTGCGCACCCTGCGCCGCAAACTGGCCCAGGAACACAGCGTGCCGCCGTACGTTATTTTCCCCGACTCGACGCTGTTGGAGATGTTGCGCGAGCAACCTACGACTATGTCGGAAATGGCCAGGGTCAGCGGCGTCGGTGCACGCAAGCTGGAGCGCTACGGCCAGGCGTTCCTCGAAGTGCTCGGCGGCCAGGCCGAAGCACCGAAGGAAGTCGCCGATATTCGCCACGAACTGATCAGCCTGGCACGTGCTGGCATGACCCCGATCCAGATCGCCGGCCAGTTGCAATGCTCGGAGAAGAACGTCTACACCTTGCTTGCCGAATCCATCGGCAAGCAGCAGTTGTCGTTGGAGCAGGCGCTTGATTTGCCAGAGGATCTGCTCGGCGAAATCCAGGATGCGTTCCTGGACGGAGAGGGCGAATTGCCACCTGTGGCGGAGATTGCACCGCTGTTTACGGGGCGCGTTCCTGAAGGTGTCTTGTACTGCGTGCGGGCGGCTTTGCAGTCTGAATTCGAGATTTAGTGCGCCAATTACGACAATGTAACGAATCAGTACATAGCAACTCTTGCCTATGGGCAAAGCTCATGCTTAGCTGACTAATAATTAGCCACACTTTATTTTCAGTCTTAAACATGAGTTTTTTATGCCGTTAACCGATCAACACCGATTTGGCATGCAGTTGGCGCAGATGTCCCGTGGTTGGCGCGCCGAGCTGGATCGCCGGCTGGCGGGGCTTGGCTTGTCCCAGGCGCGCTGGCTGGTGCTGTTGCACCTGGCCCGTTTTGAAGAAGCCCCTACCCAGCGTGAGCTGGCGCAAAGCGTTGGTGTAGAAGGGCCGACACTGGCCCGCCTGCTGGACAGTCTGGAAGGCCAGGGCTTGGTGCAACGCCAGGCCGTGGTAGAAGACCGTCGTGCCAAGCGCATCCTGCTGTGTGACACCGCTCGCCCGCTTATCGAACAGATCGAAACCATCGCCACCGCGCTACGGCATGAGCTGTTCGTGGGAGTGGATGAAGCTGATTTGAGCGTGTGCATGCGCGTGCATGGGCACATCCTGGCTAACTTGGAAAAATCCTGACCTTGCATAAGCGGCAGGTCGAAAATGTGGGAGCTGGCTTGCCTGCGATAGCATCACCTCGGAGCAACTGAAAAATCGAGGTGCCTGCATCGCATTCAAGCCAGCTCCCACATTAGTTTTGCGAACGACCTTTTTAGAACGTCTGCCCCAGGTTCAGATACACCGCCTTCTGGTTGTCATCATTGAACCCGTAGCTGAAATTCAGCGGCCCCAACGGTGTATCGAACCCCAGGAAAATACTCGCCGCGTTGATATACCCGCTGTCGAATTCATTGTCGTTGTTCCACGCCCGTCCACGCTCAAGTGACGCGCCCAGGTACAGCGGGAAATCCAGCGGCAGGTACGAACGCGGTGTGAGCCGGCGGTAGTACACCGCGCGCATCAGGCTGATGTTCTGCCCCGAGATCGCGTCCTGGCGAAAGCCCGACAACTGCCGCGCACCGCCCAGCAGGAAGCTGGAAATCACCACGTCCGAATCATCCAGGGTGCGCCCGTAACGTCCGCCCAGCACCAGCGTATCCGGGCCGTGGCTCATGGCTTTGTCGAGCTTGAACTCCCACTGGCGGTAGCGCTGGTCCGAGCCCAGGCCCGGTTCGAACTCGCGGTAGGCCAGGCCGATGTCTTCGCCAGTATGGGGAAAGTACACGTTGTCCAGGGAATCGAAGGAGTACTTCAGTTCATAGAAGCCTTCGCTGAAACTCACGCTGGGCAAATCCCTGTCACCGATGCGCACATCCGCCTTGCCCCAGGCTTCGCCGACGCCGAAGCGGATCTCGCCGCTGTTGCCGATCTGCCGTCCGACGTTCAAGCCGAAACCGTAGCGTTCCAGGCGATATTCGGAGATGGGGTCGTTGTCCAGGATCAGCTCGACGTTCTGTGCCTGGGCGCTGATGTACGGCGCGACAAAGTAACGCGAGCCGGTATCCATCGGCTGATAGAACTCGCTGTACAGCTCTTGGCGGTCACCGATCTGCACCCGCGTCAGCCATTCGGCGCCGAGGCGGTTGATGCCGTTCATGCGGTAGCTGGCACCGAGGTTGAAGGCGCTGTCGCCACGCATGTCATCTGACAGGTTCAGGCCGAGGCGCAGGTAGTCGGTGCCGCTGCGTTTGCCGCGCGCGCTGATGACCAAGGTATTATCCTGGCCCTTTTTCACCACGCGGTATTGCACCTGCTCGAAGTAATCCAGGCCGTACAAGGTGCCCATGTCCGATTGCAGGCGGCCCAGGTTCAGCGGCTCGCCCAGGGGTTGGCGGATGTAGTAGCGGATCACGTCGTCGCTGACCTTCGAGTCGTTTTCCACGTTGATGGCGGTGATGACCGGTGTGCGTTCGCCGGGTGTGCGGGCGGCTACCAGTTGGGGGTCGATCGGCTCGGCGGGGCGCAGGTGGGCCAGGCGCGCGTCGAGGGCGCGGGTAGCGCGGTAACCGGCATCGATCATGTCCTTGGCGCGGCCGAAATCAGTTACGCCATAGGCGGCGAGGGGTGGCTGGATCAGCATGTCCTTGGGGTGCAGGTCTTTGAGCTGCTCTTCGGAGTTGCGCCGGGTCATCAGGGTGATCGATTGGTTGAGCACGTCCACCACCGTCGCCAGTTGTTTGCGCGAACGCAGCGGGGTGCCGATGTCGACGACGATGGCGATATCCACGCCCATTTCCCGCGCCACATCCAGCGGGATGTTATCGGTCATGCCGCCGTCCACCAGCAGCCGGCCATCCAGCTCCACTGGCGCGAAGACTGCCGGGATCGACATGCTGGCGCGGATCACCTGGGGCAGGTGGCCCTTGCGGAACACCACTTTCTCGCCGGTGGTGATATCGGTCGCCACCGCGCGAAAGGGGATCGGCAGCTTGTCGAAGTTACGCGTGTTGCTGCTGTGGGCGAACATGCTTTCCAGCAGCAACGCCAGGTTCTGGCCTTGGATTACGCCCAGTGGCAGGCCCAGGCTGCCATCGTCGCGAAAGCTGAGTTTCTGTTTGACCAGGAAATCCCGGTCATCCTGCTTGCGCCGGAACGGCACGTCTTCCCGAGGCGGTGCGTCGGACAGTGCCTGTTGCCAGTCGATGCTCAGCGCCAGTTTTTCCAACTCATCGATCTTGTAGCCCGAGGCGTACAGCCCGCCAATCACCGCGCCCATGCTGGTGCCGGCAATCGCATCGATCTGTATACCTTGCTCCTCCAGCGCCTTGAGCACGCCGATATGCGCCAGCCCACGGGCGGCACCGCCAGACAGCACCAGGCCGATTTTCGGGCGTGGCGGTTCGACGGCGTCGGCGAAAAGGGGTAGCAGGCAAAGAAACAGGCAGGACAGCAGGCGGCGCATCATGAATCTCGAGGCTGGGCGATAAAGGCCGCTATTATAGCCACTCGATCCGCTGAGCCCGTTACGCCTGGAGCCTCTCAAATTATGTCTTCGATTAAACCCGAGATCGTCATCACCTATTGCACCCAGTGCCAGTGGCTACTGCGCGCCGCCTGGTTGGCGCAGGAACTGTTGAGCACGTTTGCCGATGACTTGGGCAAAGTGGCGCTGGAACCGGCCACCGGCGGCGCGTTTCGTATCACGTGTGATGGCGTGCAGATTTGGGAGCGCAAGGCGGACGGCGGTTTTCCCGAGGCCAAGGTGCTCAAGCAGCGCGTACGTGACCAGATCGACCCGCAGCGTGACCTGGGGCATAACGACCGTACGCAGTAAACGTCACCGCCGTGTGAGGGCGGTGACACGGTGGTTATTTGGCCGCCATCTTTTGCTTGATGAAGCCAATCACCCACGTCAGCACCAGTCCGCCGACACCACCGCCGACAATGTTGCTGCCCACTGCCGCCACGTCCAGGGCTTCGCCGCCCGAGGTGCCTGTGAGTGCCGCGACGACTTGGCCGACCACCAGCCCGCCGACACCGCCGATCAGGGTATTGAGCCCGGTCCCGAGGCTCTGTTTGGTCATGCCGGCGATGTTGCCGCCGACGGCGCCGCTGATGATCTGCACTAACAAATTGATGAGCATTTCCATGGTAAAGCTCCCGCATCGCGTTGAGGTTGTGACCACTCGCGTGCAGCAACTTCAGAAAATACCCAGGCTGTCATCGAGCTGTCGGTTATCCGTTGAACGACGACAAACTGTTGCGGATGTTCAAAGTGTAGATCAAGTCGTTGCAACGGGCTGTTTGGCCTGGCTGGCACCACCCATCAACCCGGAAAGCACGATTGCGACGATGATCAGCACGCCGCCCAGGAGCATGCGCAGCGTCGGGGTTTCGGCAAACAGCAGCCAGGCCGCGGTAATGCCGTAGACCGGTTCCATGGCAAACACCACCGAAGCGGTGCGCGCCTTGATCACCGCGAGGCTGGCGACAAATAGGCTGTGGGCCAGGCCGGTGCAGAACACCCCGAGCAGGCCTATCCATAACCAGTCAATCGCGCGCACCTCTGTCAGACCGGGCGCCGCCACGGGCAACAAGCACACGGCGACCACCACGTTCTGGCACAGCGCTGCCTGCACCGCCGGGATACGTCCGGAACTGGCGCGGTTGTTCAGTGACAGCAGGGAAAACAGCAGCCCCGAGGCGATCCCCCAGAGCAACCCACCGGTGGCTTCGCTGGCGAGGTTGAAGTCCGGGGTCACCAATACCAGGCCGACGCTGACCAGCACCACCAGCAGCACTTCGTTGGCGCGGATGCGCTCGCGGAAAATCAGCCCTTCGAGGATCACGGTAAAGGCCGGAAATGCGGTGAAGCCCAAGGTTGCAACCGCCACGCCGGCTACTTTCACGGCAATAAAGAAGGTCACCCAGTGCGCCGCCAGCAACACGCCGCTGATCAGCAGCCGGCGCCAGTCGCGCAGTTCCAGGGTTTTCCAGGTGGTGCTGCTGGCAAACCGTGCGAATACCGCCAGTGCTACCACGGCAAACACGGCGCGACCAAAGACGATGATGGCCGGGGAGGCGGCCGCCAGTTTGCCGAATACGCCGGTGAGGCCAAACATCAATGCGCCGATATGCAGGGCGCCGAGGGCTGAACGGGGAGTCATTGCGATCCTTGAGTCATGGGGGTGACAGAAACGCAGTCTAGTGGGTCGCCCGCGTGGGTGTCTGTCGTCCGGCTCGCGATGTTTATCGCGAAACTCTTCCTACGGGTTGCGACGCAAAGCGCCCGGCGAGGCGCCAAACTCTCGCAGCATCGCGGCGGCGAAGGCGCTTTGCGAGGCGTAACCGACGCGATCGGCAATTTCACCGATGGGCAGCGGTGTCTTGCGCAACAGGTCCAAGGCCATGTGCAGGCGACGGCTGCGGATGTAGTCCATCGGTGTTTGCCCGCATTCCGCCATGAAGCGTGCGTGCAGGCGTGCCACCGACAGATCGGCGATACGTGCCAGGTCGGCCACCTGCAGTGGGTGCGCAACATGCCGTTCGATATGTGCATTGAACGCCGCATACGGAAGGCGCCGGCCTGGTAGGGGTTGGTCCAGCGGATGATTGAGGCTGGCCAGCAACAGCACCGCGCCTTGCTGCACGATCAACGGGTCATGCACCGGGCTGTGCGCCAGCCATTGCACTAGCTGGCTTTGCCGCGAGTCCAACGTCAGCCGCGCGGGCTGATCGAGCAGGCGACGACTGGCATCGGCATGCTCGCCCAACGATTGCAGCACCCAATGCTCAGTGGGCACATCCAGCACCAGGCAGCGGCTACCGTCGCGACTGCCGCACGCGTGGTGGGCGGAGAAGGGCAGCACCATCACGCTGCTTTCGCGCACTTGGCTGCCACGGCCGTCCACCTCCAGGTCCAGGTGCCCGGACAGGCCGAATACCAGCTGCGCATGGTCATGGCTGTGAGCGAGGGGCGCGTCGACGTAGTGGCGTAGGGTGAGGGTGGGTCCCATTGCGGTCTCCTGGGCGGCAAGCTGGCAGTCTACAACGGTTTGCAGGCCCTGAGCGCTGTCATCAGACTGACGCACAGTTGTCATGGGCTATTAATCGCCAGGGCGCAAGCTCGCGAAAACACCGTCGAGGGATGCCCATGACCAGTGCCGAGTTCGCCAAGCCCAGCCGCAAGCAACGGGTTCGTACCCTGTGGATTTCCGATGTGCACCTGGGCACCCGGGATTGCCAGGCCGAACATTTATCGCAGTTCCTCAAGGGCTATCACGCGGACAAGGTCTACCTGGTCGGTGACATCATTGACGGCTGGAAACTGCGTGGCGGCATGTATTGGCCCCAGGCCCATACCAACGTGATCCGCCGCCTGCTGACCATGGCCAAGCGTGGCACCGAGGTGATCTATGTCACCGGCAACCATGACGAGTTCCTGCGCCGTTATTCCAAGTTGATCCTGGGCAATATCCAACTGGTGGACGAAGCGGTGCACGTGACTGCCGATGGCCGGCATTTGTTGGTGATTCATGGCGATCAGTTCGACGTGATCACCCGCTACCACCGCTGGCTGGCGTTCCTCGGTGACTCGGCCTACGAGTTCACCCTCACGCTGAACCGCTGGCTGAACCACTGGCGTGCGCGCTACGGCTATGGCTATTGGTCGCTGTCGGCGTACCTCAAGCACAAGGTCAAGACGGCCGTGAACTTCATCAGCGACTTCGAAGAAGCCATCGCCCACGAGGTGACCAAGCGCGAGTTGCATGGTGTGGTGTGCGGGCATATCCACCATGCGGAGATTCGCAAGGTGGGCGAGGTGGATTACCTCAACTGCGGAGATTGGGTGGAGTCGTGCACAGCGTTGATCGAGCACTGGGATGGGAGTATCGAGTTGTATCGGTTGGCGGATGCGCAGGCGAAAGAGGCACTGCTGAAAGCAGAGATGGTCACAGGCTGACGGCCCTACTCGGTCTAAATGTGGGAGCGGGCTTGCTCGCGAATGCAATGTGTCAGTCACCAAATGTACTGACTGATACACCGCATTCGCGAGCAAGCCCGCTCCCACATTTGGTTCCAATTTCGTCAGTTGAAGACGTCGGCTATGGCCTCGGCGAGCAATGCCAGACGCGTCGCATCAGCCCCCGCCACGTTAGCCCGCCCCGAACTCACCATGTACACGCTGTGTTTCTCGCGCAGTTGCTTCACCTGTTCGGCACTCAATCCGGTGTAGGAGAACATCCCACGCTGCGCCCCGATATGCGCAAACCGCTCCGACAGACCGTGTGGCGCCAACGCCTCAACCAAGCCCGAACGCAGGTGTGCGATCCGCGAGCGCATGGCTTCGACCTCGTCACTCCAGCGCTTCTTCAGCTCGGCATCGCCCAGGATGGTCGCCACTACCGCAGCACCATGGTCCGGGGGCGTCGACCACAGGTTGCGCGCCGTGTTGGCCAGTTGGCTGCGCACATCCGTCAGTTTCTCGGCATCCGCCGCGCACACGATCAACGCGCCGACACGGTCGCTGTACAGGCCGAAGTTCTTCGAGCACGAACTGGTGACCAGCACTTCCGGCAACTCGGCCGCAAACAGCCGCACCGCCCAGGCATCCTGCTCCAAACCATCGCCAAAGCCTTGGTAGGCGAAGTCGATCAGTGGCAGCAACTGGCGCTCGCGCACGATCTGCAGCACCTGGCGCCAGTCGTCCTGGGACAGGTCGAAACCGGTCGGGTTATGGCAGCAGGCGTGCAGCAGCACCACGTCGCCCTCGGGCACGGTGGACAGGGTGGCGAGCATCGCCGCCACATCCAGGCGGTTGTCAGCGCCCACGTAAGGGTAATGACTCACCGGGATCCCGGCCTTGGCAAAGATCGTTTCGTGGATCGGCCAGGTCGGGTTGCTCAACCAGACGCCACGACCGGGCAGGTTGTGCGCAATGAAGTCGGCGCTCAGGCGCAGGGCGCCGGTGCCACCTGGGGTCTGGGTGGCGCCGGCACGTCGCTCGCGGATCAGCGCGGAGTCCGCGCCGAGCACCAGCTCGCTGATCAGCTTTCCGAACGCCGCATTGCCGTGGCCGCCGATGTAGGTCTTGGTGGTTTGTGTGTCCACCAGGCGCTGTTCGGCCAGTTTTACCGAGTGTGGAATTGGCGTCAGGCCTTGGTCGTCTTTATAGACACCCACGCCGAGGTCGAACTTATTCGGGTTGGCATCCTGGGCGTACAGGTCCATCAGCCCGAGGATCGGGTCGCCGGGCACGCGGCCAATCGCATCGAAATGCATTACTTGCGGCCCTCGGCGTCCTTGGCCACTTCGTCGGTGCGCGCGGCCATGATGAAGTCGTTGCGGTGCAGGCCCTTGATGGAATGGCTCCACCAGGTCACGGTGACCTTGCCCCACTCGGTGAGCAGGCCTGGGTGATGGCCTTCGGCTTCGGAGATTTCACCCATGGCGTTGGTGAAGGCCAGGGCGAATTTGAAGTTCTTGAACAGGAAGACCTTTTCCAGTTGCATCACACCGTCACGGACTTCGATGTTCCAGTCGGGGATCTGCTTGAGCAGTACCGGCAGTTCTTCGTCGCTGACTTGAGGGGCATCGGCACGGCAGGCTTCGCAGTGGGCTTGGTTCAAGGTGGTCATGATGGTGTCCTGAATTCGAGTGTTTGAAGATCAGTAGCGTCACCCTAAAGCAACGCGCGGCCAGGGAACAGACTCACCTGGCCTCAAGATGTAAGGTTCACGCAGCTTTGGGTTTTGGGGGAAACTTCGGGGCATGCAAACCCAGCTGCATCCCGCGCTCCACCATGCCCATGATGTCTTCCTGGGCCACTTCGAACAGGCGCTTGAGGTTGGGGAGGACGAAGTACAGCGGTTGCAGGATGTCGATGCGATACGGCGTGCGCATCGCCTCCAGTGGATCGAACACCTGGTGTTCGGGCTCGGACGACAGGCTGTACACCGTCTCCTTGGGCGACGACAGAATGCCGCCACCGTAGATGCGCCGACCTTCGGGCGTGTCCACCAGGCCGAACTCGATGGTCATCCAGTACAGCCGCGCCAGGTACACGCGTTGCTCCTTGGTGGCCGCCAGGCCGAGCTTGCCGTAGGTGTGGGTGAATTCGGCGAACCAAGGATTGGTCAGCAGCGGGCAGTGGCCGAAGATCTCATGGAAAATGTCCGGCTCTTGCAGGTAGTCCAGTTCTTCGCGGGTGCGGATAAACGTCGCCACTGGAAACTGCTTGTTGGCCAGCAACTCGAAGAACGTCTGGAAGGGGATCAGCGCCGGCACACGGGCGACTTGCCAGCCGGTGGTTTCGGCCAGCACCTGGTTGATCTCGCCCAATTGCGGGATGCGGTCATGGGGCAGGCCGAGCTTGTCGATGCCATCCAGGTATTCCTGGCAGGCGCGACCCTCGATCACTTTCAACTGGCGAGTGATCAGGGTGTTCCACACCGCATGTTCTTCCGGCGAGTAGTGGATAAAACCTTGCGCATCGGGCTCGCGGGCCACGTACTGCGTCTGCTTCATACGGCTCTCCTGCTAGGCATTCGTTCTTGTTATGTCCTGCGATGAGCTTATTGATAACCCGTGCGCGGCCGGATTCCACTCGTTTAAAACGGCGCTGCGTAGGAAAACTTACCATTTTTCGTAAAGTATTCGTTACGCTTGTGAGGCTGGCCGCTGCATTGGGCTGGGAAAAGCCTGCAAGCTGTCACATAATCTTGACGACTATCTGCGCCCAGCGACAAAAAGACGCGGCGCCCCCCCACTTTTCGGGCCTCTTCATGCGTATCAAAGTGCACTGCCAGAACCGCATCGGCATCCTGCGGGACATCCTCAACCTGTTGGTGGAATACGGTGTCAACGTCGCCAAGGGCGAGGTCGGCGGTGAGCATGGCAATGCCATCTACCTGTTTTGCCCGAATCTGGTGAACATGCAGTTCCAGGCGCTGCGCCCGCAGTTCGAGGCGATTGCCGGAGTGTTCGGCGTCAAAAGGGTAGGGCTGATGCCCAGCGAGCGTCGGCATATGGAGCTCAATGCACTGCTCGGCGCGCTGGAGTTCCCGGTACTGTCCATCGACATGGGCGGCTCTATCGTCGCCGCCAACCGCGCGGCGGCGCAGTTGCTCGGGGTGCGGGTGGATGAGGTGCCGGGCATTCCGTTGTCGCGGTATGCCGAGGACTTCGACTTGCCGGAACTGGTGCGCGCGAGCAAATCGCGGATCAACGGTCTGCGGGTCAAGGTCAAGGGCGACGTGTTCTTGGCGGACATCGCGCCGCTGCAATCCTCCGAGCATGATGACAGCGAGGCCATGGCCGGTGCCGTGCTGACCCTGCACCGCGCCGACCGCGTCGGTGAGCGCATCTACAACGTGCGCAAGCAGGAGCTGCGTGGCTTTGACAGCATCTTCCAAAGCTCCAAAGTCATGGCCGCCGTGGTGCGCGAAGCCCGACGCATGGCGCCGCTGGATGCGCCTCTATTAATAGAAGGCGAAACCGGCACCGGCAAGGAACTGCTGGCGCGCGCCTGTCACTTGGCCAGCCCGCGTGGGCAATCGCCGTTGATGGCGCTTAATTGCGCGGGCTTGCCAGAGTCGATGGCCGAGACCGAGCTGTTCGGCTACGGTCCCGGCGCATTCGAAGGCGCACGGGCCGAAGGCAAGTTGGGGCTATTGGAACTGACGGCGGGCGGTACGTTGTTTCTCGATGGTGTCGGGGAGATGAGCGCGCGGCTACAGGTGAAGTTGCTGCGTTTTTTGCAGGATGGATGCTTCCGACGTGTAGGCAGCGATGAAGAGGTGTACCTGGACGTGCGCGTGATCTGCGCGACCCAGGTGGACTTGTCCGAGCTGTGTGCCCGTGGCGAATTCCGCCAGGACCTTTATCACCGCCTCAACGTGCTGTCGCTACATATTCCACCGCTGCGCGAATGCCTGGATGGGTTGGCGCCGCTGGTTGATCACTTTCTCGACCAGGCCAGTCGCCAGATCGGCTGCCCGTTGCCCAAGCTGGCGCCAGCAGCCATGGATCGCCTGAGCCACTACCACTGGCCGGGCAACGTACGGCAGTTGGAAAACGTGTTGTTCCAGGCGGTGTCGTTGTGTGACGGCGGGACGGTCAAGGCCGAACATATTCGGCTGCCGGATTATGGCGTGCGTCAGCCCCTTGGCGATTTCTCGCTGGAGGGTGGCCTGGAGGACATCGTCGGCCGCTTCGAGAAGGCGGTGTTGGAAGCCTTGTACGCTGAGCATTCCAGCAGCCGGCAGTTGGGTAAGCGACTGGGGGTATCCCACACCACCATCGCCAATAAACTGCGCGATTACGAAATCCTGAAGACCGATAAATAACCCAATGTGGGAGGGGGCTTGCCCCCGATGGCGTTGGATCAGCCAAATCACAGTTGGTTGATACTCTGTCATCGGGGGCAAGCCCCCTCCCACCGTTGTTCTTTGGCACCCATCAGACCTGTGTTTGCCGCAGGCGGCAGTAGTCCGCCGTTTTTTCGACTCGCGCTCAACCCGGCAATCCTCACGCCTCGCCGCAAACCCCCGCCCCGCCTGCACTTCTCGTTCTTTTCAAAAGTTGGTTCGCAAATTGCTTAAGCCTCATCAGTACAGCGGTGGGCGGCAAGCGTCCGTCAGAAAGAGGAAAGAGCGTGGACAAGTACCTTTATGTGGCAATGACCGGCGCCAGCCAGAATGCTCTGGCGCAGAAGGCCCATGCCAACAACCTGGCGAACATTTCCACCAATGGTTTCCAACGTGACCTGGAGCAGGCACGTTCGATGCCGGTGTTCGGTGACAGCTTTCCGGCGCGGGCGTTTGCCTTGACTGAGCGCCCGGGCACTGACTTTTCTCCTGGCGCGATGATCGAGACCGGCCGTGACCTGGACGTCGCCGTCAGCGGCAATGGCTGGATGGCCGTGCAGACCCCGGACGGCAGCGAAGCCTACGTGCGCAGCGCGAGCATGAACGTCGATGCATTGGGCGTGCTGCGCGCCGGCAACGGCATGCCGATCATGGGCAACGGTGGTCCGATTGCCGTGCCGCCCCAGCAGAAAATTGAAGTGGGTGCCGACGGCACCATCAGCATTCGCGCCATGGGTGAAGGCCCGCGCGTGATGGCTGAAGTGGACCGCATCAAGCTGGTCCAACCGGACCTGAAGAACATGAATAAAGGCCTCGACGGCACCATCCACACCAAGGATGGCCAGCCGGCCCAGGCTGACGCGACGGTCACGCTGACCTCGGGCTTCCTGCAGGCGAGCAACGTCAACGCGGTGGAAGAAATGACCGCGGTGCTGGCGCTTTCCAAGCAGTTCGAGCTGCACATCAAGATGATGAACAGCGCCAAGGAAGACGACCAGGCCATGACTCGCGTCATGCAGATGAGCTGATTGCAGCCCACTCACTAATTTTGCGATGCAGCGCCAACAAACAGGCGCACGAAGGAGAACAGCATGCTTCCGGCTCTATGGGTTGCCAAAACAGGTTTGTCCGCCCAGGACACCAACCTGACCACCATTTCCAACAACTTGGCCAACGTGTCGACCACGGGTTTCAAACGTGATCGTGCCGAGTTCCAGGACTTGCTCTATCAGATCAAGAAGCAGCCGGGCGCCCAGTCGACCCAGGACAGCGAACTGCCGTCGGGCCTGCAATTGGGTACCGGTGTGCAGATCGTCGGCACCCAGAAGAACTTCAGCGCCGGTAACCTGCAACAGACCGGCCAGCCGCTGGACATGGCCATCAACGGCCGTGGTTTCTTCCAGATCCTGCAACCGGATGGCACCACGTCCTACACGCGTGACGGTACGTTCCACCTGGATTCCAACGGTCAGATTGTCACCGCCAACGGCTTTGCCCTGGAACCGGCCGTGGTCGTCCCCGCAGACGCCAAGACCTTCACTGTCGGCAACGATGGCACCGTGTCCATCACTGTGGCCGGCAACCCCGCGTCGCAAGTGATCGGCAACCTGCAGACCGCCGACTTCATCAACCCGGCCGGCCTGCAAGCCATGGGCAACAACCTGTTCCTGGAAACCGCCTCCAGCGGCGCGCCGCAAATCGGCACCCCTGGCCTGAACGGTTTCGGCACCACGCTGCAAAGCACCCTGGAAACGTCCAACGTGAGCACGGTCGAGGAGATGGTCAACATGATCACCACCCAGCGCGCCTACGAGATGAACTCCAAGGTGATCTCCACCGCCGACCAGATGCTTTCGTTCGTAACGCAGAATCTGTAATCAAGTCTATGGGGCGCTCTTGAGGGCGCCTGCAACACCGTGAGGTAAGGGTCATGAATCGCTATGTTTCTGTTCTGGCATTGAGTGGGATTGCCGTGCTCGCGGGCTGTGTCGCCCCGACGCCAAAACCCAATGACCCGTACTACGCGCCGGTGTTGCCACGCACGCCGTTGCCAGCGGCCGCCAACAATGGCTCGATCTACCAGGCCGGTTTCGAACAGAACCTGTACAGCGACCGCAAGGCGTTTCGGGTCGGTGACATCATCACCATCACCCTGAACGAGCGCACCCAGGCCAGCAAGAACGCTAACTCGCAGATCGGCAAGACCAGCAAGGCCAACCTCGGCCTGACCTCGTTGTTCGGCGCGGTGCCCAACACCAATAATCCATTGGGTGACGGCGACCTCAGCCTCAGCGCCGGCTACAGCGGCGACCGTGCCACCAACGGCAAGAGCGCGGCAGGGCAGGGCAACAGCCTGACCGGTTCGATCACCGTGACCGTGGCCGACGTATTGCCCAACGGCATCATCGCCGTGCGCGGTGAAAAGTGGATGACCCTCAACACCGGCGATGAGCTGGTGCGCATTGCCGGCATGGTCCGCGCCGATGACATCTCCACCGACAACACGGTGCCGTCGACGCGGATTGCCGATGCGCGCATCACCTACTCGGGTACAGGTTCGTTCGCTGATGCAAGCCAGCCGGGCTGGTTCGACCGTTTCTTCCTTAGCCCGCTGTTCCCTTTCTAGGTGGCCACTTTGAACTTCAAACAGCTGATGGCGGCCGCACTCCTGCTTTCCTTGAGCGCTGTCGCCCAGGCCGAACGCCTGAAGGACATCGCCAGCATTTCCGGCGTGCGTTCCAACCAGTTGATCGGCTACGGCCTGGTGGTGGGGCTCAACGGTACGGGTGACCAGACCACGCAGACCCCGTTCACCTTGCAGACCTTCAACAACATGCTCTCGCAGTTCGGCATCAAGGTGCCGGCGGGTTCGGGCAACGTGCAGTTGAAAAACGTCGCGGCGGTGTCGATCAGTGCTGACTTGCCGGCGTTCTCCAAGCCGGGCCAGGTGGTGGATATCACTGTGTCGTCCATCGGTAACTCGAAGAGCCTGCGCGGCGGCACCTTGCTGATGACGCCGCTCAAGGGTATTGACGGCAACGTCTACGCCATTGCCCAGGGCAATCTGGTGGTGGGCGGTTTTGACGCCGAAGGTCGCGACGGTTCGAAGATCACCGTCAACGTGCCGTCGGCCGGTCGAATTCCGGGTGGTGCCACCGTTGAGCGCACCGTGCCAAGCGGTTTCAACCAAGGCAACAGCCTGACCCTGAACCTCAACCGCTCCGACTTCACCACCGCCAAGCGCGTGGTCGACAAGATCAACGATATGCTCGGCCCTGGCGTGGCGCAGGCCATCGATGGCGGCTCGATCCGTGTGACCGCGCCGCTGGATCCAAGCCAGCGTGTCGATTACCTGTCGATCCTGGAAAACCTTGAAGTCGACCCAGGCCAGGCCGTGGCCAAAGTCATCATCAACTCGCGTACTGGCACCATCGTGATCGGTCAGAACGTCAAGGTATCGCCGGCAGCGGTGACCCACGGCAGCCTGACCGTGACCATCACCGAAGACCCGATCGTCAGCCAGCCTGGGCCGTTGTCCAACGGCCAGACGGCGGTGGTGCCGCGTTCGCGCGTCAACGCCCAGCAAGAAGCCAAGCCAATGTTCAAGTTCGGCCCCGGCACCACCCTGGATGAGATTGTCCGCGCGGTGAACCAGGTGGGCGCAGCGCCCGGCGACTTGATGGCGATTCTTGAAGCACTGAAGCAGGCCGGCGCCTTACAAGCCGACCTGATCGTGATCTGAGGCCATGGCCATGGATATGCGCAAGAGCGGCATCAGCAGCACGGCGGACTCGGGGTCTTACTCCGACTTGAACCGGCTTAACCAGCTCAAGGTCGGTGCCGACAAGAACAGCGAAGGCAACATGCGCAAGGTGGCGCAGGAGTTCGAATCGCTGTTCCTGAGCGAGATGCTCAAGTCCATGCGTTCGGCCACCGAGGCGTTGGGCAAGGACAACCCGATGAACACGCCCGCCGCCAAGCAGTACCAGGAAATGTATGACCAGCAGTTGGCGGTCTCGATGTCCCGCGAAGGCGGTGGTATCGGCCTGGCCGACGTGCTGATGCGCCAGATGCAGAAGAACAAACCGGTGGAGGCCCAGGCCGCCACCTTGCAAGGCCCGGCGGCGGCTGAGCCTGTGAAGAAAGTTGATGTGCCGACAGAAATTGCCGCGGGCACCCAGGCTGACGGGCCTTTGGGTCGCTCCAATGGCCAGCGTCCGCTGTGGGCTTACCGCGTGGCTGAGCCACAGGCGGGTGCCCCGTCGGCCCATAGCAATGACATGGAATTGATGAATCAGCGGCGCATCGCCTTGCCGAGCAAGCTGACTGATCGCCTGCTTGCCGGCATTGTGCCAAGCACCCAGGTGACCGGCGAAGCCAAGGCCGCGCCACTGCGTAACAGCGCCGCTGACGACAACGTCGTCAACAGTGCAGCGCGCACCTTCGCCGTGCCGAGCGGGCGCATGCAAGTCTACGGCCGCGCCGTGGCCCAGCCACCGTTGGCACCGGCGAAGAAAGCCTTCAGCTCGCAGGATGAATTTGTCGCCACCATGTTGCCGATGGCCAAGGCGGCCGCCGCGCGTATTGGTGTCGATCCTAAGTACCTGGTGGCCCAGGCTGCCCTGGAAACCGGCTGGGGTAAATCGGTGATGCGCGCCGAAGACGGCAGCAGCAGCCACAACCTGTTCGGCATCAAGGCCGGCCAGAGTTGGCAGGGCGGTCAGGCACGCGCAATTACCAGCGAGTTCCGTGATGGGGCGATGGTCAAGGAAACGGCGCAGTTCCGTTCCTACGACTCGTACCAGGACAGCTTCCACGACCTGGTGACGTTGTTGCAAAGCAATGATCGCTATAAAGAAGTTGTGAAGTCGGCCGACAACCCGGAACAGTTTGTGCGCGAGTTGCAAAAAGCCGGTTACGCCACCGACCCGGCCTATGCCAGCAAGATTTCGCAGATCGCCAAAACGATGGACAGTTACCAGAATTACGCTGCCGCTGGCGCAACCACACATTTATAAGGTCTGAACCATGAGTTTGCTCAGTATCGGGATGTCAGGACTCAATTCCGCTCAAGGATCGTTGTCGGTCTTGAGTAACAACATTGCCAACGCCAACACAGTGGGCTACTCACGGCAGCAGACTACCCAGAACGCCAACGCGGCGAACCAGTTCGGTGGCGTGTTCATCGGCAGTGGCACCACCCTGGCCGATGTGCGCCGGGTGTATAACGAGTTTCTCGACGCGGCGTACCAGAACAGCACCTCGCTCAACAGCGATGCCAAGGCGTATCTGGATCAGGTCAGCGCCGTGGACAAGACGCTGTCGGATAAGACCACCGGCATGTCGTCCGTGCTCAGCGCGTTCTTCGCGGCGGCGCAGACCGCATCCGCCAATCCGAGCGACACGTCGGCGCGCCAGATTCTGCTCACCAGCGCCCAGACCTTGAGCAACCGGTTCAACTCGATCTCCAACCAGTTGAGCCAGCAAAAAGAGACCATCAACAGTCAGTTGACCTCCATGGCTGACCAGGTCAACCAACTGACCTCGTCGATTGCGTCCCTCAACAAGCAGATCAACCAGGTTCAAGGCGCGTCGAACACCACGCCGGCCAACCTGCTGGATGCGCGCGCCGAGGCCGTACGCTCGCTCAATGAGCTGATCGGCGTGACCGCCACCGAGAAAAACGGTGTGTTCAGTGTCAGCACCGGCACCGGTCAATCGCTGGTGCTGGGCGATCAGTCCAACTCGATTTCTGCAGTGCCTGGCAAGGACGATCCGACCCAGTACACCATTCAGATGAACATGCCGGGTAACACGGCGGTAGACATCGGCAATGTGATCAGTGGCGGCAGTATCGGCGGCCTGATGCGCTATCGCAGTGACGTATTGATGCCAGCCATCAACGACTTGGGTCGCATTGCCATCGTCACCGCCGATACGATCAACAGCCAGTTGGGGCAGGGCATCGACCTCAACGGTGAGTTCGGCGCGTCGATGTTCAAGGACATCAACAGCGCGGCGGCGGTGGCTTTGCGCAGTGTGGCCGGCCAAGGCAACCAAGGCGCCGGTAGCCTGGGTGTGACGATCAAGGACTCCAGCAAGCTGACGAACTACGATTACAAGGTCACCTTCAGCGACCCGGCCAATCTCAACAAAGTGACGGTGCAGCGCTCCGATGGCAAAGCCATGGGCACCTTTGATATCTCCGCCACACCGCCTTCGGTGATCGACGGCTTTACCCTTGAACTTAAAAACGGCCCGATGTCGGCCGGTGACAGCTTCAAGGTCAGCCCGACCGCCAGCGGCGCGAAGGACATCGGCACAGTCCTCACCGACCCGAGCAAGATTGCCTTCGCTGCACCGCTTAAAGGCGAGGCCAGCAAAACCAACCAGGGCACCGGCACTTTCACGCCGCCGACCCTGACCGTGCCGCTGGATCTCCAGGGTGGCGCCAATACCGCGCAACTGCGCGTCGGCATTGAAAACTCGATGCCGGTGAAGATGGTATTTGGCAAGCCTGCGGCCGACGGCACTCAGAGCTACACGATCAACGACGCCAAGGGCGATCCGATCGGTACCGGCACCATTATTCCGGGGCAGGCCAACAAGATCAGCATCAACGTACCGATGCGCGATGCCAGCGGCGCCCTGGTGGTGCCGGCCAAGAGCTTCAGCTTTGACACCTCGGTGGCTGGCTCGCCGACCGATGGTGACAGCACCACCTTTTCGTTCAACGCCAGCGGCAAGTCCGATAACCGCAATGCCCAGGAACTGCTGAACCTGCAAACCAAGGCGACCGTAGGTGTGGCGGCAGATGGCACCGGCGGCACCAGCCTGGTCGGGGCCAACAGCAAGTTGGTCTCGACGGTCGGCGCCAAGGCCGCAGCGGCTACCACGGACACGACTGCCACCAACGCGTTGCTGACGGCTAACAAAAATGCGCGCAACTCCGTGTCCCAGGTCAACCTGGACGAAGAGGCGGGCGACATGATCAAGTTCCAGCAGTACTACACAGCGTCGTCGCAGATCATCAAGGCCGCGCAAGAAACCTTCAGCACGCTGATTAATAGTCTTTAAGGGAGTCTGGGACGATGCGCATTTCTACACAGCAGTATTTCGACACCAGTGCAGCCAAGTACCAGAACAACTATGCCGGCGTGGTGCAGGCTCAGCAGCAGGCGAGTTCCGGCGTGCGCGTGCAAACCGCTGGGGATGACCCGGTGGCGGCGCAGCGCTTGCTGATGCTGCAGCAGCAGAAAGACATGCTGGCGCAGTTCAGTGGCAACATCACCAATATCCAGAGCTCGCTGACTAACGAAGAAAGCGTGTTGACCGCGATCAGCGCGACGATCCAGGCCGCCAGCCAGTTGGCGTTGAAGGCCGGTGGCGTGACCAGTGATGCCGACCGCAAGTCCATCTCGGTTGAAGTGGGTGCCCTTGAAGACCAACTGCTGGGCTTGCTCAACAGCAAGGATGCGGCGGGCAACTACCTATTCTCCGGCTCCAAGACCGATACGCCACCGTACTCGCGCAACATTGACGGCACCTACAATTATCAGGGCGACGAAAACGAGCTGAGTCTGCAGGTTTCCGAGACGTTGACCGTGCGTACGGGCGACACCGGCAAGACCATTCTGGAAGGCGCGGCCAACAACAGCCGCACCCAGTCCACATACACCACGCCGGCCCCTGTGCCTCCGGCGACGACACCGTCGCAGGTGAATGACAACAAAGTTGCCATCTCGGCCGGTCTGATTACCTCGAGTGTCGACTACAGCAAGTCGTTCGCCGACGGCCAGCCGTACAAAGTGACCTTCACCAGCAGCACCCAATACGTGGTGAAGGACAAGGATAACAACGACATTACCTCGCAGCTCCCTGGTAATGGCACGTTCGACTCCACCAAGGAAGGCAGCGCCAGCATCAATATACGCGGGGTCAAGTTCGATATCACCGTCGACCTGACCGACAAGGCCACCGGGCCTGATGCCGATGCCATGGTCAAAGGCCGTGAGTTCACCCTGGCCGCCAAGCCGGACACGTTTAACGTCTCCCGCACCGCTAGCAACACGTCGCCGACGCAGCTGACCAATGCCACGGTCAGCAACCCCGCTAAATATGCCAGCACCTTCCCGGCCAACAGCGGTGTGCTGGTCAAGTTCAGCGACACTGATTCGTCGGCCTTCCAAGTATTTGCACAGCCCTACAGCGCCAACAGCAAGCCGATTGATTCAGGCGTCATCGACACCACTACCACGCCGAGCTCGATCACTGTCGCCGGTGTGACCTTTGGCTTGAGCGGCACACCGGCTGTGGGTGATCAGTTCGCGATCGGCGCCAGCACCCAGAAAACCCAGAGTGCGCTCGACACCTTGAGCCAATTGCGCAAGGCCCTGGAGCAACCGGCTGACGGTATTCCTGGCGCGCGGGTGAAGCTGCAGGATGCCCTGAACGCCGCGGTCAGCAACCTGACCAGTTCGTCCAACCAGGTGGATAACGTGCGCGGCTCCATCGGTGCGCGGCAGAATGCGCTCACCGTGCAGTCCAGCGAGAATGAAAGCGTCGGCCTGGCCAACAAATCCACGATGAGCGCCCTGGCGAACATCGACATGGGTGAAGCGGCCATCAACCTGACCCTGCAGCAAACCATGCTGGAAGCGTCGCAGTTGGCCTTCGTGAAAATCTCGCAGTTGAGCCTGTTCAACAAGATGTAAGTAGCTTTACGTCAAGCGGCCCGCTCTGGAAACAGGGCGGGCCGTTGTCGTTTCTGGGGCTTAATTGTTTGAAGGTTTTGCATAAAGCACACAAAATTGAGTGACCTGTGAGTCATAAAGCGCATCTTCACTGTATCGTGTGAAAAGGATAAGTCGTCACAGGGTCCTTGCGAGACGGCTTTCAGCGAGATTTTTATGGGGTTATCCCCTTTATTGTCAGCACTCCGGGCGTGGCCCAGGGGTGTTCTCCAGCTATTTAGTATTGGGAAGCCACAATGATTGGCATAAAAAGCATCGCCAGTTACGTGCCGGCAGACGGGATCGATAACTACGCCCAGGGTGCCAAATTCGCCAAGGATGAAGAATTCATCATTGGCAAGATCGGTTCGGCGTTCCTGCCGCGCAAGGAAGCCGCGCAGGAAACCTCCGATCTGTGTGTCGAGGCGGTCAACGCTTTGTTTGCCAACAACCCGGATTTGAAACGCGAGTCGATCGACGCGCTGATCGTCGTCACCCAGAACGGTGATGAAGAGGGCTTGCCCCACACGGCGGCCATCGTCCAGGACAAGCTCGGCCTGCCGACCCACGTCGCGGCCTTTGATATCTCCCTGGGTTGTTCCGGTTACGTCTACGGCATCTATGCGATGAAGGGCTTCATGGAAGCCGCGGGCCTGAAAAACGGCCTGCTGATCACCGCTGACCCGTACTCCAAGATCGTCGACCCGGAAGATCGCAACACCACCATGCTGTTTGGCGATGCTGCTACTGCCACCTGGATGGGCGAAGATGCGCCGTGGTTGCTGGGCAAGTCGAAGTTCGGCACCGACGGTTCCGGTGCGCCGCACCTGAAGGTCAGTGACGGCGTGTTCTTCATGAACGGCCGCCAGGTCTTCAACTTCGCCCTGCTCAAGGTGCCGGCGCATTTGCATGAGCTGCTCAATGAGTCGGATCTCAAGGCCGATGAGATTGATGCGTTCTGCATCCACCAGGGCAGTGCGGCGATTGTCGACGCCGTGGCGCGTCGTTTTGAAGATGCACCCGTGGACAAGTTCATCAAGGACATGGTCGAGACCGGTAATACCGTGTCGTCGAGCATTCCGCTGTTGCTGGAAAAGCACGTGATGGACGCCACCTGGAAACGCGTGGCCATCAGCGGGTTTGGTGTGGGCTTGTCTTGGGGGTCGGCGATTCTCTATCGCCCTTGAGGCCTTGATAGCTTCAATAAAAAACGCCGAGGTTCGAAAGAGCCTCGGCGTTTTTTATTTGGCGCCAGAAAACCCAATGAAAACGGGGTTTGGTGCCCGCGTAAACCCTTGAATTGCAAGGGGTGGCACGGCGCCAGTAAAAAAATCAAAAAAAATCCTCAAGCAACCGGCTACCACGACGATAACTATTACGTAGGTTCTCAGGCCACACCCGGCGGTTGCCAGGGCCGGAAGCCGCAGTATCCATCCAACGAGGATTTCGTCATGGCTTTAACAGTAAACACCAACATTGCTTCCATCACTACTCAGGGCAACCTGAACAAAGCTGGCGGCGCCCTGGCCACTTCCATGCAGCGCCTGTCTTCCGGCCTGCGTATCAACAGCGCTAAAGACGACGCTGCCGGCCTGCAGATCGCTAACCGCCTGACCAGCCAAATCAACGGCCTGGGCCAAGCAGTCAAAAACGTGAACGATGGTATCTCCATCGCTCAGACCGCTGAAGGCGCGATGCAGGCTTCGACCGACATCCTGCAAAAAATGCGTACCCTGGCTCTGTCCTCGGCTACTGGTTCCCTGAGCGCTGACGACCGTAAGTCGAACAACGACGAATACCAGGCTCTGACTTCGGAACTGACCCGTATCTCGCAAACCACTACTTTCGGTGGCCAGAAGCTGCTGGACGGTTCGTACGGTACCAAAGCTATCCAGGTTGGCGCCAACGCCAACGAAACCATCAACCTGAGCCTGGAAAACGTTGCAGCCAACAACATTGGTTCGCAGCAGATCAAGAGCGTCGCGATCACTCCGACCACCGCCGGTATCGGCAGCGCTGCTGGCACTATCACCGTGACCGGTAACGGCCAGGTGAGCGATGCGATCGCCGTACCGGTCGGAGCGTCGGCACAATCTATCGCAAGCAAGTTGAACGGTGCCATTGGTGGTTTGACTGCCACAGCAAGCACTGAAGTCCAAATCGAAGTTAACGCTGCCGCGTTTACCGGTGCCACACCTGCTGCTGGTGCGACCTTTGACCTGACTGTTGGTGGTCAGAAAGTCACCATGACTGGTGTCACTAGCCAGGCTGGTTTGGCTGATCAGCTGAAATCCAACGCCGCTAAGCTGGGCATCAGCGTCAACTTCGACGAATCCAAGAAAACGCTTTCGATCAAGTCAGATACCGGTGAGAACGTCGTATTCGGTGCTGTCACAGGCAACGCCGCCGGTGCAGCCGCTGTTACAATCAAATCCAAAGATGGTGCTGGCGGTTTCCCTACCGGTGCAGGCACCGCTTTGCTTGAAACCGACGTGATGATCGCCACTGGCCAGGTATCGCTGGACTCCTCCAAGGGTTACTCCTTGTCGGGCGCCGGTGTTGGCGGTCTGTTCGGCGCAGCTGCGGCCACCACCGCTGCTTCCGCCAAAACCACCATCGCCAACACTGACGTGACCAGTGCTGACATGGCTCAAAACGCTCTGTCGGTTATCGACAAGGCTATCGGCACCATCGACAGCGTGCGTTCGGGCCTGGGTGCTACCCAGAACCGTCTGACTACCACTGCAGACAACCTGCAGAACATTCAGAAGAACTCCACCGCTGCACGTTCCACTGTTCAGGACGTCGACTTCGCTTCCGAAACCGCCGAGCTGACCAAGCAACAAACCCTGCAATCGGCTTCCACCGCGATCCTGTCGCAGGCTAACCAGCTGCCATCCGCTGTACTGAAGCTGCTTCAGTAACTCCAGCGCTTGGTAACTAACGGAAGGGCGCGTCTACGTGCCCTTCCGTTTTTTCGGTTTAGAGGAGATTGGACATGGACATGAGTGTGAAGCTGAACCAGTCTTATCCGCCGGTTGCACCTCAAGGCGCACCTGCCTCTGTGGCAGTCGCCGACAAAAGCGTCACCAAGGTCCAGGAAGTACCGACTGTAGGCAAGGAGCCTGAGCGTGCGGACCTGGAAAAGGCAGTAACCGATATTCGCGAATTCGTACAAGCTGCCCAGCGCAGCCTGGATTTTTCCATTGATGATTCCACCCACCGTGTGGTGGTCAAGGTCATCAATACCGACAATGGTGAAGTGATTCGCCAAATTCCGTCGGAAACCGCATTGAAATTGGCGCAGAGCCTTTCCAGCGCGAGCAACGTGTTGTTTGACGACAAGGCGTGAGCTGGCATGAAACTTGTTGCTGTCAGGTCTTGAGGCTTCATAAGTCAAGATAACGGCAGCCACCGAACAGGAGATAGATGATGGCGGGTTCAACGGTAAGTGGTATCGGTTCGAACATCGATACGCAAGCGATCGTGAAGTCCTTGGTGGACGCCGAAAAGGTGCCCAAGCAGACACAGATCAATACCGCGTCCCAGAAGGCGACCACCACGCTGTCTTCGATCGGCAAGATTCAAGCAGCGCTGGATGCGTTCCGTGGTGCGCTGGACTCCATGACCAAGGACAGCAGCTTCACCGGTTTGACCGGTTCGTCCTCGGATGAAAAGACCGCGACCATGACGGCCAGCAATACGGCCTCGAACGGCAGTTTTCGATTGATCGTCGACCAGTTGGCCCAGGCGTCGAAGTTGTCGAGCAAAAACTTCGCTGGTGGCACCTCCACCGTGGTCAACTCCACGGACAAAGCGACCACGTTGACGATCACTCAATCCGGTAAGGCATACGATGTCAGCGTTCCGCCTGGCGCGACCTTGCAGCAGGTGCGGGATTCGATCAACACTCAATTTGGTACCTCGGGGTTGAGTGCGAACATCCAGACCGACTCCAATGGTTCACGCTTGATCCTGACGTCGACCACCATGGGCACCGGCTCGGATCTTACGCTTTCTGGCACTTCGGGGCTGGACGTGGGTTCCACTGTTGTCGATTATCCCAAGGATGCGCAGTACAGCATTGATGGTGTTGCGTCGGTCTCCAAGACCAACAATATCGAGGGCGCGCTCAGTGGTGTGAACATCAAGCTGGTGGCGGTCTCCACCTACAAGACCGGCACAACGGGCGATAAAAACGCGACGTTGATCACTGTCAGCACCAACAATGCGGCGCTCAAGTCCGGGGTCAAGGGTTTCCTGGATTCCTACAACGCGCTGATTACGGCCATGAATGCCGAAACCAAGGTCACCAAGAACCTGGACGGCAGCACCACGCCAGCAGCCCTGACAGGCGACTCGACCATGCGATCACTGCAGGCTGCGATCCGGAATGAGTTCAATGAATTGTCCGGGACCGGTCAATTCAAGTCCTTGGCTCAATTTGGTATCAGCACCAGCTCCACCACCGGTCTGCTCACGATCGATGACAAAAAGTGGGACGCGGCGGTTAAAACCAACGGTGCCGACATCAACAGCATGTTCACCGGCAAGGATGGCATGCTGGCGCGCATGAAAAGCGCCACCGATGACTTCGCCAAAGCCACCACCGGCGTCCTGGCCACGCGTTCCACCTCACTGTCTGACAGCCTGAAAGACCTGGGCAAGCAGCAGGAAACCCTGAATGAGCGCATGGACCTGCTGACCAAAAGCCTGTCCGACAAGTACAACGCCATGGACACCCTGGTCGCCCAGCTGCGCCAGCAAAGCACCAGCGTCATGACCACGCTCAACGCCTTGAACAACCCCAAGACCAATAATTGATTCCAAGTGAATGCAAAAGGCCAGGCAACCTGCCTGGCCTTTTTGTACCGGAAGACGACTGGCGCTAAAGCTTTTTGCGGCCCAGTCGACATATTGGTTACTGAAATCCTTTTCGCTGTCGCCTGTCACGAGGTAGAAACATGAATCCCATGAGAGCCCTTCGCCAATACCAGAAGGTCAATTCCCATGCTCAGATCTCCGAAGCCAGCCCTCATCGTCTGGTGCAAATGCTGATGGAAGGCGGCCTCGACCGCATGGCCCAGGCCAAAGGTGCGTTGGCGCGCGGCGATATCGCGACCAAGGGCCTGATGCTCGGCAAGGCGATCGATATCGTAATCGGCCTGCGTGACGGCCTGGATGCGGAAAAGAGCGATAACCCGGCTTACGTCCAGCAGTTGGAAAGTCTGTATGCCTACATGACTAACCGTCTGATGGAAGCGAATCTGCACAACGATGCCGAGATGATCGACGAAGTAGCGCGTTTGATGATTACCGTTAAAGAAGGCTGGGATGCCATCGGCGCGCCACAAGGCGCGGCAGAATAAGGCCATCGGCCTTGAGGAATACGTCATGAGCCAAGCATTGCAACGCATTGATGAAACCCGTGAGGCGCTGATGGGCGCGCTGGCGGACCGTAACTGGGACGCTATCGGCGAACTGGACATGGGCTGTCGCGACGTCATCGAGCAGGTGCTCAGTGAAGCGCCGGTCGATGAGGATGCGTTGCGTGAAAAGCTTGAGAGCCTGCTGGCGGTTTATCAGCAGTTGCTTGAGGTAACGACGGGCGAACGCCAGGCGATTTTCGAAGAGATGTCGCAGATCAACCAAGCGAAGAATGCGTCAAAGGTTTACCATCTGTTCGGCTGAATGGGCTCAGTTAGTCCGAACGGTGCGTCATATATTTGACTGTGCCAGCATTTTTGACTTAACTAGTGCTGTTTTCAGATTTCAGACGTCTAGTAAGGTACAAAGTCTTACAGGCGTCTCGATTGCCCTCACTCCGGGGCAGGAAGTTTTACTAGGGAAGTTGCTATTGCATGTGGCGTGAAACCAAAATTCTGCTGATTGATGACGATAGCGTACGCCGCCGCGATTTAGCGGTGATTTTGAATTTTCTTGGCGAAGAAAATCTGCCCTGCGGCAGCCATGATTGGCAGCAGGCGGTCAGCTCATTGTCATCGAGCCGTGAAGTCATTTGTGTGCTGATCGGGACGGTAAACGCTCCTGGCGCTGTTTTGGGCTTGTTAAAGACACTGTCAACCTGGGATGAGTTCCTTCCCGTGTTGCTAATGGGCGATATTTCTTCCGTCGACCTGCCCGAAGACCAGCGCCGCCGGGTGCTTTCCACCCTGGAAATGCCCCCCAGCTACAGCAAATTGCTCGATTCCCTGCACCGTGCCCAGGTCTATCGCGAGATGTACGACCAGGCCCGCGAACGCGGCCGTCACCGCGAACCCAACCTGTTCCGCAGCCTGGTCGGCACCAGTCGCGCCATCCAGCATGTGCGCCAGATGATGCAGCAAGTGGCCGACACCGACGCCAGCGTGCTGATCCTTGGCGAGTCCGGCACCGGCAAGGAAGTGGTTGCGCGCAACCTGCACTATCACTCCAAGCGCCGCGACGGGCCGTTCGTGCCGGTCAACTGCGGGGCGATCCCGGCAGAGCTGCTTGAAAGCGAACTGTTCGGCCACGAGAAGGGCGCCTTTACCGGCGCGATCACCAGCCGTGCCGGGCGTTTCGAGTTGGCTAACGGCGGCACGCTGTTCCTTGACGAAATCGGCGACATGCCGCTGCCGATGCAGGTCAAGCTGCTGCGCGTATTGCAGGAACGTACCTTCGAGCGCGTGGGCAGCAACAAAACCCAGAGCGTCGACGTGCGCATCATCGCGGCCACCCACAAGAACCTCGAGAGCATGATCGAGGTGGGCAGCTTCCGCGAAGACCTGTACTACCGCCTCAACGTATTCCCGATCGAGATGGCCCCGCTGCGTGAGCGCGTGGAAGACATCCCGTTGCTGATGAACGAGCTGATCTCGCGCATGGAGCACGAGAAGCGTGGTTCGATCCGCTTCAACTCCGCCGCGATCATGTCCCTGTGCCGCCATGGCTGGCCGGGCAACGTGCGCGAGCTGGCCAACCTGGTGGAGCGCATGGCGATCATGCACCCCTACGGCGTGATCGGCGTGGTCGAGCTGCCGAAGAAATTCCGCTACGTCGACGACGAAGACGAGCAACTGGTCGACAGCCTGCGCAGCGACATGGAAGAGCGCGTCGCCATCAATGGCCATACGCCAGACTTTGGCAACACCGCGATGCTGCCGCCCGAAGGCCTGGACCTGAAGGATTATCTCGGCAACCTGGAACAAGGCTTGATCCAGCAGGCCCTGGACGACGCCAACGGCATCGTCGCCCGTGCCGCCGAGCGCCTGCGCATCCGTCGCACTACCCTGGTGGAGAAGATGCGCAAGTACGGCATGAGCCGCAAAGAAGGTGACGAACAGGCGGATGATTGACGCCTGTTTTTTAAACCACTGAAACTTCAGTGGTTTTTTTTCGGCACGGGTATTGCTACAGCCCTCGCAACGTTCCGTTTAACTGACGGTCAGCCAAGCGAGAGAGCATGATGCCCCACGCCGCCCAACATTCTTCCAGTCCTGCGATTGCAGGGCTGGTTCCCTCTGTAGAACAGCAAAGCCGCCAGGGCCTGGAACAGGCTTTTTCGCTGTTCAACCAGATGTCCAGCCAATTGACTGATTCCTACAGCCTGCTCGAAGCCCGGGTTTCTGAGCTCAAAGGCGAGTTGGCGGTGGTCAGTGCCCAGCGCATGGAAGAGCTGGCCGAGAAAGAACGCTTGGCCAACCGCCTGCAAAACCTGCTGTCGCTGCTGCCCGGCGGTGTGATTGTCATCGACGAAGAAGGCCGTGTGCGCGAGGCCAACCCGGCGGCCTGCGACATGCTTGGCCTGCCGCTGGAAGGCGAACTGTGGCGGCATGTCATCACCCGCTGCTTTGCGCCGCGTGAAGACGACGGTCACGAAATTTCCCTGAAAGACGGTCGCCGCTTGTCCATTGCCACCCGCTCGCTGGATGCGGAGCCGGGCCAACTGGTGTTGCTCAATGACCTGACTGAAACCCGTCACTTGCAAGACCAGTTGGCGCGCCATGAGCGTTTGTCATCCCTGGGGCGCATGGTCGCTTCTTTGGCGCATCAGATCCGCACGCCGCTGTCGGCTGCCCTGATCTACGCCAGTCATTTGACTGATGAGCAATTGCCCACCGCCACCCACCAGCGTTTTGCCGGTCGCCTCAAGGAGCGTCTGCATGAGTTGGAGCATCAGGTGCGCGACATGCTGGTGTTCGCTCGCGGCGAATTGCCGCTGACCGACCGCATCACGCCGGTCGAGTTGATGCAGGCCCTGCAAGCGGCGGCCGCCGCCCATATTCAAGACGTCCAGGTGCGCTGGCAGTGCGACAGCCACCTCGGTGAGCTGCTGTGCAACCGCGACACGCTGGTGGGTTCGCTGCTCAACTTGATCGAAAACGCCACCCAGGCCAGCGGCCCTGGTGCGCGGCTCAAGGTGCACCTGTACAACCGCGGGCAAAACCTGCGCCTGTGCATCAGCGACAGCGGCAGTGGTATCGAGCCCGCTGTGTTGCAGCGCCTGGGCGAACCCTTTTTCACCACCAAGACCAACGGTACCGGCCTGGGCCTGACCGTGGTCAAGGCAGTGGCACGTGCCCATCAGGGAGAATTGCAACTGCATTCCCGTGTTGGGCGGGGCACCTGTGCATTGATGACCTTGCCGCTGTTTTCCAGCGCGGCAAGCGCGGAGTAGAAAGGTTATGGCTATCAAGGTTCTGTTGGTGGAAGACGATCGCGCCCTGCGTGAAGCATTGGCTGACACGCTGCTGTTGGCGGGCCATGACTATCGGGCGGTCGGGTCTGCCGAGGACGCCTTGGAGGCGGTGGAGCAGGAGTCCTTCAGCTTGGTGGTCAGCGACGTCAACATGCCCGGCATGGACGGCCACCAGTTGCTCAGCCTGCTGCGTGCGCGCCAGCCGCAGTTGCCGGTGCTGCTGATGACCGCCCATGGCGCCGTCGAGCGTGCGGTCGACGCCATGCGCCAGGGCGCGGCGGATTACCTGGTCAAACCCTTCGAACCTAAAGCCTTGATCGAACTGGTCGCGCGGCATGCCTTGGGCGTGATCTCGGCCAGTGAGGGCGAAGGCCCGATTGCCTTCGAGCCGGCCAGCGCACAATTGCTGGAGCTGGCGGCCCGCGTGGCGCGCAGCGATTCCACGGTGTTGATTTCCGGCGAGTCCGGCACGGGCAAAGAGGTGCTGGCACGTTACATCCATCAGCAATCGACCCGCGCCAAGCAGCCGTTTATTGCGATCAACTGCGCGGCGATCCCAGACAACATGCTCGAAGCCACACTGTTCGGCCACGAAAAGGGTTCCTTCACCGGCGCCATCGCGGCCCAGGCGGGCAAGTTCGAACAGGCCGACGGCGGCACTATCCTGCTCGATGAGATTTCGGAAATGCCCCTGGGCCTGCAAGCCAAGTTGCTGCGGGTGCTGCAGGAGCGTGAGGTTGAGCGCGTCGGCGCGCGCAAGCCGATCCAGTTGGATATCCGTGTAGTCGCCACCACCAACCGCGACTTGGCGGGCGAAGTGGCGGCGGGGCGCTTCCGGGAAGACTTGTTCTACCGGCTTTCGGTATTCCCGCTGGCTTGGCGCCCGTTGCGCGAACGCCCGGCGGATATCATTCCCCTGGCCGAGCGTCTGCTGAACAACCACGTCAAAAAAATGAAGCACGCCCAGGCGCGCCTGTCGGCCGAGGCCCAAGCCTGCCTGATCGCCTATCCATGGCCGGGCAACGTGCGGGAACTGGACAACGCCATCCAGCGCGCGCTGATCCTGCAACAGGGCGGCCTGATCCAGCCTCAGGATTTTTGCCTGGCCATGGGCAGCGGTGCGGCGCCGCTGCCAACCCTGGCCCCTGCGCCTATGGTTGCCGAAATCGAAACGGCCGGTGCACTGGGCGACGATCTGCGTCGCCGTGAATTCCAGATGATCATCGACACCCTGCGCTCCGAGCGCGGCCGTCGCAAAGAGGCTGCCGAACGTCTGGGCATCAGCCCGCGGACGTTGCGCTACAAGCTGGCGCAGATGCGCGATGCAGGGATGGATGTGGAAGCGTATCTGTTCGCAACATAACTGGTAACAAGGTCGACAAGGTTTGTCGCCTTTTCTTACGAGTTGAACCAGAGCTGGCACCCTTGTTGCTACCTCCCCTAGTAATTGCGGCGTAGCGTCAAAAAATATGCGGGTTGTCGGAGAGAGAAGTTCATGAGCCAGGGTATTGAGTTCAATCGGTTGATGTTGGATATGCGCTCCATGCAAATGGATGCCATGGCTCAACCGAAATCCGTCGCGCCAGCACCGGAATTGGGCCAAAGCAGCTTCGCCGATATGCTCGGCCAAGCCATCAACAAAGTCAGTGACACCCAGCAAGCCTCCAGCCAGTTGGCCAACGCCTTTGAAATCGGCAAAAGCGGCGTGGACCTCACCGATGTGATGGTCGCCTCGCAAAAAGCCAGCGTTTCCTTCCAGGCCCTGACCCAAGTGCGTAATAAGCTGGTTCAGGCCTACCAAGACATCATGCAGATGCCGGTTTAAGGACGAGATTTAAGTCATGGCAGAAGCAGTCGTGGACAACGCACCCGCCAAGGCAGACGGCAAGCCGCCGCTGTTTGGCCTGTCGTTCCTGGAAAACCTCTCCGAAATGACCATGCTGCGTCAGGTGGGCCTGATGGTCGGCCTGGCTGCCAGCGTGGCGATTGGTTTTGCCGTGGTGCTGTGGTCGCAGCAACCCGATTACCGGCCGCTGTACGGCAGCCTGGCGGGCATGGATTCCAAGCAGATCATGGAAACCCTGGCCGCCGCCGACATCGCCTACACCGTGGAGCCCAACTCCGGGGCGCTGCTGGTCAAGGCCGACGACGTGGCCCGTGCGCGCATGAAACTCGCCGCCGCCGGCGTGACCCCGTCCGACAGCAACATCGGTTTTGAGATCCTCGACAAGGACCAGGGCCTGGGTACCAGCCAGTTCATGGAAGCCACCCGCTACCGTCGCGGCCTGGAAGGCGAACTGGCGCGCACCATCTCCAGCCTGAACAACGTCAAGGGTGCCCGCGTGCACCTGGCCATTCCGAAAAGCTCGGTGTTTGTGCGCGACGAGCGCAAGCCAAGTGCCTCGGTCTTGGTAGAACTGTTTGCGGGCCGCTCCCTGGAGCCTGGCCAGGTGCTGGCGATCGTCAACCTGGTCGCCACCAGCGTGCCTGAACTGAGCAAGTCGCAGATCACTGTGGTCGACCAGAAGGGCAACCTGCTGTCCGATCAGGGCGAAAACTCCGCGCTGACTCAAGCCGGCAAGCAGTTCGACTACAGTCGCCGCGTCGAAAGCATGCTCACCCAGCGTGTGCACAACATCCTGCAACCGGTGTTGGGCAACGACCGCTACAAGGCTGAAGTGTCGGCCGATGTGGACTTCAGCGCCGTCGAGTCGACCTCCGAGCAATTCAACCCGGACCAGCCTGCCTTGCGCAGCGAGCAGTCCACCAGCGAACAACGCACCGCCGCCAATGGCCCGCCGCAAGGTGTGCCGGGCGCATTGAGCAACCAGCCGCCAGCCCCGGCTTCGGCGCCGCAAACCACCGGTGGCGCTACCGCCAGCGCTGGCGCGATTCAGCCAGGCCAGCCACTGCTGGATGCCAACGGCCAGCAAATCATGGACCCGGCCACTGGCCAGCCGATGCTCGCCCCGTACCCGGCGGACAAACGTAACCAGTCCACCAAGAACTTCGAGCTTGACCGTTCCATCAGCCATACCAAGCAGCAACAGGGTCGCGTCAATCGCCTGTCGGTCTCGGTGGTGGTGGATGACCAGGTCAAGGTCAATGCCGCTGACGGCGCCGTTACCCGTGCCCCATGGACCGCCGACGAATTGGCGCGCTTCACTCGCCTGGTGCAGGACGCCGTCGGTTTTGACGCCAGCCGTGGTGACAGTGTCAGCGTGATCAACATGCCGTTCTCCGCCGAGCGTGGCGAAGTGATCGCTGAACCGTCGTTCTACTCGCAGCCGTGGTTCTGGGATATCGTCAAGCAAGTGCTGGGTGTGTTGTTCATCCTGGTGCTGGTATTTGGTGTGCTGCGCCCAGTCCTCAACAACATCACCGGCAACGGCAAGAAACAGCTTGCACTTGCAGGTGGCGACGTGGAATTGGGTGGCATGGGCGGCCTCGACGGCGAACTGGCCAACGACCGCGTCAGCCTCGGCGGCCCGCAAAGCATCCTGTTGCCAAGCCCGAGCGAGGGTTACGACGCTCAGTTGAACGCAATCAAGAGTCTGGTGGCAGAAGACCCGGGCCGTGTGGCCCAGGTCGTGAAAGAGTGGATCAACGCAGATGAGTGATAATCGAGCCGCTGTTGCCAAGCTCACCAAGGTCGACAAAGCCGCAGTCCTGCTGCTGTCCCTCGGTGAAACCGACGCCGCCCAAGTGCTGCGCCACATGGGCCCCAAAGAGGTTCAGCGTGTCGGCGTGGCCATGGCGCAGATGCGCAATGTGCACCGCGAGCAAGTCGAGCAGGTGATGAGCGAGTTCGTCGAGATCGTCGGCGACCAGACCAGCCTGGGTGTCGGCTCCGACAGCTACATCCGCAAGATGCTCACCTCGGCCCTGGGCGAAGACAAGGCCAACGGCCTGATCGACCGCATCCTGCTCGGTGGCAACACCAGCGGCCTCGACAGCCTCAAATGGATGGAGCCGCGCGCCGTTGCCGACGTGATCCGCTACGAGCACCCGCAGATCCAGGCGATCGTGGTGGCCTACCTCGACCCGGACCAGGCCGGTGAAGTGCTCGGCCACTTCGACCATAAAGTGCGCCTGGACATCATCCTGCGCGTGTCGTCGCTGAACACCGTGCAGCCGGCGGCCCTGAAAGAACTCAACACGATTCTGGAGAAGCAGTTCTCCGGCAACTCGAATGCCTCGCGTACCACCCTGGGCGGTATCAAGCGCGCGGCCGACATCATGAACTTCCTCGACAGCTCGGTCGAAGGCCAGTTGATGGACTCGATCCGCGAGATCGACGACACCCTGTCCGGCCAGATCGAAGACCTCATGTTCGTGTTCAACAACCTCTCCGATGTCGACGACCGTGGCATCCAGGCGTTGCTGCGCGAAGTGTCCTCCGACGTGCTGGTACTGGCCCTCAAGGGCTCGGACGAAAACGTCAAAGAGAAGATCTTCAAGAACATGTCCAAGCGTGCTTCGGAACTGTTGCGCGACGACCTGGAAGCCAAAGGCCCGGTGCGCGTCAGCGACGTGGAAACCGCGCAGAAAGAAATCCTCACCATTGCCCGCCGTATGGCCGAAGCCGGAGAAATCGTTCTCGGCGGGAAGGGCGGCGAAGAAATGATCTAAGGCGCCTCTCATGTCGAACAAAGATGAGGCGCCCAGCGATCTGATTCGCGCGCGGGACGTCGGTGGGTTCGACATCTGGTCGTTGCCCAGCTTCGATCCGCATGTGCCGGAGCCCGAGCCGGAACCGGTGGAAGAGCCGCCGGCGGAAATGGAAGAAGTGCCGCTGGAGGAAGTCCAGCCACTGACCCTCGAAGAATTGGAAGCTATCCGCCAGGAGGCCTACAACGAGGGCTTCGCGGCGGGTGAAAAAGATGGTTTTCGCAGCACCACCCTCAAGGTCCGCCAGGAAGCCGAGGAGGCGCTGAGCGTCAAACTGGCCAGCCTGGAACGCTTGATGGGCGGGCTGTTCGACCCTATCGCCGAGCAGGATGCGCAAATCGAAAAAGCCATGGTCGAGCTGGTGCAGCACATCGCTCGCCAAGTGATCCAGCGCGAGTTGGTGCTGGACTCCAGCCATATCGAAAGCGTGATGCGCGAAGCCCTCAAGCTGCTGCCCCTGGGTGTCGGCAATGTACGGCTGTACATCAATCCTCAGGATTTCGAACAGGTCAAAGCCCTGCGCGAGCGCCATGAAGAAACCTGGCGCATCGTTGAGGACGCATCGCTGCAGCCCGGTGGTTGCCGCGTCGAGACCGAACACAGCCGCATCGATGCCACGGTGGAAACCCGCATCAGCCAGATCATGGCCAAGCTGCTGGACCAAGCCCACGAGCAGGTGCTGAACCCTGCCGAGCCGGACCTCAGCCTGGACCTGGACGCCCCCGATGCGCCTTGATCGCACCAGCTTCGCCAAGCGCTTGAGCGGTTATACCGAAGCCGCCGAGTTGCCTGGCCAGCCGATCCTTGAAGGTCGCCTGCTGCGCATGGTCGGCCTGACCCTCGAAGCCGAAGGCCTGCGCGCCGCCATGGGCAGTCGCTGCATGGTGATCAACGACGACAGCTACCACCCGGTGCAGGTCGAAGCCGAAGTGATGGGGTTTTCGGGCAACAAGATTTTCCTGATGCCCGTGGGCAGCCTGGCGGGCATTGCCCCCGGCGCCCGTGTGGTGCCCTTGGCCGACACCGGCCGCCTGCCGATGGGCATGAGCATGCTCGGCCGCGTACTCGACGGCGCCGGCCGCGCGCTGGATGGCAAGGGCGGCATGAAGGCCGAGGACTGGGTGCCGATGGACGGCCCCACCATCAACCCGCTCAACCGTAACCCCATCAGCGTGCCGCTGGACGTGGGCATTCGCAGCATCAACGGATTATTGACGGTCGGCCGTGGCCAGCGTCTGGGCCTGTTTGCCGGTACCGGCGTGGGTAAGTCGGTGCTTCTCGGCATGATGACGCGCTTTACCGAGGCTGACATCATCGTGGTCGGGCTGATCGGCGAACGGGGCCGCGAGGTGAAGGAATTCATCGAGCACAGCCTCGGTGAAGAAGGCCTCAAACGCTCGGTCGTCGTCGCGTCCCCGGCGGACGATGCACCGCTGATGCGCCTGCGCGCCGCCATGTACTGCACGCGCATCGCCGAATATTTCCGTGACAAGGGCAAGAACGTCCTGTTGCTGATGGACTCGCTCACCCGTTTCGCCCAGGCCCAGCGTGAAATCGCCCTGGCCATCGGCGAACCACCGGCCACCAAAGGCTATCCGCCGTCGGTGTTCGCCAAGCTGCCCAAGCTGGTGGAGCGTGCCGGTAACGCCGAAGCCGGTGGTGGATCGATCACCGCGTTCTATACCGTGCTGTCCGAAGGCGATGACCAGCAGGACCCGATTGCCGACTCGGCGCGGGGTGTACTCGACGGTCACATTGTGCTGTCACGGCGTCTGGCCGAAGAGGGGCATTACCCGGCTATCGATATCGAAGCGTCCATCAGCCGGGTGATGCCGGCAGTGGTGACGCCGGAACACATGATCCGCGCGCAACAATTCAAGCAGCTGTGGTCGCGCTATCAACAGAGCCGCGACCTGATCAGCGTCGGCGCCTACGTGGCTGGCGGCGATCGCGACACCGACCTGGCCATCGCCCTGCAACCGCAGTTGGTGACCTACCTGCGCCAGGGCCTCAACGACAAGATCAGCATGGGCGAAAGCGAAGCGCACCTGCAATCGATCTTCGCCCCGGCGCCGGGCGGTTAAGCCATGGCCAGCAGCCGCGCTGCACGCCTGGCTCCGGTGGTGGACATGGCCGAAAAGGCCGAGAAAACCGCCGTGCAGCGCCTGGGTTATTTCCAGGGGCAAGTCCGTTTGGCGGAGAGCAAGCTGGGCGACTTGGAGCGCTTTCGCGGCGAGTACCAGCAGCAGTGGATCGAGCGCGGCAGCAAAGGCGTCTCGGGCCAGTGGTTGATGGGCTACCAGGGCTTTCTCAATCAGTTGGAAACGGCTGTCGGCCAGCAGCGCCAGAGCCTGGCGTGGCACCAGAACAACCTCGATAAAGCCCGCGAGAGCTGGCAAGCAGCGTTTGCCCGGGTTGAAGGTTTGCGCAAGCTGGTGCAGCGCTACATCGACGAGGCGCGGGCGCTTGAAGACAAGCGAGAGCAGAAGTTGCTCGACGAACTGTCCCAGCGCCTGCCGCGCCAGTCCCAGTTCTAAATGTGGGAGCGGTGTTGCCCACATCCGGTACACCTGCTAAACCTTGTGTCATTGCCAATGACAAGGAAGCAGTCGCATGTCAGTCGAGTCAGAAGTATCCCTGGATGGGAAGAAGTTGATGATCGCGGTCAAGGGCCGGTTTGATTTCGGCAGCCATCAGGCGTTTCGCGATGCGTACGAGCGTTTCTACAAAGTGCCCGAGTTGTACGTCGTCGACCTGAAGGAGGCCACCTACATGGACAGCTCCGCCCTGGGCATGCTCCTGCTGTTGCGTGACCATGCCGGTGGCGATAATGCTGAAGTCCAGGTAATCAACAGCAACTCCGATGTTCGCAAGATCCTCGCCATCTCCAACTTCGACAAACTGTTCGACATCAGTTGAGCGCCCTGGCCCCGGTCCTCGAACCGCTGACGATCCTGATCGCCGAAGACAGCGCCGCCGATTTGCTGTTGCTGTCGACCATCGTTCGGCGCCAGGGTCATCAGGTACTCACGGCCTCCAACGGCGCTGAAGCGGTCGAAGTGTTTATCCGCGAGCGCCCGCAACTGGTGTTGATGGATGCGCTGATGCCGGTGATGGACGGCTTTGAGGCAGCACGGCGAATCAAGCAGTTGGCGGGCGAAGAGCTGGTGCCGCTGATTTTCCTCACTTCCCTGCGCGAGAGCGAAGCGCTGGCCCAGTGCCTGGATGCCGGCGGCGATGACTTCCTGCCAAAACCCTACAACCAGCTGATTCTCGCGGCGAAAATCAACGCCATGGACCGCCTGCGCCGGTTGCAGGCCACGGTCCTGCAACAGCGCGACCTGATCGCCAAGCATCACGACTACCTCCTGCATGAGCAGCGGGTGGCCAAGGCGGTGTTCGATAAGGTCGCGCATTCGGGCTGCATCAATGCCGCGCCGAATATCCGCTACCTGCAATCGCCCTATGCGCTGTTCAACGGCGACCTGCTGCTGGCGGCCTATACGCCGTCCGGCGACATGCACGTGCTGCTCGGCGACTTCACTGGTCATGGCCTGCCGGCGGCGGTGGGGGCCATGCCCCTGGCGGAAGTCTTCTACGGCATGACCGCCAAGGGTTACGGCCTGGCACAAACCCTGCGCGAGATGAACGCCAAGCTCAAACGCATCCTGCCGGTGGACATGTTCTGCTGCGCCACCCTGTTGTGCCTGAGCGCGCAGCGGCGGGTGGTGGAGGTGTGGAGCGGCGGCATGCCCGAAGGCTACGTGCATGAAATCGCCACCGGCAAACGCACGCCGCTGGAATCGCGGCATTTGCCGTTGGGGGTGCTGTCGGCTGAGGCCTTTGATGATCGCACTGAAGTCTGGCCCATGGCCCTGGGTGATCGGGTGTTCCTGTTGTCCGATGGGGTGCTGGATACCGCAGATGCCAACGACCAATTGTTCGGCGCCGAACGTTTACAGCAGGTGTTTGCTGCCAATCGCGAGCCTGATCGTTTATTTGAAGATATAGAACAGGCACTGGCGGCGTTTCGCGGTGAAGTGCGCGATGACGTGAGCATGGTGGAAATCACCCTGCAGCCTGGCCAGCAACTGCGTGCCTCGGGGCCGTTGTATGCGGACAGCGGGCAATCGTGTCCGTTGGATTGGTCGGTGAGTTTCGAATTCCGTGCCGAAACCTTGAAGCGTTACAACCCGTTGCCCTATCTGCTGCAACTGTTGTTGGAGATCCATGGCCTGCGCGAGCAGAGCGGGGCGCTCTACAGTGTGATGGCGGAGCTGTATTCGAATGCGCTGGAACATGGGGTGCTGGGGCTGGATTCGCGTCTCAAGTGTGATGCTCAAGGGTTTGCCGAGTATTACCGTCAGCGTAATGACCGCCTGGCGCAACTGAACAGTGGGTATATACGGGTGCATGTGCAGGTGGTGCCGGTTGGGGCGGGTGGGAAGATGACCCTGCGCATTGAGGATAGCGGTCTGGGGTTTGATGTGGAGCAGGTGCTGGCGCGGCCGCTGGATATGGACCGTCTGTCTGGCCGGGGTTTGAGCCTGGTGCGGCAATTGAGCAGCGATGTAGGCTGGTCGGATGGCGGGCGTAGTGTCTGCGTGGAGTTTTGCTGGGAGGCTCTGGCATAATCCGCCGATTCTTGATCAAGGAGCGAGCAAGTGGTTGATCTACATCTGGACCCGGCGGTGTTGTCGGGGTTGCAGGAAGTCATGGAAGGCGAGTATCCGAAGTTGCTTGATACCTTTCTTGATGATTCCCAGAAGCGTGTCGAGGCGCTGCGCAAGGCTAGGGATGATGCGAAGGCGTTGGGGCGGATTGCGCATAGTTTCAAGGGGAGTAGTGGGAACCTTGGGGCGGTGAGGTTGGCGCAGTTGTGTCAGCGGTTGGAGGTTGAGTCCGTTGGGCCTGTGGTTGGGGATCTGGGGGAGTTGGTGGATCAGATTGATCGGGAGTTTGCGTTGGTGAGGCCGTTGTATGAGACGGAGCGGCAGCGGTTTCAGATTTGATTGAGTACATATCCGTTGCTGCGGTAACGGCTGGTATTGGTTCCGCCCTTACGGCGGCTCACTTTTGAAAAGCCGGAATGCCGGCCCAGTCAAAAGTAAGCAAAACGCTCTTGCCCCAACACTCGGCACCTCGCTTAGGCTCGGTGTGCCCGAACGAAGGCTTGAATCCGTGGGCCGCCGCGATGGGCCATCCTTGGCCCAGCGCGGCTAACCCGGCGTCCTGCCGGGTTACCCACGGATTCAAGCCTGCGTTCGGCCAGCGTGTTTGACGGGGCGCCTCAGATCAAGATCAAGA
>NZ_RXYG01000007.1:0-324650 GCF_003970195.1 Pseudomonas sp. C 49-2
GAGATGAAGGAAGAAGCGACCCAGATGATCCTGCAAGGGACTCAGCTGGAGATCGAATACGCGCGCGACACCATGCCGCGCGGCGTGCTGGGCATGAACGCGGCGATGATGGAGGATTACCTCAAGTTCATCGCCAACCGTCGTCTGTCGCAGATTGGCTTGAAGGAAGAGTATCCAGGCACCACCAACCCGTTCCCGTGGATGAGCGAGATCATGGACTTGAAGAAAGAGAAAAACTTCTTCGAAACCCGTGTAATCGAGTACCAGACTGGCGGCGCGCTGAGCTGGGATTGATTCCTGAGTCCATAAACCCCATTAAGCCCTGACACGTTCAGGGCTTTTTTATGCCCGGTGAATGGCCACTTCTTGAAGCACATCAAGCTGACCACCTCGTCCAGAAGGGTTCGGATCGCATCACCAATGCTGTAGCCTTGTGCCCCAATTGCCATCAGCGTTGTCACCGGTCGAGTGACCGGGAGGCTTTCACCGAGAGGCTTTACGCCAAGGTCGGAAGATTGGCACGGGAGTAAACTCCCGCTGTCACACCTGATGAACACTCAAAAAATACCAGATAGGACCGAGGCCAACCCGTGAACCCAGACATGCTCGAAGCCGGCCCCGCTGATGCCAAAGTACTTTCCGTCTTTGACTTCGACGGCACCCTGACCCACCACGACAGTTTCGTGCCCTTCCTCAAGTTTGCCTTTGGCCCCGGTGAGTTCTATGGCCGGATGGTCAAGCTGGCGGTGCCGGGGCTGCGCTTTTTGGTGCGGCAGATCAGCCGGGATGAGTTGAAGGCGCAGTTGATCCGCACCTTTATGACTGGGGTGCAGAAGACGTGGGTGCAGCAGAAGGCCGAGGAGTATTGCCAGCGCAATTGGGCGCGGTTGATGCGGCCCGCTGGGGTGTTGTCGGTGGAGCAGGAGTTGGGCTCCGGTGCGGAGGTCACGCTGTGTTCGGCGTCGCCGGCGTTGGTGTTGCAGCCGTTTGCGAATCGGCTCGGAATCAAGTTGATTGGGACTGAGCTGGAGGTGGTCGACGGGGTGTTGACCGGTAAGCTCACCGGGAACAACTGCCGTTGTGAAAACAAGGTGCTGCGACTTGAAGCGGTGTATGGGGATTTGGGCGAGTATCGGTTGCGGGCCTGGGGCGATACGCGTGGGGATCGGGAGTTGCTGGCGGCGGCGCAGGATGCGCATTTTCGGCATTTTCATGCGAAGAAGAAGCGGGCTCGATTGCAGCGGTGATGCGGGTGGGTGGGCTCGATAGGTAGCCCGATGTGATCCCTTCGCAGCCTCGCTGAAGCTCGACAGCTCCCACATTTGATCTTCGCCGAGCCCAGATCCGTGTTTGGCAGAAGGTCTATGCAGTGGTTTTGAGGTCTATGCCCAGGGCTGTGACGAAGGCTTTTACCATCGGGCTGCGCGGGGCGTTGTGGCGCAGGATGAGGTTGAAGGCCGTGCTCAGGTGAACTTGCTCCGGGCACAGTGCGCGCAGGCGCCCTTCTCTTACCAAGGGTGTGGCGTAGTGTTCGGGCAAGAAGCCGAGGAAACGGCCAGTAAGGATCAGGATCGCGACGGCTTCGACTTGTGAGGCCGAGGCGGACTGGCTGTCATAGTTGACGAAGTTGGCCTTGTCGCGATGGATCGCATACCGATGGTTCACCCCTTCGTATTGGCGCAAGACCTCGGGCGTGATGTCGTTTGCGTCGAAGAGTGGGTGTCCTACGGCACAGTAGGCGTGGGCTTTTTCTTCGTACAGAGGGAAATAATCGAATTCTTCGCGGCGCTGGTACACCGGCACGATGCCTACGATCAGCCGCCCTTCGACCACGCCACGCTCAACTTCATCCAATTGTGAGGCGTGTAGCCGTAATCTGATTTTCGGCGATTTGCTATGTAACTTCCCCAACGCGGCAATTAGCGGGGAATTAACATCGGACACGGTATTATCAATAACGCCCACACTAAGGTCGCCAATAAGCTCGTTTTGCGCCGAACTAAGCTTGTCGCGAAAACTGTCCACCGAGGTAAATAGCTCGATGGATGCCTGATACACCAACTTGCCTTCTTCCGTCAGCCCGAACCCTTCCCGCCCCCGTGTACACAGGCGCATGCCGATGCGAATCTCGAGGTCGGAGATCTGTTTGCTGATCGCCGCCAGGCCCACGTTCAGCTCGTTTTGCGCGGCGCTGAAGCCGCCGGCTTCGACCACGGCCATGAACACGCGCAGCAATTTGAAGTCCAGCCCGCTCAACTGCAGGGGCGGTCTTGTGCCGGGTTTTGGCGGCAGGTTTCCAGAAGTGGAAAGTGGAGTTTCCATAATACGCGTTGACCTCAAGTGCCATATTCAACAGGCTTCAACCCAGTCCTTGAACATAGCCAGGCGGCGATAATGAACATAAACATCCGCCCTTGGCAACCTTGAATACGGCGCGTCAGACGCTGATTCAGTCTAGTTGAAACCTTATTTTTACTGCCTCCGACTCTTCTAAAAACAAGCGTGAGGAATATCCATGTCCCAGCCCACCGACCGCCTTTGGGGCGCTCGTTTCAAGACCGGCCCGTCTGCTGCATTGGCTGCGTTGTCGCGTTGCCCCGAGCGCTATTTCCGCCTGACGCCCTACGACCTGGCCGGCTCCCGTGCCCATGCCCGTGAGTTGCAGCGCGCCGGGTTGCTGGATGAGTCGGAAACCTTACGCACCCTGGCCGCGCTGGACGAGATCGGTGCGGATTTCGCCACCGGCAACCTGCATCCGACCCTGGATGACGAGGACGTACACACCTTCATCGAGCGCGTATTGACCGAGCGCCTTGGCGCCTTGGGCGGTAAGTTGCGCGCCGGGCGTTCTCGCAACGATCAGACAGCTAATGACCTGCGGCTTTTCCTACGTGACCATGCGCGCACCATCACCACTGAGGTGCTGGGTTTGCAGCAAGCGTTGGTGGAGCAGGCTGAGCAGCATATCGAGAGTATCTGCCCCGGCTTTACCCATTTGCAGCAGGCGCAGCCGATTGTGTTCGCCCACCACTTGCTGGCTCACGCGCAGTCGATGTTGAGGGATGTGCAACGTCTGGTGGATTGGGATGCGCGTACGGCGCTGTCGCCACTGGGCGCAGCGGCAATGGCGGGTTCGGCGATTGCGCGCCAGCCGGAGCATTCGGCCAAGGAAATGGGCTACACCGGGCCGTGCGAAAACTCCATCGACGCCGTCGCCAGCCGTGACCATGTGGCGGAGTTTCTGTTTGTGGCGGGCATGCTCGGGGTGAATATTTCGCGCCTGTCCGAAGAGTTTTGCCTATGGTCGTCACGGCAGTTTCGTTGGGTGGTGTTGGATGATGCCTACGCCACTGGCAGTTCGATCATGCCGCAGAAAAAGAACCCGGACATTGCCGAACTGGCACGGGGCAAGGCTGGGCGGTTGATCGGCAACCTGACGGGGTTGATGTCGACGCTCAAGTCGTTGCCGCTGTCGTACAACCGTGATTTGAGTGAAGACAAGCACAGTGTGTTGGACAGTGTGGATACCTTATTGCTTGTGTTACCGGCGATGGCGGGAATGGTTGCGACCATGAAGGTACAGGTGGAAGAGCTGCGGCGTCAGGCGCCGATGGGCTTTACCTTGGCGACAGAGGTGGCGGATTGGTTGGCGACCCGTGGTGTGCCGTTCAAAGAGGCCCATGAGATTACCGGCGCGTTGGTGCAGGCGTGTGAGAAGCATGAGATTGAACTGTGGGAAGCCTCGCCGGCGATGTTGGCAGAGGTGGATGCACGACTCACCCCCGAAGTGCGCGACTGCTTGACCCTGGAAGCGGCGATTGCGGCGCGCAGTGGTTGGGGGGGCACGGCGCCGGAGCGAGTTCGCGAGCAAATTGAGCGGTTGAAAGTGGCGTTGGCGACCCAACAGCAATGGGCCGACAGCTACACCGGTTTTCGAATTTAACCCACACCTATAGGAGCCCGGCTTGCCGGCGATAGCGTCCACAAGATCGCCATCGCAGGCAAGCCAGCTCCCACATTGAATCGGGTTTCAACAGTTGCACCGAGTACAGCGGTAATCGCTTTTTTGGAGAATCACCATGAACCAAACCCCGGCAGAGCGCTTGGAAGCCGAGCGCAAGTTGTCCGAGAACCAGTTCGATATCACGCAGTACGAACACGTGCCGCGTCGTTATTACGGGCGGATGTTTTTTGCCACGCTGATCGTGATCGTGTTGGCCGCGCTGTTGCGCGCATTCGCCAATGGCCAGATCGAATGGTCCTACATCGGTCAGTTCCTCACGTCTGAGGCCATCCTCTGGGGTCTGGTGAACACCATTGTCATGTCGATTTTGGCGATGGCACTGGGTGTGGTGATCGGGGTGATCACGGCGATCATGCGCATGTCGGCCAACCCGATCCTGCGTTATGTGGCAATCACCTACACCTGGCTGTTCCGAGGCACACCGCTGATCCTGCAGCTGCTGCTGTGGTTCAACCTGGCGTTGATTTTCCCGGTGATCGCGATTCCCGGCCTGTTCAGCATCGACACCGTCGACCTGATGACGCCATTCGTGGCCGCCCTGCTCGGTTTGAGTATCAACCAGGGCGCCTACACCGCCGAGGTGGTGCGCGCCGGCTTGCTGTCGGTGGACACCGGCCAGTACGAAGCCGCCAAGTCCATCGGCATGCCGAGCCTTCAGGCGCTGCGTAGGATCATTCTTCCGCAGGCGATGCGAGTAATTATCCCGCCTGTAGGCAACGAGTTCATCAGCATGGTGAAAATGACCAGCCTGGCCAGCGTGATCCAGTACTCGGAGCTGCTGCACAACGCGCAAAACATCTACTACGCCAACGCGCGGGTCATGGAGCTGCTGATCGTGGCCGGCATCTGGTACCTGGCGGTGGTGACTGTTCTTTCATTTGGTCAAAGCCGCCTCGAGCGTCGTTTTGCCCGCGGCGCCGGCAAGCGTTCGTAAGTCTGGGTTGAGGAGATTTGCCCCATGAGAAGCATCGTCAAGGCCGTCAACCTGAACAAGTATTACGACCAGTATCACGCGCTGCGCGACATCAATATCGAGGTCGAGCAAGGCGAAGTCATGTGCATCATCGGCCCGTCGGGGTCTGGTAAAAGCACCCTGCTGCGTTGCGTCAACCAACTGGAAAAAATCGACAAGGGCGGCCTGTGGGTCGACGGCGAACTGGTGGGTTACCGCGTCGTCGGCAACAAGCTGCATGAGATGAATGAATCGCAGATCGCCCGCCAGCGCCTGGCGACCGGCATGGTGTTCCAGCGCTTCAATTTGTTCCCGCACATGACCGTGTTGCAGAACATCATCGAAGGCCCGTGCCAGGTGCTCAAGCGCTCGCCCAAGGAAGCTATCGAAGATGCGTTGGAACTGCTGGCCCGCGTAGGCCTGGCGGACAAGCGCAATGCTTACCCTGTGGAATTGTCCGGCGGCCAGCAACAGCGGGTAGCGATTGCCCGTGCGTTGGCGATGCGACCCAAATTGATGCTGTTTGACGAACCCACGTCAGCCCTCGACCCGGAGCTGGTAGGCGAAGTGCTGTCGGTGATGCGTGATTTGGCCACCACCGGCATGACCATGATCGTGGTCACCCATGAATTGGGCTTTGCCCGCGAAGTCTCAAACCGCATGGTGTTCATGGATGCCGGCCAGATTGTGGAAGCCGGCAGCCCCGAAGAAATTCTAATAAGCCCACAAAACCCGCGTACCCAAAGCTTTATTTCTGCCGTTCGCACTTAACTAAAAAACAAACGAGAACGCCCCCATGAAAAAATTGTTTATCCCAACGTTGCTCGCAGGCCTGATGGCCTCCTCCGCTGTTTTCGCGGCATTGCCGGCGGCAATCAAGGACAAGGGCGAGATCAGCGCGGCCATCGTGCCGAACTATCCGCCGATGGATTTCAAGGACCCGGCCACCAACAAGATCACCGGCCTGGACTTTGACCTGGGCAACGCCCTGGCCGAGCGCCTGGGCGTAAAGATCAAATGGCAGGAAACCGGCTTCGAGCAGATGCTCAGCGGCCTGACCACCAAGCGTGTGGACATCGTGCTGTCGGGCATGACCGACACCGCCGAACGCCAGAAGTCCGTGACCTTCATCGACTACTTCACCAGCGGCCCGCAGCTGTACACGATGGCCAAGCGTGAAGACCTCAAGGAGTTGACTGACCTGTGCGGTAAAAAAGTCGGCACCAGCCGCCGTACCACCTGGCCGTCGGAAATTGCCGCATGGAGCAAGGAAAACTGCGAAGCGGCGGGTAAGCCGGCGATTGTGGTGATTGGGACTGAAGGCTCGGCGGATGCGCGGGCGCAGTTGCAGCAGAATCGCCTGGATGCCGCGATGCAGGGCAGCGAGACCATTCCCTACTTGATGTCGCTGGACAAGGGCAAGTACAAGCCGGTGGGCCTGGCGATTTCCAAGCAATTCACGGGGCTTGGGATTGAGAAGAGCAACACGGAACTGGTCACGGCGATCAGTGAAGCGTTGCAGGGCATGATTGATGACGGCACCTACGGCAAGATCCTGAAAAAGTGGGACCTGGAGCAAGGCGCCGTCGAGAAGATCACCATCAACTCCGGCCAGTAAGTCGATCCAAGTGTGGGAGCTGGCTTGCCTGCGATGGCGGCAGGTCAGCTTGCATCATCATTGCCTGAACCACCGCTATCGCAGGCAAGCCAGCTCCCACATTTGATGTGTATTGTCTTGAGAAAATAACAAGGACACTTGCCCCCACCGTGGCCACCTACTCCCTGGTAATCCGCCGCCTGATGATCTGCTCGGTGACCATCGTGGTCAGCCGCGCCATGACCAGCCCGTTGCTGGCCCTGTTGCTGAGTACCCGTCTGGGCCTGAACCAGCAGGACATCGGCCTGCTGATGGGCATTGCCGTCTTTATCGCGACCTTGCTGGGCCTGTACGGCGGCTACATCATCGACCGCCTGGAAAAGCGCAAGCTGCTGATCCTGGCCATGCTCTCCAGCTCCATCGGTTTTCTGTTGCTGACTTTTGCCAGCAACCTCTACCTCACTACCCTGACCCTGGTCATCACCGAAGCGGCGTCGGCGCTGTTCCTGATTGGCTCAAAAGCCATCATCAGCGAGAACCTGCCGGTGGGTGACCGTGCCAAGGTGTTTTCCCTGCGCTACACCCTGACCAACGTCGGCTACGCCACAGGCCCGATGGTCGGCGTGGTGATCGCCGGCCACATGCAACTGGCACCGTTCCTGATTGCCAGTGCGATCGCCTTTGGCAGCCTGTTCCTGATGATCGGCATCCCGCCCACCCAACGGGATGACAGCAACAAGCCCTTGAGTTTTCTCACCACCCTGCGCACGTTGCGCAGCGACCGCACACTCATCCTGTTCACCAGCGGCAGCTTGCTGAGCACCATTGTCCATGGGCGCTACACCCTGTATCTGTCGCAGTTCTTGCTGGTGGCCTACAAGCCCGCCGAGGCGCTGAAGATTCTGTCTGCGGTGCTGGCGTGCAATGCCATCACCGTAATTCTGATGCAGTACCAGATCGGCCGTTTTCTCAAGCGTGAACAACTGCGCTACTGGATCGTGCTCGGCACGCTGCTGTTCATTGCCGGGTTGATCGGTTTCAGCCTCGCGGACAGCCTGCTCACCTGGTGCCTGGCGATGTTCGTATTCACCCTCGGCGAGATGATCATCTACCCCTCCGAGTTCCTGTTTATCGACACCATCGCGCCGGATGCACTGCGCGGCAGTTACTACGGCGCGCAGAACCTGGCCGCGTTTGGAGGGGCGATGAGCCCGGTGATTTGCGGCTATCTGCTGATCAATGCGGCGCCGGCCAGCATGTTCTATGCATTGGGGGCGCTGACTGCGGTCGGTGGAACGCTGTGCTTCTTGAGCGGGCGACGGGTTGCAGGTTCTTGCTGATATTTACGCAAGATCCCGCTATTAATAGCGAAACCTCTCACGGACCCGAGCCCGATGAAATTCGACACGGCCTACAGCCTGAGTCTCGATGACAAGTTGTCGATCTACGACGTACGAGACCTGAATTTCGACGAAACAACCGACTTTGACTCAGACAAGGACAGCTTCCTCTGCCCTAATGATGAATGTCGTGCGGCGTTTGATACCAGCAACGCACTGAGCACCTTCAACGCCAAAAACGTCAATTACCTGCGTACGCCGCATTTCAAGAACAAGACCAGCACCCGGCATATAGAGGGTTGTCGTTACACCAGTCGCCATAAAACCGCGACAGATGAAAATGACGACGAGCGTGAGGACAATTTCCCATCGGAGTTTGTCCTCACCCGTCGTCAGTACGAACGCAAGACACCAGTTGTGATTACAGAGGGAAGCGTCCCACACGATCCACTGAAAGTGCCTTCAAACCGAGGCTCTGTATCCCATAGTCCCAATGACAGCACTCCAGACAAAACCAGCGTGTTCGCCCACCCGGTGGAATGTTTCGTGTCCAACATCGACGACAAGGACAAGCTCAAGTCCATGCCGTTGAAGATCGGTGACCACACCGCGAGCTACTGGACGTTTTTCAAGAAGATCGAATACCTGCAAGACAACAAGGGCCTGATCTACTGGGGCAAGATCAAGGCGATCAAGGACTACACCAGTAGCTTTCGCATCGACTTCGAAAAGAAAGTGTGGCTCGACAAGAAGCCCTACTCGGTCAACGTCTACCTGAGCAAAAAGCTGATAGAGAACTATCGCAAGCGCAAAGCGTTTTTAGAGCAGATCAAGGCAGCAGTAGACAGTGAGCGAGCGTTGTACTGCTTCTTCTACGGGGTGACGCCGCAGTTGCAACAGGTGCCGAGTAAAAAGAATCCCGAGCAGACGTTTGGGGTATTCAGCGCGAACATCGAGAACCTCGACCACCTGATCATTCGGGAGGCGCCAGGGGTGGAATAGTGGATGTTCGAGAATCCAGTTGATGAGCGGTCAAAACAACTGTACAAAAACACAGTATAGTTTGTCCTCCCCCGTCGAACCTGGAGAAAACCCATGTCCTCTCTGGCAATGAGCTCTTTCGTAGAACAGCAGATCGTCCTGCATCAATTCACCGCCAAGCACAGCGTGCAGGCCCGCGCGATCTTGGGCTGGAGCCGGGAAGACCTGGCTCACCAGGCCGGAGTGGCGGTTGAGGCGGTTCAACAGTTTGAAAACCAATATGACGTGGGTGATGAAACCCGGCTGGCCCTGGCGTTTCGGTTGGAGGCTGAAGGGTTGGTGTTCTTCCCAGGGTTTGCGCCGGGGTGGGGGATGAGTGTGCGCCGGTTCGACACCGAAGAACCGGCGCCTGTGGGGCAAGGCATCCTCTCTCGCTTGATAGGGGCAACGTCGGCACCACTTGAACCTAGTGGTACATAGAGCTTCAAGCCTGCAGTTGCAGCGCCCGACGCATCATTTGCGGCGGTTGGCCAAAGGCCCTTAGGAAAGCGCGGCGCATGCGCTCCGGGTCGCCGAAGCCGGTCTCGCTGGCGATGATATCGATGGAATGATCGCCAGACTCAAGCAACAGGCGGGCTGCCTCGATGCGCAACCGCTCGATAGCCTTGGCGGGTGACTGGCCGGTTTCGGCACGGAACAATCGGCTGAATTGGCGTGGGCTCAAGTGGGCGACTTCAGCCAACTGCTCTACTGAGAGATCGGCCTGCAAGTGTTGTCGGGCGTAGACCAGGGCGGTTTGCACGCGGTCGGATTTGGGGGCGATTTCCAACAGTGCGGAGAATTGCGACTGGCCACCTGCGCGGCGATGGTAGACCACCAATTTACGCGCCACTGCGCGTGCAACCTCAACACCCAGGTCATGCTCGACCAGTGCCAGGGCCAGGTCGAGGGCGGCGGTCAGGCCGGCGGAGGTCCAGAGCGGACCATCGACGGTGAAGATCCGATCTTCCTCCAGCCGTACATTCGGGTAGGCCTGGCGAAACGTGTGTGCGTGGTACCAATGGGTCGTCGCTTTGCGGCCCTCCAGCAACCCAGCGGCGGCCAGATAAAAGGAGCCGGTGCAGGCCGATGTCACGCGACGCGAGGTAAACATGGCTTGCTGCAAGTAGGTCAGCATCCCGGGCGTGGCTTTCAGCAATTCGTTGTCTCCCACCACCAGCAATGTGTCGTAGTGCTGTTGGCCGAAGGGCACGGTATCGATGGCGAAGCCCATGGAGCTTTTGATTGGCCCACCGTGTTCCGACAACAGGTCCACGCGATAGAACGGCTGGTCCAACTCAAAGTTGGCAAATTCGAACACGGTACTGGTGCCCAGGCTGAGCATCTGGAACCCGGGAAACAGCAGAATACCGATTGATACCATGGCGAGAGCTCACGTCCCAAAAGGAGGGATATACGACATTGCAGCCAATACATTACACCCATAATCTTGGCTCCAACAAGGCCGCCCTTCCCCGGCCCTTCTGGAGCAACTGCAATGACTCAATCCAAAGGTTTCGCCCTGATCACTGGCGCTTCGTCCGGGATTGGCGCTGTGTATGCCGACCGCCTGGCTCGCCAGGGTTACGACCTGATTCTGGTGGCGCGCAACCAGCAACGACTGGACCAACTCGCGGCCCGACTGAAAGCCGAGACCCAACGGGACATCCAGACAGTGGCGGCCGACCTCAACTTGCCTGCCGACCTGGCGCGCATTGAACAGATTCTGCTTGAAGATAGCCGCATCAGCCTGATGGTGAACAACGCCGGCGTCGGTGCAACGGCGCCACTGCTGGCCTCGGACGCGGACAAGATGGACGCCATGATCCTGCTCAATGTCCTCGCGCTCACTCGCCTGGCAAAAGCTGCCGCGACCAATTTCGTTGCCCAGGGTCGTGGCACCCTGATCAACATCGGCTCAATCGTCGCGGTCGCGCCTAAGTTGTTGAATGGTGTGTACAGCGGCACCAAGGCCTTTGTGCAGGCGTTCAGTGAATCCCTCGACCATGAACTGAGCGACAAAGGTGTCAGTGTTCAAGTGGTGCTGCCCGGCGCCACCGCCACCGAGTTCTGGGATATCGCGGGACTACCAGTGAACAACCTCCCCGACACCATCGTCATGACCACGGAAAATCTGGTGGATGCCGCGCTGGCAGGCCTTGCCCAGGGTGAGAAGGTGACAATCCCCTCATTGCCCGACCGCCTGGACTGGGACGCCTATGAAACAGCACGCCTGGCCCTGGGCCCCAACCTGTCACATCGCTCCCCAGCGGCACGTTACGGCGTCAAAGTTCCGGTTTAACCGCTACCTGAGCTGCCTGCTCATACCCATGGGCCACTGCCAGCAAGGTAGGTTCGGCCCATTGGGTACCAAAGAAGTGGGCACTGGTGGGTAGGCCATCCTCATCGACGCCAGACTGTACGGCAATTCCCGGATAGCCGGCCGCTGCGACACCGAAGTAACTGTTGGTGTCGAAATCCGACACCATCGCGTCCAGGTTTTCTGCCTTGATCGGGTCATCGATCGTGTTTCTGAAATCCTGAATGAGCGCATCCCAAAGTGGCTTGCGTTCCTCTGGTGTCAGGGTTGTGGCGCTGATTTCCTTGAGCACTGGCTGATGATCCGTCTCACTGCCGTCACGTAAATCGTTGAACCGGATCAGTTCAGTCAGCGACTTGACCGGCAACCCCGAGCGCTTGCCCAGGTAGGTGTTCAGTTCTTCCTTCACATCCGAGAGCAACAGTTCGTCGTAGCGTGAGGCATCGGCCAGGCGCAGGTTGACCGGCACCAACACCGCGCCTTGCTCGCGAAGCACGTCCAGTGTCCGATTGAACTGCGGGCTGTTCTCCACTGACAGGGTTTCGCCATCTTTGGAGAACGTGGCAGGGTAGCCGATACGCTTGCCTTTCAAGGCCCCTGGTACCAGCAACTGCGTGTAATCGATACCTTGGGGCGCTCCTACGCTTGCCGGGTCCTTAGGATCACTGCCTGACATGGCATTGAGCATCAACGCAGCATCAAACACCGAACGCGTCATCGGGCCCGGTGTGTCCTGGTGATGGCTCGCCGGAATAATCCCGTTACGGTCCAGCAGCCCGACAGTAGGCTTGAACCCGACAATACCGTTGCGTGCTGCCGGCACAATGATCGAACCATTGGTTTCTGCACCCACCGCCAAAGGCGCGAAGCCAGCAGCAACCGCTGCGGCGGAACCGGAACTGGAACCTCCCACGTCGGCATCCGCTTGATGAGGGTTACGGGTTTGCCCGCCTCGACTGCTCCAGCCATCGGCCCCCCCACGGAACCCAGCCATTTCAGTCATATTGGTTTTACCGAGGATCACTGCGCCCTGCTTGATCAGGTAGTCCACCAACGGGGCGTTCTTACCGGCCGTTGCACCGACCAACCCAAACGCACCTGCACTGGTTTGCATACCTTCGGTTTCGATCGTGTCCTTGAGCAAGATGGGAATGCCATGCAGCGGCCCGCGCACGTTGCCGCTGGCCCGCTCACGGTCCAGTTCACGTGCGGTTTCAAGCGCATTTGGGTTGAGTTCAATAACAGCGTTCAGTTGCGGATCCAGCCTGCGAATCCGCTCCTGCAGATGAGTGACCAGATCGGCCGAAGTAAGCCCGCCCGGGAGGGCCATTTGCCTGCTTAGCTCGTTGACACTGAGGTACTCAGTACCGGCGGGCAAGGGTTTTGAAGCAACGGGTGAGTAGCCTCCAGCGAAGGACTGTACGACTTGCAGGGCCATGGAGCCCATGCCATATGCGATTCCTACAGATGCGATGCCCAACATAAGACCTCTTGAAGAGTAAGAAATGAAGAAGGACCAACGTTGATCCGTGGCCAGTCTAAAAACTCCACTCCTCATTGGCTGCGCGACGCGGGTGACTCACCGTGTGGGATAGTTCAGCGCTACGGGTGGCTCGTCCTGCCGTTCCATCAGTCGGCGTCCGTTTTGATACCCCAGCACCAAAACCGGCAACCAATCCTTCGCCCATCGCGCACCGTAGAACCACAGCGTCGCGCCATCCTCGAGCGGTGTGCCAAACCCTGGGTAGCCACTCCAGCACGCGCTGTGGAAGGCGCTGTTGCGGCTGTCGGATACCAGGGCATCCAGTCGGAATGCACGCACCAGCTCATCGATTTCGTTGCGGGTGTGAAGGGTGTGATTGGCCCGGTGGGCAGCCACCGGTATCAGCTCAGCTCCGGATCGACGCAATATGTCAAGGCTCTCAGGAAGGATGAGTTGTGCTTGATCCGCCCATGTTCGTGGTCATCTACAAACCGCTCGGCAAACCCCACGCGCCTGCCGCCCAGCGCGTGATCCGCCGTGAAAGCCGTGTTGTTTTCTACTAGGGGGACTTCAACCATCACCGGCCCGGAAGGATCGACTCCACTCAACGCAATCAATGAAAGCGATGGGTCCCGCAAGGGTTTCAGGGGAAGACTCGGAGCGTCATATCCTGGAACGGGGACGCTTCGCCCAGGGTTTTCACGAGCCAGGGGCTCGACGCCGAAATCGATCCCTTTAGGGCTCGCATGATTGTTGGCTATAGTCGCCAGGCCTGAACATTCAGCGAGAACAGGAACAGGTTGGCCCGTCGGGCAAGTCATACCTGCATGCCAATATTTCTGACATTTACCGTCCATAAAATCCGCCCCCGAGAAATGACTTTCCGGGGATCATCGCACCCTTGGCTGGCGTCTGTCGCAGCTCTGAAACAGCTTGAAAACTCCTTTTTCCGACGCCGCTTACTTCAGTTGGCGAGGCGCTCCTCTGCACCTTGGGTTTCTACCTCCAGCCACCACGCATACCCTCGGTCAGGCTGGTGCAAGCTGAACGCCTGCCCCATCTGCGGTGTGGTGATAAACACGTTACGCTCCCAGGCCAGGGCCATAATGCGGTCGAACGGTTCATGCCAGGCATGGAACGCCAAGTCGAAGGTGCCGTTGTGAATCGGCAGCAACCAGCGGCCTTTGAGGTCGATATGCGCTTGTAGGGTTTGCTCAGGTTGCATGTGCACGTGCGGCCAATCGACGTTGTAAGCACCTGTTTCCATCAGCGTCAGGTCAAACGGGCCGTACTGTTCACCGATACGTTTAAAACCGTCGAAGTAACCGGTATCGCCGCTGAAAAAAATCCGTCGAGCACCATCAATCACCACCCAGGAACACCACAAGGTCTGGTTGGCATCAAACAGGCCCCGCCCGGAAAAATGCTGCGCTGGTGTGGCGACAAACCGGATGCCATCCACTTCGGTGCCCTGCCACCAATCCAGTTGCCGCACTTTGCTGGCGTCCACGCCCCATTTCACCAGGATATCCCCGACGCCCAGAGGCGCGAGAAAGTAGCGGGTCTTATCGGCCAATTGGACGACAGCCTTGCGGTCCAGATGGTCGTAATGGTTGTGGGAAAGAATCACCGCTTCTAACGGCGGCAGCTCTTCAAGACTGATGGGCGGTTGGTGGAAACGCTTGGGGCCGGCCCAACTGAACGGCGATGCACGCTCGGCGAACACCGGGTCGGTCACCCAGAATTTGCCGCGCATTTTCAGTAAAACCGTGGAATGCCCGAGACGAAACACGCTGTGATCCGGCGCCGCTAGCAACTGCTCGCGGGTCAGCGGCTGCACCGGAATCTGTCCTACCGGCCGCGTGGTGCGCGGCTTGTTGAACAGCATGTTCCAGAAAATACGCAAGGTCTTGCCGAAGCCACCCTGCGGCACGGGTGCATCGTTGCTGAAGTGCCCTTGGTCTTGCTTGGGCGCTGCCGGCGAAGAATCAACACGGGACGAAATCGTGGCCATTTACAGGTGACTCCTACAGACCGCTCTTGAATTACACTGCACAGTGTAGTTTCAAGATTGCAACAAAATACACAGCAAGTAAACTACAGAGTGTAACTTTCCTTGACGAACCGAGCGCCCTCCATGACTGCCCCTCAACGCCTCACAGACCGTAAACGCGAAGCCATCGTGGCCGCGGCCATCGCTGAATTTCGCGAAAACGGTTTCGAGGTGACCAGCATGGACAAGATCGCCGCCACCGCCGGCGTTTCCAAGCGCACGGTGTACAACCACTTCCCCAGCAAAGAAGAGTTGTTCGCCGAAATTCTCCATCAACTCTGGGCCAGCAGCGTTGCGCAACTCGACGTCAGCTACGCCAGCGACCGCCCGCTGCGCGAACAATTGCGCGGCTTGCTGGAAGCGAAGATGAAGATGATGGCGGATGCCAATTTCCTCGACCTGGCCCGGGTCGCCATCGCCGCCACCATCCATTCGCCGGAGCGCGCGCAAGACATGGTCACCCGCCTGAGCAAGCGCGAAGAAGGATTTACCCAATGGGTACGCGCCGCCCAGGACGATGGCCGGCTCAATTGCAGTGACCCGGCATTTGCCGCCCACCAGATCCAGAGCCTGCTCAAGGCGTTTGCATTCTGGCCGCAGATTACCCTGGGCCAACCAGTCCTGGACGCCGCCTGTCAGGCCAGTGTCATCGAGTCGGCTATCGACCTGTTCCTGGCCGGCTACGAAGTCACGTCGCCCCGGCAGCCGTAAAAACCTGTTGTGTGAACGACATTCCAGGTCGCTTTTGACATATTCGCACGCTGTCCTGAGCAAATGGCTTGGAAGGACACTGATTATTCCCACGCGAATAACTGACAATATTCACAATTATTATCCGATCAACGGTTCAACCCGCTGACGCACCTTGCCGCACCTGCAGAAAAAAACGGCTCCAGGAATTTATGGAAAACAGACGAGGCAAAGGGCTTTCATTTGCCAGACGTATCTACAAGCCAAGGATTATCGGCTTGGGCATCGGCTGCATCAGTGTCACAGGCGCTCTTTATCCGCTCGCAATGCCGGGGTGGGTCTGGGCATTCCTGTTGTTCAACGGGTTCGCCTGGGCACATGTGGCCTACCAACTCTCAGCACGCTCGCAATTCCCCTACCAGGCCGAGCAACGCAACCTGCTGTACGACTCATTGTTCGGCGGGTTCTGGGCCGCCACCACGCAGTTCACACCACTGACAACCGTTACCATCCTTTCCATGATGACCATGAACAACGTGGCGGCGGGCGGCAAGCGGCTGTTCCTGCGTGGGCTACTGGCGCAAGTGGCCGGTATCGGGGTCGCCTGTGCGCTTTTCGGCATCAAATTCAACCCCAACGTCAGCCTCACCCAGGTCTACACCTGCCTGCCGATGCTGACGCTCTACCCCATGGCCATCGGCATGGTTTGCTATCAGTTGGCGATTAAGTTGTCGGAACACAAACGCGCACTCAGCGCCCTCAGCCGAACCGACAGCCTCACCGGTCTGCTGAACCACGGCTCATGGAAAGACTTGCTGCACCTTAAATTTCATAAGTGCCAACAGCAGCAAAGCCATGCCACCATCGCGTTGATCGATATCGATCACTTCAAGCAGATCAACGACACCCACGGCCACATCGTCGGCGACGCGGTCCTGCGTCAACTGAGCCTGGAGTTGCGACGCAACTTGCGTGAAAACGACCTGGCCGGGCGTTACGGTGGCGATGAATTCTGTGTGATTCTTCCGCAAGTTCCGCTGGAAGACGCGGCACAGATGATGGAACGCATGCGCGAGACCTTCAGCAATTACCGCAACCTGCAGATCCCTGAATTGCGCGTGAGCCTGAGCATCGGCCTGGCTGATTTCCAGCCCTTCTTTACCGACGCCGCCATGTGGCTGAATGCGGCGGATCGCGCGCTGTATGCCGCCAAGGACACCGGGCGTAATCGGGTCAACATCAGCGAAGCAGTGATCGCTCATTCCGCCTGAGGTTGTCCTACGACCCTCGTCTGAATCCTCGTGCCTGCACGCCAGGAGAAAGCATAATGCCACCACTTGTCGGCTACCCAAAAAAGGTCCTGCCCCTGAGGCGAACTTCTTGTCAGGCTGATCACTCTGAACCCGTTGTTCCACCCCCGCTGTCGGTACAAGGAAGCTGACAATGAGCAAGTCAACCGTATAGCGAATGCCTTACGGGGGCAGGCGCATACCCAAGGAAACCCAGAAGCTTGCTTGCCCGAGCCCCCGAACATGCTATTTAAAGCCCATAAAAAAACCATCAACGCCCTGCAACACACCGCCGCCCAACAGGCCAGCCTGCTGGATGCCATCGAGCGCTCCATGGCGGTAATCGAATTCGACCTGTCCGGCACTGTGCTGCGAGCCAATGCCAACTTCCTCCAGACCATGGGCTACCGCGCCGAGCAGATCGAGGGCCAGTCCCACCGTATGTTCTGCACCCCCGCATTCGCCCGCAGCGCCGAGTACAACCAGCTGTGGTCGAACCTGCGTAATGGCCAGTTCCAGTCCGGCACCTTTGAACGGGTGGCGGGCGATGGCCAGTCGGTTTGGCTGGAGGCCAGCTACAACCCGGTGCGTGACGAAGCAGGTCAAGTCATCAAAGTGGTGAAGTACGCAATGGACGTCACGCCGCGCCTGCAGGCCGAAAGCGAAGCCAATGCCAAACTGGCCGCCATCGGCCGCGCCATGGCAGTGATCGAGTTCAACCTCGACGGCACCATCATCACAGCCAACGCCAACTTCCTGCAGCGCATGGGTTACACCCTGGCGCAGATCCAGGGCCAGCATCACCGCATCTTCTGCAGCGCGGCCGTGGCCAGCAGCTCGACCTACAGCGACTTCTGGAAGCGCCTGAACCAGGGCGAAATGTTCAGCGGCCAGTTCGAACGGGTGGATAAGAACGGTCAGGCCGTGTGGCTCGAAGCGAACTACAACCCGGTATACGACGCCGGCGGACGCCTGTGCAAAGTGGTGAAGTTCGCCTCGGACGTGACCGCCATGGTGCAACAACATACCGCCGACGCCGCCAGCGCGGCCCAGGCGTACCACATCTCCCTGAACACCCGGGACATCGCCGAAAAAGGCGCCGAAGTGATCCAGCAAACCGCCAGTGGCATGCGCGACATTGCGGCGGACATCGACGGTTCCTCACAGCTGATCGCCAAGCTGGGCGAGCGCTCGCAGCAGATCACCGCCATCGTCAATACCATTCGTGGCATCGCCGACCAGACCAACCTGCTGGCCCTCAACGCCGCCATCGAGGCGGCGCGTGCCGGCGAGCAAGGTCGCGGGTTTGCCGTGGTGGCCGATGAAGTACGGCAATTGGCGGCCCGCACCAGCGGTTCAACGGCGGAAATTTCCAGCATGATCGCGATGATTCAGGAGGAGACCCGCCAGGCCATCCACAGTATGGACGGCACCCGCGACCGCGCCGCGCAAGGGGTCGACTTGGCAAACCGCGCCGGCACGGTAATCCTGCAGATCCGCGAAGGCACCAGTGAGGCCGTGCAGGCGGTGAGTGCATTCGCCAATGAGCGCGGTGGCAACTGACCCGATCTTCATACGGGCGCAGGGGGCTCGGTCTATAGTGCTTGCTTGTTTTCAAGCAAACGATCCGAGCCCGCCATGACCCCAGAAAAGATCGAAACCGCCGCCGTCGACCACCTGCGCTTCCATCGTCCCCATGCCCACTTGGCGCCAACCTTCGGCAATGACACCTTTGCCCTCAAGGCAGAAGCCTTCGCCCGTTTCTTCGGTACGCCCACCTTCCTCGGCGCGCAAACCGCCATCGTCGTGTTGTGGGTGGTGCTGAACATAACCGGCGTCACGCATTTCGACGTGTACCCGTTTATCCTGCTCAACCTGGCCTTCAGCCTGCAATCGGCCTATGCCGCGCCGCTGATCCTGCTGGCCCAGACACGTCAGGCCGCTCGCGACAAAGCGCAGTCAGACGCCGACGCCCAGCACCGCGAAGCGCTGGCGATTGCCAACGCCGAGCGCCAGGCCCAGGCCGCGCAGACCACCAAACAGTTGCTGGAGTTGCTGGAGCAGAACACCCGACTGACGGAAATGACCAAGCAACTGACAGAGCATATCGAAAGCCTGACCAGCGAAATGCACGAGCATTTTGTGCGAAAAACCTAAGGCAACCGCAGGTGTCGCCCCAGCTCGTCAAACAGTGTCACCACCGAGCGCAGCGCCCGACAATCGGGGCGCGTGAGCAACCATAACGCCGTGTCGTGCCCCGCCAATGCGGGGCCCAGTGGTTGCAGGCGGTCCCCGACTAGAAAGTCCGGCAACGCCGCCACCCCCAACCCTGCACGCACCAGTTCGGTCACCGACAACATGCTGTTGCAGCGATAGCTGGGACGCACGCCGGGCAGGTGCTCGCGGCGCCAGGCTACCGTGGGGTGGTCGGGCAGGAAGTCATCCGGGGCGATCCATGGCAGGTCTGCCAGCTCGCGGCCTTCGTGTTGTTGGGCAAAACCCGGACTGGCGCACACCCGATACGCCACATTGCCCAGGCGCCGGCCCACCAGATGCTCCGGCGGCGTGCGAGTCAGGCGCAGCGCGATATCCGCGTCGCGGCGGCTGAGGTTGGCGAAGTCATTCGACGTACTCAGTTCCAGGGTCAACGCCGGGTACTGCGGCATGAATTGCGCCAGGGCCGGCAACAGCAAGCCTTGCAGCACAGAATCGGTACAGGTCAGGCGCACCGTGCCGCTGATCACCTCACCACCTTGCTCCACACCAATGCGCGCGGCCTCCAGCGCTTGCTCGGCGCGTTCCGCCTGCTGCGCCAGGTTGCTCGCCAGGGTGGTGGGCAGGTAGCCGGCGCGGCTTTTTTCGAACAACGTCTGGCCCAGCGCCGCCTCCAGGCGCCGCACCGCGCGGAACACTGTGGACACGTCCACCCGCAACAACGCGGCCGCCCGTGCGAGTGTGCCGCCGCGCACCAGGGCGAGGATCAGCGATAAGTCGGGGTAGTCAATTGAATAGTGCGTGACTGCATTGAGCATGTGCTAAAACGCCAATATTGATTGCGTGAACGCCAATCTATAGTGCGCCTCAGGACACCACAAGCCATGGGATGTACACGATGAAAACCACGCCTCTGCACCTCGCCCTGATCGGCGATTACAACCCCGATGTCATCGCCCACCAGGCCATCCCCGTGGCGCTGCAACAGGCGGCCGAGACCCTCGGCCTGGGGGTTCACGTGCAGTGGCTCGACACCGATAACCTGCCCCAATCACTGCATGACTTCGACGGTTTCTGGTGCGTCCCCGCCAGCCCTTACCGCGACACTGACGGCGCAATGCGGGCGATCCGGTTTGCCCGCGAGCAACGCCGACCGTTCCTCGGCACGTGCGGCGGTTTTCAGCATGCCGTGCTGGAATACGCGCGCAATGTCCTGGGCTGGAAGGATGCCGAGCATGGCGAACTCGCGCCGCAGGCCAAGCGCGCCGTGATCGCACCACTGAGCTGTGCCCTGGTGGAGGCAACCGACAGCGTGCGCCTGGCGCCCTACACCCGGATCGCCGAGGCCTATGGCACCCTGGATGTGCAGGAAGGTTATCGCTGCCGTTATGGCGTGAACCCCGAGTTCCTCGATGCCTTGCTCGAAGGCGACCTGATCCCCAGCGGCCATGACTCGGCCGGCGACCTGCGCGCGGTGGAACTGCTCGACCACCCGTTCTTCGTCGCCACCCTCTTCCAACCCGAACGCGCCGCGCTGCAAGGTACTGCCCCGCCCTTGGCGATGGCCCTGCTCAAAGCTTGCCAGGCGGTGTCCGCATGATCGCCCGCACACCTTCGCCGCCCTACTATGCGGTGATCTTCAGCTCGTTGCGCACCGAAGGCGATCAAGGCTACGGCCAGGCGGCCAGCCGCATGCTGGAACTGGCGCGTGAACAACCGGGGTTCATCGGCGTGGAGTCCGCACGGGAAGACGGTCTGGGCATCACCGTGTCGTACTGGGAGAGTGAAGCGGCCATCCTGGCCTGGAAGCAGCAGGCCGAGCACCGGGCGGTGCGCGAACAGGGGCGCGCCACTTGGTACTCGGCCTTCCAGACCCGGGTATGCAAAGTCGAACGGGCCTACAGTTTTGAAGCGAGCTAGCTCACCAGACTGCGCAACGCGCTGATCTGCGCAATCTCCACCCGGCGCATATACACCCGCAACGGCTCGGTGATGTTGATGCGCTCGTCGATGTTCTGGTCCAGCAGCAACTGGATGCGCTCGCGGGACAGGGTCATGGTCTGCTCCGGGGCGGGCAGCCAGACGAATTCGGCGGTGGGAATGATGCCGTCATCGGCCACGTCCATGCCGAAGGAGTCTTCGCTGAAACGCACGATGTACTGGCCTGTCTTGCGGTTGAGGCCAACAAACCCGTGGAGTTGGTCGGCGGCCTGGCAGATAAGCTCGGAGGTGATGCGCATGGTAAACCTCACTGAAAAGTCCCACAGGGACTGGAAAGATGGTTTACACGCGTGGCGGAAAGTACCGCCCTCTAATGGGGCAGCTTCGGGCAAGAATACTGCAATGCCAGGGAAAAAATCCGAGAAAATTGAAGCCTGCGCACGTTAATGTCGGTTTGGTGATAGCGCCTTTCGCAATCAATTGTTAAAAAGGAGGCCTTCTCAAAGCTACCTCCACGAAAGGACTTCGCATATGCCTGTCACGTTTACCAAGAGCGCCCTGCTGCTCGCTCTGATGCTCGGCCTTGGCCAAGCGCAGGCTGCCGATCCGATCAGTCCGGCTGAATTGGCAACCAATGAAGGCATTCCGTACCCGGCCGTGATCGCCCACCGTGGCGCGTCCTACGATGCACCGGAGTCCACCGCTGCCGCCTACAAGATCGCCCGCGACCTGGGTGCCGACTACCTGGAAATGGACCTGCAGCGCAGCAAGGACGGCGTGCTGTTCGCCCTGCACGACAACAACCTGCAGCGCACCACCGACGTGGCCACCAAGTTCCCTGATCGCAAGGACGCCCCGGCCAACGAGTTCACCTGGAAAGAACTGCAAACCCTCGACGCCGGCAGCTGGTTCAACGCCGCCTACCCGGACCGCGCACGTCCAGGTTTCGTCGGCCTGAAAATCCAGAGCCTGGACGACATCATCAAGATTGCCGAAGGCAACCCACAGCACAAACCCGGCCTTTACATCGAAACCAAGGAGCCCAAGCAATTCCCGGGCATCGAAGCTGACCTCAAGAACAAGCTGCTCGACAAAGGCTGGCTGAGCTCCGCCGGCTCCAAGCTGGGCAAGAGCAACACCGGCGTCGGCCAGGGCAAGGGTCGCGTGGTGCTGCAAACCTTCGAAGTGGCGAGCCTGAAAGAGCTGCAGAAAGAAATGCCCAACACCCCGAAGATCCTGTTGCTGTGGGTGGGTGAAGGCAGCATCGAGCCGAAGAACAAGCAGACATTTGCTGAGTCCGGCGAAACCACCAAGGCCGCCTACTACGCCAAGCAAGAGCCGAAAGACGCGGCCGAGTTCGAAAAGTGGGTCGACGAAGCCAAGAGCCTCGGCGCCATCGGCACCGGTCCCTCGGCTGAGCTGACAGACCATGGCGACCAGAGCTATTCGGACCTGGTCAAACCGGAAATGAACAAGCTGACCCACGACAAGGGTCTGCTGGTGCATGTCTACACCGTGGACGAGCCGGTGGACTTCGACAAAGTGATGAAGGCCGGCGTGGATGGCATCTTCACCAACCGCGCCGCCGAACTGCTGAAGTTCTACAAGCGCTGGCCGTCCTCCAGCGTGCAGGACCTGCTGCACGACCATAAGTACTGAGTGAAGGCCGAATGGTCAGGCCGCCTATGGTTGGGCCGTGACTACGGCCTGATCCTCGGCGAGCTGGGGCGCACCGCGCCCCATGCGCACTACGCCCATCAGTTGATGGTCTCCAAAGGTTCACCGATCACGGTCAGCCTCGATGGCCAGGTCACCACGGCCCATCGCCTGTTTATCCCGTCGCGACAGACTCACGCCATTCTTGAGACTCAAGGTGAGGTCTCGGTGCTGTACGCCGAACCGGCCGTGTTTGATGTCGCCCCTTTGCTGCACCAGGACCTGTCCCTGGAGGCATTGCGCCGACTCCCTCGGCGCAGCCTGGATGATCCACGTCTGGAGCGCGCCCTCGCCGCACTGGATCAACAACTCAACGGCAAAGTATCAGCCCAGGCCCTGGCCAAGGCCGCGCACCTTTCATTGAGCCAACTGGAGCGACTGTTCGCCCATCAACTGGGTTTACCTGTGCGTCGTTTGGTGCTGTGGCGACGATTGCGCGTCGCCCTGCAACTGGCGCTCGCAGGCGGCACGCTGACCGATGCGGCTCACGGTGCGGGCTTTGCCGATTCGGCGCATTTTTCGCGGACCATGAAGCAGCTGTTTGGCGTCACGGCAGCCGCCTCATTGCGCCAGCTGGATGTTCAACTGTTAACGTAAATCGTCCGGCAGTGACGGCTCCTTGCTCAAGCCAACCGCCTTGAAGGGATCACGCAACTGCGCCCCATAGTCCACCGGAAAGTCCGGACGACTGCCAATCCCCAGATCCCCCGGCCCCATGCGATAGCGTTCGCGGTAATACGCCGTGCCCAGCAGCCAATCCCACAGGTTGAAGAACAAACCGAAATTCACATCCCCGGCGCGGCCATATTTCATATGGTGAAACCGATGCACTGGCGCCCAGGCGAACACCCAGCGCAACGGCCCCAGGCGCATCTCCACATTGGAATGCTGCAGCAGCAATTGCAGGGCAATGGCCAATGCCAGCAACTGGGCCACGTCCAGGGGAATGCCCAGCAGGATCAACGGTAGCAAACCGGCCGTGGCTTCCAGCAACTGGTGCAAGGGATGCTTCATCAACCCGTTGAAACCATAGAGCCGCTGCACGCTGTGATGCACCGCATGCAGTCGCCACAGCGGCCGGACGCGATGGCTGGCGTAATGCATCAAGGTGATGCCGGCATCGGCCAGCACAATGGCCATCAGCAGTTGCTCCCACAACGGCCAGCCACGCGGCCAAATGCCCTCAAACGCCAATAACGCCGTGAGCCCTGGCAGGATCAACAAGCCCACAGCGTTCAGGCTTTCGTTGACCAGGGCGTGCAACGTATCGCGCCGACGATCGCCCAGGCTGCGATTCCACTGCGGTTCATAGGGCAACCATTGTTCTGCCAGGAATGACACCACCACCGCAATCACGAACAGCAGAATCAAGCTGTCCGGCTGCCAAAGCCCGTAACCGAGAAACCCCAGCAGGAATGCAGGGGCGTAGATCCAACTCACTAACCGTTTCATGCCGAGTCTCCTTTGAAGTGAGCCTCCAGCATGAAATTCCCCGCGCGTGACGGATTGAACAAACTGCGCAACCGCTTGAAATAATTAAGGGTGAATTAAGTTGCGCTGGTTAATCTGGCCCCACTTAAACAGCTCACCTGAGAAGGATACACACCATGAAAACCTTGACCGCTTTGTTCGCCGCTACCGCCCTGACCCTGACCGCTGGCCTGGCCCAGGCCGATGTTCGCCCAGACCACATTGAAGGTCTGGTCAAGTCCGGCGCAGTGATGCCTTTCGACAAACTCAACGCTGCCGCCGTGGCCAAACACGCGGGTGCCACCATCACTGACACCGAGTTAGACCATAACAACAGCGGCGTACTGGTCTACGAAGTCGACCTGACCGACACCGCCGGCAAGAAGTTTGAAGTGAAGCTCGATGCCAAGACCGGTGCTGTGCTGGAAGACAAGATCGACAGTTGAGTCACCGCTTCACTCATAGCCGCGCGCCTTCGGGTAGCGCGGCTTTTTCATGCCCACGCATACGAAAAATCCCCACTTAACGAATGAAATTACCCTACAACGCACAAGGTCGCTAAAATCCCACTCATTGGCCGGGGCATAACGCTCACCACCTTCCGGATCGAGAGTGCTGCATGGAGCAAAAAGCCGCCGACATCGCCACCATTGGCCGCATAAGTGCCGTCCCCGCGATGCTCAAGGTCATCAGCGACATGACCGGCCTGCGCTTTGCCGCCGTAGCGCGGGTGACCGACGACACCTGGACCGCCTGCGCAGTACTCGATCATCTGGACTTTGGCCTCGGTGTAGGCGCAGAACTGGACCTGACCACCACCCTCTGCCAAGAAATCCGCGGCTCCCATGTGTCCGTGGTAATCGACAAGGCCAGCGAGGACCCGCTCTACCACGACCACCACACCCCGCGCCTCTACCAATTCGAAAGCTACATTTCGGTGCCGGTGTTCCGCACCGACGGCAGGTTCTTCGGCACAATCTGCGCCCTCGACCCCAACCCGGCCCACCTGCGCAGCAGCAGCATCCAGTCGACCATGGAGTCATTCGCCAGGGTGCTGTCCCTGCAGATCGAAGCCGAAGAAGCCGCGCTTCACACCCAAGCGCAATTGCAGGAAGAGCGCGGCACCGCCGAGCTGCGCGAGCAATTCATTGCCGTGCTCGGCCACGACCTGCGCAACCCGCTGTTTGCGATCAATTTCGGTGCCGAGCGGCTGCTGCGCAAATTCCCTGACCCGGCCACCGACACCCTCGTACGCCATATCCTCGCCAGCGGTCGCCGCGCCGCGCAGTTGGTCGAAGACTTGCTGGACTTTGCCCGTGGCCGCCTGGGCGGCGGCATCCGGCTGAACATCAGCGATTGCCTGGATTTGCAGGAAGCCTTGCTGCATGTGGTATCTGAAGTGCAGAGCGTGCACCCGCAACGGCAGATCCACGCAGACATCGGCGACCTGCAGGGCGTGAGCGGCGACCGTGACCGCCTGGCGCAGTTGCTCTCCAACCTGGTCGCAAATGCCATCCACCATGGCCGTCACGATGGGCCGGTGGAAGTCACGGCAAAGATCGAGCAAGGCCATTTCAACCTGACGGTCAAGAACCCCGGGCAAATCGACGCATTGGCCTTGCCCCGCCTGTTCGAGCCCTACTCACGCCCCGCCAAGGACACACCCCAGGCCGGTCTGGGGCTAGGGTTGTATATCGTCAAGCAGATTGCCGACGCCCACGGCGGCGAGTTGAGTATCTCCACCACCGCCGAGCACGGCACTGAGTTCACATTCCGCCTGCCAACCGCCTGACCAAGCGCCCAGGCGCGCTGTCAACTCAACAAACCGTCACAAAACTGTCAAATCCCCTTGCAATGATTCGCGCATGCGAACCTGTGAAATCTCCTACAGGCGCTTTTTCTGCGAGCCCTCATGAACCACAGCATTGACCACAGCCACCAGGACTCCGACCTGTTTGGCTTGCTTTACGGTTTCCGTTTTCGCCCAGGGGAAAAGGGTGAGCAGATAGATTCGGCGGCGGCGCTCCAGGCGTTGCGCCAACCGGGTGACCCGGAAGAATTCTTGTGGCTGCACCTGAACCTAGCCCACGCCGCGTGCGAGCGCTGGATGCAGGCCCACCTGGATCTGCCGGAAGAGTTCTTCGAAGCCCTGCACGAAGGCTCGCGTTCCACGCGCATCGAACACGTCGACTCGGCCTTGCTGGCGGTGGTCAACGACGTGGTGTTCAACTTCAGCAGCATGGTCTCGTCGGACATTTCCACGCTGTGGGTCTGCGCCCGCAGCCGCCTGTTGATCAGTGCGCGCCTGCAACCGCTGCACTCGGTGGATAAACTGCGCTCGTCGGTAAAAGCCGGTGAAAGCTTTCGCTCGCCGCTGGCCTTACTGGTGCACCTGTTACGCGACCAGGGTGAAGTGCTGACCCAGATCGTGCGCAAGACCAGCATCAGCGTCGACCATATCGAAGACCAGTTGCTGTCCTCGCGCCTGTCCACCAACCGCGCCGAACTCGGCGCCGCACGCCGGGTGCTGGTGCGCCTGCAACGCCTGCTGGCGCTGGAGCCGGGCTCGCTGCTGCGCCTGCTCAACCGGCCGCCGCAGTGGTTGCAAAAGGAAGACGTGAAGGAGCTGCGCAAATCCACCGAGGAGTTTGCGTTGATCATTAACGACCTGATGGCCCTGGGCGAACGCATCAAGTTGTTGCAGGAAGAAATCGCCGCCAACCTCAACGAGCAAAGCAACCGCACGCTGTTCACCCTTACCGTGGTGACCGTGCTGGCGTTGCCCATCAACATCATCGCCGGTTTTTTCGGCATGAACGTGGGCGGTGTGCCGCTCTCCCAAGACCCGGAAGGCTTCTGGATTCTGGTGGCGCTCGTCGCGACCTTCACGTTGATTGCCGGGCGCTGGGCCTTCAGAAAGCGCAAGGATTACTGACCAGCGGCCAGCTCAATCACCTAAACACTGATGTATGGCAGCATCTCTGTAACATTCTGCAATGACTATGAACGACATCCTCATCACACTGGATGCTCCGGCATGGCCACCCCTTCCCTGACTGCCTCCACCCACGCCTCACCTGCAGATCCCAAACCCAGGCTGGACAAGAAACCCGGCCTGGTGACGGTAATCATCTTCTTCGCCGTGCTCGCCATGGGCTTGTTGTTCACCGCCTACAGCCTGATGCATGACATGCACGAAATGGGCGCCCAACTCACCACCTGGACGCCCTTCTTGCTGCTCGGGGTGGCGCTGTTGATCGCCCTGGGGTTCGAGTTCGTCAACGGTTTCCACGACACCGCCAATGCCGTGGCGACGGTGATCTACACCAACTCCTTGCCGCCGCACTTTGCGGTGGTGTGGTCAGGCTTTTTCAACTTCCTGGGCGTACTGCTTTCCAGCGGCGCGGTAGCGTTCGGCATCATTGCGTTGTTGCCGGTGGAGTTGATTCTGCAGGTGGGCTCGTCGGCCGGTTTCTCGATGATCTTCGCCCTGTTGATCGCCGCAATCCTGTGGAACCTCGGCACCTGGTGGCTGGGTTTGCCGGCGTCGTCGTCCCACACGTTGATTGGTTCGATCATCGGCGTCGGCGTAGCGAATGCCTTGATGCACGGGCGTGATGGCACCAGTGGGGTGGACTGGAGCCAGGCAATCAAGATCGGTTACGCCTTGCTGCTGTCGCCGCTGATCGGCTTTGCCTTTGCGGCGATGCTGTTGCTGGCCCTGCGCGCGTTCGTCAAGAATCGCGCGCTGTACAAGGCACCCAAAGGCGACACCCCGCCACCGTGGTGGATCCGCGGCCTGCTGATCGCCACGTGCACCGGCGTGTCTTTTGCCCACGGCTCCAACGACGGGCAGAAAGGCATGGGCCTGATCATGCTGATCCTGGTCGGCACCCTGCCGATGGCCTACGCACTGAACCGCACCATGCCCGCCGAGCAGTCGCTGCAGTTTGCGGCGGTGGCCGAAGTGACCCAAGTGGCGCTGGTGAAAAGCGCGCCGCAGGCACTGGCCGGCGACCCGCGCCCGATCCTCTCGACCTACGTGCGCACCAAGGAAGCTACTCCGGAACTGGTACCCGCCCTCGCCGCCCTGGCCGGGCAGATCGGTGATGAAGTCAAAGGCTACGGTTCCTTGGCCAAAGTGCCCGCCGAGGCTGTGGGCAACGTACGCAATGACATGTACCTGACCAGCGAAACCATTCGCCTGATGGACAAGGGCAAAGTCGGCAATTTCGACGCGGATACCCAGGGCAAGCTGCAACTGTTCAAGCAACAGATCGACAGTTCCACACGCTTCATTCCGCTGTGGGTGAAGATCGCCGTGGCCATCGCCCTGGGACTGGGCACCATGGTCGGTTGGAAGCGCATCGTGGTGACCGTGGGCGAGAAGATCGGCAAGACGCACCTGACCTACGCCCAAGGCGCCTCGGCAGAAATGGTGGCGATGCTGACGATTGGCGCGGCGGATATGTATGGGTTGCCGGTGTCGACGACGCATGTGCTGTCGTCCGGTGTGGCGGGGACCATGGTCGCGAACGGGGGCGGGTTGCAGATGCGCACAATCCGCAACCTGGCGATGGCGTGGGTGCTGACGTTGCCAGCGGCCATCCTGCTGTCAGGTAGCCTCTACTGGCTGTTCACCCAACTCTTCTGACACGCTACAAAAGCAAAATTGAACAGAGAATCAAATGTGGGAGGGGGCTTGCCCCCGATAGCAGTGGGTCAGCTACAGATAGACTGGCTGATACACCGCTATCGGGGGCAAGCCCCCTCCCACATTTTGTCCTGCCGTATTCAGTTGCTGAAGAGTCCAGCCATGGCCTTGCTGCGCTTCTTGTACACCCGCCTTGCCTCCAACGCCTCCTCCAATGTCACCGCCACAAACCCCGCCCGCTGGTTCGGCTGCATCTGGCCGATCAGGTCCAGGTCGGCGCTGATCACCGTACCGATCATCGCGTAGCCACCGCCCGACACCGCATCCCGGTGCAACACAATCGGCTCCAGGCCCGCCGGTACCTGGATCGAGCCAATCGGGTAGCAACTGTCGACGATATTCGACGGATCCGACCCCGCGCCAAACGGCTGCTCCCGTGGCTGGAAACTCAGGGCACTACCGCCTTTGAAGCGATACCCGATGCGGTCGGCTTCGGAACCCACGGTCCACGGTTCGGCAAAAAAACTGCTCTTGGCCGCCTCCGTCAGGCGCTCGTAATACAGCCCCGGCACTACACGCAGAGTCACATCACCGCCCACTGATCGGCGCAGTGCCATCGGCAGGCTGTTGCCCGCCCGGCCCACCCCACTGGCGTCACCGATGGGCAGTTCATCACCTTCCTGCAAGCGCCGCCCATGGAACCCACCGAGGGCGCCAAGGGTGTAAGTCGAGCGACTGCCCAGCACCAACGGCACGTCAATCCCGCCGGCCACCGCGAGGTAGGTCCGTGCGCCCGCCTTGGGAAACTCGAAGCGCAACACCTGCCCGGCGCGCACCTGAAATGCGGTGTCCTGGTGCACCACTTCACCGTCCAGGCGCGGCGACATCAAGGCGCCGCTGAGGGCCACCAGCGCGTCCTGCTGAAACTCCAGTTCGGGGCCGATCAGCGTGCATTCCAGGCCCGCCGCACCGGCCGGGTTGCCCACCAGGTGGTTGGCCGCACTCAACGCGTACTGGTCCAGCGCACCTGACGGCGGGATGCCCAAGTGATAGTAACCTTCGCGGCCAAGGTCCTGCACGGAGGTGGCGAGGCCGGGTTTGAGGACCTTGATCATGCCAGTGCCTCCTGCAGGGATTTCGGATAACCGATGGGGTCGGCGAGAAAGGCGTCGAGGGAAAATTCCACGGGACGGATGCGCAGGTCGAAACGTCCTGCATCCACGTCGGCCACCGCCAAGTCGTAGGCTTCACGGTCCATGGGTTTGAACTGCACGATATCGCCAGGACGGAAGAACACCATGTGTTCCTTGAGGTACGCCAGTTGCTGCGCCGGGTCGTAGATCGGTGCTGGAGTCACGCCAAACATCTGGTAACCGCCGGCACCGCGTACCGAGTAGATGCAGCCAAAACAGCCGCCATGGCCGAGGGTGAGTTTCGGCGTGTCAGTGCGCGGGCGCAGATACTTGGGCACCTGCAATTGCCGCTCACGCTCGACCATCTGGAACATGAATGGCAGGCCCGCCACGAATCCGACCATCGACACAAACCACGGCGCACCACTGTGGGCGGCTATAAACGCCTCGACATCGGCCAGCCCGTTGATGCGCGCGGCGTACTCCAGGTCCGTACCGCTGGGGTCTTGGTGGCGGTCGCGAAAACGCATCAGGGTTTCGTGGGTCCACGGGTCGTTGTACAGCACCGGGATTTCGATGATGCGCGTGTGCAAGGTGCGCTCGGCCACGACCTGGGCTTCGGCGGTCTGCACCGCATCGAGCAGCACATGTGGGGCGATGCGGTCGGGGTCAAAGCGGATCTGGAACGACGCATTGGCCAGGCACACATCCAGCACGCCTTCCAGCGCCAGGCGCTCCACGGCACGGGTCACCGCCATGCCTTTGAAAAAGGCCTCCAGGGACATGCTGTCGCTGACCTCGGCAAACAGGTGTTCATCACCGCCGAAGCTGTAGCGGATGGGAGATGTTTCAGCCATGTCTGTTCCTCTTGGAATCATTGTAGAAAGGCAGGCGAAAAAATTGAGGAATCGTTTTTATTGTGGTGTTTTGACGGTGATGCCCGCTCGGTCCAACGCTTCGCGGGTCGCCTCTACCAACTCAAGGGCACCCGGCGTGTCGCTGTGCAGGCAGATGGAATCGAATTCAATAAACAGGTCTTCGCCTTCCACGGTTCGCACCAGCCCGGTCTGACAAGCCCGCAAGACGCGCGCCGCCACCGTTGCAGGATCCAGCGCTCGCACATTGCGGGTAAACACGATGGAGCCGGTCAGATCGTACTCACGGTCGGCATAAAACTCCCGCACCACCGGCTGCCCCAGCTCCTTGGCCACGCGCCAGATCACCGAGTTGGGCATGCAGTACAACAACAGCGTCGGTTCGATGATTTGCAGGTTCTGCACCAGCAGCCGCGCCGCTTCTTCATCACGGGCCAGGTGCATGTACAGCGCGCCGTGGGGCTTGATGTGTTGCAGGGTCACGCCTTGGGCGCGGGCGATTTCCCGCAGGGCGCCGAGCTGGTAGAGCATGTCGTCGACCAACTCCTGGGCCGGGGCGTTGATGTGACGACGACCGAAGCCGACCAGGTCCCGAAAACCCGGATGCGCGCCGATGGCCACGCCCAGTTGCTTGGCGCGCTCGACCGTACGACGCATGGTGCCGGGGTCGCCAGCATGGAAGCCGGTAGCAATGTTGGCCGAGCTGATGTACGCCATCAGCTCGGCGTCGACGCCATCACCGATGGTCCAGGGGCCAAAGCCTTCGCCCATGTCCGAATTGAAATCCACTGCCTGCATCAGAGTCGCTCCGCCAAAGTGATGGAAGAAAAGTAGGCTGCGGCTTGACCCCTTGGGAAGATCTATTATCAGATGGCCCATCTTCTGAAAATCAGATAGCCCTATGTTTTGGAGAGGCCGATGTCCCTCACCTTGCGTCAAATTCGTTATTTCGTCGCCACCGCCGAAATCGGCCAGATTTCTCAGGCAGCCATCCACCTGAACATCTCGCAATCGGCGGTGACCACGGCGATCAAGGAGCTGGAGGCGATGCTCGGCGTACAGCTGTTCGTGCGATCGGCCCAAGGCATGAATCTGACCGACGCGGGCCGGCACTTTCTCAACCGTGCCTACGTGATCCTGCGCAGTGTCGATGACGCGCTGAACAGCCCACTGCCCGACTACCGCGCCCGCGGCGTGCTGCGCTTGGCGGCCAGTTACACGGTGCTCGGCTACTTCCTGCCCCACCACTTGCAACGCATGGAACACTGGCATCCGGACGTAACCATCGAAGTCTTTGAGCAGGAACGTCAGGCCATCGAACAAGGGCTGCTCGACGGCCAGTTCGACATGGCGGTGGTACTCACTGCCAACCTCACTCACCCGGATATCGTCTCGGAAATCCTGTTCAATTCGGAGCGCCGCCTATGGCTGCCCAGCCATCATCCCCTGTGCGAACGCGGCGCCGTGAGCCTGGCGGATGTGGCCCAGGAGCCCTACATCCTGCTCACCGTCGACGAGGCCGAACACAGCGCCATGCGTTATTGGGAACAAGCCGGGCAGACGCCCAAGGTGCGCCTGCGCACCAGTTCGGTGGAGGCGGTGCGCAGCATGGTCGCCAATGGCAGCGGCGTGGCGATCCTTTCGGACCTGGTGCACAGGCCCTGGTCCCTGGAAGGCAAGCGTATCGAAACACTCACCGTCACCGATCCAGTGACGCCGATGAGTGTGGGCCTGGCCTGGCACCGCGAGCACGCGTTTACCCCAGCGATGCAGGCGGTGCGCGATTACTTCCACGACGCGTTCCTGGCACCGCAACAATTGTCGGCGCGGCGTTAAAGGTGGGCTTGCAACGTCGCCGCCAACCAGTCCATGAACACCCGCACCCGCAACGGTAAGTGACGCTGGCCGGCGTACAGCAGTGACACGTCCAACGGCGGCGCCGGGTAATCCGGCAGCACCGACACCAGTTCTCCATTGGCCAACAAGGTGCGTATCCCCAGCAACGGCACCTGGGTAATGCCGAAGCCGCCCAGGCACGCCGCTTGATAGGCATCCGTGCTGTTGACGGTGACACGCCCGGACATCGGCACCCGCAGTACTTTGCCGCCCGACAGGTATTCGAAGCCGGATGAGCGTGCGCCCAACGGCCTTACGTAATGCACCAATTGATGATCCGCCAAGTCCGCCAGGGTCTGCGGCACACCGTAGCGCTGCAGGTAGGCCGGGCTCGCGCAGTTGACCATCGGCATGCTGCACACCCGGCGCGCTACCACGGTTTGATCGGGCTGGGCGCCTACCCGCAACACGCAGTCGAAGCCTTCGGCGATCAGGTCCACCTGGCGGTCCGAGCTGCTGATTTCCATCTGGATCAGCGGATGGCGTTCCATGAACAGCGGCAGGTGCGGCAGAATCATGCTGCGCGCCATCACGTTGGGCATGTCCACGCGAATCCGTCCGGTCAGTTGCGCCTCATCCTGGCGAAACAACCCTTCCAACTCTTCCATGTGCGCCAGCAAGTCCTTGCTGCGCTCATACAGCACACGGCCATCCTGGGTCGCCTGCACCTTGCGCGTGGTGCGTTGCAGCAAACGCGCGCCGAGCAATTCTTCCAGCGCCTGCACATGTTCCGACACGGTAGAGCGCGGCAGGCCCAGGCTCTCGCCGGCCTGGGTAAAACTCGACAGTTCGGTGACGCGCACGAAGGTGCGCAGCAGCTCAAGTTTGTTCATGGGATTGTTCGCCTTATCCGGCCAGTGATTCCGGTATAGCGCTGTTTATCACGTTAGGGGCGAATAAATACACTCGCTGCCACTGATCACCTGAGAGGACTGCACCATGACCCGTAAAATCGCACTCATCACCGGCGCCAGCCGTGGCCTGGGTAAAAACGCCGCGTTGCACCTGGCGGCACAGGGCGTTGACATCATCGGCACTTACCACAGCGCGGCGGCTGAAGCCCAAGCGGTGGTCGAACAGGTTCAAGCACTGGGTGGCCGCGCCGCCATGTTGCAACTGGATGTAAGCCAGAGTGGCAGCTTCGATGGCTTTGTCGGTGAAGTCGGCCGCTTGCTCAAGGATGTATTTGCACAGGATCACTTCAACTTTCTGATCAACAACGCCGGCATCGGCGCCCATGCCAGCTTTGCCGAGACCACCGAAACGCAGTTCGACCAACTGGTGGCGATTCACTTCAAGGCGCCGTTTTTCCTCACGCAAAAACTGCTGCCGCTGATCAGCGATGGCGGGCGCATCATCAATATTTCCAGCGGTCTGGCGCGATTCAGCCTGCCGGGGTATGCGGCGTATGCGTCGATGAAAGGTGCGATGGAAGTGCTGACCCGCTATCAGGCCAAGGAGTTGGGCGGCCGTGGGATCACCGTGAACATCCTCGCGCCCGGCGCCATCGAAACCGACTTCGGCGGCGGCGCCGTGCGCGACAATGCGGCGCTCAATACGATGGTCGCCAACAACACAGCCCTGGGCCGGGCAGGCTTACCGGACGATATTGGCGGTGCCATCGGCGTCCTGCTGGCCGACGGCAGCAACTGGATCACGGGGCAGCGCATCGAGGCGTCGGGCGGCATGTTTCTGTAGAAACTTCTCGCGCAGTACGTCATAGCCCCAGTGATAGACATAGGTGTACGGCAGGAAAAACAGCAGTACACCGATGTCGAGCATAAACGCCTGCATCAGGCTGATGTTCAGCCACGCCGCGATCAAAGGCACCGCGACGATAATCAGTCCGCCTTCGAACATCAGTGCATGCAACACCCGCGTCCAACCGCCGCCCGAGAGTTGCAGGCGCACCTTGAGGCGGTCGAACAGGCTGTTGAAAATGATGTTCCAGGTCAGCGCCAGCAGGCTCAGACCCAAGGTCACCGCGCCCATTTCCAGCGCCGGCCGGCCGGTGATCCAGACCAGCAGTGGTGTACAGATCAACAACGCCAGGCCTTCAAAACCCAGGGCTTGGCAAACACGTTCAGTAATCGACTTGGTGGGGTGCATGACCCTTCTCCGTGAGTGACGATGGTTGCCATGATTACCCTTTGAATCGATACTTCATAACTAATAACCATCGATCAAGGCGATAGTCATGGCCTCCCACGAAGTGTTGCAAGCGTTTGTCCAGGCCGCGACCCAAGGCTCCTTTTCTGCCGCAGCGCGCAAGCTGGGCAAGAGCCAGTCCACTGTCAGTGCGGCAGTGGCGAGTCTGGAGATTGACCTGGATGTGGTGCTGTTCGACCGCAGCAGCCGCAAGCCGACACTGACCCCCGCCGGGCAGGTGCTACTGCAGCGCGCCGAGCAGGTGCTGGAGGCCAGCAGCCGTCTGGAGTTAGCGGCGAGCCAGTTGGCCCAGGGGTTGGAGCCGAAGGTGACGATCGCCATGTCAGACACCTACCAGTCAGAACGCTTTGAGCTCGCCCTCAAAGCGTTCGAACAACGCTACCCGGACCTTGAACTGGAATGGCTGATCGCCGAGTGCGAAGACTTGATCGCCCTGGTGCAGAGCGGCCGCGCACAGATTGCCTTGATCGAAGCCCAGGAGGTTTACCCGCCCGACCTGACGCGCTCGCCTGTGGCCGAACGCACGGAAATCGCGCTGTTCGTCGCCCCCACCCACGCGTTGACCCGCGTCCAAAACATCGACCCGCAAGCCTTGCAGCAACACCGTGAACTGCGCCTGGGGAGCATCATCAGCCCCAACGAAACGCGCCCCTCGGGCCGTGTATGGTCGGCGCCGAGTTTTCTGATGCTGATGGAGATGGCTCAACTCGGCTTCGGCTGGGCGGAATTGCCGCGCTGGTTGGTGGAGCGTTTTGGTAATGCCGGGCTGGTTGAACTCAACGTCCGGGGCTGGCCACGCTCGGTGGCGGTGGATGCACTGTGGTCGCGCCAACATCCACCAGGGCCGGCGGGAAGCTGGATGTTGAGCCAGATGCTCGAATAACCCTACAGGCTTATGCGGCCGACAATTGCGGCGGGCGGTGGGTCTGGAAATACTCGTGCAGCGCACGTAATGCGGGCGACTCCAAGGCTTGCGCAGCGAAACACAAGCCCACCCGACGCGTGGGGGCCGGCAAATGCCACTCCCGAATCACCACACCGGCCCGCTCCGCCGCCAGCGACTGCGGCAACATCGCCACGCCCACACCCGCCGCGACCATATGCAACGCCTGGGTCAGCGAACCGGCATGCCCGGCCACCGCTTGCGGCGAGCGACCATACAAGGCCATCAAGCGTTGATGGGAATCGTGCTGCGGGCAGGTGATCCAGTCTTCAATCGGCGTCCAGGCCTGTTCCTTGCCCGGCTGCGCCATGGGATGCGCGGCAGGCAACGCCATCACGTACGACTCTTCCCAAAGCGGCAGAAACAACTCGTCCTCGCAGCACATTTCCTCCACGGCCAGGCGCCCTTCGCCTTCGCAGCCTTCCTGCAAGGTCAGCAGCAAACCCGGCAGGCCTTGGTGCGCCATGCGCAGGAAGGTTTCGATCTGGCTGTCGGCAATATCGCCTTCCACCCCCAGTTCCAGGGCGATGCGATTTTCGCGTCCGCGAAACAGGCGGCTCAACGCATCGGCTTCAGCCACCATGCGTCGCGCCTGGGGGTACAGCACACGCGCCTCGGCACTCACCTCCACTCCCCGTGGCTGACGCACAAACAACGCCACGCCCAGTTCGTCTTCCAGTTGTTTGATGGTTACCGACAAGGTCGGCTGGCTGATGAACAAACGCTGGGCCGCCGCAGTGATATTGCGCTCTTCAAAAACCGCGAGAAATGCCTTGAGGTGACGAACATCCATAGCTGAATCCGATGGCTGACAGAGAAATAAGGCATTTTTCAGCCTTTGCGACGGTAAATATACTGCGACCACGATTCAGTTATCGGTTTTTCTTATTCCAGGAGTTCATGCATGAGCAAGCCATTGATCATCATCACCGGCGCCAGTTCCGGTATCGGCGAAGCCACCGCCCGCCTGTTGTCGGCCGCCGGCCACCCGCTGTTGTTGCTGGCGCGTCGCATTGATCGCCTTAACGATCTGGGCCTGCCAAACACCTTGAACCGTGGCGTCGACATCACCGACCGCGCGGCCCTGGTCGCCGCCGTGCAAGAAGCCGAAGCCCAGTTCGGCCCAGCCGATGCGCTGATCAACAATGCCGGCGTAATGCTGCTGGGCGCAGTCAGCGAGCAAGACCCGGCGCAGTGGGAACAGATGCTGGATGTGAACGTAAAAGGCCTGCTCAACGGCATCCACGCCGTGGCCGGCAGCATGGTTGCGCGCCGAGGCGGCACCATCATCAACGTCAGCTCGGTGGCCGGGCGCAAGACCTTCCCGAATCATGTGGCGTATGTCGGCACCAAGTTCGCAGTACACGGGATTTCGGAAAACCTGCGCGAAGAATTGTCGCCGAGCAACGTGCGCGTCATCACCATTGCCCCAGGTGCAGTGGAAACCGAATTGCTCAGCCACACCACCGATGAGGCGATCAAGACCGGCTATCAGGCGTGGAAACAGGACATGGGCGGCACCGTACTCAGCGCCCATGACGTGGCCTCGGCGATTGCCTATGCCTACCAGCAGCCGCAGCATGTGTGCATTCGCGAAATCGTATTGGCGGCAACGCGTCAGCAGCCTTGATTCAGAGTCCAGCCAAACGCTTTTCGATAAACCTGCGTTCGGGTGCTTGTTGGGCCAAGGCCAGCGCCCGTTCGTAGGCGACTCGCGCCTCTTCGACACAGCCCAACTGCCGGTAAAACTCCCCGCGTGCCGAGTGCGCCAGGTGATAATCCAGCAACTCGCCACGCGCCAGAATCCCTTCTACCTGCTGCAATCCCGCCAAGGGGCCATCGCGCATGGCCAATGCCACGGCACGGTTCAGTTCGATCACCGCTGACGGCATCATCCTGAGCAACACATCGTAAAGCCCGACGATCTGCGGCCAGTCGGTTTCACCCGCACTGGACGCTTCGGCGTGTACAGCCGCAATCGCGGCTTGCAGGCAATACGGACCAAAGCGCCGTGTGCCAAGTGCATGCTCCACCAGTGCGCAGCCTTCGCCGATCATGGACACATCCCACAGCGAGCGGTCCTGTTCATCCAACAACACCAACTCCCCACTGGCCGTGGTGCGTGCCGGGCGACGGGATTCGTGCAGCAGCATCAACGCCAGCAGGCCCATGACTTCCGGTTCGGGCAGCAGCTCCGTCAACAAACGCCCCAGGCGAATGGCCTCACGGGTCAAATCCTCGCGGGTCATATCGGCCCCCATGGACGCCGAATATCCCTCGTTGAACACCAGGTAAATCACCCGTAACACGCTGTCCAGCCGCTCGGGCAATTCGTCTCGGGATGGCACTTGATACGGGATCTTCGCCTCGCGGATCTTGCCCTTGGCCCGCACGATGCGCTGGGCGATGGTGGCCGGCGTGGCCAGGAACGCCCGGGCGATTTCTTCGGTGGTGAGGTCACAGATCTCGCGCAAGGTCAGCGCCGCCTGGGCGTCGGCCGCCAGTGCCGGGTGGCAGCAGGTGAAAATCAGCCGTAGGCGATCGTCTTCCACGTCTTCATCGCTCCAGTCAGCCGCTTCCAGCGCATCGGCCTGCTCCTGCAACAACGGGGTGAACCGCGCCTGGCGGCGCAAACGATCGATGGCCTTGAAGCGCCCGGTCGACACCAGCCAGGCGCGTGGATTGTCCGGCACACCCTCCTGCGGCCAACGCTGCACCGCCACAAAAAACGCTTCGTGCAGGGCTTCTTCGGCCAGGTCGAAATCGCCCAGCAAGCGAATCAGCGTCGCGAGGACTCGACGTGATTCGCGGCGATAAATGGCCTCGACCGGCTGGGTCAATCGGGCATGCCCTCGGTCACCAGGGTGACCAGCCGATCCAGGCTCTGGCCCCAGCCATCATGAAAGCCCATGGCTTCGTGGGCCTGCTTGTCTTCGGCACTCCAGTGCATGGCGCGGGCGGTGTAAAGCGTCTTGCCGTCGACCTCTTCGAAGGTGACTTCGGCGCTCATGAACGGCTTGCCCGAGGGTATCCAGCCGGGCATGAAGGCGTCGGTAAACACCAGCCGATTGGGCGCATCAATTTCCAGAAACACACCTTGGGTCGGGTACTCGGCACCGTCCGGCGCCCGCATCAAGGTGCGAAACAAACCACCGACCCACAGGTTCATTTCGCACTCGGGGGTGGTCATGCCGTGAGGCCCCCACCATTGCTGGAGCAAGGCGGGCTCGGTCCAGGCACGGAACACGCGGCTGGGCGGTGCATCGATCACACGGCGGATGGACAATTCAAACTCGGCAGGTTGCGTAGACATGGTGTAAACCTCTTGAGTCTTAGGGTTGTTGTATTCAGAGATTCAATTCACGCACGGGGCGCACTTCCACACTGCCGACCCGAGCGGCCGGAATACCACCGGCCACCTGGACCGCTTCATTCAAGTCACGGGCCTTGATCAGGTAGAAACCGGCGAGCTGCTCCTTGGTCTCGGCAAACGGCCCGTCGGTGATCGACAACTTGCCATTGCGCATACGCACGGTGGTGGCGGTGCTCACCGACTGCAGCGGCTCGGCAGCCAGAATGCGACCGCTGGCCTGAACGGACTGCGCGTAGGCGAAGCACTCCGGGTCTGCCGGGCTATCCGGCGAGGTGTGCAGCACCTGTTCGTTGCTGTAGATCAGGCAGAGGTATTTCATGGGCTTCTCCGTTTTCGGACTACTGACTATAGATCGCGCAGGTCAAGGTTTCAGGTCGAACAGACCGGCGCCGGTTTCCATGTCGAACGGCGCGGACCAGTGCTCATGCACCACTTTCCATTGGCCATCGATGCGTTGATAACCGGCGCTGACGCGCATCCAGCACGTCTTGAGCACGCCGTCCGGCCCGGTGCCGCCGCAGTGGGCCAGCCAATGGGCAAAGGCGCTGTCTGCTCCGGCAACGATATGCAGCTCATGAAAGTCGAAGACGCCGGGGCCAGGGCAGAATTCCATGCAGGCCTGCCAATGCGCCTGGTACGCAGCCTTGCCCTTGAACTGCAGGGCGCCAACGGCGTCGAACGCGACGATATCGTCGGCGTAATAGCTGACAATTTTCTCGACATCCTTGGCGGTGACCGCTTGTTTCCATTGTTCGATCAGGGTGTTGATGGCAGTGCTCATGGCGATACTCCTTGGGGTAGAAAACATCACGGAAGACACCCTTAGTCGAATGGCCAACCGGCAAATCGACAAGCCGCTTAAAAATAATTTCGCCCCCGGCAAACCCGCTAGAATCGACGCCTCTTTGTAGGATTTCGGATACGCCCCCGATGGAAACCCGCCTCGCCCTTTATGAGACGCTGAGCCTTGCGCAGAAACAGCAACTCGACACCCTGCAAGTGCACCCCGAACAACTGGCGTATTCCGGCGATATCTACTGTGCGCTGAACAGCCTGCTGGTCAATCCCCATCCCGATGCCATCAAAGGCTTCGCCCTGCTCGCCGACGAAACGCCCGTGGCATTCCTACTGCTCAAACGCCCGCCTTGCCTGCCCCACTGGGCGGATGCACACAGCGCAACCTTGCATGCGTTGCAGGTGGATCGGCATCAGCAAGGGCGTGGGTTTGGCAAAGCCTGCCTGCAAGCGCTGCCCGCAGCGGCATTGCAGGCGTGGCCGCAGATCAAGGGACTGGAGTTGTCGGTGGATGCGCACAATGTGACGGCGATGAGGCTGTATCTGGGGGCTGGGTGGGTGGATGGCGGAGAGGCGTACAAGGGGCGGATTGGGTATGAACGGAGGTTGCGGTGGGTGTTTAACCGGGCCCATTGATGTCACGTAAACATGACCTTCAGACGTCAATGTCCTGTTTACGTGACATCGCCTAGGGCGTCAGCCTCTTTCGCCCACCGGCAACCAGATCTCCACGGTCCCGGTGCCCTTGCGCGCATGGAAATCCGCGCTGTAGCGCTCGAAATCCGCGCCCATCACCTTGTATCCCGAGTGCGGCAGCCATTCGAACATGATGCGCTCGTAGGTTTGCTCAAGCGCCTGCACCGGCCCGTAATGCGGGAACACGGCATAGTTGAGCGGTGGGATTTCGATGCATTCGAAGTTGCCTGGCACATCGGCTTTGGTCGGGACTTCGACACCGGCCATGTAGTCGAATTCGCCATGCTTGGGGTTATAGCAAACGCCATACGTCACACCGCCCACACGCTTCTTGATGCCCTCGATGCAGGTATCGAACAACTCCCACAGTTTGGGGATATCCCCCACGGTGGCCTTCGAATAACGCCCTTGCACCCCGGCGATCACCAGGGCTTTACCGGCTTCCATGCGTGGCTCTAACGGTTGTTTTGTCTGCTGATCCATACGAACAGTCTCCTTCTTATGAGGGAACAAACCCGCAACGAGTATAGGGGCATATCCACGTCGTACTCCATGTAGAAAATTTTTCTGCGCATCTGGACAACGGGCCATCATCGACCGTATTGTCTGCCCCGCAGGCCACCGCAGTGGCCGACGTCGCTCGGACGGTTCCGGGCGCTTACGTACTTCGAGGCAACAATGGCAGACCAAGGTTCGCCGCGCCGCTTTGCGCGCATAGATCGACTCCCCCCGTATGTTTTCAATATCACTGCCGAGCTGAAGATGGCTGCGCGTCGGCGCGGCGAAGACATCATCGACTTGAGCATGGGCAACCCTGACGGCGCCACGCCGCCGCACATTGTCGAAAAGCTGGTGCAAGTTGCCCAGCGTGAAGACACTCACGGCTACTCCACGTCCAAAGGTATTCCGCGTCTGCGCCGGGCGATTTCGCGCTGGTACAAGGACCGTTATGAAGTGGACATCGACCCCGAGTCGGAAGCCATCGTGACCATCGGTTCCAAGGAAGGCCTGGCACACTTGATGCTGGCCACCCTGGACCAGGGCGACACCGTGCTGGTGCCCAACCCCAGCTACCCGATTCACATCTACGGTGCGGTAATTGCCGGCGCGCAAGTGCGTTCGGTGCCGCTGGTGCCTGGCGTGGACTTCTTCGCGGAGCTGGAACGGGCGATTCGCGGCTCGATCCCCAAGCCGAAGATGATGATCCTCGGCTTTCCGTCCAACCCCACCGCGCAGTGCGTGGAACTGGACTTCTTCGAACGTGTGATCGCGCTGGCCAAGCAGTACGACGTGCTGGTGATCCACGACCTGGCCTACGCCGACATCGTCTACGACGGCTGGAAAGCCCCGTCGATCATGCAAGTGCCGGGCGCCAAGGACATCGCGGTGGAGTTTTTCACCTTGTCCAAGAGCTACAACATGGCCGGCTGGCGCATCGGTTTCATGGTGGGCAACCCGGAACTCGTCAACGCCCTGGCACGCATCAAGAGCTACCACGACTACGGCACCTTCACTCCGCTGCAAGTCGCGGCGATTGCGGCATTGGAAGGCGATCAGCAGTGCGTTAAAGACATCGCCGAACAGTACCGCCAGCGCCGCAATGTGCTGGTCAAGGGCCTGCATGAACTGGGCTGGATGGTCGAGAACCCGAAGGCGTCGATGTACGTCTGGGCGAAGATTCCCGAAGCATATGCCGCCATGGGTTCGCTGGAATTTGCCAAAAAGCTGCTGCTGGAGGCGAAGGTGTGTGTGTCGCCGGGCATCGGTTTTGGCGAGTATGGCGATGACCATGTGCGCTTTGCGCTGATCGAGAACCAGGACCGGATTCGCCAGGCGGTGCGGGGGATTCGCGGGATGTTCAGGGCGGATGGACTGGTCACTAAAGCCTGACGCAATCCACCTGTAGAAATGTGATCAAAAATGTGGGAGCTGGCTTGCCTGCGATAGCATCACCTCGGTGTATCTGCTACACCGAGGTGTCTGCATCGCAGGCAAGCCAGCTCCCACACTTGATCGGGTTACCACATGGGTAACGGTGGTGCGGCTTACACCACCAACGACAACAACATGATGAAGATCAACGCCACAATCGACAGAATCGTCTCCATCGCCGTCCACGTCTTGAACGTCTCGGCCACGGTCATGTTGAAGTACTGCTTCACCAGCCAGAACCCCGCATCGTTGACGTGAGACAGGATCAACGAACCCGCCCCCGTTGCCAACACCAGCAGCTCACGGTTAACCCCCGGAATCATCCCCACCACCGGCACGACAATGCCCGCGCCAGTAATGGTCGCCACCGTGGCCGAACCGGTTGCCACACGGATCACCGCCGCCACCAGCCACGCCAGCAGGATCGGATTGATCTGCGCGTTCACCGCCATATGGCCAATCACGTCGCCCACACCGCTGGTCACCAGCATCTGCTTGAAGCCACCGCCGGCACCGATGATCAGGATGATCGCAGCGGTCGGCGCCAGGCTGGCGTCGAGCAATTTGAGGATCTGCTTGGAGTGAATGCCTTGGCGATGGCCAAAGGTGTACAGCGACAGCAGCAACGCCAGCAACAGGGCGGAGATCGGGTGACCGATCATGTCCATCCAGTTGCGCACGATGTGGCCGTCCGGCAAGCCGATATCGGCGAAGGTTTTGAGCAGCATCAGGAACACCGGCAACAGCACGGTAATCAGGGTGATGCTGAAGCTCGGCAGGTTCTTGTGTTCCGACTCGCGGGCCAGTTGATCGACCAGTTCCTGGGACGGGTTGCCCGGGATGTACTTGGCGATGAACGTACCGAAGATCGGGCCGGCGATGATGGCGGTCGGCAGTGCGACGATCAGGCCGTAGAGGATGGTCTTGCCGATGTCCGCGCCAAACACGCCGATGGCCAGCAGCGGGCCCGGATGCGGTGGCACCAGCCCGTGTACCGCCGAGAGGCCGGCGAGCAGCGGGATACCGATCTTGATCAGCGACACGCCGGTGCGGCGCGCGACGATAAACACCAGCGGGATCAGCAGCACAAAGCCGATCTCGAAGAACAGCGGGATGCCCACCAGGAACGCGGCAAACATCATGGCCCACTGGACCTTCTCTTTGCCGAAGGCGCGGATCAGGGTCTGGGCGATCTGATCGGCACCGCCGGATTCGGCCATCATCTTGCCGAGCATCGTGCCCAGCGCGAGGATGATGCCGACAAAGCCGAGCACCCCGCCGAAGCCGTCCTGGAACGCCTTGATGATCTTGTCCACGGGCATGCCCGAGGTCAGGCCGAGGAAGCCGGCCGCGATGATCAGTGCAATGAACGGATGCACCTTGAACTTGGTGATCAGAACGATCAACCCGATGATAGTGACCACTGCATCAAGCAGCAGGTAAGACTCGTGGGACATGCCAAACATGGGGGGTCTCTCCTGTTTGTTGTTGTTATTAAAGCGGGTGTTGAATTTCCTGCCGGGGATAGCGCTATCTTTTCCGGCAAAAAATTAATAAGTAGGTTCAAAGCCGTGTTGCAGCCACCAGGCGTTGGTCTGCTCGGCCAGTTCCTCGATGCTGTCTTCGCTGGCGTTCAGAGCCAGGGTCAGCGGTTCGCCTTTGGGCGATTCAAGGGTGGCAAACTGGCTGTCGATGAGGCTGGCCGGCATGAAATGCCCAGGGCGATGGGACACGCGGTCGGCGGCCACGGCGCGGGTCAGCTCCAAAAAGACAAAACCCAGGCCCGGCGCGGCTTCGCGCAGGTGGTCGCGGTATTTCTTTTTCAGGGCGGAACAGGTGAGCACAGGATGCTCGCCCGCTTTGAGAGAACGGCGCAGTTCATCGCAGAGGATGTCGAGCCAGCCGGCGCGGTCGTCGTCGTTGAGGGGGTGGCCGGCGCTCATCTTTTCGATGTTGGCGGCTGGGTGAAAGCTGTCGCCTTCAATGGCGGTAGCGCCGTTCAGGCGGCACAGGGCCTCGCTGACGCTGGACTTGCCACAGCCGGAAACACCCATGATGACCAGGGCGGTAACAGGTTGACTCATGAAACACCTCAGGACGCAGATAGCGCTACCTTTGCACGCTGTAAGGCTAGTGCAAAAACAGGCTTTTCCCGCGCCGTCTTGTCTTTTTTTATGGAGTGACGCGTGCATCCGCTCCAACGCTTTGAACAGGATCAGGCAACCCTTTGTTCAAGAATTTGCAGCCTTTTGGAGACAGCGCTACCTTAGTGCCTCGATTTTTGTTTGGCAAGCCGCCTGATGACCTCCAAGAACGATAAAAAATTGCGCACCACGGGTCGCCCGACCCTAAACGAAGTCGCCCGCCTGGCTGGCGTCAGCCCGATTACCGCGTCCCGCGCGCTGCGCGGCATCAGCACCGTCGCCACCGAACTGGTGGAAAAAGTGCAGCAGGCCGCCGCCGAACTGAACTACGTGGTCAACCCCGCCGCCCGCGCCCTGGCCTCAGCCCAGAGCCATTCGGTGGTGGTGTTGGTGCCGTCGCTGTCCAACCTGCTGTTTATCGAAACCCTCGAAGCCATCCACCAAGTGCTGCGACCCAAGGGCTTTGAAGTGCTGATCGGCAACTTCCATTATTCCCGCGATGAAGAAGAAAACCTGCTGCGCAACTACATGGCCTACCAGCCACGGGGTTTGCTGCTCACCGGATTTGATCGCACCGAAAGCGCCCGACGGATGGTCGAGGCCAGCAATGTGCCGTGCGTGTACATGATGGACCTGGACCCCAACGCCGGGGTGAACTGCGTGGGTTTCTCGCAACTGAGTGCGGGCGAAACGGCGGCGGCGCATCTGTTGTCCCGTGGGTACAAACGCCTGGCGTATATCGGCGCGCAACTGGACCAACGCACGTTGCTGCGCGGCGAAGGTTTCCGTCGAGCGCTGCAACACGCCGGCTTGTACGACCCGGCGCTGGAACTGCTGACACCCCGCCCTTCCTCAGTCGGCCTGGGTGGCGAACTCTTCCTGCAACTGCTGGCCGCCCATCCCGACGTGGATGCAATCTTCTTCGGCAACGACGACCTGGCCCAGGGCGCCTTGCTGGAAGCCATGCGCCATGGCATCAAAGTGCCGGAGCGCGTCGCGGTGCTCGGTTTCAACGACCTGCCAGCCTCGTCCTTCATGGTGCCGCGCCTGAGCAGCATCAGCACCCCGCGTGAGGCGATTGGGCGGCGTGCGGCGGAGCACTTGTTGACAATCATGGCAGGCAACAAGATCGCCAAGCCGGTGGTGGACATGGGGTTTGAGTTGCAGGTGCGGGAGAGTACCTGACCCTGCTAGATTGGTTGCTCTCCACCGCTAGGAAAGCACCATGGGACACTCACTGAAAATCTTGGGCCGCACGTCCTCCATCAACGTGCGCAAAGTGCTTTGGACCTGCCAGGAACTCGGCATCGACTACCAGCGCGAAGACTGGGGCATCGGCTTCAAGCCCACCCAATCCGCCGACTTCCTCGCCCTGAACCCCAACGCCCAGGTGCCGGTGTTGATCGATGACCACGGCGTGTTGTGGGAATCCAACACCATCTGCCGTTACCTGGTCAGCCTCTATCAACGCCACGACCTGCTCCCCGCCGAACCCGCGCCACGGGCCCGGGTCGAGCAATGGATGGACTGGCAAGCCACCGAACTCAACCCGTCCTGGGGCTACGCGTTCCATGCGCTGGTGCGCCAGAACCCGGACTACCAGGACCCACAGCGCCTCCAAGCCGGCGTGCAGGCCTGGAACGACAAGATGGGCCTGCTCGAACAACAACTGATCAAGACCGGCGCCTACGTCACCGGCGCTGAATTCACCCTGGCGGACATCCTCGTCGGCCTCTCGGTACACCGCTGGCGCAACGCCCCGCTGGAACATCCGCCCTACCTTGCGGTGGAGGCGTATTACCAGCGCCTCAGCCAGCGCCCTGGCTTTAAAACCTTCGCCCTCGACGGCCATAACTAAAAACAAGGACGCCACTGTGAAAGGACTCAACGTACTGCTCACCGGCGCCTGCGGCAGAATCGGCAAGACGTTTTTCGACGCCTCGAAAGACCGTTACCGCTTCACCCTCACCGACCGCATCGCGCCGGATTTCGACTTGGGCGAGCACCGCTTCGTGCACGCCGACCTCAGCGACAAATCCAGCCTGGCGGCCTTGCTCGACAGCATCGACGTGATTGTGCATTTGTCGGGCATTCCCCACGCCAGCGCGTCGTTCGATGAGTTGCTGCCCAATAACATCCTTGCCACCACCTACCTGTTCGAAGCCGCCGCGGCCGCTGGCGTGAAACGTTTGGTGTTCGCCAGCAGCGCGCAAACCATCGAAGGCTACCCGGTGGACCGCCAGATCACGCCCGGCATGCAGGTGATGCCCGCCAATCTGTATGGCGTGAGCAAATGCTACGGCGAAGCGTTGTGCGGCTATTACGCGGCCAAAACCCCGCTGTCGACCATTGCCCTGCGCATCGGCGCTTTCGAACTCCCCGAAACCCACGACCTCAATAACGCCCGCGACCTCAGCGCCTGGCTCAGCCCACGCGATGCCGTGCAGTTGCTGCAACGTTCGGTGGAGGCTGAGGGCGTGAAGCACCTGATCGCCCATGGCATATCCAATAACCGCTTCAAGCGCCTGGACCTGAGCGAAACCACGCGGGTGCTGGGTTACCATCCCCAGGATGATGCGTTTCAGACATTTGAGATTCCGATCACTTATTGAGTTTTCCCATGCCCGCACTCTCTACCACCGACGGCATCGACCCCATCCGCGCCGCCCACATCAGCGCACGTATCGACCGCCTCCCCGCCGTCGCCACCGTCTGGCGCCTGGTGGCGTTACTGTCGATTGGCGGTTTTTTCGAGCTGTATGACCTGTTCCAGACCGCCTACATCAGCCCCGGCCTGATCAGCGACGGAATCTTCCACACCGGCAGCGAGGGCGTATTCGGCTTCTCGGACCAGGCTGCATTCGCCTCGGCAACTTTTCTCGGCCTGTTCCTCGGCGCCAGCCTGCTCAGCCCCATCGCCGACCGCTTCGGACGGCGGGCGATCTTCACCTTTGCGTTGATCTGGTACACCGTCGCCACAGTATTGATGGGCATCCAGACCTCGGCCGTGGGCATTATCTGCATGCGTTTCCTGGTCGGCATTGGCCTGGGCATTGAACTGGTGACCATCGACGCCTACCTCTCGGAACTGGTGCCCAAGCGCATGCGCAGCTCGGCGTTTGCCTTTGCGTTTTTTATCCAGTTCCTGTCGGTGCCGGCGGTGGCGTTGATGTCATGGTGGCTGGTGCCGCAAGCGCCGTTCGGCGTGTCAGGTTGGCGTTGGGTGGTGTTGTCGAGCGCCGTGTTTGCGCTGTTTATCTGGCAATTGCGCAAGCGTTTGCCGGAGTCGCCGCGTTGGCTTGCACAAAAAGGGCGTTTTGAAGAGGCCGGTCTGATCATGGACAACCTCGAAGCGCGCTGCCAGAAAGACCATGGCAAACCCTTGGATGAGCCCGAACCCGAAGCCGTCAGCGTGCAAGGCAGCGGCCGCTTCGCCGATATCTGGCAGCCCCCTTACCGTCGCCGCGCCTTGATGCTGATCGTATTCCATGTGTTCCAGGCCATCGGCTTCTTCGGTTTCGGCAACTGGCTGCCGGCGTTGCTGTCCGGCCAGGGTGTGAGCGTGACCCACAGCTTGCTCTACGCCTTCATCATCACCCTCGCCTATCCGCTGGGGCCGCTGCTGTTCGTGAAGGTGGCCAACCGTTTTGAAAACAAATGGCAGATCGTCGGCTCGGCCCTCGGCGCGATGATCTTCGGCAGCCTGTTTGCCCTGCAAACCACGGCAGTGGGGCTGGTGATCTGTGGGGTGATGATCACCTTCTGCAACGCCTGGCTGAGCTTCAGTTATCACTCGTACCAGAGTGAATTGTTCCCCACCAACATCCGCGCACGGGCGGTAGGCTTCTGTTACTCGTTCAGCCGCTTGTCCACGGTGTTCAGTAGTTTGCTGATCGGTTTTATCCTCGAACACCTGGGCACGCCGGGCGTGTTGGCGTTCATTGCCAGCAGCATGTTGATCGTGATGATCACCATCAGTTGGTTCGGGCCGCGCACGCGGAACCTGGCGCTGGAAAACATCGCCCACTGACGGCAATGGTTGGCCGCCTGCGGGACAATGCTTGCCGCAGCGGCCAAACGATCCCCAATAGAACCGGGCACTTCACGCCCGGCACGCTATTTGCTCCACCTGTGGCACCGAACATTCCCCCAGGTGACCGATCATGCTGGTTAACAACAACACCCAAGCCGTTTCGACTGTTCAACAGATCAAGCGGCCCGACATGGACCCCGCCAACGCCGCCGCCAGCGCGCTGTACAGCGGTGCCCTGCAAGCCGCGCAGCAAAGCGTGACCGTGCCCGCCGCGCAGAAGGAACTGGACAAGGCCGCCGACCGCATCGACGAAGCCTTTGCCAAGACCCGCGTGCAGTTGCAGACCACCACAGAAGCCGTCACTGCCTCTACCACGACGCCGGACGTACCAAAAACCGGTTCGACCGCCAGCTCCGCGCGCTCCGAGTTCACTGACTACATGAATAAAACCCCGGCCGAACGTATCCGTGAGCAGTTGCTCAAGGAGCAGGGTTTGACCGAGGCGGACGTACAGAACATGTCCCAGGAAAAGCAGGACGCGATTTCCAAGCAAGTGGCTGAACGCCTGAAGCAACAACAAGAGCAACAGGTAGCGGCCAAAACCGTTGACCCGCAGGTGCAGGCAGTGAAAGAAACCCTGGCTGCGATCTAAACAGCACCGCACATCAACTGTGAAAACAGCCTTGTGTGGGAGCTGGCTTGCCTGCGATGCGGATCACTCGGTGTTCCTGATGTACCGAGGTGATGCTTTCGCAGGCAAGCCAGCTCCCACCGTGATCGGGTTATCAAGCTGACAATGGGTTTATTGCAGTTGCAGCGTCGAATTGAATTGCCCGATCGCATCCACCACGTGCCGTGACCCTTCCTGAATTTCCAGGATCACCTGCCCCGCTTCATTCGCCAATTCCACCCCCAGCCCCGTGCGGCTCAAGCTCGATTGCATGCTCGACACCGCGCTCAGCGACAGGTCGTGGTTCTTGCGCACCACATCGACAATTTCCACCGTCGCCTGGCTGGTCCGTGCGGCCAGGCTGCGCACCTCGTCCGCCACCACTGCAAAGCCGCGCCCGTGTTCGCCGGCCCGCGCCGCTTCAATCGCGGCGTTGAGCGCGAGCATGTTGGTCTGCTCGGCAATGCTACGGATGGTCTGCACGATGGCGCCGATGATGTCCGATTGTTTACTCACCGCATCGATGCTCTGCGCCGCTTGGTTCAAATCGTGGGAAATTTCTTCGATGATCTGTACGGTTTGCTGCACCACCTCCGAGCCCTTGCGTGCGCAGGCGTCGTTTTGCACCGAGGTGGCGTGGGCCGAGTCGGCGGCGGTGCGCAGGGTGGTGACTTGGTCAGTGATGTCGCTGGCGAACTTCACCACTTTGTACAGGCGGCCATTGGTGTCGAAGATCGGGTTATAGGAGGCTTCCAGGAACAGGGTCTTGCCGTACTTGTTTTTGCGCTCGAAGCGGTGCGAGTGGTATTCGCCACGATTGAGCGACGCCCAGAACGCCTTGTAGGCCGGCGATTCCACTTCATTGCGGTGGCAGAACATGCTGTGGTGCTGGCCGACGATTTCATCCAAGGAATACTGCACGGTCCTCAGGAAGTTTTCGTTGGCGTTGATGATCTGGCCCTGCGGGGTGAACTCGATCACCGCCATGGAACGGCCAATAGCATCGATCAGGCTCTGGTTTTCATGCTCGTGATGGACTCGCGCAGTAATGTCCGACGCGACTTTGATTACGCTCTGAACGTGATTGTCCTTGTCCAGCACCGGCATGTAGCTGGCTTCCAGCCAGACTTCCTGGCCATGCTTGTTCAAGCGCATGAAGGTGCCACTGAGGGCCTCGCCCCGCGCCAGGTCGCGCCATAGCTTGGCGTAGGCATCGGTGTGGGTGTAGGGCTCGTCGCAAAAGAGGCGGTGAGGTTTACCGCGTATTTCCTCGACGCTATAGCCCATGGTTTTGCAGAAATTGTCGTTGGCGTCGAGGATCACGCCACTGGGGTCGAACTCGATCATCGCCATGGAACGGCTGATAGCGGCGAGTTTGGCGTTAGATTCGGTGAGTGCGCAGGAAAAACGTTCGATTTGTTGCAGGTCGGATTTGTGATGGCGGTTGAACATGGTCAGATCACCCTAGATTCCCGGCGCCTGGAAGGCGCATTCCATTCATTTGTTGGCTATTGCTGGCACACCTTCATGGGGAAATAACCATCCAAATCGCTTTATATGCCAAGCGTCATAAACGGTTCCGGGTGAGCATAGACAGGGCTTGGCGCTATGCAAGGCCACTAGTCCGCCAGCATTTTTAACAATGCGAGGGCGGCAGCTGACAGTGGGCGATCCGGCGAGCCGACCAAGGCAAATTCGCGGTGCAGCGGCACATCCAACGCCATCACGCGCAGGCCCTTGCGCTGGGACGGCAAGGCCATTTCCGGCACCAGTGTGACGCCGACGCCCTCACGCACCAGGCTGAAGGCACTGTTCCATTCACGCACCTCAACGCGGACATCACGCAGGGTCAGCCCGGCGGCGGCGCCCAGGCTGCGGGCATTGGCGGTGCAGCCACCGGTAGCCAGCACGAAAGGCTGCTCAAGCAATTCCTCAAGCGACACCGTGGCATCGGCCGAGCGTTGCGCCAGCGCATGCTCCACTGGCAGTACGGCCATCCACAAGTCACGGCCCAACACCGTCGCATTGCGCTCGGGCGGGGGGTTGAGCACCACGCCCAAGTCGATAAGGCCGGTGTCGAGCAAGGTGAGCACTTCGTTGTCAGTGACATCCAAGCTGGTGACGTCGATACCGGGATAGAGCTGCGCAAAACGCTGCAATGCGGGTGTCAGAAATGTCGCCAGCACCATGGGGAAACTGGCGATGCGAATCGTCCCACGCAACATGGGCCTGGCTTCGTCCACGGTGCTACGAATCGCCTGCAACGCCCCAAGCATGACTCGCGCCTGCTCGATCACACTCAAGCCCAGGGCGGTGGGCAAGGTCTTGCGCGGTTCGCGGGTAAACAGCTGCGCGCCCAGCGTCGCTTCCATACCGGCCATGGCTTGGCTGGCGGCGGATTGGGTCATGCCCACGCGCTCGGCGGCGGCGGTGATGCTGCCGTGATCGGCCACGGCCACCAGCAAGCGCCAGTGCATCAGGTTCATCATGGCAGTAGCTGTCCTTATGGCAGGGGTCTGAACGTTTAATTTTACGCACGGTGCCACGCCCGCGAGACTGGCGCAAATTCAACGGAGCTGCCCCAGATGAAACTGTATTTCTTCCCCCACGCCTGTTCTCTCGCCCCGCATATCGTGCTGCGCGAATTGGCGCTGCCGTTCGACCTGGTCTTGGTGGATAACCAAGCCAAGACCACCGCCGACGGCGAAGACTTCCTGCAGATCAACCCCAAGGGCTACGTCGCGGCGCTGAAACTGGACAACGGCCAGGTGCTGACCGAAGCCAGCGCGATCCTGCAATACCTGGCCGACCTGAAACCCGCCGCAGGCCTGGCGCCGGCTAATGGCAGCTGGGAACGCGTGCGCCTGCAGGAGTGGCTGAACTTCATTGCCACCGAGATTCATGGCGGCTTGGCCGTATTCTTCAACGGTGCGATCCAGGGCGAGGTGAAAGCTGCATTCCAGGCCACGCTGTTCAAGCGTTTCACGGTGCTGGTGCAGACGCTGGAGCGCCAGGATTACCTGTTGGGTGCGCAGTACTCGGTGGCAGATGCCTACCTGTTTGTGGTGCTGCGCTGGGCGGCGTTTCACGCGATTGATTTGGATAAGTGGCCGGCGCTGGCGGCGTTTCAGCAGCGGGTGGGTGAGCGGCCGGCGGTGATTGCGGCGTTGGCCGCCGAGAATCCATAAGGCTCCTACAGAGGGAATGGGGTGGATTCGAGGAAGCTGGCCAGTGCCAATACATCCACTGAGCCTGAGCGGTCTTCATCAAGATGAGCCACCTGGCTGCGCACGGCTTGATGGACCAGCCGCACACCTTGCCCCAGCCGCAGCGCCCCCCTTAAATCCACCGCCTGCGCAGCGACGATCAGTTCAATACTGGCCAGCCATAGCACCCGCTCGGTCAAGCGACGAGTCTTGTCGACCACCGCCATGGCCTGGCCCGCATAGTCTTCAACACGGTCCGCCACCGGCACGCTGACCGCCGGCAGCGGATTGGCCAGGTGCCCGATTTCGGCGACCAACGCCGAACTGGTGCGCTGCAAGGCGGCCATGCCGACATGACCGGGTTGAGTGATCAGGAAGCGCGGCAGATCGCTGGAAGCCGGCGACAGCAGCTTGGCAATGCGTTCAGCGCTGCACGCGGCGACACGGGTAAGCGCCAGGCCCAACCCTTCAGTGGCCAGCGCCAAGTGGGTGCTGTCGAAATTCGCCGTGGCCAGCACAAGCGACGCTTCGCTGATCAACGCCGGGTTATCCGCACCGCTGCGCAGTTCCAGTTCAACCAATTCATGCAGGGCGTGCAGCGCCTGCTGCGCCGCACCCTGGACCACCGTGGCACAGCGAAAGCTCAACGGGTCCTGCAAGCGCCGTGCGCTGTCCGCCAACTCACCACCCGCCAGTAATTGCAACAACGCCGCCGACTGCTCGCTTTGCCCCGGAGCCGGCCGCAGACGCGAAGCCCACGGCTGGAACGGACTGAGGTTGGCCCGATAGCCTTCACACGATAACGCCAGCGCCGCCAGCAAAACCTCCAAGGCCCGCTGCGCCTCAGCCACCAGCAACGCGCCCAGCCCAACACTGGCCGCATTCGCAGAGACCAGCGCCAAGCCATCTTTGCCGGTCAGCGGCACTGACAACGCGAGACACAGGTGCGCCAGTGGCGCCAGGTCGCTCTCGCCCAACGAGCCGAGCAACGGTACATCGGGCTCGACGCCGGAATTGAGCAACGCTAGCAGTGCATCCGCCGCCCCCGGAGAAATACCCGAACGCCCCTGAGCCAATCCGGCCAGCCGCGCGGCCGTGATCGCGCGCAGCTCCTGGCGATTGGCAAGGCGCCCGACCCCCACCGCACGCCCCAACGGAATACTCGCCTGCACGGGCGCCACCGCCGTATCCACCGCTGCACCGAGGCCGGTATTTACCCCATAAATTGGCGTGCCTTCAGCCGCCAGTTTCACCAACAACTGGTGGCCTTCTTCAATACGCTGACGGGTCTGCGCAGAGAAATCCGCCGGTACGTCCTGGCGGGCAATCGCCAGCAAATCGACGAGGCTCAAGCCTTCGGGATCGAAGTGAATCATGCCCAGCGCAACCGCTGGCCAATCCCCAGGCGCCCGGCTTTTTCCAGCAGCGCATGGCCCAACGCGATATCACTGAGGCTCAGGCCGCGGTGCCAGAACAGGATGGTTTCCTCGGCGGTTTCCCGGCCTTTTTTCAAGCCGGCAACAATTTGGCCCAGTTCGGCATGCAGGGTCTCGGCACTGAGTTTGCCAGTCTCAACATGGGCGCGCAGCGAGCCAAACAGCCCGCCTTTGCATTGGCCCCAATCATCAACCACCAGCTTGCTCATGATGTCGGTGAGGGACAATTCCACCGCGCTCATGGTGCCGTAGGGCACCACGAAAGCACCGGGTTTGATCCAGTCGGTGCGCAGCAGCGGTTCGGGCTGATCAAGGCGCGACGCCTCGACCACAATGTCGGCGCCACGCACGGTGGACTCCCAATCGTCGGTGACGATCACCGACTTGCCCAGGTCCTTGCGCAGGCGCTCGGCGAAGGCTTCCCGACTTTCGCTGCGGCGTGAGTGCACACGAATTTCGTCGAAGTCGAACAGGTGATCCAGCAAGCGCACGTTCCAATACGCCGTGCCACGCGCGCCAATGTGCGCCAGCACTTTACTGTCAGGCCGGGCCAGGTATTTGGCGCCGATGGCCGTGATGGCACCGGTGCGCATGTCGGTGATCGCCGAGGCATCCAGGATGGCCTTGGGAATCCCGGTGGCGGGGTCCAGCAAGTTGAGGATCGCCAATTCCGAGGGCAAACCCTTGCGGTAGTTGTCGACAAAATCCCCCACCACCTTGACCCCGGCGTAACCGATATCGCCACCCAACACGCCGCGCAATACGTTGAAGTGGCCGTTGATCTCGCCGCCGGGAATCAGGTGGGTGCGCGGTTCGATCACCGCCTCGCCACGGCCCTGGATCGCCAGGCTGGCTTCGATGGCGGTGAGGATTTCATCATTGGTGAGGCCCAGTTCGTCGATGTCGAGGCCGTTGAGAAAATCGATGTAAATCGGTTGCATGGTCATGGCGCCTTGAAGACAGCTTGCTGTACATCGACCTTTTTCGGGATCAGGCCGTTGGCAAAGAACAGGTCGGCGGTGTGTTGCTGGGTGGCGATGTCGGCGGCTTGCAGCGGACGAATCGGCGTGGAGGAACGGTGTTCGAAGTAGCTTTTGACCACCGCGGGTTGCAGGCCCAGGGTCTTGGCCATCAGCGCGATGCTGGCTTCGGGCTGGTCGAGGGACAGGCGCTGCGCCTTGGCCAGTGTCTGGATGATCGCGCCAATGGATTGCGGATATTGCTTGGCAAACGGGCTGCTCACCACGAAGAAACTGCCCGCCGGATTGAGGCCCTGGCCATCGCCCAACACGCGGGCGGAACCGTCGACCACGGCCGCGGAGTAGTAAGGGTCCCACACCACCCACGCGTCGACTTTGCCTTGCTCAAAAGCGGCACGCCCGTCGGATGGCGACAGGTACACCACATTCACGTCTTTCCATTGCAAACCGGCGCGCAGCAGGCTTTTAAGGAACAGGTTGTGGGCGCTGGAGCCCTTGAGCAGCGCCACGCGCTTGCCCTTGAGTTCCGCCACGCTCTGTACGCTGCTGGCTTTTGGCACCAACACCGCTTCGGTCTTGCCCTCGTTGGGTTCTACGGCGAAATACTGCAAGTCGATGCCAGCGGCCTGGGCGAAAATCGGCGGGATATCACCGATATTGCCGATGTCCAGGCTGCCGCCGTTCAGCGCTTCGATCAGCGGCGGGCCGCCGAGGAATTCGATCCACTGCACCTGGGTTCCGGGCAACGCTTCCTCGAAGAGTTTGTGCTCACGGGCCAATACCATGCTCACCGAGCTTTTCTGGTAACCGATGCGTAACGTGGCAGGTTCGGCCGCCAGCACCTGACCGGCGACCAGCGAAAGTACCGCAGCAGCGAAGATTTTAAGCATCAGAGCGCTCCCTTCAGCTTGGCCGCCACATCGACCGGCACCCATTGCTGCCAGACGTCTGGGTGGTCCTTGAGGAACGCTTCAGCGACCTGACGCGGCGGTGTACGTTTCTCGCTCATTTCGCCGAGGATGCCATTGAGCAGATCAATCGGCAGGTCGACCTTTTCAAACACGCTGACCAGTTGCGGGTACTGCGCCTTGAACGGTGCCGACACACCAATCGCCAGCCGCGCCGGCATCGAGCGGGTGCCGATGGGGTTGGGGTTTTTCGCGTCCGACAGGGTCTTCCAGGCTTCGGCGTTGAAGGGCGGCTCTTCCAGCTTGACCAGCTTGAACCGGCCCAGCAGCGGCGTCGGCGACCAATAGTAGAACAGCACCGGCTTGCCACGACGGATCGACGACGCCACTTCGGCATCCAACGCCGCGCCGGAGCCGGTGCGGAAGTTGACGAAGCTGTCGGTGAGTGTGTACGCCTTTAGCTTCTGGCTGTTGACGATCTCCGACGTCCAGCCCGTTGGGCTGTTGAGGAAGCGTCCACGGCTCGGGTCTTCGGGGTCGCGGAACACGTCCTTGTAGCGCGGCAGGTCGGCCACCGACTTCAAGTCCGGCGCCAGGGGTTTGATACCGCGTGCGGCATCGCCCTTGATCACGAACTCCGGCACCCACCAGCCTTCGGTGGCGCCTTTGACCGTGTCGCCCAGGCCAAACACTTTACCTTCGTTTTCCGCCTTGACCCATGCCGGACTGCGCCCGGCCCACTCTTCACCGATCACCTGGATATCGTCCTTGGCCAGGGCGGCTTCCAGGCTCACGGTGCTGCCGGGCAAAGTGTCGGTCGGCAGGCCGTAGCCTTTCTCGACAATCAGGCGCAGTACCTCGGTGATCAAGCTGCCGCTTTCCCAGGTGATGTCACCGAAGTGGATGGGTTTGACGGTTTCAGCGGCGGTTGTGGGTTGCGCTAAAACGGCCAGTGCCAGCAGTGAGCCACCGAGCAGTGTTTTAAGTCTTTTCATGCAGAACCTCGTGGTGAATCATTTTCTAGAACACAGAAGATCCAGTGTGGGAGCGGGCTTGCTCGCGAATGCGGTGGGTCAGTGATGCATGAGCTGGCTGACCCACCGTATTCGCGGGCAAGCCCGCTCCCACATTCGATCTCTGCGGTATTCAAGATCGGTTAAAAGTCATAACTGAGCCGCGTGTAGTAAAACGCCCCTTCCGGCGCCGACGGCGACAGGTAGCTGTACTGCTGGCCCGGCGTCTGGCGCAGGCGGGTGTTGAAGTCGTCGGGCTTGCTGTCGAACAGGTTGTTGGCGCCGACTGACAAACGCAGTTGTTTAGTGAAGGCGTAGTTCACGTCCAGGTCGGTGTTCCACTGCGCGCCGAAGGTCTGGTCGTACTGGGCGTTGGCTTCGCTGGCGGCGTATTTGCGGTATTCGCCGTAGCGGGTTTCGCTGAGGGCGATGGTCCACGCACCGATGCGGTGGGTCGCGCCGAGCACTAGCTTGTCTTCGGGGTAACCGTGTTCCAGGAAGCCACGGGCTTCGCGGGTGAGGATGTCGAAGCCGTTGGGGTTTTCGTGGACCTTCTCGATCGTGGTGCGTGCCTTGGTGTAGCCGGCCGACAGACTCAACGCGCCGTACTGCGCCAGGTCCAGGTTGTACTTGCCGACGATGTCGACGCCACGGGTGCGGGTGTTGGCCGCGTTGGTCATGAACTGCGCCCAGGTGTACTGGCCAAACCCGGCTTGCTGCAGGATCTGCTCGGCGCGCGGCCCGGAAATGCCGCCGCTGTAGAGCAGGCGATCACGAATCGAAATCTGGTAGGCGTCGATAGTCAGCGAAGCGTTTTCAATCGGGCGCAGCACCAGGCCCAGGGAGTAGTTGGTGGATTTTTCCGGTTTGAGCGGCTCAGCACCCAGCGCACGGGCGGCCGGGTTGTCGGCGGGCAACATGCGCGTCAGCACCGGGTTGCCGTTGATGTCGACGTTGGTGGTGGTGGTCCACGACGTGCCGATCTGGCCCAGGGTCGGCGCACGGAAGGAATTGTTCACCGTGGCGCGCAAGCCCACCTGCGGCGTGAAGTCATACCGCGCCGACAGCTTGCCGGTGGTGGCCGATCCAAAGTCCGAATAGTGCTCGGTACGCCCGGCCAGGCCGACCTGGAATTTGTCGGTGAGCTGGTGCTCAAGACCAAAGTAAACGCCGCCGACATCACGCTTGTAGGTGCCGGCGTCGTCTGGCGTGAGACCGGAGGCTTGCACCGCGCCGACCTGCACACCGTTGATGCCGCCAAAGGAGTAGGACTCGTAGTCGCCCTCCTCCAGACGATACTGCTCATGGCGGTAGGCAATGCCCGCCGAGACGGTCAGCGGATGGCTCGACCAGTTGACGTCCAGATCCTTGACGTAATCCAGGCCAAGGTTGGTCTGCTCGTTGACCAGCGTAGCCACATCAAACTTGGTCGGGCTGTTCAGGCCGTAGCTCGGGTTGACGGTGTTGAACGCCAACTCATCGTGCTTGTCGCGACCATAGGTGGCGCTGAGGTCGAAGCGCCCGAGGGCGTCGTCTTCATAGCGGGTGCCGACGGTGAGCGCGCCATCTTCATAGCGGTAGCGGTATTTGGGAATGGTGCCGTTGGGGTAGATGCCCTGCACGTTGTTCGGATTATTCGCCAGCAGCGGTGGCGTGTTGTTCACCGACTTGTCCTGGCCGAAGGTGGCGAAACTGTAGAGGCGCCATTGGTCACTCAGGCCGACTTCGGCATTCGCCGCCAGGTTGAATTTATCGCGCCCTGCACCGCCCCAGCGTGGGTCTTGCAGTTGGCCGTCGGCGACGTATTTGTCGCCAATGTCAGTGGGTTTGTTGTTGAGCGTGTTGAAGCTCAGGGTGAGAAAGCCATCCCCCGGCAAACCCAGGCCGTACCAGCCGTCGGTGGTTTTGCTGAAGCCGTCGCCCTGGGCGTATTTACCCAGTTGGGTGTTGACCTGGCCACCGCTGTCACGCTCCTTGAGCACAATGTTGACCACGCCCGCCACCGCATCCGAGCCGTATTGCGCCGAGGCACCGTCGCGCAGCACTTCGACGTGGTCGATGCTGCTGATGGGGATCATGTCCAGGTCCACCGGCTGCGCGCCAATGAACGGCACGCCACCGGAGATGTTCACCACCGCCGAGGCATGGCGGCGCTTGCCGTTGATGAGCACCAGCGTCTGGTCCGGCGCCAGGCCGCGCAAGGACGCGCCCTTGGGGTTCTGGCCACGGGTGGCGCTCTGGTTCTGCGGAAAGTTGAACGAGGGCAGCAGTTGGAACAGCGCCTGGTTGAGGCTGGTAGCACCGGTCTGCTTGAGTTCTTCGGCGTTGATCACGTCCACCGGGGCCGCACTGGTCAAGGCGGTGGCGTCGCTGCGCCGGGTGCCGATGGCGACCACGCGGTCCAGGGTCGGCGCTTGCGCTGCGCTGGTTTGCGCCTTGACGTTGCTGGTCGCGTTTTTGCTCGCGCCTTCCTTGATGATGAACGCACCGTCCGGACTGACCTGGACTTGCAGGCCGGTGCCCTTGAGCGCGGCGTCCACTGCCTGTTGCGCCGACAGCGAACCGTCCACGCTGGCCGAAGAATAGTTACCCAACTGCGGCGTAAACGAGATCACCTGGCCGCTTTGGCGACTGATGTTCAGCAGCACCTCATCCAGCGGGCCAGGCGCGATGTGGTAGACCTGGCGCACCTCTTCTGCGCTGGCCGCAAACGAGAACAACAGGCTGGCCAACGGCACCAGGGCAAAGGTTCGAAGCGGCACACGGTTGAACTGATTCACTTTGGCTCCCCCCAAGGAAACTCGACAACGCTGCTCCCCGCAGCGCTTACGGGAGTGATGTGGGACGGCGGGGGGAAAACTTGCAGATCGTTTGGTTATGTTCTTAGAACCCACACTTGAAGTGAGAACCCGATCAGTGTGGGAGCTGGCTTGCCTGCGATGAAATCGCCTCGGTAGGGCTGATGCACCGAGTCGCCCGCATCGCAGGCAAGCCAGCTCCCACAGGGACTGCGTGAACCTGCTAGACCGCATTGACAGTCACCCACAAACCGGTGCGGCGGGTGATGTGGATCGGCAAGGTGCGCGCCAGGGTGTCGAGGATTTGTTGGGGGTTGTCCAGCCGATACAAGCCGCTGACGCGCAGGCCCGCCACGGCGGGGTCCAGGCGCAGCACGCCATTGTGATAGGGCCGCAGTGCGTCGATGACTTCAGCCAGCGGGCGGTCGCGCACTTGCAGGAAGCCGTCGACCCAGGCCGTGGCGCCGGAGGAACTGGCCTGCACCGGACCGAATCCAGCACGGTCGTAATGCACTTCATGGCCAGCGGCGAGTTGCAGGCGTTCGCCGTTCTGGCCGTCGATTTCCACCGCGCCGTTGAGGGCGACCACCTGACCCATCCCTTCCCGTTGACGCACCAGGAACCGGTTGCCATAGGCGCGCAGGCGGGTCTGGTCGGTTTGGATCAAAAACGGTCGGATGCGATCACTGGCGACCTTGGCCAACAACTCGCCTTCGCGCAGACGTATCAGGCGGCGTTGCGGATCAAACTGGATGTCGGCCGCGCTTTGCGCGTTGAGCAGCAATTCGCTGCCATCGTCCAACGTGACGGCACGGCGCTCGCCGGTGCCGGTGCGGATATCCGCCGTGAGTTCAGTCAACGGCACGCCGAGCGGCTTGGCCAGCAAGGCCGCGCCAACTGCCACACCAGCTCCGGCCAGAGCAACCTGCAACACATGACGTCGACTGGACGATGCCTCCAGCGCCTGCTGCACCACCTTGCCACTCACCCCTTGCGCCTGGGGAACCTGGAACATGCCCAGGCGGCTTTCCAACTGTCGGCACAAGGCATCATGACGCGGGTCGGCAGCGCGCCATTGTTCATAGCGTTGCCAGTCGCCCGCCGTGGCTTGGCCGGAGCGCAGCAGCACGTACCAGCGCGTGGCGCTGTCGATCAGCTCGTCGCTCATTCCAGGCACAGCCGCAGGCAGCGGTTGAAGGCGCGGGTCATATAGTCGCTGACTGAACGCTGGGAAATCCCCAGTTCGCTGGCGATTTCCGGGTAGGTCAGGCCATTGAGCTGCGAGAGCAAAAAGGTCGCCTTGACCTTGGCCGGCAAGCCGTCGAGCAACTGGTCGATGGCTTGCAGGGCTTCGAGCATTTGTGCCAGCTCTTCGGGAGACGGCGCGGTGGAGGTTTCGTCGTTGTCGAGGGCGTCGAGGTAGGCCCGTTCCAGATCACGGCGCCGCCACAGTTGATACATCAGCCGCTGGGCGATGGTGGTAAGTAGCGCACGCGGCTGGCGGATGGGCACGACACCCGGCGCGCTCAGCAACTGGACGAAGGTGTCGGCGGCGATGTCTTCGGCGTGGGCACGGGAATCGAGGTGGCGGTGCAAACGGCTGCACAGCCAGTCGTAATGACTGCGGAACAATCCGCCCACGTAATCGCTGTGAGAAGTGTCGGCGCCGGACATAGTGGCTCCATCTGAGTAGGTTGCGCGTTATGTCCGGTGTTCCGGTGGAGCGATCCTAGCAAGGCTGCTTATTCTTTAATAATATTTAAAAGGTATTTTTATATAACCTTATTGAAGTATCGGGAAGCCGGCGTCGATGGCCTGTCGTTGGTACTCCAGGAGCACTTCGTAGTCGTCTTCGCTGGCGGGTAGCACGGCCTGCAGGCCCAGCGTCTCGGCGACTTGCGGCAAGTCCTGCAACGCCTGATTCATGGCCTGGCGGAGTTGAATGACCTGTTCATCGCTCAAGCCCAATGGGCCGATATAGGGCAAGGTCGGGCTCGGCGCGCTACGGCTGACGATGCGCAGCCCCGCCACTTCCTGCGGCGCGAAACGGGCCAGGTAGTCGTAGGTGACGCTGTCGATGGCGGCGAGGTCGGCGCGGTCTTCGCGCAGCCAGCGCAGGCTCTCGCGGTGGGCGCCGCTGATGGCGACGCTGGCGAAGAAACGCCCGTCGCGTTGCAAGGGTGCCAGGCGTTCGCGCAGCAGGTTCATGCCGCTGTTGGAGTCGTGACCGTTGATAACGCCACGGCTGTTGTAGAAGTCCGACAGGGTAAATCGAGAGCTGTCATCGCGGGTCAGCAATAGGCTGCAGTGCTCGCCTTGACTGCTGTGGGGCAGCTCGTAGCGCGGGCGGCCAATGACACGGACTTGCCCGCGCAGCTGGGTCATCAGTGGATAACCGCAAGTCTGTGTCAGGAGTAATTCAGGCGCGAGCCACAGACTGTGCAGGTCGAGATGCGCGGCGTCGAGTCGCCCCATGCCCAGGTGGTCGAGGATGCGCGCAATCCACTGCTGGTTGGCCTGCTCGATCGGTGCGGGCGCGACATACATCAACAGCTCAGCATAGTGGTCACTCATGGTCATCTCTCACGCAAAAGGGTGACGGGGGCTGTCGATGGCCTTGAGGCCGTGACGGCTGATCAACTGGCCATAGCCCTGCACCAGGAAGCCGCCGCTGCGCGCCACCCATTGCTCACGCCGGGCGCGGTAGACCGTGGGCAGCAAGTACCAGGGCAGTTTCGGCAGGTCGTGGTGCACCAAGTGCAGGTTGTTGTTGAGGAACAGCCAGGTCCACGGCCAGGACGCTTCGTTGAGCACGGTGCGTTGCTCCGGCTGCGGGTGCGGGCGGTGTTCATAGTAGGAACGGATCGAGGCCAGGGACAAGGCCGGCACGCTGACCAGCAGCAGGTAATGCCACACAGAGAGCGCGCTGTAGTGGGCGATGAAGCCCAGCATCAATACGGTAACGGCGCTGTGGACCAGCCACATCGGCCACACCTGGGGCAGCCGCCGGTATTCGTGACGGGCCAGACGGCCAATCGCCAAGGGTGCCGCCAGCAGGAACCGGCCGAGCACGGTCTTGGTCAGCCAATGCACGCCACGCTCGAACAGCGAGCTGGTGTCCCATTGCTGCTGGTTGAGGTAGCGGCTTTCCGGGTCGATGCCCGGCAGAGTCAGGTCTTCATCGTTGTGGTGCAACAGGTGGCTGTCGCGGTACAGCGTGTAGGGATACCACACGGCAAAGGGCGCATAGCCAAGCAGCTTATTGAGCCGCAGCGAACGGGTGGGATGGCCGTGGAGCAATTCGTGTTGCACCGACAGCCACAGCGTCACGATAGGAATCAGCAGCAAGAGGCTCAACCCCAAGCCTAGCCAATGGCTACCCAGGATCACGGCGAACCAACCGACGTACACGCCGATCAGCAGCAGCCAGGTTGGCCATTCGGTTCTTGCGATAAAGGTGGTGGCCAGGGCTTCGATTTCCCGGCGCTGGGTCAGATCAAGGTAGTTAGCCATCGGCAGCTCAGAGCAGGTGTTTCCTGCTCTGTGCAATGGGGCGGGAAAATCTTGCAGATCGTTTGGTTCTAAGCTTGTAACTCAGTGACCGAACAGGCCTGTTTCAGACTTCTTGGCCTTTTTGTCTGCGCGTTTTTCATCGGCGGTCTTTGCCGGTTTTTTCTTCGCGGCTTTCTTTGAATCCATACCTTTGGCCATGATGCATGCTCCACTGACAGGGGATGTAGCACTGGGTATACCACCTATTGCCCGGTAGAAGGCGCTTATAATCCCCGGCCCTGGATAACGCTGCCTGAACACCATGCCCGAATTGAACATCGAACCGCTGGCAGAGCCGCTGTGGCCGCTGCTGAACAAGTTTTACCGCAACCACAATTCGTCGATGAAGGCGCTCAAGGGTGGGCGTTTGTGGGTGGCGCGGGACGGTGAGATCGTCGCCGGGTTGTGCCTGACACCCGTGGTAGGTGGGCAATGGTTGACCGGGGTGTTCGTTGACCCTGCCTATCGCGGCCAAGGGCTGGCGGCGCGGGTGATCGAGGCAGCGGTTGCCGATGTCGACGGCACCCTGTGGTTGTTGTGTCATCCAGACCTGGAAGGGTTGTATCAACGCATGGGCTTCACTCAGGACACCGTGCTGCCGCAATCCCTCAGCGAACGCTTGGTACGCTACAAGCGCAACAAACCCATGATCGCGATGGGCTTAGATCGTTTGGTGAGGTCGACCGCAAATAATGTGTGATCAGCGCCTGCAGGGCCCATGCTAGCCTCGGCGGCACAGTGGCCCTTTACAGGATGATCATGAAAACGACGCTTGCAGTTCTCTCCCTCACCGCCCTGCTCGTCCCGGTCTCGAGCCAGGCAGCCGACGCAGCCATCACCGCCGAGCAGTACCAGAGCGTACTCGCCGGTAGTTGGCGCGACCCGGCCAACAGCGCCCGCGACGGCTATCGCCACCCGCAACAGACGCTGGAATTCTTTGGCCTGGGCGCCAAGCAGACGGTGATTGAGATCACCCCCGGTGGCGGCTGGTACAGCGAAGTGCTGGCGCCGCTGCTCAAGGATCATGGGCACTACATCGCCGCGGTGCAGGCGGCGAGCAGCAGCGCCTATGCGCGCACGTCCGAAGAGAACCTGAGAAAGAAATTCGTGGCTGATCCGGCTCGGTACGGTAAAGCTGAAGTCGTCGAGTTCGATTCCAAGGCGCCGGTGTTCGGCAAACCCGCGTCGGCGGATGCAGTGCTGACGTTCCGCAATGTGCATAACTGGGTCGAGGCAGGTACTGCGCCGGCCACGTTCAGTGCGTTCTACAAGGTACTGAAACCGGGCGGCGTGCTGGGCGTGGAAGATCACCGGGCCAAGGATGGGGCGGATCTGGAAACGATCAAGGACAGCGGTTACCTGACAACGGCGCAGGTGGTGAAGCTGGCGTCCGATGCCGGGTTCAAGCTGGCGGGACAGAGCGAGGTGAATGCTAATCCGAAGGACACCAAGGACTACCCGGCTGGCGTGTGGACGTTGCCGCCGACCCTGAGATTGGGCGAGCAGGACAAGGCGAAGTATGTGGCGATCGGGGAGTCGGATCGGATGACGCTGCGGTTCATTAAACCGACCCGATAACAATTATTGAAGTATCGCTTTTCTGTGGTGAGCGGGCTTGTCCCGCGCTGGGCTGAGGAGCAGACCCAAACCTTTCACCGCAGTGCGCCTGACGCGCCGCGGTGGCTTGGATAGGGCCGCTTCGCAGCCCAGCGCGGGACAAGCCCGCTCACCACAACAAGCCCGCTCACCACAACAAGCAGCCTTACATTCAGATGCAGGATCAATCGTCGGCCGTGGGATCCAAGTCCGGGAACATCACTTCGATAAAGCCGAACTTGCTGAAGTCGGTGATCCGCGACGGGTACAACCGGCCGATCAGGTGATCACACTCATGCTGTACCACCCGCGCATGGAAACCATCGGCAAAGCGCACGATGGGTTCACCCTTGGGATCAAAACCTTCGTAGCGAATCTGCTGATAGCGATCCACTGCCCCCCGCAAACCCGGCACGGACAGGCAACCTTCATAGCCTTCCTCCAGCACCGGACTCAACGGCGTGATCAGCGGGTTGATCAGGATCGTCTGCGGCACCGGCGGCGCGTCCGGGTAGCGTTCGCTGGCCTCGAAACCGAAGATCACCAATTGCAGGTCGACACCGATCTGCGGAGCGGCCAGGCCGACGCCGCCCACGTGTTCCATAGTCTGGAACATGTCATCGATCAATTGCCACAGCTCGGGGCTGTCGAACATTTCCGGCGGAACCGGAGGCGCGATACGCAGCAGGCGCTCGTCGCCCATTTTCAGGATTTCACGGATCATCGATCAGACTTCATCGGCAGTGGGCTTGGAGTGGTCCCGGCCGAGGCCTGAGACGTGTTGTTTTTCATCGGTGTGGCCGGGCTCATCGAACTCTTTTTCACCCGGATCCTTGCCTTCGGCGGACATGTGCTCAATCACCGCATTCATCTCCGCGCCCAGCAACAGCACGGCGGCGGAAATGTAGAAGTACAGGAGCAACACAATGATTGCGCCGATACTGCCATACATGGCGTTGTAGTCGGCAAAGGTTTTGACGTAGTAGCCGAAACCCAGTGACGCGACGATCCACACCACCACCGCCAACACCGAGCCTGGGGTGATGAAGCGGAACTTCTGTTCGACATCGGGCATCACGTAGTACATGAGGGCCACGGCGAACATCAGCAAAATCACAATCAACGGCCAGCGCAGGATGGTCCACAGGGTGACCACGAACTCCTGCATGCCGATCTGCCCGGCCAGCCACTCCATCACTTGCGGGCCCAGCACCATCAGTGCGGCGGCGGCCAGCAGCATGCCGGCGATGCCAACGGTGTAGAAAATCGACAGCGGGAAGCGTTTCCAGATCGGTCGGCCTTCAACCACGTCATAAGCGGCGTTCATCGCGCTCATCATCAGGCGCACGCCGGCCGAGGCCGTCCACAATGCGATCACGATACCCACCGACAGCAGGCCACCCTTGGATTGCTGCAATTGGTCGATAACCGGGTTGACCTGCTCCAGCGCCTGCGGCGGCAACACCAGTTCCGACTGCAGGCGCAGCCAGGTGAAAAAGTCTGGCAGGTGCAGGAAGCCGATCAGGGCAATCAGGAACAGCAGGAAGGGAAACAGCGAAAACAGCATCTGGTAGGCCAGTGCCGAGGCGTACGTGGGCATTTCGTCATCGACGAATTCCTTGACGGTGCGCAGCAGCACTTTGTGCAGCTTGAGACCATCGAGAACCGGAAAAATCATAGCGTCTCCTTTCGCCGCAAAAAGGTTGGGTTCGTGGGCGACTCAGGGGCCGTTTTCTACATCAAGGTAGCCTATTTGGCGACCTTGAAACAATTTCGAAACTTTAACCGCATCAGGTGACACAAAAACGGCCATCCGTGGATGGCCGTCGGGCTGCGTGTAACCAGCCAGCGATTCAGTGTTATTTGGTCGCTTTTTTGACCGCGTCCTTGGTGTCGCCTACCGCTTTCTGCACTTCGCCTTTCTTTTCCTGGACCACACCTTCAGCGCGCAGTTTGTCGTTGCCGGTGACTTTACCGACACCTTGCTTGATATTGCCGACCGCCTCGTTTGCCACGCCTTTAACCTTGTCAGATGTACTGCTCATGGTATTTCTCCGAAAGAACAATCAAGGGTTTTGGGTCATTACCTAAAGATTGACCCGAGGCCGTTCAGCAGAGTTTCAATTATTTTTGCCCACGCATTTCATCGCCGGCCGCAGGTTTGGCTTTATGTTTTGCCGCCAACCCCTGAGAATGCCCGGCACATTCAGGCTCACACGCTGAATAACAGATCCCGTAGGAAGGTTATGAAACTCAATAAAGCACAGGCCATCGCCCGCCGAAACACCGAACTGGGCGGTGCCGTACTCGGCGTCAACAACTGCCACTTCACCGACCTGGACCGCAAACGCAACATCTGGTGGTTCGACCTGCCGGTGGGCCGGATTGCCGTGGGCCAGTACGAGTGGATCCACCTGTTGATGCACAACGCCGAGACTGACCAGTTGCTGCACCTGAAGGTGCCGACGGCGTTTTTGCGTGAGCACATCGAAGGCTTGGTGGTACGCAATGCCGGCAAGCGCAAGCCGGAGATTACGCTGGAGCTGAGTGCGGACAAGGATTCGTTCTTGAAGGATGTGCGTCCGGCGGGGGCTGGCGTGGGATTCGCGCAGTTCGCCCTATAAAAAACGCGGTTCAATATGTGGGAGGGGGCTTGCCCCCGATGATGGTGTGTCAGCTACAGATTGCTGACTGATACACCGCCATCGGGGGCAAGCCCCCTCCCACATTGGTATAGCGTTACTTTTTAAGACCGAGCTTCTTCAACTCTTCGTCGCGCAACTCACGGCGCAGGATCTTGCCCACGTTGGTGGTCGGCAATGCATCACGGAACTCCACGGCCTTGGGCACTTTGTAGGCGGTGACGTTGGCGCGCATGTGCTCCATCACCTGGTCCTTGGTCAGGGTCGCGCCCGGCTTGACCACGATAAACAGCTTGATATGTTCCCCGGACTTCTCGTCCGGCACACCGATGGCCGCGCACTGCAGCACGCCCGGCAAGCCCGCCAGCACGTCCTCCAGCTCATTGGGGTACACGTTGAAACCCGAAACCAGGATCATGTCCTTCTTACGGTCGACAATGCGCATGTAGCCGTCGGGCTGGATGATCGCGATGTCACCGGTCTTGAGCCAGCCTTCGCTGTCGAGCATCTCGTCGGTAGCGTCCTGGCGCTGCCAGTAGCCCTTCATCACTTGCGGGCCCTTGACGCACAGCTCGCCGGTTTCACCCAGGGCAAGTTCAGTGCCGTCGTCGGCGATGACTTTGCACACGGTGGACGGCACCGGAATGCCGATGGTGCCGATCTGGATGTGCTGGATCGGGTTCACGGTGGCCACCGGGCTGGTTTCGGTCATGCCGTAGCCTTCGCAGATGCCACACCCGGTCACGGCCTTCCAGCGCTCAGCGGCGGCCAATTGCAGGGCCATGCCGCCGGACAGGGTGACTTTCAGCGCGGAGAAGTCCAGCTTGCGGAATGCCTCGTTGTTGCACAGCGCCACGAACAGCGTGTTCAAGCCGACAAATCCACTGAACTTCCACTTCGACAGTTCCTTGACCATCGCCGGCAGGTCGCGCGGGTTGCTGATCAGGATGTTGTGGTTGCCGATCAGCATCATCGCCATGCAATGAAAGGTGAACGCATAGATGTGGTACAGCGGCAGCGGGGTGATCAGGATCTCGCAACCTTCATTGAGGTTGGAGCCCATCAGCGCCTTGCACTGCAACATGTTGGCGACCAGGTTGCGGTGGGTGAGCATCGCGCCCTTGGCCACGCCGGTGGTGCCGCCGGTGTATTGCAGCACCGCCACATCGCCACTGGCCGGGCTGGCATCGTTGACCGGTTGGCCGTTCCCCTTGGCCAGCACGTCATTGAATTTGATCGCGTTGGGCAAGTGATAGGCCGGGACCATTTTTTTCACGTACTTGATGACGCTGTTGATCAGCAGGCGCTTGAGCGGCGGCAACAGGTCGGCGACTTCGGTGACGATCACATGCTTGACGGCGGTCTTGGGCACGACCTTTTCCGCCAGGTGCGCCATGTTGGCCAGGCAGACAAGGGCCTTGGCACCGGAGTCGTTGAATTGGTGTTCCATTTCCCGCGCGGTGTACAGCGGGTTGGTGTTGACCACGATCAGCCCGGCACGGATGGCACCGAACACGGCAACCGGGTACTGGAGGACGTTGGGCAGTTGCACGGCGATGCGATCGCCGGGCTTCAAGTCGGTGTGCTGTTGCAGGTACGCGGCGAAGGCGCCGGACAATTCGTACAACTCACCGTAGGTGATGGTCTTGCCCAGGTTGCTGAAAGCCGGTTTGTTGGCGAAGCGCTGGCAGGACTGCTTCAGTACCGCCTGAATATTCGGATACTCGTCTGGATTGATTTCTGCAGCAATCCCGGCGGGGTACTTATCCTTCCAAAAGTCTTCGTTCATGGAAGCCCACTCCTCAGCGACGTCAGCGACGCGAATTCATCATCGCATTTGATGCGATTATTATTGGTGTATGTTTTTTTAGGTGAATCTGGCGCTTTCAAGCAGGCCGAGACGTCACAAAGCGCGCCGAGAGTAGCAGCTTTGCCAAAGGTCGCCTAGAGCCAAAGATGGGCCCCACGGTCATAAACGCGACTGTCCTACAATATTTGGTCACGGTTTAAATATAGCTGAAATACCTCCATAAAAGGCTCTGGAACAAGCTCTTCAGGCCAACCTAAAACAAATATGGGAGGGGGCTTGCCCCCGATTGCAGTGCCCCAGTCGATACATCTGGTGACTGACTCTCCGCTATCGGGGGCAAGCCCCCTCCCACATTCTTGACCGCATTTCACATCAGGCGATGTCGCGAAGCTCACGCCGCAAAATCTTGCCCACCGGCGTCATCGGCAACGACTCCCGCAACACAATGTGCTTGGGCACCTTGTACCCGGTGAAGTTGGTCTTGCAATAAGCCTTCAGCTCCTCAAGGCTCACCCCTTCGGCACGTGCCACCACAAACAGCTTCACCGCCTCCCCTGTGCGCTCGTCCGGCACGCCGATCACCGCACAGTTGGCCACGGCCGGGTGAGCCATCACCACGTCTTCGATTTCGTTGGGGTACACGTTGAAACCCGAGACGATGATCAGGTCTTTCTTGCGGTCGACGATGCGCACAAAGCCATCTTCGTCGATCACCGCGATGTCACCGGTCTTGAGCCAGCCTTCGGCGTCCAGCGCTTCAGCGGTAGCAGCCGGTTGCTGCCAGTAGCCCTTCATCACCTGTGGGCCCTTGATGCACAGCTCACCACGTTCGCCCAAGGGCAACTCGACGCCCTGATCATCGATCACTTTCATCGCCGTGGCCGGCACCGGGATGCCCACGGTGCCCAGGCGGGATTTATTGCCATAGGGGTTGGTGCTGGCCACCGGAGAGGTTTCCGTGAGGCCGTAGCCTTCGCCGATGGCGCAACCGGTGATCTGCTGCCAGCGCTCGGCAGTGGCCTTGATCAGTGCAGTGCCGCCGGAGTTGGTGAGCTTGAGGTGGGAGAAGTCGAGGGACTTGAAGTCAGGATGGTCCATCAACGCCACGAACAGCGTGTTGAGCCCCAGCAGCCCGGTGAAGCGCCACTTTTTCAGCTCCTTGATAAAGCCGCCGATGTCCCGCGGGTTGGTGATCAGCACGTTGTGGTTGCCCGAGACCATCATGCACATGCAATTCGCCGTGAAGGCATAGATGTGATACAGCGGCAGCGGCGCGATCATCACCTCCTGCCCTTCCTTGATCAACGGGTGGCCGTCCTCACCGGTCTGGGACATACAGGCGCGCACCTGTTGCATGTTTGCCACCAGGTTGCCGTGGGTGAGCATCGCGCCCTTGGCCAGGCCGGTGGTGCCGCCGGTGTATTGCAGCACGGCGATATCGTCCAGGGTCACCGGGTGGCGTGTCACGCCCAGGCCCGCGCCCATGCGCAGTGCGCGCTTGAACGACACCGCGCGCGGCAGGCTGTAGGCTGGCACCATCTTTTTGACCTTGTCGACCAGGGTGTTGACCAGCCAGCCTTTGGCGGCGGGCATGAAGTCGCCCATCTTGGCTTCGATCAGGTAGTCGATCTCGGTGTCGCTGCACACCTCCTGCACCCGCGAGCCGAACAGGTTGAGGTAGACCAGCGCACGTACGCCGGCGTCCTTGAACTGGTGACGCATCTCACGCGGGGTATACAGCGGGTTGGTGTTGACCACGATCAGCCCGGCACGCAAGGCGCCGAACACGGCAATCGGGTAATGCAGCACGTTGGGCATCTGCACCGCAATGCGGTCGCCCGGCTTGAGGTCGGTGTGCTGTTGCAGATAGCCGGCGAACGCCGCACTCTGGCGCTCAAGCTCGGCGTAAGTCAGGGTGATGCCCATGTTGCTGAATGCCGGACGGTCGGCAAAAGCCTTGCAGGAGCGCTCGAAGACCTCGATCACCGACTTGTAGGCAGACAGGTCGATATCATTGGGAACGCCCGCCGCGCGTTTGTCATTCCAGAAATCAGGTTGCATTATTCTTGTCCTCTTACCTGAGTGTGTCCGGCCGCTTTCCTAACGCTATAAAAAGCGGAGCTTTGGGGACGTTAGCAGCTATGACCAAACAGGCAAATACGCTAAATCGTGTCATTGATTGTATGAATCTTGCCCCTGATGCCTAGGATGCATAGACAGATACGCTGCCCTTCAATAGATGAGCTATACACTGCAACGACCCTGAGCAAAGGAAGCGCCATGAACCACAGCACCTTCTGGCTGGCCGCGAATGACCGCAGCCGCCTGTACGTCAATCAATGGATGCCCGACGGCCCGGCCAAGGCCGTGGTAATGCTGTCCCATGGCATGGCCGAACACAGTGGGCGCTATGCACGCCTGGCCGAGGCCCTGTGCGGCGCCGGCTACGGCCTGTATGCGCTGGACCAGCGCGGACACGGCCGTACCGCCGATGAAGGCACCTTGGGCCTGTACGCCGAGAAGGACGGCTGGAACAAGGTGGTGGGCGACCTGGCCAGTCTCAACCAGCATATCGGCCAGCAACAGCCGGGGTTGCCGATCATTCTGCTGGGCCACAGCATGGGCAGTTACATCGCCCAGGCCTACCTGCTGCACCACAGCGCCAGCCTGCATGGGGCGATTCTCAGTGGCTCGAACTTCCAGCCGGTGGCGCTGTACCGCGCCGCACGGGTGATCGCGCGGTTCGAGCGCCTGCGCCAAGGGTTGCGCGGGCGTAGTGCGCTGATCGAATTCCTGTCGTTTGGCTCGTTCAATAAAGCGTTCAAACCCAATCGCACCGCCTTCGATTGGCTCAGCCGTGACCCGGATGAGGTGGACAAGTACATCAACGACCCACTGTGCGGGTTCCGCTGTACCAACCAGCTCTGGATCGACCTGCTAGGCGGCTTGCAGCAGATCAGCAAAGCGTCCAATCTCGCGCAGATAGATCCGGGCCTGCCGATCCTGGTGATGGGCGGCGAATGTGATCCGGTGAGTGAGGGCAAGCGTCTCAACAGTCTGGCCGACGCGTTGCGCGACGCCGGCTGCCAGCACCTGCAACTGGCTGTCTACCCGCAGGCGCGTCATGAAGTGTTCAACGAAACCAACCGCGACGCTGTCACAGCGGATGTGCTGGCGTGGCTCGACCAGGCGCTGACATTACGCAGGCCGACCCGCTGCGAATAATTTTTCGTTTAAAATCAGTCAATTAAATTACCGATTAGCCACAGGATGCACCTTTAGATGACCCAGGTAACCAACACCCCGTACGAAGCCCTCGAAGTCGGCCAGACCGCCAGCTACAGCAAATTGGTGGAAGAGCGCGATATCCAGCTGTTCGCCGCGATGTCCGGTGACCACAACCCGGTGCACCTGGACGCCGAGTACGCCAAGGCGACCATGTTCAAGGAGCGTATCGCCCATGGCATGTTCAGCGGCGCCTTGATCAGCGCGGCCGTTGCCTGCGAGTTGCCTGGGCCGGGCACCATCTACATCGGCCAGCAGATGAGCTTCCAGAAGCCGGTAAAGATCGGCGACACCTTGACCGTGCGCCTGGAAATCCTCGAAAAGCTGCCGAAATTCCGCGTGCGCATCGCCACCCGTGTGTTCAACCAGCGTGATGAGTTGGTGGTGGACGGTGAGGCGGAGATCCTTGCGCCGCGTAAGCAGCAAGTCGTGACCTTGACCGAATTGCCGCCGATCAGCATTGGCTGATCCTTGCGCATAAAAAAGCCCCGCATCAGCGGGGCTTTTCCTATTCAGCTACGCCTCAAGACTGAGCGCGAGCCTGGTTACGCAGGGCTTTCACCTGGTCGTGGTTGCGTTGTACGCCGTGATACTGACGCTCAACCAGATCACGAATGCCCAGCAGGTTGTGCTTGTTGATCTTCTCGAGCGCGTCTTTATAAGCCTTCAGGGCATGGTCTTCACCACGCTCGGCTTCGTTCAGCACAGCCTCTTCATCCTTGCCGGTGAGCATCGACTTGACGTCGACCCAACCACGGTGCAGGGCACCAGCAACGCTGCCGGAATCTTCAGGATCACCGCCCAAGGCACGTACGGCAGTTTTCAGTTCAGCGGCGGCGGTGGCGCAGTCAGCGGAACGCTTGGCAAACAGGGCTTTGAGTTCTGGGTGCTTGATGTCTTCAGCGCACTCCTTGAAACCCTTTTGGCCGTCGATGCTGGTCTCGATCAGGTCGTTCAGTACGGAGATCGATTCTTTATTGATGTCAGTCATTTTTCAATTCCTTGTACGGGTTAGAAGGTTGTCTTAGTAGTTGCAGCGCCCGTGCCAGGTTTTCAAAAACATAATTAATTTTATATTTCAATAACTTACGATAAATTGAACCATCTGTATGTACGTTATTTGCATGATCTGTCATTTGGCCTTCATGCAGAATGCCTGTATTTTCCAAGCTCTCGATACAAACACCTGAGCCTTCATGAATCCCGAAAAACTCGAACTGCTGATCACCCGCGAAATGCCCTTCGGCAAATACAAGGGACGGATCATCGCCGACCTGCCCGGCCCCTACCTGAACTGGTTTGCCCGCGAAGGTTTCCCCCATGGCGAGCTGGGTGGTCTGCTGGCCCTGATGCAGGAAATCGACAGCAACGGCTTGTCTGAATTGTTAGAACCGCTGCGCGCAAAACACGGCAAACCCGCCCCTCGTCATTAAGAGCCCAGCCCATGCCACGGAATGCAGACAACGAACTTCACTGGTACACCATCGCCCAGCGTTACGCGCTGGAGCCCGGCCCGATCAACCTGGAAAACGGTTACTTCGGCCGCATGAGCCAAGCAGTACAGGCGCAGTACCTGGAACACGTTGCGTTTATCAACCGTAGCAACTCGTTGCATGTGCGCCAGCAATTCGAGCGTGGCGAAAACGATGCGATCCGCTGCCAACTGGCCGGGCTGATCGACGCTGACCCCGCCGCAGTGGCCTTCACCCGCAATGCCACCGAAGCCCTGCAATCGCTGATCCGCAACTACAACCGCCTGCAACCGGGCGATCAGGTGCTGATCAGCGACCTGGAGTACGACACCGTTAAAGGCGCGATGCGCTGGCTGGCGGGCTATCGCGGCGTGGAAGTCATCGAACTGTCCCACACGCACCCGGCGAGTTTCGACAGCCTGGTGCAGACGTATCGCGATGCATTCGTGCAGTACCCGCGCTTGAAACTGATGGCACTGACCCACGTGACCCACCGCACCGGCTTGGTCATGCCGGTGGCCGCGATTGCCCAGGCTGCGCGCGAGCAGGGCATCGATGTGATCCTCGACGGCGCCCATGCCCTGGGCCAGATCGAATTCAACCTGGCCGAATTGGGGATCCAGTTTGCCGGTTTCAACCTGCACAAATGGATTGGCGCCCCGCTGACGTTGGGCTTTCTGTACATCGCCCCAGAGCGTCTGGCAGACATTGATCCGGACATGGGCGAGTTCCACTACCCCGCCACCGACGTTCGCGCACGTACGCCCTACAGCACGCCGAATTTCCCGGCGCTGATGACACTGCCATTGGTGTTTGAAGAGCACCGGGAATTGGGTGGCTCGGCGGCCAAGGGTGCGCGGGTTAATTACCTGCGGGATTTGTGGGTGAAACAGGTGCGGGCTTTGCCGGGTATTGAAGTGCTGACGCCGGATGATCCCAGGCTGTATTGCGGGATTACGGCGTTCAAATTTGTCGGAAGGGACCAGCAGGTGATGGTGGATCGGTTGCTCAGGGACTTTGACTTGTTTACTACCACGCGCGTGGGTGCGGCGTTTGGGACGTGCATTCGGGTGACACCAGGGTTGGTGACTTCAGCTGCGGATATCAGCGTGTTGGTGAACGCGATTACCAAACTGAACGCAGATTAAACATGTGGGAGCTGGCTTGCCTGCGATGGCGGTGGGTCAGCAACCTATCTGGCACTGAGACACCGCCATCGCAGGCAAGCCAGCTCCCACATTTGAACATCGGTGTTCTTGAGGTTTTCTACAGGCAAAAAAAAGCGGTACACCGACCAAGTGCACCGCAAAAATGCCGTTAAGCACAGCAACAACGATTCGGTAAATCAGATCAATCCAGCAGCGCCAGCGCCTCAGCGGTGACTTCCTGGATGCGTGCCCAGTCGCCGTTCTTGACCCACTCAGGGTCGAGCATCCAGCTACCGCCCACGCACATCACGTTTTTCAACGCCATGTAGTTTTTGATGTTGGCCGGGCCGACGCCGCCGGTCGGGCAGAACTTCACTTCGCCGAACGGACCACCCAGGGCCTTGATTGCAGCCACGCCGCCGCTGACTTCGGCCGGGAACAGCTTGAAGCGGCGGTAGCCCAGGCCATAGCCTTCCATGATGCCCGAGGCATTGCTGATGCCGGGCAGCAGCGGGATCGGGCTGTGCACCGAGGCTTCCAGCAGGTCGCGGGTGATGCCTGGGGTGACGATGAACTGCGAACCGGCCACTTCGGCGGCTTCAAGCATGTGGCGGTCGAGCACGGTGCCGGCACCGGTGCACAGTTCAGGGCGTTGCTCGCGCAGGACCTGAATGGCCTTGAGGCCGAACTCGGAACGCAGGGTCACTTCCAATGCGGTCAAACCACCGGCTGCCAGGGCATCGGCCAGCGGCAGGATGTCCTGTTCGCGAGCAATGGTGATCACCGGCAGGATCCGCGCCTTGGCGCAGAGGCTGTCGATCAAGGCAACTTTATCCGCCATGGACACGGTCGGTTGAGGGCTTTTCATAGCGGCTGATCCTTGGCTCATGGGCACCAGTAAATCTCTAATGTAGGTTGCAGAAACGCGCGAATCGGCATGGCAGCAACGTCGTCACTGGCCAGCGCGGCGCTCAAGGTGGTCAATTTCGAACTGCCGGAAATCGACAGCACGGTGTACTTCGCCGTGGCCAGCAACGCGCGACTCATGGTCAGGCGCTGGTGCGGCACGGTCGGCGCCAGCATCGGCCAGCAACGGCGGGTACCGTCGGCCTCCAGTGCTTCGCTCAGGTTCGGGCTATTGGGGAACAGCGACGCGGTATGACCGTCATCGCCCATGCCCAGGACCAGCACATCAATGGCTGGTAATTCGGCCAGCAGGCGATCGGCCTGCTCGGCAGCGTCTTCGAGGTTGGCGGCAGCGCTGTAAAGGCTCAGGAACTTGGCCTTGGCCGCCGGGCCTTGCAGCAGGTGCTGCTTCAACAGGCCCGCATTGCTGTCGGCGTGTTCCACCGGCACCCAACGCTCGTCGGCCAGGGTGATGGTGACCTTGGACCAGTCCAGGCCCTGCTTGGCCAAGTGCTGGAAAAACGCCACGGGGCTACGGCCACCGGACACTACCAGGGTCGCTTCGCCACGGGCACTGATGGCCGTGCGCAACTGCTCGGCCACGTCATTGGCCAGCCCTTCCGCCAACAGCACCGGGGTGCGGTACTCATGGGGGGTTACGCCCTGGGGCAGTTTCAAATCAGATATCGCCATACCACGACCTCCCATCCCGCGTGATCAGTGCAATCGAGCTCATCGGCCCCCAGGAACCCGCCGCGTACGGCTTGGGCGCATCACCGGATTTCTTCCACCCGGCGATCAACTGGTCACACCACTTCCACGCGGCTTCGATTTCATCTTTGCGAACAAACAGGTTCTGATTGCCGCGCATCACTTCCAACAACAACCGCTCGTAGGCATCCGGGATCCGGGCGCTGCGGTAGGTGTCGGAAAAATTCAGTTGCAGTGGCCCGCTGCGCAGTTGCATGCCCTTGTCCAGGCCCTGCTCCTTGGTCATCACGCGCAAGGAAATACCTTCGTCCGGCTGCAGGCGGATGATCAGTTTGTTGCTGATCTGCAGGCGCTGCTCGGGAGCGAAGATGTAGTGGGACGGTTCCTTGAAGTGAATGACGATCTGCGACAACTTCTGCGGCATGCGCTTGCCGGTGCGCAGGTAGAACGGCACTCCGGCCCAACGCCAGTTGCGGATATCGGCACGCAGGGCGACAAAGGTCTCAGTGTCGCTCTGGGTGTTGGAATTCTCTTCCTCCAGGTACCCCGGCACAGGCTTGCCGGCGCTGTAGCCAGCGATGTACTGGCCGCGCACCACTTGGGTGGTCAGACCGTCCGGGCTGATCGGCGCCAGGGCCTTGAGCACCTTGACCTTCTCGTCGCGAATGCTGTCGGCGGACAGGTCGGCCGGCGGGTCCATGGCGATCAGGCACAGCAACTGCAGCAAGTGGTTCTGGATCATGTCGCGCAGTTGGCCGGCCTTGTCGAAATAGCCCCAACGGCCTTCGATACCGACCTGCTCGGCCACGGTGATTTCCACGTGGGAGATGTAGTTCTGGTTCCACTGGGTTTCGAACAGGCTGTTGGCGAAACGCAGGGCGATCAGGTTCTGGACGGTCTCTTTGCCCAGGTAGTGGTCGATGCGGTAGGTGCGGTTCTCCGGGAAGAACTGCGCCACGGCGTCGTTGACCTTGCGCGAGGACTCCAGGTCCGAACCGATGGGCTTTTCCAGCACCACGCGGGTGTTTTCCGCCAGGCCGACCTTGGACAGGTTCTCGCAAATCGCGCCGTACACCGCCGCCGGGGTGGCAAAGTAGGCGATCAAGCGTTGTTCGGTGCCGGCGATTTCCGCCAGGGCCACGTAGTCATCGGCTTTCATGAAGTCGACGTGAACATAAGTCAGGCGCGCCAGGAAACGCTGGGCGATGGTTTCGTCCAGTTCCTTGCCGACGTATTTACGCAATTCTTTTTCAATGTGCGCCAGGTGCTGTTGCTCGGAACCGGCTTCACGGGCCAGGGCCAGGATGCGCGTATCGTCGTGCAGGAGCGCGGCGCCATCGAGTTGATAGAGGGCAGGAAATAACTTGCGCAGCGCCAGATCACCCAAGGCGCCAAACAGGGCAAAGGTGCAGGGTTCTACGGTTATCGAAGGCATGATGTTTGTTCTTTTATCAAGTTAAGCTACAAATACCTTTTTTCAAGGCATCACTCAAGGAAAAATGTAGTAATAACCACAACATTTTCCCGAAATACGCATTCCGAGTGGTGGTGTTCAGCTACCCTCAGTAGGATAGGCCACCGCAAAAGACCACTCATCGATTGGTTGCCACCTTTTATTTGCATCGTCGCCCGAAGGAAAGACTGAATGGACCGCGTGCGAAATCTTCTGGAACAGATCCGGAACCGCCTCGAAGAATTGAACAAGGCCGAGAAAAAAGTCGCCGAGGTCATCCTGCTCAACCCGCAGCAGGCGACCCGCTTCTCTATCGCCGCCCTGGCCCAGGCCGCCTCGGTCAGTGAACCGACGGTCAACCGTTTCTGCCGTTCGTTCGGTGTCAGCGGTTACCCTGAACTGAAATTGCAGCTGGCGCAAAGCCTGGCCAGTGGTGCCGCGTACGTCAGCCGCGCGGTGGAGGCCGATGATAACCCTGAGGCCTACACCCAGAAGATCTTTGGCAGCGCCATTGCCTCGCTCGACAGCGCCTGCCAGGCCCTGGACCCGGCCCTGATCAGCAAAGCCGTGGACCTGTTGATCCAGGCCCGCCAGATTCACTTCTTTGGCCTCGGTGCTTCGGCCCCGGTAGCCATGGATGCGTTGCACAAGTTTTTCCGCTTCAACCTGGCGGTGACGGCCCACGCCGACGTACTGATGCAGCGCATGATCGCCTCAGTGGCACACACGGGCGAGCTGTTCGTGATCATTTCCTACACCGGGCGTACCCGTGAACTGGTGGAAGTGGCGCGTATTGCGCGGGAAAACGGTGCGTCGGTGCTGGGCGTGACCGCCGAGAACTCGCCACTGGCCAAGGCCAGTACCGTGAGTCTGAACATCCCGTTGCCGGAAGACACCGACATCTACATGCCGATGACCTCGCGAATTATCCAACTGACGGTGCTGGACGTGCTGGCAACCGGCATGACGTTGCGTCGCGGGGTGGATTTCCAGCCGCATTTGCGCAAGATCAAAGAGAGCTTGAATGACAGCCGGTATCCGGTGGGGGATGAGTTCAACTAAGCCGGCCTTTGTGTTGGCCGTATTAGCCTTATCGGGGGCAAGCCCCCTCCCACAGGGGAAAGCGCTAACAACGTGGGAGGGGGCTTGCCCCCGATGAGGCCTGCAGCCACACCACTAAACCCCAGCCCTGGCCTGCAAACTCAAATGCGCCCGCTCCCCCGGCGCCAGGCTCGCCCCGGCCATCGCCGACTCCACGCACACAAACCCCGACGCCTCATTGAAGCTCACGCCCAACAGTGGCCGGCTGCCTGGGTGCCACACCACCGTGTCGGCGCTGTCGCCCGTATCAATGCACAATTCACGCTGCCAGGCGTGATCCTTGAGCTGTAATTCGCCTTCGTGCTGGAACACCCGTTGGCACCCGCCCTCCACGCGTAGCTCGCCTTCCTGCTGGCAAACCTGGCGATTGAGCTGGTCGTAACCCTGCGCGCCCTCAAGCCCAGACAGCGCTACCTCATCGACGTGACCAATACGCCAGTAAGCATGCAACGCGTGACTCAGTTGGCACGGCAGTTCGTCCTGATGCTCGGTGCTCAGGCGCAGTTCCAGGGTTTCGCCCAGATGCGCGTGCAGGTCGACTTGCCAGTCGCACAACTGCAATTGCCAGTGCAGGCGTACGCCGTCGTCGTCGGTGCTGCTGTCGAGCAGTTTCCAGTCGATCAGCCTCGCCCAGCCATGGGAAGGCCAGGCATTTTCGCTCGGGTGACGGCCATACCACGGCCAGCACACCGGAACGCCACCACGGATGGCGCCGACTTGCGGCCACTTGGCCGCACACCACAACCAAGGCTTCTGACCGGTAGGCTGAAAGTGCAGCAATTGCGCGCCCTGGCGACTGAACACCGCTTGGCACAGCGGATGGTCGATCACCAACACGTCACGCATCTGGAAGCGCTCCCAGGCGAACACCGGGCGCTCGCGCAGGGATTTGAAAAAGCGTTGCAGCGGTTGCTCATGCATGTGCCACAGTCCTGAATGTCTTCACGGTGCCGCCCAAAAAAAGCGGGTAGCCATGGCTACCCGCAAAATGCGCACAGAGAGGAGGAGCTTATCGCAACAGCGTTAGAACGTAGACTGGATTTTCAGGCCGGCCACCAACGCGTTGTCGACTTTGTCCACGCCGCCAGGCTGGACGACGTATTGCAGGTTAGGACGCACGGTCAGCCAGTTGGTCACCTTGATGCCGTAGTTGAGTTCGACGTTGTACTCGGTCTCGCGAATCGGCGTGTACAGCGGGTTGTCATAGTCGCTCACGCCATTGGCGGCGTTGAGCAGTTCAGAGTTTTTCTTTACGTCATCATTCACGTGCAGGCGAGCCACGCCAATACCGATGTCGTCTTTTGGACGCGCGTCGAATGGGCCTTTGTACACCAGCATGATCGACTGGTAATTGTCGACCAGGTTGGTTTCCTTGTCGTGGAAGGTGGCGTTGGCCGCGATGTTCAGGCCGCGGGAAGCGTCGCCGTTATGCGTGGTGAGTTGCTGTTGGGCAACGAACCAGTAGCCTTTCTTGCTGCTGCGGGTACGGAAGCTTTCACCCGTGAGGACCGCATTGCCACCGTTGACGTCTTCACGCACATCCGGAGCATCAGCCGCGCTCTTGTAGTAACCCACACGGTATTCGCCAGGCAGGTTGTTGACCTTCGGCGACCAAACCAATTCCACCGGAATCACGGTGCCCTTGGTGCCACTGCCGCTGAGTTTGAAGCCGTTGCCGTGCTCCAGTTGCGATGGGTTCTGGTTGTACGCACCGATCTGCGCATACAGCTCAGGCGTGATGTTGTACTTCACGCGGATCGCGGCCTGGCTGACGGGCCAGTTGTACCAGGTGTTGACGTAGTTACCCACTTGCGAGCCGCAGAACGACAGGTTCTGGAAGTCGCACGGGAAGGTGTTGAAGTCTTCGCCTTCGCCGAAGTAACCGAGTTTCACGTCCAGCTTGTTGTCGAACATCTGGTGCTGAATCCAGAACTGGGTCAGACGCACCATGTGGCCACGGCCGTAGACTTCTTGAGACGAGCTCAGCGTGCCAGCACGCGGGTCGCCAATACGGTCGTTGGAGATGTTTTGGCCATTACGGTTGGTCAACTGGATCTTGGCCTGGGTGTTATCCCAGCCCCACAGCTTTTGCAGGTCCAGTGCCACACCGAGACCGAACTGGTCAGAGTAGCGACCGGTCTTGTCGTCGTTGTAACCGCCTTTGGCGTTGTAGCCCATCTCCCCAACGTAGTCAGCCTTGATGTCGATACCTTGCTCGATCAGCTTGGTACGCTCGCCACCCCAATCGCCCGTCATCCACTTGGAACTGGAGCTGAATGCATCGTCTGCCATCGCATTGGCGGACAATACCAGGGCTGCTGCAGCTGACAGTTGGCAGATCAGCCGAGTGTTGTTGTGTTGCTTTTTCATCCCTACATCCTCGTCTTTATTGTTATTAAACTGTTTTTATCTAACGCGGTTTACTTTTTTTATCTAAAACAACAAGTTATCTGCTTCAACGGCCTTTGAATTGGGCCACATTGTCGGCATGCCCCTGTGCGGGCAATGAAGAAGCAGTGCCCAGTCGCTCGCCGGTGTTGGCGTCGAACAGCAGTACCTTGGAAGGATCGAATTGCAGGGTCAGGGTCTCGCCCACCTGCGGTGCCACATCAGGCGCCAGGCGGCAGCAGACCTTGGTGTCATTCAGTTGCACGAACACCAGGGTGTCCGGGCCGGTCGGCTCGGTGACCTGCACCTCGGCACGGATGCTCGACGCACTGTCGCCCTCGCCCGACGCCAACATGATCTGCTCCGGGCGCAAGCCCAGGATCACGTCACGGTCTTCAAGGCCGGCATCAGTGGTGTTCAGCGCCAGTTCGCAACGGGCCTGGCCGCTGTCGAGCAGGGCCACCAGGCGACCGTCCTTGCGTTGCAGGCGCAGGGGCACGAAGTTCATCGGCGGCGAACCAATGAAGCTCGCCACGAACTGGTTGGCCGGGTTGTTGTAGATCTCTTTCGGCGTGCCGAACTGCTGGATGATGCCGTCCTTCATCACCGCGACCTTGTCACCCAGGGTCATCGCTTCGATCTGGTCGTGGGTCACGTAGACCGTGGTGGTCTTGAGACGCTGGTGCATCAGCTTCATTTCGGTACGCATCTCGACACGCAGCTTGGCGTCGAGGTTGGACAGCGGTTCGTCGAACAGGTAGATCTTCGGCCGACGCGCCAGGGCACGGCCCATGGCCACGCGCTGTTGCTGGCCGCCGGAGAGTTGGCCAGGCTTGCGGTTGAGCAGGTGTTCGATCTGCAGCAGCTTGGCCACGCGCGCCACTTCGGCGTCGATATCGGCCTGGGGCATCTTGCGAATCTTGAGGCCGAACTCGATGTTCTCGCGCACGCTCATGGTCGGGTACAGCGCGTAGGACTGGAACACCATGGCGATGTCACGGTCCTTGGGGCTCATGCCACTCACGTCCTGGTCGCCGATCATGATCGCGCCGCCAGTGATGGTCTCAAGCCCGGCGATGCAGTTCATCAGCGTGGATTTGCCGCACCCCGAAGGGCCGACCAGAATCAGGAATTCGCCTTCCTTGATCGACAGTTCGATGTTCTTCAAGGTGTCGGGCAGGCCGGCGCCATAGGTCTTGTTTACATTGCGAAGTTCAAGCGTAGCCATGATTACCCCTTGACCGCGCCGGCCGTGAGGCCGCGCACGAAATACTTGCCTGCGATCACATAGACCAGCAGGGTCGGCAGCCCGGCGATCATCGCCGCCGCCATATCCACGTTATATTCCTTGGCCCCGGTGCTGGTGTTGACCAGGTTGTTCAGCGCCACCGTGATGGGCTGAGAGTCGCCGCTGGAGAACACCACGCCGAACAGGAAGTCGTTCCAGATCTGGGTGAACTGCCAGATCAGGCAGACCATGATGATCGGGGTCGACATCGGCAGAATGATCTGACGGAAGATGGTGAAGAAACCTGCACCGTCCAAACGCGCGGCCTTGATCAGCGCATCCGGAATGCTCACGTAGTAGTTACGGAAGAACAGCGTGGTGAACGCCAGGCCGTAGACCACGTGCACAAACACCAGGCCGGTGGTGGTGCTGGCCAGACCCATTTTGCCGAGGGTGAACGACGCCGGCAGCAGCACGGTCTGGAACGGCAGGAAGCAGCCGAACAACAGCAGGCCGAAGAACAGCTGCGAGCCTTTGAAGCGCCAGAACGACAGCACATAACCGTTCAATGCACCGATGGCGGTGGAGATCAGTACGGCTGGAACGGTGATCTTGATCGAGTTCCAGAAGTAGCCGTCCACAGTGGCCCAGGCCTTGACCCAGCCAATGCCGGTAACCACGGTCGGCCAGCTCAGCAGGTTGCCGGAGCTGATATCTTCCGGGGTCTTGAAGCTGGTGAGCAGCATCACCACCAGCGGCACCAGGTAGAGCAGCACGGCAAGGATCAGCACCGCGTAGATCGCGATGCGACTCAGGCTGATAGGTGATTTGGAGGCGAGACTAGTCATTACGTTTGGTCCTCAGCTCGGAGTAGAGGTAAGGCACGATGATCGCGAGGATCGCACCGAGCATCAGGATGGCACTGGCCGAACCCATGCCCATCTGGCCACGGCTGAAGGTGAACGAGTACATGAACATCGCCGGCAGATCGGACGAGTAGCCGGGGCCGCCAGCCGTCATCGCCGCCACCAGGTCGAAGCTCTTGATCGCAATGTGCGCCAGGATCATCACCGCACTGAAGAACACCGGACGCAGGCTTGGCAGCACCACGCTCCAGTAAATGCGCGGCAGGCTCGCGCCGTCGATCTGCGCGGCACGCACGATGGATTGATCCACACCGCGCAGGCCAGCGAGGAACATCGCCATGATGAAGCCGGAGGCTTGCCAGACAGCGGCGATCACCAGGCAGTAGACCACGCGGTCCGGGTCGATCAGCCAGTCGAGACGAAAGCCTTCCCAGCCCCAGTCACGCAGGAGTTTGTCCAGGCCCATGCCTGGGTTGAGCAGCCATTTCCAGGCCGTACCAGTGACGATCATCGAGAGCGCCATCGGGTACAGGTAAATGGTGCGGATAAAGCCTTCACGTCGGATCTTCTGGTCGAGGAAGATCGCCAGGGTCACGCCAATCACTAGCGTGATGCCGATGAACATCCCGCCAAACACGGCCAGGTTCTTGCTCGCTACCCACCAGCGGTCGTTGTCGAACAACCGCGCGTATTGCGCAAGGCCCGCCCATTTGTAGCTTGGCAGGAACGTGGAATTGGTGAACGAGAGTACAAACGTCCACAGGATGTAGCCGTAGAAGCCCACCAACACGATGAACATGCTGGGCGCCAGCACCAGTTTGGGTAGCCAGCGCTGCAGTGCATCGAACGGCGAGGCTTTGCTGAACACAGCAACAGAACTCATGGGAAAATCCAGTACAGGGAAAAAGGACCAGCCAATAAACCTTATGACGCTGGCTTTGTGTGGGAGCGGGCTTGCTCGCGAAGCAGGCGGCGCGGTGTAACCGTTACACCGCGGTGATGCCTTCGCGAGCAAGTCCGCTCCCACACAAGCCCGGCTCCTACAAAAAGCCGTTACCAGACGTTACTTGGCCGATTTGATCGCAGCGCCAAGTTTCTTGGCGGTGTCGGCCGGGTCGGCTTTCGGGTCGTTGATGTAGTTGGTCACGACATCAAAGAACGCACCTTGCACCGCCAGGGTAGTGGCCATGTTGTGCGCCATGCTTGGCTGCAGGCCGCCGGTCTTGGCGTCTGCCAGGAAGTCCTTGGCAGCGGTCTGGGCGCAGGAGTCGAAGCCGTAGGAATCCATTTTGTTCAGCATGTCGTTGCGAACAGGGATCGAACCCTTGTTGATGCTGAACACTTTCTGGAAGTTTTCACCCAATACGACTTTGGCAATGTCCTGCTGACCAGCAGCGGTGCCTTTGTCTTTCTGCTTGAACACCGCCAGGGAGTCGATGTTGTAGGTGAAGGCTTTGTCGGTGCCTGGGAAGGCTACGCACTCGTAGTCCTTGCCGGCGACTTTCTTGGCGGCGGTCCATTCGGACTTGGCCCAGTCACCCATGATCTGCATGCCGGCCTTGCCGTTGATGACCTTGCCCGCTTCGAGGTTCCAGTCCTGACCTTTACCGTCGACGTCCATGTAGGTCGCGACTTTCTTCAGTTCGGTCAGCGACTTGACCATTTCCGGACCGGTCAGCGCAGCGTTATCCAGATCAACCAGAGCTTTCTTGTAGCCATCGGCACCCATCACAGACAGAACGACCGCTTCGAACACGGTGCTGTCCTGCCAAGGCTGACCACCGTGGGCGAGCGGAATGAAGCCCGCGGCTTTCAGCTTGTCGCCGGCTGCGTAGAATTCTTCGAGGGTGGTCGGGTTCTTGGTGATACCGGCTTTCTTGAAGACTTCCGGGTTGATCCACAGCCAGTTCACGCGGTGGATGTTGACCGGTACGGCGACGTAGTCACCGTCGTACTTCACGGTATCGGAGACTTTCTTGTCGAGCAGGGAGTCCCACTTCTCTTCTTTGGCGACGTCTTTGAGCACGTCGGTGTCGAGCAGGCCAGTGGACGCCCATTCCTGAATGTCGGGGCCTTTGATCTGGGCAACACCTGGCGGGTTACCGGCGACCGCGCGGCTTTTCAGCACGGTCATGGCGGTGGCGCCACCGCCACCTGCGACGGCGCCGTCTTTCCAGACGAAGCCATCTTTCTCAACCTGGGCCTTCAGGACATCTACGGCCGCCTTCTCACCGCCCGAGGTCCACCAATGCACAACTTCAACCGTACCTTTCGAGTCGGCGGCAAATGCAGAGAGAGGAAACAACGAGGCAATGGAAATAGCGACGGCGAGGCGATTAATCGCGTTCATCTGAGTACCTTTTCTTGTTGTTATGCATGCAAGTCTTAGGCTTGCGCTGCACGGAGTTTAAACATGGATTTTTCAGGCGCAGGTAACAAAGGGATGCACAAATGTCACCATCTGGTGACATAGCGCCCAGCCCCGATGGCACTGGCCATGCTTGGCGCCAGCGGCAGCGCAGGCAGCAATACCGCTTGCCAGGCATGGTACAGGTCCGGCTTGCCCCCCCAGATGTTGCTGCTGGGTTGGTTGTGTGGACTGAGTTCGTGGTGCCAACTGCCGTGGACACGGTCGATGAAGTGGGTTTCGCAAAACTCCCAGAAACGCCGGTACCAGGTTTCGTAATGCAACTCGCCCGTACGTTTGAGCAGGGCCTGGGCAGCGGCGCTGGCTTCAGCGTGGGTCCAATGCAGACGTTCACGCACCACCGGGCGCTGGTTCCAGTCGAGGGTGTAGACAATGCCGGGGGCGCCATCCACGGACCAGGCGTATTCGCAGGCGCTGGCGAACAGGCCCTTGGCATCGGTCACCAGCCACTCGGGCGTGGCGAGCCCGGCTTGTAGGCGCGCGGCTTCCAGGTGCAGCACCAGCCGCGCCCACTCAAAACCGTGGCCGGGGGTGATGCCGTAGGGGCGAAAGCCGTCGGCGGGGTTGTCTTCGTTGTAACCGAGCAAGGGTTGCCAGTGCGTGTCGAAATGTTCGATCACCATGAACTGGTTGCCGGCGGCGTGGGTGTGGATTACGCGCTCGACAATGCGCAACGCCCGGTCCAGCCAGCGTGTATCGCCGGTCACATCGGCCAGCGCGAGGAAGGCTTCGGTGGCGTGCATGTTGCTGTTGGCGCCGCGATAGGCTTCGATGCCGCTCCAGTCCTGGGCGAACGATTCGAGCATCACGCCTTCCTCCTCGCTCCAGAAAAACTGGTCGATGATATGGATGGCGTCGGTCAGAAGGGTGTGTGCACCCGGCGCACCGGCCACTACCGCCGAGCTGGCGGCCAGGGCAACAAACGCGTGCAGGTAAGCGGCCTTGCCACGGTTGCCATCAAGGGCGTAGGCCGTGGCGAACCAGCCACCGTGTTCACTGTCACGCAGCGGGCCACTGAGGGCTGCAACGCCATGTGCAACCAGCTCGGCATACCCCGGCAAGCCCAAGGCGTGAGCCATGGCAAAGCTGTGAGTCATGCGGGCAGTGTTCATGGTTTCGGCGTGGGCATCGGCCGGTAACTGGCCTTTGTCGTCCAGGTTGCCAAAGCCGTCGGCCAGTCGGGACGCCTTGGCAAACGCCAGCAGGCGCTGACCTTCGGCCGCGAGCCAGGCGTGATGGGCAGGCGCGTTCAGCCAACTGCTGGCAGGCAGCGGTTGCATGGTCATGGGTAGCCCTTATTGTTTTTTGTGGGATGACCGGAGTCTAAACAAGGGCGAGGTGGCGGCAAGTAACGAAGGGGATGGGAAATGTCACCAAGTGGTGACATTTCCATCGCCGCCTTATTGGCCGAGAGGGGTGATCTTCGCCGGCGCATTAAGTTGCTGGTTCAGGTTCTGCACCTGGCTTTGCAACGTGGTGATGTTGCGCGTGGTCTGGATGCGGAACACGTCGAACTCTTTATTGGTCGGTGCATCGCTGTTGGCCGGCTGATTCTCCTGGGCGCTCTTGAGCACCACAAGGTCCTGCTCGATACGTGCAATGGCGGCACTCGGGTTGCCCTGTTTCTTCAAGGCAGCCACGTCAGCGGAAAGCTCTTTGATTTCACTATCACGCTTGCCGACATCACCTTGCGACGCTTTAAGTGTCGCCACGGCGTCGGTCAACGCCTGGACCTGGCCCTGCAGCTTGCTGTTGGCATTGGACAGGTCGGTGGTGCTGGCGGTCATTTGCGCCAGGCGCTTATCCAACTCGGTGGCCTGCCCGGCCACGCCGACTTGCTGCTTGCCCTGCTCCAGCAACTGATTTTCAAGCTGCTTGATCTGCAGTTTCAGCGCTTCACTGCCGTTGTTGACGCTGGCCTCACTGGCCACCACCTTGCCGGAAATGTCCTGCAGGCGCCCCGCCGCTTCCTCACTGATGCGCGCGAAGCTTTCCTGGGTGGCCACCAACTGCTGGCCCATCAGGGAGATCTGCTGGAAGCTCCACCAGGCCAGGCCCGCAAAGGCAATCAGCAGCGCGCCGATCAAGGCCCACAATGGCCCGGTGCTGGCGCTCTTGACCTTGACCACCTTGGTGTTGCGCGAGCGCACCGAGGTGGCTGGGGTCGGTTCGAAATCATCGTCATCCCCGACATCGGCCCGCAGGCTGGGAACGTTGTCGAAGTCGTCTTTAGCATCGTTGCGCATGTATCAACCCTGAATCGGTGAAGTGGCGAGCGACGGGAGTATAAACCGCGTTCCCGGCGCACTGATCGACTCGGAACGCCGGATTCGGTTCCCGAAGTGTTGCCGCTTGTGTGCTTACTTGCCCCCCGGATCCTGGGCTTTCCACCAACTGCAGAACTCGTCCAGGGCAGTCCACAGGCTGACCTTGGGCTCGTAGTCCAGATAATGCCTGGCGCGGCTGATGTCGAGGGTGAAATCTTTGTTCATCACTTGCATGCCTAGGCGCGACAGTGACGGCTCCGGACGCCCGGGCCACATCGCGCAAAACGCCTCGTTGAGCGCCGCCACGCTGTAGGACAAACCGTAGGACCGATACCGCGTCACCTGCGGCATTTCCATTTGACGCATCACGTAGTTCACCACATCCCACACCGGCACCGGCGCACCGTTGCTGATGTTGTAGGCCCTGCCCAATGCCGAGCCCGGCGCGAGCAAACTGCTGAGCAAGGCTTCGTTGAGGTTGTGCACGCTGGTGAAGTCGACCTTGTTCAGGCCGTCGCCGACGATGGCCAGGCGGTTCTTGCGCTGCATGTTCAACAGGCGCGGGAAGATGCTCATGTCGCCGGCGCCCGTGACGAATCGCGGGCGCAGGGCAATCACTTCGAGGCCGAATTCCTGGGCACCGAACACCTTTTGCTCGGCCAGGTATTTGGTGGCGGCATAAGGGTGCTTGAAGCGCTTGGGCACTTGCTCTTCCGTCAGGCCCAGGTGGTCGCGGCCGTCAAAGTAGATGGAGGGCGATGACAAATGCACCAAACGCCCGACGTGCTGCTTGAGGCAGGCTTCGACGACGTTCTCGGTGACCAGCACGTTGCCTTGATGAAAATCCTGATACTTGCCCCATAGGCCGACGGCGCCAGCGCAATGCACCACGGCTTCAACGTCACGGCACAGGTCGCGTACCAGGTCGGCGTCATTCAGATCACCCTGGATAAACTCGGCGCCGCGCCTGACCAGGTGCTCCACACCTTCGGCACGTCGCCCGTTGACCCGCACGTCCAGGCCCTGCTCCAGGGCGAAACGCGCAAAGCGTCCGCCAATGAAGCCGCTTGCGCCGGTGACCAGAATCTTCATGTATTACCCCATGTTCTTTCGTTTTTCATCGCTGTTGCCTTGACGCGCGCCATCACTCCAACGGCACCAACCATTGACCACAGGCCTGGGCCAGATGGTTGGTCAACAACCCCAACAGTTGCCCGCCACTGCGCCAATGATGCCAGTACAACGGCACATCGATGGGCTTATCTGGCAATAACTCGACCAATATGCCCTTTTCCAACTGGTCGCGAACCTGCAATTCCGGCACCAGCCCCCACCCCAGGCCCGCCTCTGTCAAGCGGATGAAGCCTTCGGACGATGGGCATAAATGATGCTCGAAACCGCCGTCCACGCCGAGGGATGCCAGGTAGCGGTGCTGCAGGAAATCATCCGGCCCGAACACCAATGCCGGGGTGCGCGCCAGTTGATCCGCCCGTACGCCCTGGGGAAAGTGCCGGGCGATAAAGGCCGGGCTGGCCAGCGCGCGATAGCGCATGGCACCCAGCAACAGGCTGCGCGCGCCCGCCACCGGACGCTCGCTGGCGCAGATACAAGCCGCTACTTCACCCGCGCGCATGCGTTTGAGACCGACGGTCTGGTCTTCCACGACCAAATCCAGCAGCAGATGCTGCTCAGCGCAAAACCCACTGACGGCCTCGGCCCACCACGTGGCGAGGCTGTCGGCGTTCAACGCGATGCGCAGGCGTTCGGGCATGCCCTCTTCATCCAGCGCTGGCACCTGGCTTTGCAGGTCACGCTCCAGCAGGCGCACCTGTTGCACATGGTTGAGCAGGCGCCGGCCGATATCGGTGGGCGTCGGCGGTGTGGCCCGCACCAATACCGGCTGGCCAATGCGCGCCTCCAGCAACTTGATGCGCTGGGAGATTGCCGATTGCGACAGTCCCAGCACTTGTGCGGCGCGTTCGAAGCCGGCCTGTTCCACCACTGCCGCCAAGGCAGAGAGCAATTTATAGTCGAACATCAGTTTCTCTAATGAGCGATCAGCAATATTGGTTTTTCTTATACAGCCTGCACCCTGAGAATAGCCAGCATCGCTTCTCTCTTTATAAGGAACCTCCCATGGCTGGCGAAACCGCCCTGGCAACCCTGCTGCGCAGCATGAGCCCCCAGCTCAATGACGGCGACTACGTGTTCTGCACCGTGCCCGACAACCGCATCCCGGCTGGCTGCGAGGTGATCGGCAGCTTTCGCGAGCAGGAAGGCCTGACCCTGATCGTTGAACGTCAACAAGCGGAACAGGCCGGCCTGGCGTTTGACTACGTCGCCGCGTGGATCACCTTGAACGTGCATTCGGCCCTGGAAGCCGTGGGCCTCACCGCCGCTTTCGCCAGTGCGCTGGGCCAGGCCGGCATCAGTTGCAATGTGATTGCCGGCTATTACCACGACCACCTGTTCGTCGGACGTGCCGATGCCGAGCGCGCCCTGCAGGTGTTGCGGCAACTGGCAGCAGACGCGGAGTAAATGCTATGTGGCAGAGTTATCTGAATGGTTTGCTGGTGGCACTGGGCCTGATCATGGCCATCGGCACTCAGAATGCCTTTGTGCTGGCGCAAAGCCTGCGCCGCGAACATCACCTGCCAGTCGCCGCGCTATGCGTGGTGTGTGATGCCCTGCTGGTGGCCGCTGGGGTGTTCGGCCTGGCGACGGTGCTGGCGCAAAGCCCGGTGCTGCTGGCGGTGGCACGTTGGGGCGGCGCGGCATTCCTGATCTGGTACGGCGCCTGCGCACTGCGCCGGGCGTTTTCGAAACAAAGCCTGGACCAAGGCGACAATCTCAAGGTGCGCTCACTGCGCGCGGTGCTGCTGAGCGCACTGGCCGTGACCTTGCTCAACCCGCACGTGTACCTGGACACCGTGTTGCTGATCGGCTCACTCGGCGCCCAACAGACCGAGCCCGGCGCCTACGTGGCCGGTGCCGCCAGCGCGTCGTTCCTGTGGTTTACCACCCTGGCACTCGGCGCGGCGTGGCTGGCCCCCTGGCTGGCGCGCCCGGCCACGTGGCGTTTGCTCGACCTGTTGGTGGCCGCGATGATGTTCAGCGTGGCCTATCAACTGATCACCGCCTGAGGAATATTCCAAAACGCTCTGGAACCTCTATCCCACACAGTTGTTGCGTGGTTTTGCCGCACCCCCGGTGCTATGATCCGGACCCTGCGCCGCAAAGAGTACAAACTCCCCGGCGCTTGTTTGGCCGCCCGTGATCGGCCTTGCGCTCACCGCAACTGACCTGATTAGGAGAATCATCATGGCTTTCGAATTGCCGCCGCTGCCCTACGCACACGATGCCCTGCAGCCGCACATCTCCAAGGAAACCTTGGAATATCACCACGACAAGCACCACAACACCTACGTCGTGAACCTGAACAACCTGGTGCCAGGCACCGAGTTCGAAGGCAAGACCCTGGAAGAGATCGTCAAATCCTCTTCGGGCGGCATCTTCAACAACGCCGCTCAGGTCTGGAACCACACTTTCTACTGGAACTGCCTGGCGCCAAACGCCGGCGGCCAACCAACCGGCGCATTGGCTGAAGCCATCAACGCCGCGTTCGGTTCGTTCGACAAGTTCAAGGAAGAGTTCACCAAAACCTCCGTCGGCACCTTCGGTTCCGGTTGGGGCTGGCTGGTGAAAAAGGCTGACGGTTCCCTGGCACTGGCCAGCACCATCGGCGCCGGCAACCCGCTGACCAACGGCGACACTCCGCTGCTGACCTGCGACGTGTGGGAACATGCCTACTACATCGACTACCGCAACGTGCGTCCAAAGTATGTGGAAGCGTTCTGGAACCTGGTCAACTGGAAGTTCGTGGCTGAGCAGTTCGAAGGCAAGACCTTCACTGCCTAAGCACTGCTTGCAGTAAAAAAGAGCCCGGCGAATGCCGGGCTTTTTCATGCGCCATGGAACCGAGTGACAAGCCTTGACCACGCAGTCTCTGGAGAGGAATCAGCCTTTCTTATCTGTCGGAGAAATCACCATGACCATTGGCGCACTCGCAGCTCTGCCTATCGTTGGCGACCTCGTCAAAACCGCTGGCGACATCACCAAGTCCCTCGCACCGCTGGCCCAACCCTTTGCTGACGTCGCAGCCAAGGCTTTGGGCAAGATGCTTGACCAGACTTTCGAACCCACCCAGAAATCGGTGGATTTTTCGAACACACAGGAAATCGGAAAACGCACGCTGACGTTCTAAACGACCCGCCGCTGCGGCCTCGTAACGGGCGGGCGGACAGCAATCCGCCTCGCCTCCCCCTTCAAACCCGGTTTTACCCCAATGTTCCTTTGACTGCCCTCACCAGATTGCCAATACTCATGGCATATTGAGGCCACCCGCATGGAACAAGGAATGACCCTTTGAAGCTGGAACTCAAGAACAGCTTGTCGGTGAAGTTGCTACGGGTTGTGCTGCTGTCGGCATTGATCGTGGGCGTAGCGCTGAGCGTGGCGCAGATCGTTTTCGATGCCTACAAGACGCGCCAGGCCGTGGCCGGCGATGCCCAGCGCATCCTCGACATGTTTCGCGACCCCTCGACCCAGGCCGTCTACAGCCTGGACCGCGAGATGGGCATGCAAGTGATTGAGGGCCTGTTCCAGGATGATGCCGTGCGCATGGCGTCCATCGGCCATCCCAACGAGACCATGCTGGCCGAAAAAAGCCGCGCCCTGCAGCAATCGTCCAGCCGTTGGTTGACCGATCTGATACTCGGCCAGGAACGCACATTCACCACCGCTTTGGTCGGCAAAGGCCCCTACAGCGAGTATTACGGCGACCTGAGCATCACCCTTGACACGGCCACCTACGGCAAGGGGTTTATTGTCAGTTCGGTGATCATCTTTATTTCCGGGGTGTTGCGCGCGCTGGCGATGGGGCTGGTGCTGTACCTGGTCTACCACTGGCTGCTGACCAAGCCGCTGTCACGGATCATCGGGCACCTGACCTCCATCAACCCCGACCGGCCCAGCGAACACAAGATCCCGCAGCTCAAGGGCCACGAGCGCAACGAACTGGGGTTGTGGATCAATACTGCCAATCAGTTGCTTGAATCCATCGAACGCAATACCCATCTGCGCCATGAAGCTGAAAGCAGCCTGCTGCGCATGGCGCAGTACGATTTCCTGACTGGCCTGCCGAACCGCCAAAAGCTACAGGAGCAGTTGGACAAGATCCTCATCGACGCCGGCCGCCGCCAGCGCCGTGTGGCTGTGCTGTGTGTGGGGCTGGACGACTTCAAAAGTGTCAACGAGCAGTTCACCTACCAGGCTGGCGACAAACTGCTATTGGCGTTGGCTGACCGCTTGCGCGCCCACAGCGGTCGCCTTGGCGCATTGGCCCGATTGGGCGGCGACCAGTTCGCCCTGGTGCAGGCCGATATCGACCAGCCCTACGAAGCCGCCGAACTGGCGCAAAGCATCCTCGATGACCTGGAAGCAGAATTCGCTCTCGACCACGAAGGCATCCGCCTGCGCGCCACGATCGGCATCACCCTGTTCCCGGAAGACGGTGACAGCACCGAAAAGCTGCTGCAGAAAGCCGAGCAGACCATGACCCTCGCCAAGACCCGCTCGCGCAATCGCTACCAGTTCTATATCGCCAGCGTTGACAGCGAAATGCGCCGTCGCCGCGAGCTGGAAAAAGACCTGCGCGACGCCCTCAGCCGCGACCAGTTCCACCTGGTGTACCAGCCGCAGATCAGCTACCGCGATCATCATGTGGTCGGCGTGGAAGCGCTGATCCGCTGGCAGCACCCGGAACACGGCCTGGTGCCGCCGGATCTGTTTATCCCCTTGGCCGAGCAGAACGGCACCATCATCCCGATTGGCGAATGGGTGCTGGACCAGGCCTGCCGACAGCTACGCGAATGGCACGACCTGGGTTTCACCGAGCTGCGCATGGCGGTCAACCTGTCCACCGTGCAGTTACACCACACCGAGTTGCCGCGGGTGGTCAACAACCTGATGCAGATCTACCGCCTACCACCGCGCAGCTTGGAACTGGAAGTCACCGAGACCGGCCTGATGGAAGACATCAGCACCGCCGCCCAGCACCTGCTGAGCCTGCGCCGTTCCGGGGCATTGATTGCGATTGATGACTTCGGCACCGGCTACTCATCCCTTAGCTATCTAAAAAGCCTGCCTCTGGACAAGATCAAGATCGACAAGAGCTTCGTGCAGGACCTGCTGGATGATGACGACGACGCCACCATCGTGCGGGCGATCATCCAACTGGGCAAAAGCCTGGGCATGCAAGTGATCGCCGAAGGTGTGGAAACCGCCGAGCAGGAGGCCTATATCATCTCCGAAGGCTGCCATGAAGGTCAGGGTTACCACTACAGCAAACCCCTGCCGGCACGAGAGCTGGCGGCGTTCTTGAAGCAGTCGGAACGCAATAACGCCGCAATTCTTTGACCCGGTAAACCGATACTGAATATTTCCCGCGTTTAACCCTTTACACAAAATGCAAATCTTTCGCATTATGTCGCAGTTTTTGCGCTCCCCCGCGCGCCCCATCAACAACCGAAGCAGGATGTTCGCCATGATTCGTATGCCCCTGGCCACCGCCAGTCTGCTGGCCATTGCCATTTCTCTCGCCGGTTGCGGCGAAGGTAAAGACAAGGCCGCAGCGCCCCAGGCGCCGACCCCGGCTGCCAGCACTACCGCTCCAGCGGCTGCCACGCCTGCCGGCCAGGTCGACGAAGCCGCCGCCAAGGCCGTGGTCGCGCATTACGCTGACATGGTGTTCGCGGTCTACAGCGATGCCGAGTCCACCGCGAAAACCCTGCAAACCGCGATCGACGCATTCCTCGCCAAGCCGAACGACGAAACCCTGAAAGCCGCGCGCACCGCCTGGATCGCCGCTCGCGTTCCTTACCTGCAGAGCGAAGTGTTCCGCTTCGGCAACACCATCATCGACGACTGGGAAGGCCAGGTGAACGCATGGCCGCTGGACGAAGGCCTGATCGACTACGTCGACAAGTCTTACGAACACGCTTTGGGTAACCCAGGTGCCACCGCTAATATCATTGCCAACAACGAAATCCAGGTCGGCGAAGACAAGGTCGACGTGAAAGACATCACCCCGGAAAAACTCGCCAGCCTCAACGAGCTGGGCGGTTCCGAGGCCAACGTCGCCACCGGCTACCACGCTATCGAATTCCTGCTCTGGGGCCAGGACCTGAACGGCACCGGCCCAGGCGCCGGCAACCGTCCTGCGTCGGACTACCTGACCGGCGACGGCGCCACCGGCGGCCACAACGAGCGTCGCCGCGCCTACCTGAGCGCTGTGACCCAACTGCTGGTCAGCGACCTGGAAGAAATGGTCGGCAACTGGAAACCCAACGTCGAAGACAACTACCGCGCCACCCTGGAGGCAGAACCTGCCACCGACGGCCTGCGCAAAATGCTGTTCGGCATGGGCAGCCTGTCCCTGGGCGAACTGGCTGGTGAGCGCATGAAGGTTTCCCTGGAAGCCAACTCGCCGGAAGACGAGCAGGACTGCTTCAGCGACAACACCCACAACTCGCACTTCTACGACGCCAAGGGTATCCGCAACGTCTACCTGGGCGAGTACACCCGCGTCGACGGCACCAAAATGACCGGCGCCAGCCTGTCATCCCTGGTGGCCAAGGCCGACCCGGCAGCCGACACCGCGCTCAAAGCCGACCTGGCAGCCACCGAAGCGAAGATCCAGGTCATGGTTGACCACGCCAACAAGGGTGAGCACTACGACCAATTGATCGCTGCTGGTAACGATGCCGGCAATCAGATCGTCCGTGACGCCATCGCGGCACTGGTCAAGCAGACCGGTTCGATCGAAGCCGCTGCGGGCAAGCTGGGCATCAGCGACCTGAACCCGGACAGCGCTGATCACGAGTTCTGATCAGTAGCGTGTAGAAAAAGGCGACCTTCGGGTCGCCTTTTTTGTGTGCGCTACCTGCTACCACACAACTCCTGTGGGAGCTGGCTTGCCTGCGATAGCGAGCTGTCAGTTGACGAATGTTTCGCAGACCCACCGCTATCGCAGGCAAGCCAGCTCCCACACTTGACCGGTTTCGCCTCGGACGCCCCGGTTTACAAGACCTGCACCGCAGGTAGAATGGCGCCTCTGCCCAATAACCCCGAGCTCACTTCATGGCGTTGCCGACCCTACGCATCATCGGTTTCATCATCGGCATCTTCCTGATCACCCTCGCGATCGCCATGGTCGTGCCAATGGCAACCCTGGTGATCTTCGAACGCACCAGCGACCTGCCCTCGTTCCTGTGGGCCAGCATGATCACTTTTATCGCCGGCCTGGCGCTGGTGATTCCCGGTCGTCCCGAGCATGTGCACTTGCGCCCGCGGGACATGTACCTGCTGACCGTTACAAGCTGGGTGGTGGTGTGTATCTTCGCCGCGTTGCCCTTTTTGCTGACCCAGCACATCAGCTACACCGACTCGTTTTTCGAAAGCATGTCTGGCATCACCGCCACCGGCTCCACGGTGCTGAGCGGCCTGGATGCCATGTCGCCGGGCATCCTGATGTGGCGTTCACTGCTGCACTGGCTGGGCGGTATCGGCTTTATCGGCATGGCAGTAGCGATCCTGCCGCTGCTGCGCATCGGTGGCATGCGCCTGTTCCAGACCGAGTCCTCGGATCGCTCGGAAAAGGTCATGCCCCGCTCGCACATGGTGGCGCGGCTGATCGTGGCGGCCTACGTGGGTATTACCATTCTCGGCAGCCTGGCGTTCTGGTGGGCTGGGATGGGCTTGTTCGATGCGATCAACCACGCGATGTCGGCGATTTCCACAGGTGGGTTCTCCACCTCTGATGAATCCCTGGCGCACTGGAAACAACCGGCGGTGCACTGGGTGGCGGTGGTGGTGATGATCCTCGGCAGTTTGCCGTTCACTTTGTACGTGGCCACATTGCGCGGCAACCGCCGAGCGCTGATCAAGGACCAGCAGGTACAAGGCCTGCTCGGTTTGTTGATCGTGACCTGGCTGGTGCTCGGCACCTGGTACTGGTGGACCACCAACCTGCACTGGCTGGACGCACTGCGTCATGTGGCGCTGAACGTCACGTCGGTGGTGACGACTACAGGCTTTGCACTGGGCGACTACAGCCTGTGGGGCAACTTCTCACTGATGCTGTTCTTCTACCTGGGCTTTATCGGCGGCTGCTCGGGCTCCACGGCGGGCGGGATCAAGATCTTCCGGTTCCAGGTCGCCTATATCCTGCTCAAGGCCAACTTGAACCAGCTTATTCACCCACGTGCGGTGATCAAGCAGAAGTACAACGGCCACCGTCTTGACGAAGAAATCGTACGCTCGATCCTGACCTTTTCGTTCTTCTTCGCCATCACCATCTGCGCCATTGCCCTGGCCTTGTCGCTGCTCGGCCTGGACTGGATGACTGCCTTGACCGGTGCCGCGAGTACCGTCTCGGGCGTGGGCCCGGGCCTGGGCGAAACCATTGGCCCGGCGGGTAATTTCGCCAGCCTGCCGGATGCGGCCAAGTGGATCCTGTCGCTGGGCATGCTGCTCGGCCGGCTGGAGATCATTACGGTCTTTGTTCTGTGCATTCCGGCGTTTTGGCGCCACTGACGCCCGACACTTCCAGCAACCGCGCCCGGTATTCGCCGGGCGTGGCATCAAACCAGCGTCGAAACGCGCGGAAGAAGTTGCTTGGATCGGCAAAGCCCAGCAGGTAGGCAATTTCCAGCAGGGTCATGCTGGGCTGCGCCAGGTATTGCTCGGCCAGTTCACGGCGGGTGTCGTCGAGCAAGGTCTGGAAGCTGGTGCCCTCCTCTTGCAAGCGCCGCTGCAAAGTGCGCTGGGACAAGTGCAGCGTCTGGGCTACCACTTCACGCTTGGGCTCGCCCTGGGGCAACAGGCGGCACAACACCTGCCGCGCCTTATGGGTCACGCGGCTTTCCGAGAAACGCGCCAGGTATTCACCGGCAAATCGATCATGCAGCAGGGCCATGGCCTCATTGGCCGTGGGCAGCGGCGCGTCCATGTCCGCCTGTTCGAAAATCAGCGCGTCATAGGGCGCGTTGAATTCCAGCGGCGCATGGAAGGCTTGTTTATAGGGTGCCAGGTCCGCCGGTTGCTCACCTTGCAACACCACCTTGCGCGGCTGCAGGGTACGGCCGGTCAGCCAGCCACACAGGGCCAGGGCGCTGGCCAGCGAGGCTTCGGCACTTTGGCGGGTGGGGGGCAGATGATCACCGTGCACCGTCAGAATCAACGCATAACCTTCAGGGACCAATCTGAAACTCAGGTCGGCACTTTCGGCGATGATCCGCTGGTAGCGCACCAGGCGCATGAAGCCTTCGGCCAGGGTATTGCTGGACATCAGCGCGTAGCCGGCCACATGAAACGACGCCGGGCGCACCACTTTGCCCATGTTCAGGCCGATCGCCGGGTTGCCCGACAGCTCCACCGCCCGCTGCCACAGGCGGGTCATGGAATCCTGCGGGAACCGCGCATCGGGGTCGTTCAGGGCGGCGTAGTCGAGGCCGAGCTGCTTGAACAAGGCGCGGCAATCCAGGCCGTCCATTTCCAATGCCTTGACTATCCCCATCGCCCAGCTTGCAGAAGTTGTTCGTTCGCTCATGGCGTCTTCTTAATAAAGCAGGCTCAAACGGCAGCCAGGAAGCCAAGGATACTAAAGTGGCATCTATTGTCACTGGCTGTTACCACTGATCACTCTAGACTCAAATAAGCTCCCCGCCGAACATCTGTTGGGCGGCAAAACAATCAAAAGGGCCGGTCACCGTGGAAAACGTCAAGCGATTCAACAGCTTTGCTGAGTTCTACCCGTATTACCTGAGCGAACACGCCAACAGCACGTGCCGGCGCCTGCACTTTATCGGCACCACGCTGGTGATCGGCATTTTGGCGTATGCCATTGGCAGAGGTTCGCTTCTCCTGCTGATCGCCTTGCCGATCGCCGGTTACAGCTTTGCCTGGATCGGCCACTTCTTCTTCGAAAAGAACCGCCCAGCGACCTTTCAACACCCGTTCTACAGCCTGTTGGGGGATTTCGTGATGTACCGCGACATGATCCTGGGCAAGGTACCCTTCTAGCCAAACGACCGTTTAAACGATGAAAGTTCATCCATCTGCCGACATTAAAATCTTTTTGTCATTTGCAGTGCTGTATCCTGCCAAGGCTTTTTGAGAGCGCGGAATCACCTGCGATTGAAAAAACAGACCTTGCGAGGAGCGACGACGATGCACGAGATACCTAATCTCCCCTTCCCAAGCCTGCACCCTACAGAGCAGCCAACACCGCAGCAGGCCAGTGACAAACAGCCTGAGGCCAAAGAAGCAAAACCAGTCGACAGCGAAAGCCAGGACTGACGCCGTACCAGACCGTGTGGAAAGCGCAACATTGAGCGCTTTCCACACTGCCTGAATCAATCGAGACGCCCGCCATGACCGATACCCTCCCCGACAACCCGGACACCGCCGTACTCGACGCTGCCTTGCAGATGGTCGAGATCTGGAACCGCCTCAGCGCCGACAAACAAGCGCTGCTGCTCAAGCGTTTCGGCACCCAGGAAAACGCACTGGCCGCCCTGGTCACCACCCAATTGCTCGCCCCTACCCAAGCCTGACGTCTTTCTGAGCTGAGGTTTTTGCGTTTTACCGCCCTGCGCGAGCCAAACCACCGGTATCATTAGCAGCCTATCTTTACCTGCCGCGACAGTGGACCTCTCCCATGCCCGATACCCAGCGCCCCATGGCGGTCACGCTGCAAGTTGTTTCCATCGTGTTGTTCACCTTCATTGGCTACCTGAACATCGGCATTCCCCTCGCCGTATTGCCAGGCTATGTCCACAGTGAACTGGGCTACGGCGCGGTGATTGCCGGCCTGGTGATCAGCGTGCAATACCTGGCCACCCTGCTGAGCCGCCCGTATGCGGGCAAAATCATCGATAACCTGGGCAGTAAGCGCGCTGTGCTGATCGGCCTGGTGGGCTGTGGCCTGAGCGGTGTGTTCATGCTGTTCGCGGCGTGGTTCTCAAGCCTGCCGGCCTTGAGCCTGGGCAGCTTGTTGATCGGCCGCCTGGTCCTTGGCAGCGCGGAAAGCCTGGTGGGCTCGGGCGCCATCGGTTGGGGCATCGGCCGAGTCGGTGCGGCGAATACCGCCAAGGTGATTTCCTGGAACGGTATCGCCAGCTACGGCGCGCTGGCCGTCGGCGCACCACTGGGCGTGTTGCTGGTGAGGCATTTCGGACTGTGGAGCATGGGGGTCAGCATTATCCTGCTGGCCATCGTCGGCCTGCTGCTGGCCTGGAACAAAGTCGCTGCACCGATTGTTGCCGGCGTACGCTTGCCCTTCATGAATGTGCTGGGCCGCGTATTGCCCCACGGCTGCGCCTTGGCGCTGGGTTCCATTGGCTTTGGCACCATCGCCACCTTCATCACCTTGTATTACACCACCCAGCATTGGGATAACGCGGTGTGGGCCCTGAGCCTGTTCGGCGCCAGCTTTATCGGTGCGCGGTTGTTGTTCGGCAACCTGATCAACCGGATCGGCGGTTTTCGCGTGGCGATTGCCTGCTTGTCAGTGGAGATCCTCGGCCTGCTGTTGCTGTGGCTGGCACCGGACGCAAACCTGGCCCTGGCCGGCGCGGCGTTGAGTGGGTTCGGCTTTTCCCTGGTGTTCCCGGCCTTGGGCGTCGAAGCCGTCAACCTGGTGCCAGCCTCCAGCCGCGGCTCGGCGGTGGGCGCCTACTCGCTATTTATCGATCTGTCACTGGGCATCACCGGACCACTCGCCGGGGCTGTGGCAGCCGGCTTCGGCTTTGCGTCGATCTTCCTGTTCGCCGCGCTTGCCGCCCTCGGTGGTCTGTTGCTGAGCGTGTACCTGTACCGCCAGGCACCCAAGGCCCGTGAGGCGCGTGGCGACTAGAAGTCGACCTTGCCGCGCCCGGCCTTGATACTGCCGCGCTTGGTCTTGGATTCGAGGCGGCGCTTTTTCGACCCCAGGGTCGGCTTGGTCGGGCGGCGTTTCTTCTCCACCTTGGTGGCGCTGAGGATCAATTCCACCAGACGCTCCAACGCATCCGCGCGGTTCTGCTCCTGAGTCCGGTATTGTTGGGCCTTGAGCACCAGCACGCCCTCGCTGGTGATACGACTGTCGCGCAGCGCCAGCAAGCGCTCCTTATAGAACTCCGGCAGCGACGACGCCGGGATGTCAAAACGCAGGTGCATCGCACTCGACACCTTGTTGACGTTCTGCCCACCCGCACCCTGGGCGCGAATGGCGGTCAGCTCAATCTCGGCATCGGGCAGGTGGACGTTGTTGGAAATCACCAGCATAGGCAGCGGGATCCTCTGTGGGGGCAACCAAGGATACGCGAATGCGCGCGGCCATTCCTGAAACAACAAACCCGGCACAAGGCCGGGTTTGGTTTATCTCACGCACGCCTCACTTCACTGCTGGAGCAGCCACCTCCAAGGCTCGCTGCGCAACGCGCTTGTTCTTGATGCCGTAACACACCCACATGAACGCCACCCACACCGGGATCGCGTACACCGACACCTGGATCCCCGGAATCATCAGCATGATCACCAGGATAAACACCACGAACGCCAGGCATACATAGTTGCCGTACGGGTACCAGAGCGCCTTGAACAACGGCACCTGGCCGGTACGGTTCATGTGTTGGCGGAACTTGAAGTGCGAGAAGCTGATCATCGCCCAGTTGATCACCAATGTGGCCACCACCAGGGACATCAGCAGTTCCAACGCGTGTTGCGGGATCAGGTAGTTCATCAACACGGCGACCAGGGTAATCGCCGCCGACGCGAGGATGGAACGCACTGGCACACCGCGCTTGTCGATCTTAGCCAGGGCCTTGGGCGCGTCGCCCTGCTCGGCCATGCCCAGCAGCATACGGCTGTTGCAGTAGGTGCCACTGTTGTACACCGACAGCGCCGCCGTCAGGACCACGAAGTTGAGGATATGCGCAGCGGTGTTGCTGCCCAGCATCGAGAACACTTGCACGAACGGGCTGCCGCTGTAGGCATCACCGGAGGCGTTGAGGGTGGTCAACAGGCTGTCCCATGGGGTCAGCGACAGCAGTACGACCAGAGCACCGATGTAGAAGATCAGGATGCGGTAGATCACCTGGTTGATCGCTTTTGGGATCACCGTGCGTGGCTGGTCCGCTTCAGCGGCGGTAAAGCCGAGCATTTCCAGGCCGCCGAAGGAGAACATGATGATCGCCATGGCCATCACCAGCCCGCCGACGCCATGGGGGAAGAAGCCGCCGTGTTCCCACAGGTTGGTCACCGAGGCCTGTGGCCCGCCGCTGCCGCTGACCAGCAGATAGCTGCCCAGGGCGATCATACCGACGATGGCCACCACCTTAATGATGGCGAACCAGAACTCTGCCTCACCGAAAACCTTGACGTTGGCCAGGTTGATCAGGTTGATCAGCACGAAGAAGGCTGCGGCCGAGACCCAGGTCGGAATCTCCGGCCACCAGTAGTGCACGTACTTGCCGACAGCCGTCAGCTCCGACATGCCCACCAGGATGTACAGGATCCAGCAGTTCCAGCCCGACAGGAAGCCGGCGAAACCGCCCCAGTACTTGTGGGCAAAGTGGCTGAAGGAACCGGCGACCGGCTCTTCGACGATCATTTCGCCGAGCTGGCGCATGATCATGAAGGCAATGAAGCCACAAATGGCATAGCCCAGGATCATCGACGGGCCGGCGGATTTGAGCACCCCGGCCGAGCCGAGGAACAAGCCGGTGCCGATGGCGCCACCCAGGGCGATCAACTGGATATGCCGGTTTTTCAGGCCGCGTTTCAGCTCGCCTGAAGAGGAAGGGGGAACACTCATGAAAAGGCTCTCACGCAAGGTTTGATGATGTTGAATGCAGGTTGCTGCCTTGAATTACCGACTTAAGCAGCGCCGCTCAAACCCCAGCGCAGGCACCAGGAGTACAGCGTCTTTCTAACGGTCATGCGTCACCTGTTTGTTTTTATCTGTGACGAAATCGAACCCGTCCGGCTCGTGGCCAGGCGGAGTGATCAGGGTGGATAAACCCCGAGGTCTTGGCCTTTTGCGTGGTTACGCAAGGGGGTCACAGTAAAACGCGGCGGATTGTACACCGCTCGCCAGCTTGAGGGCGCCCTCGAAAGAAGCGTGCGACGATCTGTCAGGTAATCCTTACAGGGCTGGTTCGACCAATAATGTCGCCATTTACTCGTAAATTAATCGTTACAGCACGGAAAATTAACGTTACAGCCATGATCTCGATAAAAATTGGCGGTAGGAAATCTCCGAAGGATTAGTCGCGCCAGCTCCCTGTATTTATTCAAGAAATAGCCCGCCCCAAAAAACAGAACAAAAAATCCAAATGAAACCGTGTCAATAAAAATTTTGCATTTTGAAACACTCTCTCCTAGGTTCTTCCCACTTGCCAGCGAAGCCCGTTGGCAAGCCGTTCTCAAACAACGTCCTCTAGGAGATACACCATGCAAGCACTGGAAAACGACCTGGAAACCGAACTGCAACTCGACGATTGGTTTGAAGCGCCGACCCATGAGGCCGCCGTTGAAATGATGCAAGCCGATGCCGTCGTGCCCTTCGGCACAGCGATGTGGCCATTCTAAAAACCGGCAGGCATTCGGCAGGTGCCGTGCACGGCACCTGCCCCCTTACCCAAGGCACAGAAGGAAGTACGTCATGGACAAGGCCCGCGCCGTCGAACACTTTCTCTACTACCTCGCGCACCATCCGGCCCTCAATGGCCTGAGCCGCCCCACCGTGCTGCTGGGCCATACCGAGCGCTACGACGCCATCGCCCAGGCGATCACCCACAGCAGCGCCGCCCGCTTCAACTTCCAGCTGCAGCGCCTGGAACTGGCCGCCAGCGACACCCTGACCGAGGCCATTGAAGCCTGCGACCTGTACCTGTTTCTCTACGATTCCTCGACCTTGCCCAACCCAAGCGCCGAAGGCCCGGACTTTATCCGCGCCCTGCAAGGCGTGATGGCTGAGCACTGGAAAAAGTCCCTGCTGTTCAAGGATTACGGCGACTACTTCTACGACACCTTCAGCGTCGAGCCCCAGCGCATTGCCGACCTCAATGCCACGCTGATCCGGCGCATGTCCCAGGCCACGGTGTTGAGCTTTACCGACAAGCACGGCTCACGCCTGGAAGCGCCGATGAGCAGTATCAAGAAGTGGACCAACATCAACGGCATCGGCAACCACGACCTGGCCCCCGGCGAGATCGCCACCCACAGCGAGGCCATCAATGGCCAGGTGCGGTTTGTCGGCACCTTTCTCAGCACCATCCCGTTCGCGCGCAAATATGGCGTGCTAGCGTCACCGCTGGAGCTGTGGATCGAGAACTCGACCATCTGCAGCGTGGCCAGTGACGTGCCGGGGCTGGCGGATGATTTCAATAAGTACCTGAACGCCAACCCGTCGAACCGGCGTGTCGAGGAGCTGGGGATTGGTACCAACGAAGGCGTGAAAGATCTGTATGCGCGCAATGCCGGGTTTGAGGAGCGCCATTGTGGGTTGCACCTGGGCCTGGGGGGCGGGCAGAAAGGCAGTCATCACCTGGATTTGATCTTTGCCAGCGGGGTGTTGGCGCTCGACGACAAGCCGGTGTTTGATGGCACCTTCGCGTTTTAGAAGGAGATCAGGATGACGAGGCCCCCTGTGGGAGCCGGGCTTGCCCGCGATGGCGGTGGATCAGTTGGCATATTTACCCAATGACCCACCGCCATCGCAGGCAAGCCAGCTCCCACAATTGACTGCATTTCAAATCTAGATCCAAAAAAAACGCCAACCCGTGGGTTGGCGTTTTTGTGCAGCTTTTAGCGCATCACTGCGGCTTCTTGCGACCAAAACCCGGACGCTGACCCGAACCGGCCGGGGCGCCACGGCGCTTGCCCGATGGCTCGTCCGCGACCAGTTTCGGGCCAGGGCGCTTGTTCGCCGCTGGCTTGGCTGGACGCTTAGTGCTGGCGTTGTCGGCCGGGCGATCGGCTTCACCACGGTTGCTGCGACCACCCGACGGAGCAGGACGCGGCGCACGTGGCGCGCGCTCGCCTTCCTGGCGCGACGGCGCGGTTGGGCGACGCTCACCTTCAATCTGCGGCTCACGGGAAATACGACCGCCGGTCGCCGGTGCATTCAGCGCCGGGCGCAGGGTGCGGGCAACCCGTTCGGTGCGAGCCACTGGGCGCGACGATTTACGCTGCATACGCTCAAGCTTGTCTTTGCTCTTGGCGTTCATCTGCGGCATAGCGACGGGCGTCAGGCCGACTTCGGCGCTGAGAATGTCGACTTCGTACTGGCTCATTTCGCGCCAGCGGCCCATCGGCAGGTCGGAGTTGAGGAACACCGGACCAAAACGCACGCGCTTCAGGCGGCTGACCACCAGACCCTGGGATTCCCACAGACGACGTACTTCACGGTTACGGCCTTCCATTACCACGCAGTGGTACCAGTGGTTGAAACCTTCACCACCGGGCGCTTGCTTGATGTCGGTGAACTTGGCCGGGCCGTCTTCCAGCACCACGCCAGCCTTCAGGCGCTCGATCATCTCATCATCGACTTCACCGCGTACCCGCACGGCGTACTCGCGGTCCATCTCGTAGGACGGGTGCATCAAGCGGTTGGCCAGCTCACCGTCAGTGGTGAACATCAGCAAGCCGGTGGTGTTGATGTCCAGACGACCGATGTTGATCCAACGGCCTTCTTTGGGCTTGGGCATCTTGTCGAACACGGTCGGACGGCCTTCCGGGTCGTCACGGGTGCAGATTTCGCCGTCCGGTTTGTTGTACATGATCACGCGGCGCACCGATTCGGCGGCCTCTTCACGCTTGATGACCTTGCCATCAATGGTGATTGCATCGTGCAGGTCGACGCGCTGGCCGAGGGTGGCCTCGACGCCGTTGACCTTGATGCGCTTCTGGGTGATCCAGGCTTCGACGTCGCGGCGCGAGCCCACGCCGATACGCGCCAGCACCTTCTGCAGTTTTTCGCCTGCTGGGCCGATTTCCTGGCTGTCGTTCTGGTCTTTGTCGTTCATCTTAAGCACCTCCCGGTGGGTCGATTCAGGCGTGGCCTGAAGAGTGTTGAAAGCGGGGCTTTGGCCGAATAGCTCGGCAAAGGGTCGCGAATCATACGCGCATGGTGCGCGTTGCGCATCAGAGACTAGTCGATAAGGCCGTAATCATTTGCTTTTCCGCCGACCGGTGGCGCCCAGGGCTAACAATCGGAGTTCGGCTTCAGCCAGAACCGTGCGTTTATCGGCTTTGTCGAGTTTCTTCCAGGCGCGGATCTCGCGCTTGCTGCGGCCGCAGCCGACGCAGATGTCATCGCTGAATTTGCAGATGCTGATGCACGGGTCTTTGGTGGAGCTCATGGTTTCTCCCAGACAATGGAGATCAAATGTGGGAGCGGGCTTGCCCGCGAATGCGGCGTATTGCGTCAGTCTTCGAACTGCCGGCGCTCGGCTTCGATGGCTTCGGCCAGGGCCCGGGCTTCGTCTTCTTCGTCGCTCAAAGGCGGTTGTTCGAGAGCGGCGACGGCGGCGAGGAGTTTTTCGCGGGCCTCAGCAACGCCAAGGATGTCTTCCTCTGGCTCAGGTTCTGCTTCGACTTCAGGCTCAGCCTCAACGTTCGATTGAGTTTCAGGTTCGGCGACGCCGTCACGCAGCAGGTCATCGAAGTCAGTCTTGATGCCCTGCTCCATGTCGTCCAATTCCAGCAACAACGTATGGAAACTGGTCTCGTCCTTCGGCTCTTCCGGTTCGGCGCTGGCGTCGGCCAATTCCTGCAGGCTCGCGGGGACCGGCGCGTCGTCGAAATCGAGCACCGGCTCGGCTTCCATCTCGCGCAGTTCGGCCAGCGGCGGCAGGTCGTCGAGGTTTTTCAGGTTGAAATGGTCGAGAAACACCTTGGTGGTGGCGAACATCGCCGGTTTGCCGGGCACGTCGCGGTAGCCGACGATGCGGATCCACTCGCGCTCCAGCAAGGTCTTGACGATATGGCTGTTGACCGCCACGCCCCGCACATCCTCGATCTCGCCCCGGGTGATCGGCTGGCGATAGGCGATCAGCGCCATGGTCTCCAGCATCGCCCGCGAATAACGTTGCGGACGTTCTTCCCACAAACGGCCGACCCAGGGGGAAAACTTCTCACGAATCTGCAGGCGGTAACCCGACGCCACTTCGCGCAATTCAAAGGCGCGGCCATCGCAGGACTTGCGCAGGATCTCCAACGCCTTCTTGAACACCGGCGGCTCAGGGCGCTCGGCTTCTTCAAAGAGCTCGAACAGGCGTTCCAAAGATTGCGGTTTGCCAGAAGCCAGGAGAAACGCCTCCAGCAGCGGCGCCAGTTCGCGGGGTTCAGTCAGATTCATCGATTCAGCTCTTTATTCGGCTCGCGCCCGCACGTGGATAGCCGCAAAAGGCTCATTCTGGACCAGCTCGACCAACGATTCCTTGACCAATTCAAGGATCGCCATAAAGGTCACCACCACCCCCAGGCGCCCCTCTTCAGCGGTGAACAGCTCGACAAAGGGCACGAAACCGCCGCCCTTGAGGCGTTCCAGCACATCACTCATGCGCTCGCGGGTCGACAACGCCTCGCGGCTGACCTGGTGGCTTTCAAACATATCGCCACGGCGCAGCACCTCGGCCATGGACATCAGCAATTCTTCCAGGCTCACGTCCGGCAGCAACTTGCGCGCGCGGGCTTCAGGCGCGTCGAGTTTCGGCACTACGACGTCGCGGCCCACGCGGCTCAAGCCGTCGATGCCTTCGGCGGCGGCCTTGAAGCGTTCGTACTCTTGCAAGCGGCGGATCAGTTCGGCGCGCGGGTCGTCTTCTTCGGCTTCGACCGTCTCCGAGCGCGGCAGCAGCATGCGCGACTTGATCTCGGCGAGCATGGCGGCCATCACCAGGTACTCGGCAGCCAGCTCCAGGCGCACCGACTGCATCAACTCGACATAGCCCATGTACTGGCGGGTGATTTCCGCCACCGGAATGTCGAGGATGTTGATGTTCTGTTTACGAATCAGGTACAGCAGCAAGTCCAGCGGGCCCTCGAACGCTTCAAGGAAGACTTCCAGCGCGTCCGGCGGAATGTACAGATCCAGGGGCATTTCCATGACCGCCTGGCCATACACCATGGCAAACGGCAGTTCCTGCTGGGCGTCCGCCTGGGGATCAACGGTTTCCACGGCTGACATTCAGGCCTCGACCATGAACGGGGCCGGGTCGCCGCAACCCACGCGGATCACCTCGGGTTCGCCGTCGGCCAGGTTGATCACGGTGGAGGCTTTGTTGCCGCCGTAACCGCCGTCGATGATCAGGTCGACATGCTTTTCCAGCAGGCGGCGCATTTCGTAAGGGTCGTACAACGGCTCATCTTCGCCCGGCATGATCAGCGACACGCTCATCAAAGGCTCACCCAGTTCTTCGAGCAGCGCCAGGGCGATGGGATGTTCCGGTACCCGCAGGCCGATGGTGCGCTTCTTGGGGTGCAACAGCAGGCGCGGCACTTCGCGGGTGGCGTTGAGAATAAAGGTGTAGGGCCCCGGCGTGTGCGCCTTGAGCAGGCGGAAAGTGCCGGTATCGACTTTGGCGAACAGCCCAAGCTGGGACAGATCGCTGCAGATCAGCGCAAAGTTGTGCTTGTCGTCCAACTGGCGCAGGCGTCTTACACGCTCCACCGCGCCCTTGTCGCCGATCTGGCAACCGATGGCGTAGGACGAATCAGTCGGGTAGATCACCACGCCGCCGGCGCGAATGATCTCGACGGCCTGTTTGATCAGGCGCGCCTGGGGGTTTTCCGGATGAATCTGGAAGAATTGACTCACGTGTTCTACCTGTTCAGACGGTGGCAGTAATGGGGTCATGCTTGAATCGCCCCGACAAGAGCGGCAGGTCTTCGGGTACCTGGCGATACTCGCCGATTTCGGACCACCCACCTGGACCATGAAAATCACTGCCGGCACTGACCAGCAGACCAAATTCGCGGGCAAGAATCGCCAGGCTGCCAACCTGTTCGGCGGGTTGATGCCCGTTGACCACTTCGATCGCGTGCCCGCCCGCTCCAATATAGTCGCTGATCAGCTTGCGGCGCTTGCTGCGGGTGAAATCGTAATGCCAAGGATGGGCCAGGCTCACCCAGGCGCCGGAGGCACGCAGAGTCCCGACCGTGTCTTCCAGGGTCGGCCAGTGTTGCTTCACATCGCCCAACTTGCCGGCGCCCAGCCACTTGCGAAAGGCTTCGGCGCGATCTTTGACAAACCCTTCACGCACCATCCAGTCGGCAAAGTGCGGCCGGGCCGGTGCATTGCCGCTGTCGCCCAGTTCCTGCTGGATGGCGCGGGCGCCATCCAGGGCGTTGGGCATGCCTTTGAGGCTGAGCTTGCGACTTATTTCTTCGGACCGCAGCCAGCGGCCATCGTGCAAATCGGCGATGGCCTGCACCAGCGGCGGGGCCTGTTGATCGAAACCGTAGCCGAGCACATGAATGGTGGCGCCGCCCCAGGTGCAGGACAATTCCACGCCGTTGACCAGCTGCATGCCTAGGCTGTGGGCCGCGACCCGGGCTTCGTCGAGGCCTTCGAGGGTGTCGTGGTCGGTCAACGCCAGGACTCGCACGCCTTTTTCAAACGCACGCGCAACCAGTACCGCGGGCGCCAGGGCGCCGTCGGAGGCCGTGCTGTGGCAGTGCAAATCAACATTCACGGGGATGTGTAACCTCAAGTCAGCTGGCGCTTTCGCTACCAAGGATGTTTGTTATTATGCCGCCACATCCAGCTTCTGGCTCTTACTGTGAAACAATTCATCGACTTCATCCCGCTGTTGCTGTTTTTCATCGTTACCAAACTCGACCCCAGGGTCATCGATATCGCCGGTCACCCGGTGTCGTTCGGGGGCATCTACAGCGCCACCGCCGTCCTGATCATCAGCTCTATCGTCGTCTATGGCGCTATCTTCATCTCCCAGCGCAAGCTGGAAAAAAGCCAATGGCTCACCCTCATCGCCTGCCTGGTATTCGGCGGACTGACCCTGGCCTTCCACAGCGAAACCTTCCTCAAATGGAAAGCGCCAGTGGTGAACTGGCTGTTCGCGCTGGTGTTTACCGGCAGCCACTTCATTGGTGATCGCCTGCTGATCAAGCGAATCATGGGCCATGCGCTGACCCTGCCGGAGCCGGTGTGGACACGCTTGAACGTGGCCTGGATCGTGTTCTTCTTGTTCTGCGGCGCCGCCAACCTGTTCGTGGCCTTTACCTTCCAGGATTACTGGGTCGACTTCAAAGTGTTCGGCAGCCTGGCCATGACCGTGTTGTTCCTGGTAGGCCAGGGTATCTACCTGTCGCGCCACCTGCATGACGTTGCCCCTACCACGCCTAAAACCGAGGACTGACATGCTCTACGCAATCATTGCCACCGACGTGGCCAACTCGCTGGAAAAACGCCTGAGCGTACGCCCGGCCCATGTCGAGCGCCTCAAGCAGCTGCAGGCCGAAGGCCGTATCGTGCTGGCCGGCCCGCACCCCGCGGTAGACAGCAACGACCCAGGCGATGCGGGTTTCACCGGGAGCCTGATCGTTGCCGAGTTCGCCTCCCTGGCCGATGCCCAGGCGTGGGCCAAGGCTGATCCTTATGTCGCCGCCGGCGTTTACGCTGACGTCGTGATCAAGCCGTTCAAGCAAGTCCTGCCTTGATAACGGCCGCGCCGAACCTTATCGGTTCGGCGTACGCCTAATGGCTCATTATTCTCGGTAACCTGCCGACAACGTTCTGAATATTCGTGTGGAATCAGGAGTTCCGATGCGCTTACGTCAGTTGTGTCTGTTGGCAGTGGTAATGATCGGGGCTTCGGCCCACGCTGAAGAAACCTCGAACACCGGCAGTTCCACGCCCCTGTCCTTGAGTGTCGGCGCCCAGATCACCGAGTTGCAGCAACGTTTGAAAGAAAGCGAACGCCAGCGTGAAGAACTGAGCAAGCAACTGCAAAGCGCAGATGCTGCCCGCGAAAGCGCCCAATTGAGTCGCCTTCGCCAAGAGAACCAACGCCTGGCCCAGCAACTCAAAGAGACACAGGGCGGCGCCTTGACCCGCTGGCTGACCGAGCAACAGCAATGGTTCGTCACCGGCGGGGCCGTCGCACTGATCGCCCTGCTGTGCGGGATCTTCGCCAGTGGTGGGCACCGTCGCCGTCGACAATGGCTAAATTGAGTGAGTCATGAGCGAGCTGTTACTGATAGATGATGACCAGGAGCTCTGCGAGCTGCTGACCAGTTGGTTGAGCCAGGAAGGCTTCCAGGTGCGTGCCTGCCATGACGGCTTGAGCGCCCGCAAAGCCTTGGCCGACAGTGCCCCGGCTGCGGTGGTGCTCGACGTGATGCTGCCTGACGGCAGTGGCCTTGAGTTGCTCAAGCAATTGCGCAACGACCACCCGGAACTGCCGGTGCTGATGCTCTCGGCCCGTGGCGAACCGCTGGACCGCATCCTCGGCCTCGAACTGGGCGCCGACGATTACCTGGCCAAGCCCTGCGACCCACGCGAGCTGACCGCCCGCTTGCGTGCCGTATTGCGCCGCAGCCATCCGGCTGCCGTGTCGACCCAGCTGGAATTGGGCGACCTGTGCTTCAGCCCGGTGCGCGGCGTGGTCAGCATCGACGAGCAGGAGTTTGCCCTGACTGTTTCCGAAAGCCGCCTGCTGGAAGCCCTGCTGCGCCAGCCCGGCGAACCGCTGGACAAGCAGGAACTGGCGCAGATCGCCCTGGGCCGCAAGCTGACCCTCTACGATCGCAGCCTGGATATGCACGTCAGCAACCTACGCAAAAAGATCGGCCCACACCCGGACGGCCGGCCACGGATCGTGGCATTGCGTAGCCGGGGCTACTATTACAGCCTCTGAAATCGGGAGCCCCTGGGCTCCTGGTTTTGTCAGCTCCCCCCCAATCGTCTTTACCCAAGCTTTACCCACACCTGACCGCCGCTGACCTTGATCTCCGTAATCTACTCACATCCGGACTCACCGGAATAGAGACAGGAGAATCACCATGCGCAAGACCCTTATCGCTTTGATGTTCGCCGCTGCCCTGCCCACCGTTGCCATGGCGGCAATGCCTGACGGCCCAGGCCCGATGGGCGCCCCGGAAGGCCACATGATGGGTGGCCCGGGCCACGGCGGTGAACACGGTCCGCGTGGCAAAGGCGGCCCTTTCAGCCGACTGGACCTGAGCAAGGAACAGCGCCAGCAGATCGGCAAGTTGATGGGCGACCAATGGCACGCTCGCAAAGACCTGACCAAGAAGTACTTGGACAAACTGCCAGCCGCTGACCAGAAAGCCATGCAGGACGAAATCGCCGCCGGCAAGCAGAAAACCCAGGCGGACATCCGTGCGGTCCTCAAGCCTGACCAGCAGAAGAAGTTCGACGAGATCGTCAAGCAGCAGGAACAGCGTCGCGCCGAATGGAAGGAATTCCAGGCCTGGAAAGCGCAACAGCCGCAAAAAGCGCAATAATGCACCCGCATTAACACTCCCAGCCCAGTGGCCCTCGCCACTGGGCTTTTCCTGTTTGAGGGTTTCCTGTGCGTTCATTGTTCTGGCGCATCCTGGCCAGCTTCTGGCTGGCCATCGCCTTGGTTGCCGGGTTGTCGATCCTGCTGGGGCACATGCTCAATCAAGACGCCTGGATTCTCAGCCGTCACCCCGGCCTCAATAACCTGGCCGAAGAGTGGACCCAACTCTACGAAGCCCAGGGCGAGGATGCCGCCCAGGATATGCTGCAACAGCGCAAGCGCCAGTACCACATCGACGTACAAGTGCTGAATGAAAGCGGCGAGCCGGTGGTGCGCGGCACCTTTCCGCGCCGCGCCGCCGCTTTCGAAGCGCGCCAGAATGACAGCCAGGACGGCCACTTGCCCTGGCGCCGCCTGACCGCCGAGTACACCAGCGAAAAGACCGGCGACACCTACCTGCTGATCTACCGCATCCCCCACCCGGAACTCGACGCCTGGCACCGCAGCAGCCTTTTGTGGCCGTTGAGCGCGTTGGCAATTGCGCTGGTGGTGCTGACCCTGTTCAGCCTGTTCGTGACACTGTCCATCACCCGGCCCCTCAGCCGTTTGCGTGGCGCGGTGCATGACCTTGGCCAGGCCACCTATCAGCAAAACAGCTTGGCGCGCCTGGCCAACCGCCGCGATGAATTCGGCGTGCTGGCTACCGACTTCAACCGCATGGGCGCCCGCCTGCAAAGCCTGATCGGCAGCCAGCGCCAGTTGCTGCGCGACGTGTCCCACGAACTGCGCTCGCCCCTGGCACGTCTGCGTATCGCCCTGGCTTTGGCCGAACGCGCCAGCCCCGAAGAGCGGGAAAAACTCTGGCCGCGCTTGACCCGTGAATGCGACCGACTGGAAGCCTTGATCAGCGAAATCCTGGTACTGGCCCGTGTCGATGCCGACAACGCCAGCGCCGAAGAGGTCGACCTCACTTCCCTGCTCAAGACCCTGCAAAAGGACGCCCAACTCGGCGCGCCGGACCAGCTAGTGCAACTGAACGCCGAAACCGACCTGCACCTGAAGGGCTGGCCGACCATGATTGAACGCGCGTTGGATAACCTGCTGCGCAATGCCCAGCGCTTCAATCCACCGGGCCAGCCGATTGAACTGCACGCCCAGCGCCAGGGTGATCGGATCCTGATCAGCGTGCGCGACAACGGCCCCGGCGTTGAGGCCGAACACTTGAGCCAGCTCGGCGAACCCTTCTACCGCGCCCCCGGCCAGACCGCACAAGGCCATGGCCTGGGCCTGGCGATTGCGCGTCGCGCCGCCGAACGCCATGGTGGCAGCCTGATCTTGGCCAATCATCCTGACGGCGGTTTTGTTGCCAGTATCGACCTGCCGTTGGAACCTGGGGTTGTCACACCGGCCTGATGATCTTCTATAGTGGCCCTTCTCTTACGGAGGGCCTTTGATGACTGACCTGCTGACTCCCATCCAAGCCGCACTCGCTCTACCACAAACACCACTGACCTTTACCGAAGCCGGCGCCCTGCCCTCGACCTTCGCCGTGACTGAGCTGGCCAGCGCCAGCATCGGCGCTGCCGGCCAGGCGGTGGCGCAACTGATCCAGCAACAGACCGGGCGCCTGCCCAGCGTCAGCGTGGACCGGCGACTTGCGTCGTTCTGGTTTTCTTCTTCGATCCGCCCGGTTGGCTGGCAAGTACCGCCGCTATGGGACCCGGTGGCCGGCGACTATGCCAGCGCCGATGGCTGGATTCGACTGCACACCAATGCGCCCCATCACCGCGCGGCGGCTGAGCGTGTGCTGGGCAAGGTGACCGACCGGGCCGAAATGGCCGTCAAGGTCGCCAAATGGAACGCCGCCGAACTGGAGCAGGCGCTTGTCGATGAAGGGGGTTGCGCCGCGCAGATGCGTGAGTGGCAAGCCTGGCAGGCACATCCCCAAGGGCTGGCAGTGAATGCTGAGGAACTGGTGCAGCGCCAGACCTTTGCAACCACCACCCACAAGCCCTGGCTCGGCGCGGTTGCGCGGCCACTGGCGGGCCTCAAGGTATTGGACCTGACCCGCGTGTTGGCCGGCCCGGTAGCCAGCCGCTTTCTCGCAGGCCTGGGCGCTGACGTGCTGCGCATCGATTCGCCCACCTGGAATGAGCCCGGCGTAGTACCGGAAATGACCCTGGGCAAACGCTGCGCCCGCCTGGATTTGAAAAGCCCGGAAGGCCGGCAGGTTTTCGAAGGCCTGCTCAAGGAAGCCGACATCCTGTTCCACGGCTACCGCGCCGATGCCCTGGAACAGCTGGGTTACACCTCCGATGGACTGCAAACCCTCGCCCCCGGCCTGATCGACGTGAGCCTCAACGCCTATGGTTGGAGCGGCCCGTGGCGCAACCGTCGTGGTTTCGACAGCCTGGTGCAGATGAGCAGCGGAATCGCCGCCGCTGGCATGGCCTGGAAACAGACGGACAAACCGGTGCCCCTGCCGTTGCAGGCGCTGGATCACGCGACCGGGTATTTGATGGCGGCCAGTGCGATCCAGGCATTCAGTGAGCGGGTGAAAACCGGGCGGGGTGGTTCGGCGCGGTTGTCATTGGCGCGTACGGCGAAGTTGCTGGTAGAGGCGGGACAGGTGCCGGAGCAGCCAGCGTTGCGCGCCGAAGAGCCAGCAGATCAAGGCCTGTTGGCGGAGCAGACAGCCTGGGGCCCGGCACATCGATTGTTGCCACCGGTCGCTATCAGCGGCACGCCGTTGCAGTGGGACTTACCGGCTGGGGAATTGGGGTCGCACCGGCCGCAGTGGTGAGCTGACCACCGCTATCGCAGGCAAGCCAGCTCCCACAGGTGACCGCATTCCAATCAGGCAACTCGGTCAAGTGTGGGAGCTGGCTTGCCTGCGAAGAGGCCAGTACAGGCACTATCAATCCGACCTTTGCAACGACGTCCACAAATGCTGCGCCGCATACGCCCTGAGCGGGCGCCAAGCCTCAGCCCGCGCCAACAACTGCCGCGCCGAAACCGGCCCACCTTCCAACGCCACCAGCGCATTGATCAAGCCGATATCCCCCGACGCAAACGCATCCACCTCGCGCATCTGGCGCATGGCGATGTACTGCGCGGTCCAGTCGCCAATGCCCGGCAACGCCACCAACCGCGCCACACCGGCCTTGAGGCTGGCCTGGGGTTCGAACAATCGGGGATCATCCAGCAACGCCTGGGCCACACCCGACAAGGTCCGCCCACGCGCCTTGGGCATGCCCAGGGTCGCCAGGTCCGCCGCCGCCAACACCTCAGCAGCGGGGAACACATGGGTGATACCGACATGCGGCGTTGCCAACGGCTGACCGTAGTGCGCCACCAACTTGCCCGCCAGACGAATCGCGGCCACCACGGTGATTTGCTGGCCCAGCACCGCGCGAATCGCCAGCTCCAGACCCTCCCAGGTGCCCGGCACACGCAAGCCCGGGCGCGCTGCGACCAGTTGCGCCATCAATGGGTCCGTCGCCAGTTGCGGGTTGATCAACTGGGGTTGGGCATCCAGATCGAACATCGTGCGCAGACGCCGTTCGATCTCAGGCAACGCCGCCGCTTCTGGAAAATCCACCTTCACGTCTAGCCAATCGCCATCCCCCATTGCCACGCTGATCCAGCCGTGCTGCCCGCCGAGGCTGATACTGCGCCGGTACACCCCCGCCTCGACCGTCTCCATCCCGCCGATCGCCCGCGCCGACAGAAACCCCACCATTGCCGCCCAGTCGTAGGGCGGCTGATACGTCAGTCTCACAACGACAACACCCCGCTGTACAACCCATACGCCGCAAGCCCTGCGCCAGCGATCACGCAGCTGAAAATGCCTTTTTCCATGTGGGTAAACAAGGGTTGGTCCTGCTCACGCTTGGCGAGGGCAAACAGGATCACACCCGGCGCATACAACAGCGCCGACAGCAGCAGGTATTTCAAGCCCCCGGCATAGAGCAGCCACACGGCGTAGCCGAGGGCAATCAGACCCACCAGCAGGTCCTTCATGCGCTGGCCGTGGGCGCCTTCATAGGTTTCGCCGCGCCCGCTCAACAGCACCGCATAGGCGGCCGACCACAGGTAGGGCACCAGAATCATCGAGGATGCCAGGTAGATCAGGGTGGTGTAGGTGCTGTGGGAAAACAGCGTGATCACCAGGAAGACCTGGATCATCACGTTGGTCAGCCACAGCGCGTTGACCGGCACCTGGTTGACGTTTTCCTTTTTCAGGAAGGCCGGCATGGTCTTGTCCTGGGCCGTGGCGTAGAGGATTTCCGCACAGAGCAACGCCCAGGACAGCAAGGCGCCGAGCAGCGAAACCGCCAGGCCGATGCTGATCGCCATCGCGCCCCAGGGGCCGACGATATGTTCCAGCACACCTGCCAGGGACGGGTTCTGCAAGTGCGCGAGTTCCGGCTGGCTCATGATCCCCAGGGACAACACATTCACCAGCACCAGCAGTGCCAGCACGCCCAGAAAACCGATGACCGTGGCGCGGCCCACGTCCGAGCGTTTCTCGGCCCGCGCCGAGTACACGCTGGCGCCTTCGATGCCGATAAACACAAACACGGTGACGAGCATCATGTTGCGCACCTGGTCCACCACGCTGCCGATAGTCGGGTTACCCGCGCCCCAGATATCACGAGTGAAGATCTCTGCCTTGAATGCCACGCCGGCAATCACGATAAACATCAGCAGCGGCACGATCTTGGCCACGGTGGTGATCTGATTGATAAACGCGGCCTCCTTGATCCCACGCAGCACCAGAAAATGCACGGCCCACAGCAGCAAGGACGCGCAGCCGATGGCCACCGGCGTGTTGCCCTGACCGAATATCGGAAAAAAATAACCGAGGGTGCTGAACAGCAACACGAAGTAACCCACATTGCCCATCCAGGCGCTGATCCAGTAACCCCAGGCCGACGAGAAGCCCATGTAGTCGCCGAAGCCGGCCTTGGCATAGGCATACACGCCCGAGTCCAATTCAGGCTTGCGGTTGGCCAGGGTCTGGAACACGAAGGCCAGGGTCAACATACCCACGGCGGTGATCGCCCAACCGATCAGCACGGCGCCCACCTCGGCGCGTGCGGCCATATTCTGCGGCAACGAGAAAATCCCCCCGCCGATCATCGACCCCACTACCAGGGCGATCAGGGCACTGAGCCGAAGTTTCTGGGCGGGTTGGGACATGAACACTCCTGAATGAATAAAATGCTTTTAGCTGACAACTGTGCACTCAACTAATTAACCCAGCGAGTGTAGCGTTTATTAGAGACCGCGATAAAACACGGCGCCGATAACCCAAGGGCATGACAGTTTATAGGGTTTAGGCTTATTTAGAATTTAAATACAGCAACTACTTTGTCGTGTATTGGCTACTTATTGTCGCCTGTATGAAAAGTTTGCACATTCGGAAAAACGGACTAGCTTAAAACGTCCACACGTAGCACTAAATGATTAACCAATACCGCAGGGATCGCTCTGGAAAGCCCCTTTGCGCGGAAAACTATTGCCCACGGCTTTGCACCCTAAGTCATTAATTCACAATGGAATGTGCCAATGAAGTGATCTGAGTCAGCTGTTTGATTAGCGCACGGATTTATTCTGTGGTCTCTCTTCTCCTGCATTGGAGTTATGCGATGTCTGAATCTCCCGGAAAACTTCGATTGGGCGCACTGGTTGCACTTGTCGTCGGCTCAATGATTGGCGGCGGGATCTTCTCACTGCCGCAAAATATGGCCGCCAGTGCCGATGTCGGCGCCGTGTTGATTGGTTGGGTGATTACCGCCATCGGCATGCTGACCCTCGCGTTTGTGTTCCAGACCCTCGCCAACCGCAAACCCGACCTCGACGGCGGCGTGTATGCCTACGCCAAGGCCGGCTTCGGCGACTACATGGGCTTCTCTTCAGCCTGGGGCTACTGGATCAGCGCCTGGCTGGGCAACGTGGGGTACTTCGTACTCTTGTTCAGCACCCTCGGTTACTTCTTCCCGATCTTTGGCGAAGGCAATACCCCGGCAGCGGTGATCGGTGCGTCGGTGCTGCTGTGGGCCGTGCATTTCCTGGTGCTGCGCGGCATCAAGGAAGCGGCATTCATCAACCTAGTGACCACCGTCGCCAAGGTCGTGCCACTGGTGCTGTTCGTGTTGATCGCGCTGTTTGCATTCAAGCTGGACATCTTCACCGCTGACATCTGGGGCGTGAAAAACCCGGACCTGGGCAGTGTGATGAACCAGGTGCGCAACATGATGCTGGTCACCGTCTGGGTATTCATCGGCATCGAAGGCGCGAGCATCTTCTCGTCCCGTGCGGAAAAACGCTCCGACGTGGGCAAGGCCACGGTGATCGGTTTTATCACCGTACTGTTGTTCCTGATGCTGGTGAACGTGCTGTCCCTGGGCATCATGACCCAACCGGAACTGGCCAAGCTGCAAAACCCATCGATGGCCGCCGTGTTGGAACACGTGGTGGGCCACTGGGGCGCGGTGCTGATCAGCGTCGGCCTGATCATCTCGCTGTTGGGAGCGCTGCTGTCGTGGGTGCTGCTGTGTGCGGAGATCATGTTCGCCGCCGCCAAGGACCACACCATGCCGGAGTTCCTGCGCAAGGAGAATGCCAACCATGTGCCAGTCAACGCCCTGTGGCTGACCAACGCCATGGTGCAACTGTTCCTGGTGATCACGCTGTTTTCCGCCAGCACTTACCTGTCGCTGATCTACCTCGCCACCTCGATGATCCTGGTGCCTTACCTGTGGTCGGCGGCCTACGCCCTGTTGCTGGCGGTGCGCGGCGAGACCTACGAAAACGCGCTGAAAGAGCGCAAGAAAGACCTGTTCATCGGCGCCATCGCCCTGATCTACGCGATCTGGCTGCTGTATGCCGGCGGCACCAAATACCTGCTGCTCTCCGCCCTGCTCTATGCGCCCGGCGCGATTCTGTTCGCCAAGGCCAAGCGTGAACTGGGCAAACCGATTTTCACCAACGTCGAGAAGCTGATTTTCGCCGCAGTGGTCATGGGCGCCCTGGTGGCGGCCTATGGGCTCTACGACGGCTTCCTGACCCTGTAACACCTGAATCTTTTGTTCACTGGAGGATCTGTAATGACCACGGAAAAAGTGAAGTACGGCGTACATTCCGAAGCCGGCAAACTGCGCAAAGTCATGGTGTGCTCCCCAGGCTTGGCCCACCAGCGGCTGACCCCCAACAACTGCGATGAACTGCTGTTCGATGATGTGCTGTGGGTGGCCCAGGCCAAGCGCGACCATTTCGACTTTGTGACCAAGATGCGCGAGCGGGATATTGATGTGCTGGAAATGCACAACCTGCTCACTGACATCGTCGCCATCCCCGAAGCGCTGGACTGGATCCTGGAGCGCAAGATCACCGCCAACACCGTCGGCCTGGGCCTGGTGGATGAAGTCAGCTCCTGGCTGCGCAGCCTGGAGCCGCGCAAAATCAGCGAATTCCTGATTGGTGGCGTGTCGGCCGATGACCTGCCGAGCAGCTTCGGTGGCAAGACCATCGAGATGTTCCGCGACTTCCTCGGGCATTCCAGCTTCATCTTGCCGCCACTGCCCAACACCCAGTTCACCCGTGACACCACCTGCTGGATCTACGGCGGCGTCACGCTGAACCCGATGTACTGGCCGGCACGACGCCAGGAAACCCTGCTGGCCTCGGCCATCTACAAGTTCCACCCGGAGTTCACCAACGCCGACTTCCAGATCTGGTACGGCGACCCGGATCAGGAACACGGCGCTTCCACACTGGAAGGCGGCGACGTGATGCCCATCGGCAACGGCGTAGTCCTGATCGGCATGGGCGAGCGTTCGTCCCACCAGGCGATCGGCCAACTGGCGCGCAACCTGTTCAAGAACAAGGCGGTGGAGAAAGTCATCGTGGCCGGCCTGCCGAAATCCCGCGCGGCGATGCACCTGGACACCGTGTTCAGCTTCTGCGACCGCGACTTGGTCACCATCTTCCCCGAAGTGGTCAACCAAATCGTGCCGTTCACCCTGCGCCCGGATGAAAGCAAGCCACACGGCATCGACATCCAGCGCGAGAAAACCAACTTCCTCGAAACCGTCGCCGCAGCCCTCAACCTCAAGGCGCTGCGCGTCGTCGAAACCGGCGGCAACAGCTTCGCCGCCGAACGCGAGCAGTGGGACGACGGCAACAACGTGGTGGCCGTGGAGCCGGGCGTGGTGATCGGTTACGACCGCAACACCTACACCAACACCCTGCTGCGCAAGGCTGGTGTGGAAGTCATCACCATCAGTGCCGGTGAACTGGGCCGTGGCCGTGGCGGCGGCCACTGCATGACCTGCCCGATCATCCGCGACCCTATCGACTATTAATTTCCAGGCCTTGGCCGTCGCCCATAAGGCGCCGGCCAAGGGGATAACCTAAACAGAAGGAGATCCATCATGGCTTTCAACATGCGCAACCGCAGCCTGCTGTCGCTGATGCACCACACCACCCGCGAGCTGCACTACCTGCTGGACCTGTCCCGCGACCTCAAGCGCGCCAAGTACACCGGCACCGAGCGTCCGCACCTGAAGGGCAAGAACATCGCGCTGATCTTCGAAAAAACCTCGACCCGCACCCGCTGCGCCTTCGAAGTCGCGGCCCATGACCAGGGCGCCCACGTCACCTACATCGACCCGGTGTCGTCGCAGATCGGCCACAAGGAAAGCATGAAAGACACCGCCCGCGTATTGGGCCGGATGTTCGACGCCATCGAGTACCGTGGCTTCGAACAGGAAATCGTCGAGGAGCTGGCCAAGTTTGCCGGTGTGCCGGTGTTCAACGGCCTCACTGCTGAATTCCACCCGACCCAAATGATCGCCGACACCCTGACCATGCGCGAGCACAGCGACAAACCGCTGCATGACATCAGCTACGCCTACCTGGGTGACGCACGCTACAACATGGGCAACTCGCTGCTGATGATCGGCGCCAAGCTGGGCATGGACGTGCGCATCGGCGCGCCGAAAGCCCTGTGGCCGCACGAAGATTTCATCAAGCAATGCCAGGCGTTTGCCGAAGAAAGCGGCGCGCGTATCACCATCACCGAAGACCCGAAGGAAGCGGTGAAAGGCGTGGACTTCATCCACACCGATATCTGGGTGTCCATGGGCGAGCCGGTGGAAGCGTGGGACGAGCGCATCGAGCAACTGCTGCCGTACCAGGTCAACGCCAAGATGATGAAAGCCTCGGGTAACCCGCGCGTGAAGTTCATGCACTGCCTGCCGGCGTTCCACAACAGCGAAACCAAGGTGGGCAAGGACATCGCCGCGCGTTATCCAAATCTGGCCAATGGCGTGGAAGTGACCGAGGACGTGTTCGAGTCGCCGGCCAACATCGCGTTTGAGCAGGCGGAGAACCGCATGCATACCATCAAGGCGATTCTGGTGTCGGCACTCGCAGATATCTAACCCATCAAGCTGGCAATGCGATCCAATGTGGGAGCCGGGCTTGCCCGCGATAGCGGTATACCTGATACACCGCCATCGCAGGCAAGCCAGCTCCCACATTGGCCGCGTTCCTTCAGCCGAGCTTTTAGAAGGACATATGCTATGCGCATCGTCGTAGCCCTGGGCGGCAACGCCCTGCTCCGCCGTGGTGAACCCATGACGGCGGACAACCAACGCGCCAATATCCGCATCGCCACCGAACAGATCGCCAAGATTCATGCCGGCAACGAGCTGGTGATCGCCCACGGCAATGGCCCGCAAGTCGGCCTGCTGTCGTTGCAGGCGGCGGCCTACACCCAGGTGTCGCCGTACCCGCTGGACGTGCTCGGCGCCGAGACCGAAGGCATGATCGGTTACATCATCGAACAGGAACTGGGCAACCTGTTGGACTTCGAAGTGCCGTTCGCCACCCTACTCACCCAAGTCGAAGTGGACGCCAAGGACCCGGCCTTCCAGAACCCGACCAAGCCCATCGGCCCGGTGTACTCCAAAGCCGAAGCGGAAAAACTCGCCGCCGAAAAAGGCTGGGCCATTGCCCCGGATGGCGACAAGTACCGCCGCGTGGTCGCCAGCCCACGGCCCAAACGCATCTTTGAAATTCGCCCGATCACGTGGCTGCTGGACAAAGGCAGTATCGTGATTTGTGCCGGCGGCGGCGGCATTCCGACGATGTACGGCGAGGACGGCAAGCTGCGCGGCATTGAAGCGGTGATCGACAAAGACCTGTGTTCGTCGCTGCTGGCCAGCCAACTGGAAGCCGATTTGCTGGTGATCGCCACTGACGTCAACGCCGCTTTTATCGATTTCGGCAAACCCACCCAGAAAGCCATCGGCCAGGCCCACCCCGACGACATGGAAAAACTCGGCTTCGCCGCCGGTTCCATGGGCCCCAAGGTACAAGCCGCCTGCGAGTTCGCCCGCCAGACTGGCAAAACCGCCGTCATCGGTTCACTCTCGGACATCGAAGCCATCGTCCAGGGCAGCGCCGGTACGCGCATCAGCACGGCAACACCTGGCATCACCTATCTGTGAAGTAGAGGAGAGACGCCTATGGCCACCTTTGAACCGGGTCACTTGCACGTTGAACGTCACGCGCTGAACAAGGATGACTACAGCTACAACCTGTGCATCGACTACGAAGTCAGCCAGGATCCCAAGGAAGGCAAGGGGATGCTGTTCAAGCTGCATGGCTCGGTGCAGGGCAAGGACCTGAAGGAGGAGTTTTTCCTGCCCAAGGACCAGGCGTTCGACTTTGCCCGGCATGCGATGAACATCGCGCAGAAATACGGCATGCCGAAGATTGCCGTGTTGAACGGCTCGATGCACAAGCAGTACGACCAGATGTTCGAGGATGTGCGGCAACAGTTGGATGTGAAGGCCGGGGACCCGATCAAGCCTGAACACCTGGAATAAAGGTCACAACTCAGCTTCAACTGTGGGAGGGGGCAAGTCGAATCGTCGCACCGCCCCTCCCACATTTTGATCTCCAACATCTGCAAGGCATACTTGCCGCCTCCAGCTCCTCAGAATTGCCAGCCCCCCATGCGTATCCACGTCAGCTTCATCGACCGCGTCGGCATCACCCAGGAAGTCCTGGCCCTGCTCGGTGGGCGCAATCTCAACCTGGATGCGGTGGAGATGGTGCCGCCCAATGTCTACATCGACGCACCGACCCTCAGCGCCGAGGTGCTTGAAGAACTGCGCGACGCCCTTTTCAGCGTGCACGGCGTACAGGCCGTCACCGTGGTGGACATCCTCCCTGGCCAACGCCGCCACCTGCAACTCGACGCCCTGTTGGCCGCCATGACCGACCCGGTACTGGCGCTGGACAGCGCGGGCAAGATCCTGCTGGCCAACCCGGCGCTTATCGCCCTGTATGGGCGTGAGCCAGCCGGCGAAAGCATCAGCGAGCTGTTCAATGACCCGAAGCTACTCGACACCCTGCTGGAGCAAGGCTTCCGCTTGCCGCTGCGCGAGATCAGCGTCAACGGTCAGACCCTGCTGTTGGACGCCACGCCGATCACCGACGCCGGCGCCCTGCTCACCCTCTATCAGCCCAATCGCATCGGCGAACAACTGTCGGCGCTGCACCACGACCATGCCGAAGGGTTTGACGCGCTGCTCGGTGAATCCCCGGTCATCCGCACGCTAAAGGCCCGCGCGCAGCGGGTGGCGGCGTTGGATGCACCGTTGTTGATCCAGGGCGAAACCGGCACCGGCAAAGAGCTGGTGGCGCGCGCCTGCCATGCGATCAGCGCGCGCCACAGTGCGCCCTTCCTGGCGTTGAACTGCGCGGCGCTGCCGGAAAACCTCGCGGAAAGCGAGTTGTTCGGTTATGCGCCGGGCGCCTTTACCGGCGCTCAACGCGGTGGCAAGCCGGGGCTGATGGAGCTGGCCAACCAGGGCACGGTGTTTCTGGATGAGATCGGTGAGATGTCGCCGTACTTGCAGGCCAAGCTGCTGCGGTTTCTCAACGACGGTAGCTTCCGGCGCGTGGGCGGGGACCGTGAAGTGAAGGTCAATGTGCGCATCCTCAGCGCCACCCACCGCGACCTGGAAAAAATGGTCAGTGAAGGCACCTTTCGCGAAGACCTGTTCTATCGCCTCAACGTGCTGAACGTCGAAGTACCGCCGTTGCGCGCACGCGGCCAGGACATCCTGTTGCTGGCCCGCTACTTCATGCAGCAGGCCTGCGCGCAGATCCAGCGCCCGGTGTGCCGCCTGGCGCCTGGTACTTACCCGGCACTGCTGGGCAACCGCTGGCCGGGTAACGTGCGCCAATTGCAGAACGTGATCTTCCGCGCCGCAGCCATCTGCGAAAGCAGCCTGGTGGACATTGGCGACCTGGACATCGCCGGCACGTCAGTGGCGCGCCAGAGCGACGGTGAAATCGACAGCCTGGAGCAGGCGGTGGAAGACTTCGAGCGCAACCTGCTGGAAACGCTTTACACCAGCTACCCCTCGACCCGCCAACTGGCCAGCCGGTTGCAGACCTCGCACACGGCCATCGCCCATCGCCTGCGCAAATACGGCATTCCAAATAAGCCCTGAAGCCGAACACTGATCAAAATGTGGGAGCTGGCTTGCCTGCGATAGCGGTGGGCCAGGCACACCGCTATCGCAGGCAAGCCAGCTCCCACAGGAATTGCAATTCGAGCTTTAAGTTTTGGTCCAGGAACGACATCCAGTGTACTGAAAGCGCTACAGCGGAACGATTTCGCTACAACCTTGTTTTTTGCGCGCCATGCAAGGCTTTGATCCACATAGGCTTTTTTTCAGGCGCCCGAGTGTAGCGAAATCGCTACAGCCAACCGGCATATCGTCATAACCGTCTTATTTAACTCGTTGATTTATAACGACTTAACAACGTTGGCCGCGATATTGCTAAGCAACTCCTCATTATTCCAATCCCGTCCACCAGACGAATCTGGCCCTGAGGAGTTTCCATGAGCGAGTTGCGTTTCACTGAAGATCACGAATGGCTGCGCGCCGAAGCTGACGGCAGCGTCACCGTGGGTATCACCGCTTTCGCGCAGAACGCGCTGGGTGATGTGGTTTTCGTGCAACTGCCGGAGTTGCAGGCCTATGACAAGGGTGCCGAGGCGTCCACCGTTGAGTCGGTCAAAGCGGCCAGCGGCGTCTACATGCCTCTGGACGGTGAAGTCCTTGAAGTGAACGACAAATTGGATGGCAGCCCGGAGCTGGTCAACGAAGACCCGATGGGCGAAGGTTGGTTCTTCCGCTTTAAACCGGCCGATGCCGGTGCGGTCGCTAAACTGTTGGATCAGGACGCGTATGACCGCCTGATCAAAGCCAACGCTGAAGCCTGAGGAGCGCGCCATGTCTATCAACATCAGCACCGCCAACGAATTCATCGCCCGCCACATCGGCCCGCGCCAGGAAGATGAGCAGCAGATGCTCGCCAGCCTGGGCTTCGACTCCCTGGAAGCCCTGAGCGCCAGCGTGATCCCGGAAAGCATCAAGGGCACCAGCGTGCTCGGCCTGGAAGACGGCCTGAGCGAAGCCGACGCACTGGCCAAGATCAAGGCCATCGCCGGCAAGAACCAGCTGTTCAAGACTTACATCGGCCAGGGCTACTACAACTGCCACACGCCGTCGCCGATCCTGCGCAACCTGCTGGAAAACCCGGCCTGGTACACCGCCTACACCCCGTATCAACCCGAGATTTCCCAAGGCCGCCTGGAAGCGCTGCTGAACTTCCAGACCCTGATCAGCGACCTCACCGGCCTGCAGATCGCCAACGCATCCTTGCTCGACGAAGCCACCGCCGCCGCCGAAGCCATGACCTTCTGCAAGCGCCTGAGCAAGAACAAGGGCAGCAATGCCTTCTTCGCTTCGATCCACAGCCACCCGCAAACCCTCGACGTGCTGCGTACCCGTGCCGAGCCCTTGGGCATCGACGTGGTGGTGGGCGATGAACGTGAACTGACCGACGTCAGCCCGTTCTTCGGCGCCCTGCTGCAGTACCCGGCCAGCAACGGTGACGTATTCGACTACCGCGCACTGACCGAGCGCTTCCACGCCGCCAATGCCTTGGTGGCCGTGGCTGCCGACCTGCTCGCCCTGACCCTGCTGACCCCACCGGGTGAGTTCGGCGCCGACGTGGCCATCGGCAGCGCGCAACGCTTCGGCGTACCGCTGGGCTTTGGTGGCCCGCACGCGGCGTACTTCTCCACCAAGGATGCGTTCAAACGCGACATGCCGGGCCGTCTGGTCGGTGTGTCCGTGGACCGTTTCGGCAAGCCGGCCCTGCGCCTGGCCATGCAGACCCGCGAGCAACATATCCGCCGCGAGAAAGCCACGTCGAACATCTGCACCGCCCAGGTGCTGCTGGCGAACATCGCCAGCATGTACGCCGTGTACCATGGCCCTAAAGGCCTGACCCAGATTGCCCAGCGTGTGCACCAGCTGACCGCGATTCTGGCCAAGGGCCTGACCGCCCTGGGCTTGAAGGTCGAGCAGGAAAACTTCTTCGACACCATCACCCTCAACACCGGCGCCAACACTGCCGCGCTGCACGACAAGGCGCGCGCCCAGCGCATCAACCTGCGTGTGGTGGATGGTGAGCGTCTTGGTGTGTCGGTGGACGAAACCACCACCCAGGCCGATATCGAAACCCTGTGGGCAATCTTCGCCGACGGCAAGGCCCTGCCGGACTTCGCCGCCAAAGTAGACAGCACCCTGCCGGCCGCGCTGCTGCGCCAGTCGCCAGTCCTCAGCCATCCGGTGTTCAACCGTTATCACTCCGAAACCGAGCTGATGCGCTACCTGCGCAAACTGGCCGACAAGGACTTGGCGCTGGACCGCACCATGATCCCGCTGGGCTCGTGCACCATGAAGCTCAACGCTGCCAGCGAAATGATCCCGGTGACTTGGGCCGAGTTTGGCGCCCTGCACCCGTTCGCCCCGGCTGAGCAAAGCGCTGGCTACCTGGAGCTGACCTCCGACTTGGAGGCCATGCTCTGCGCCGCCACCGGTTATGACGCGATTTCCCTGCAGCCGAACGCCGGTTCCCAGGGCGAGTACGCGGGCCTGCTGGCCATCCGCGCCTATCACCAGAGCCGTGGCGATGAGCGCCGCGACATCTGCCTGATCCCCTCGTCGGCCCACGGCACCAACCCGGCCACCGCCAACATGGCGGGCATGCGCGTTGTCGTGACTGCGTGCGATGCACGCGGTAACGTGGACATCGAAGACCTGCGCGCCAAGGCCATCGAGCACCGTGACCATCTCGCCGCGCTGATGATCACCTACCCGTCCACCCACGGCGTGTTCGAAGAAGGTATCCGCGAAATCTGCGGCATCATTCACGACAACGGTGGCCAGGTGTACATCGATGGCGCCAACATGAACGCCATGGTCGGCCTGTGCGCACCAGGCAAGTTCGGCGGCGACGTGTCCCACCTGAACTTGCACAAGACCTTCTGCATCCCTCACGGCGGTGGTGGCCCGGGCGTTGGCCCGATTGGCGTCAAATCGCACCTCACGCCGTTCCTGCCCGGCCACGCGGCCATGGCGCGCAAGGAAGGCGCGGTGTGTGCGGCGCCGTTCGGCAGCGCGAGCATCCTCCCGATCACTTGGATGTACATCAGCATGATGGGCGGTGCGGGCCTCAAGCGCGCTTCGCAACTGGCGATCCTGAATGCCAACTACATCTCCCGTCGCCTCGAAGAGCACTACCCAGTGCTCTACACCGGCAGCAACGGCCTGGTGGCGCACGAATGCATCCTCGACCTGCGCCCACTCAAAGACAGCAGCGGCATCAGCGTAGACGACGTGGCCAAGCGCCTGATCGACTTCGGCTTCCATGCGCCGACCATGTCGTTCCCGGTGGCCGGCACCTTGATGATCGAGCCGACCGAAAGCGAATCCAAGGAAGAACTGGACCGCTTCTGCAACGCGATGATTGCCATCCGCGAAGAAATCCGCGCGGTGGAAAACGGCACCTTGGACAAGGACGACAACCCGCTGAAAAACGCGCCGCATACCGCCGCTGAACTGGTGAGCGAGTGGACCCATCCCTACACCCGCGAGCAAGCGGTGTATCCGGTGCCATCCTTGATCGAAGGCAAGTACTGGCCGCCGGTGGGGCGTGTCGACAACGTGTTTGGCGATCGCAACCTGGTGTGTGCGTGCCCATCGATCGAGAGCTACGCGTAACCTGAGGATGTACTCGGTGTAAATGTGGGAGCGGGCTTGCTCGCGAATGCGGGGATCAGTCACCAGGTGTATCAACTGAGAAACCGCTTTCGCGAGCAAGCCCGCTCCCACATTTGACCGAGTACACCTGATAAATAATAAGAAACCGGAGAACAACCATGTCTTTAAGCGTGTTCGACCTGTTCAAGATTGGCATCGGCCCCTCCAGCTCCCACACCGTCGGCCCGATGCGCGCCGCCGCTCGGTTCGTCGAGGGCCTCAAGCGTGACAACCTGCTGAGCGCTACCGCCGGCATCAAGGTGGAACTCTACGGATCGCTGGGCGCCACCGGCAAAGGCCACGGCAGTGACAAGGCTGTGTTGCTGGGCCTGGAAGGCGAACACCCGGACACCGTGAATACCGAAACCGTGGCCACCCGCCTGGCGCAGATGCGCAAGGACGGCCACTTGAATTTACTCGGCGAACACAGCATTGCGTTCAACGAGAAAGAACACCTGGCGATGATTCGCAAACCCCTCGCCTACCATCCCAATGGCATGATTTTCCGTGCCTTCGACGCCGCCAATATCCAGATCCGCAGCCGCGAGTACTATTCGGTCGGTGGTGGATTTGTGGTGGATGAAGACGCCGCCGGCGCCGACCGGATTGTCGAGGATGCCACACCGCTGACCTTCCCCTTCAAGCATGCCAAAGACCTCCTCGGCCATTGCACCACCTACGGGCTGTCCATCAGCCAGGTGATGCTGACCAACGAGAGCGCCTGGCGCCCGGAGGCGGAAACCCGCGCCGGGCTGCTGAAGATCTGGCAAGTGATGCAGGACTGTGTGGACGCGGGCTGTCGCAACGAAGGGATTCTGCCCGGCGGCTTGAAGGTCAAGCGTCGCGCCGCGGCCCTGCATCGCCAATTGTGCAAACACCCGGAGTCGGCGCTGCGCGACCCACTGTCGGTACTCGACTGGGTCAACCTTTACGCCCTGGCCGTCAACGAAGAAAACGCCAACGGCGGCCGCGTGGTTACGGCGCCCACCAACGGAGCGGCGGGCATCGTGCCGGCGGTGCTGCATTACTACATGCGCTTTATCCCCGGCGCGAACGAAGACGGTGTGGTGCGCTTTCTGCTCACCGCCGCTGCCATCGGAATTTTGTACAAGGAAAACGCGTCGATCTCCGGCGCGGAAGTTGGCTGCCAGGGTGAAGTCGGCGTGGCTTGCTCCATGGCAGCCGGCGCGTTGTGCGAAGTCTTGGGCGGCAGCGTTTCCCAGGTGGAAAACGCCGCCGAAATCGGCATGGAGCACAACCTCGGCCTGACCTGCGACCCGATTGGCGGGCTGGTGCAGGTGCCCTGTATCGAGCGCAATGCGATGGGCTCGGTCAAGGCGATCAATGCGGTGCGCATGGCCTTGCGCGGTGATGGGCAGCACTTTGTGTCCCTCGACAAGGTCATCCGCACCATGCGCCAGACCGGCGCCGACATGAAAAGCAAATACAAGGAAACCGCCCGTGGCGGTTTGGCGGTCAACATTATCGAGTGCTGACGCCCCAAGGCGCGCCAGCACGTTTTTCAGGAGCTGAATATGTCCACCGAAACCCTGTTGAAAACTCCATTGCACGCCCTGCACATCGAGCTGGGCGCACGCATGGTGCCCTTCGCCGGCTACGACATGCCGGTGCAATACCCGTTGGGCGTGATGAAGGAACACCTGCACACCCGTGATCAGGCCGGGCTGTTCGACGTGTCCCACATGGGCCAGATCCGCCTCACCGGGGCCAATGCTGCTAAAGCCTTGGAAACCCTGGTGCCGGTCGACATCATCGACCTGCCGGTGGGCATGCAGCGCTACGCGATGTTCACCAATGACCAGGGCGGTATTCTCGATGACCTGATGGTGGCGAACCTGGGTAACGACGAACTGTTCCTGGTGGTCAACGCCGCTTGCAAGGACCAGGACCTGGCACACCTGCGCCAGCATATCGGTGACCAGTGCACCATTGAGCCGCTGTTCGAAGAACGCGCACTCCTGGCCCTGCAAGGTCCGGCGGCGGTGAAGGTACTGGCGCGCCTAGCACCGGAAGTCACCAAGATGACCTTCATGCAGTTCGCCACGCTGCGTCTGCTGGGCGTGGACTGTTATGTCAGCCGTTCGGGCTACACCGGCGAAGACGGCTTCGAGATCTCCGTGCCTGCCGCCAATGCCGAAAGCCTCGCGCGCAGCCTGCTGGCCGAGACCGAAGTACAGGCCATCGGCCTGGGTGCCCGCGACTCGCTGCGCCTGGAAGCTGGCCTGTGCCTGTACGGCCACGACATGAACGCCGACACCACGCCAATCGAAGCCAGCCTGCTGTGGGCGATCTCCAAGGCCCGCCGTGCCGACGGTACGCGTGCCGGTGGCTTCCCGGGTGCGGACAACATCTTCACCCAGCAGCAAACCGGTGTGAGCCGCAAACGAGTAGGTTTGTTGCCACAAGAGCGCACGCCCGTACGTGAAGGCGCGGAAATCGTCGACGCAGACGGTACCGTGATCGGCAGCGTGTGCAGCGGTGGCTTCGGTCCGACCCTGGGCGGCCCGCTGGCCATGGGTTACCTGGACAGCGCATTCATCGCGCTGGATACCGAAGTGTCTGCGTTGGTACGTGGGAAAAAGGTGCCACTTCGTGTAAGTAAAATGCCATTTGTGCCGCAACGTTACTACCGTGGCTGATTGACTGTTTCTATAAGTAACGCGATTGCGTTAACGCGCACTAATTTGTAACGCAATCGCCATAAAACAGTGCACTCCCGATAGTCGTTCTTATAGGGACCAAGCTATAACAAGTGATCAACTCTATCGAATAAGTGGGATCCACTACATCCACCCAAGTGCCATAAGCCCTAGCAAAACCTGGGCTTTTGGCAGGGCTTGTTTTTTCTCTATTAGTTGGCGTAGAGTTTATCCACTGTGTTTGCATGGGTCGCTTGGAACCTGGACCTGGGCAGTAGCTGAAGTAGTTGCGCTACAACCCGTTCGACGTCTCTTACTTTCCTGCAACCCAGCCCAGTACTCTTTCATGCGAAAGGGGCTGTCATTAATTTCTAGCGTCAAAGGAAAGAAGAAAATGTCTGATCGTCAGAGCGGTACCGTCAAGTGGTTTAACGACGAAAAAGGGTTTGGTTTTATCACTCCAGAAAGCGGTCCGGATCTGTTCGTGCATTTCCGCGCTATTCAGGGCAACGGCTTCAAGAGCCTGAAAGAAGGCCAAAAGGTCACTTTCAAAGCCGTGCAAGGCCAGAAAGGCATGCAGGCTGACGAAGTACAAGCAGAAGGCTGATCCTTGCTGCGACAAAAAGCCCCTGATGGTGACATCAGGGGCTTTTTTATATGCGTATGCTCGTAAAATGGCTTTTTTAATCAGAGAGCCCTGCCATGTCAAAACCCCTGCTGAGCCCCCAAGGCGAGTTCCCCGCCGTTGGCCTGGGCCGTCGTCTGGCAGCGATGTTCTATGACTTCCTGTTGTGCACTGCCCTGCTGATCGTCACGGCGTTTATCTACAAGCTGATCTGGATCGCGTTTGTCGGCGAGGCGAAGATGCGCACCCTCACCGAATCCGGCGCGCTGGACGGCGACCCGTTGTTGTCGACGATTCTATTGTTTGTGCTGTTCGGCTTCTTTGCCAAGTTCTGGACCCATTCCGGGCAGACCCTGGGCATGCAGGTGTGGGGCGTGCGCGTACAGAACGCTGACGGCTCGCGCATCAGCCTGTGGCAGGCGCTGTTGCGCTTTGTGGTGTCGATTGCGTCGTGGTTGTGCGTGGGGCTGGGGTTTATCTGGTCGCTGGTGGATAAGCGCAAACGCAGCTGGCATGACATCTATTCCGACAGCCAGCTGGTTCGTATCCCCAAACAGAAAAAGTAACCGGCTCCTGCAAGGTTATGCGTTGCCGGCCAGCTTGAGGCGGGCGGCCTGGGTGAAATCCAACATGCGCTTGAGCGGGCGCACTGCCTGCGGAATCACGGACGGCTCGACGAAGATCTCGTTGCTGCCCTCACGCAGGCACTGCAGCGTGCGCTCCAGCGTGTTCATCGCCATCCACGGGCAATGTGCGCAACTGCGGCACGCGGCGCCGTTGCCGGCGGTAGGCGCCTCGACAAAGACCTTATCCGGACACAGCTGCTGCATCTTGTAGAAAATGCCGCGGTCAGTGGCGACGATGAAGGTTTTGTTCGGCAGGCGCTGAGCGGCAGCAATCAATTGACTGGTCGAACCTACGGCATCCGCCAATTCGATCACCGCCGTCGGCGACTCAGGGTGCACCAAAATCGCTGCATCCGGGTACAACGCCTTCATGTCTTCAAGCTGCTTGGACTTGAACTCTTCGTGGACGATGCAGGCACCGTCCCACAGCAGCATGTCGGCACCGGTCTGACGCTGGATATAGGTGCCCAGGTGCTTGTCCGGCCCCCAGATAATCGTCTCGCCGTTGTCCATCAGGCTTTCGACGATTTCCAATGCACAACTGGAAGTCACCACCCAATCCGCCCGGGCTTTGACCGCCGCCGAGGTGTTGGCGTACACCACCACGGTGCGCTCGGGATGCTGGTCGCAGAACGCCGAGAATTCCTCCACCGGGCAACCCAGGTCCAGGGAACACGTGGCTTCCAGGGTGGGCATGAGGATGCGTTTTTCCGGGGTGAGGATCTTGGCGGTTTCGCCCATGAAACGCACGCCGGCGACCAATACGGTCTTGGCCGGGTGGGCGGCGCCGAAGCGGGCCATTTCCAGGGAGTCGGAGACGCAGCCGCCGGTTTCTTCGGCCAGGGCCTGGATCACCGGATCACAGTAGAAGTGGGCAACCAGCACCGCGTCTTGAGCCTTGAGCTCGGCGGCGATGGCAGTACGCAGGTTCGCCTCTTCTGCGGCGCTGAGGGCCTTGGGCTGCTTGGCGTCGAGATGGGCTTGAACCAGAAGGCGTTCGGAAATTTGCGTCATGTTCGCAAGACCTGCAGGCGCAGTTGCGCGAAAGTCGAGTGTACCACCGGCTCTGGAGCCCTTCGGGCGCCGCCGGACGAAGTGATTGTGTTCATCAAGCACGGGTTAAAGTGAAGCTGCGCAAGGCTACAGAATATCCAAGGCTTTCAAAAGCCTAATCTGGCATTCGCCGGTGCGTCTGTCGGGCAAAAAAAAGGCGCCTCCATCACTGGAGGCGCCTTTTTTACAGCCGTATCAGCGTGCCAGTGCGGACGGATCTTCCTGCAACATTACCGAAGCATGCAGGCTGGCCAGGGCTTCCTTAACAGTGGACTCCTCCAGCGCATCCTTGGACTTCTTGCTTTCCTTGGCGGCGTATTCGAGCAGCACCAGGTAGTCGCGCTTGACCGACGCCTCTTTCGGCACCGTGGTGTCTTCCACCAACTTGCCCATCACATACTGCTGCGTGCGGGTGTTCTGGCTGGCACTTTGATCGAGGGTTGCCCTGGCTAGCAGGCCGTCCTTGTAGGAGAGCTTGGCCGAGCTGCTGGCCTTGTCCTGCACTTGTATGTAGCGATAGTTCTGCGACTCTGCGTTGCCGTCCAGGGCAGGCGCTTTGCCGCCCTTGAGCCCTTTATGGAAACTCGCGGACAGGCTCGACTGCTGGTCCTGGCTGACACTGCGATCCAAGGTGCTGGTGCCGCCGACGCGGGTCTTTTGCGAAACCTCATAGGCGAAACTGTCCACCTCAGACGGACGCATCGGGTTCGGCGATTCGCTGGCCTGTTTGATGGATGCCTTGAAGTCCGCCAAGCCGGTCAGCAAGCCCTGATCGGTTGAGTTGCGCGTCAACGCTTCGGGCAGAGTAACGCCCTGTGGATAATGGCTATTCATGGCGCTGAAGGCGTCTTTGAACATCGCCATCAGCTCTGGCTTGGCACTGCCGCGCTCCTGTGCCCGGTCGAATTGGGCGAGATAGCTTTGCAGGGCCTTGGCCTGTTGCTTGGCGTTGCCGAGGATCGCGGCGTTTTTCAGGTCGACGGCCAGGTTCAACTCGCCGAGCGGCCCCCCCATGCGGGTGGTGCGGCTTTGGCTGTCGGCATGGAACGCCAGGCTCAGGTCCTGGCCGTCCAGGGATTTGAGCTTGGCATTGAGGTCCACCGACGCCAGCAACTTGGTATCAAACTGCGTCAGTTGGCTCAGGTCGAGCTTCGGCGGCGTTGCCGTCAATCCATCCACGGCGGACTGGAAGGCGCTGCCCAGTTTGCCGACGGCCTTGAGCTCCTCATCGCTCAAGGTGCCACCGTCTACCGTGGCCTGCACACCCAGGCCATCGGTCTGGCTCGAGAGGCTGAAGGTGACGGTCTTGCCGCTGGCCGTCTTGATGCTGAGGCTGACCAGGTTGTCGGCCTTAGTGTGCAGCAGACCCTGATCAACTTTGATTTCACCTGCGTTCGCCGCGCGGTCGGCACTCGCGAACATCACCGACTGGGAAACCCCTGCCCCGCCCTTGGCGAACTGCGCAATCAGGCCAGCGCCCAAGCCACTGAAGCGGTTGGCCGTCGACTGCGAATTGAAGTTGGCGTTGAGCGATTTGCTGAGCGCGTCCTGGCTGTCACTTTCCCAGGCGCGCACGGTCTCTTGACCCGGTAATTGCCCGCGACGGGAATAGGTGTCGGAAAGCGTATCGGAGACGACGTTGCCCAGGCTGACGACTGAAGAGGGCCTCTTCAGGCTGACTTCAATGTTGTGCGTCTGGGTTGCAGGCGGCGTTTCTGTCGGACGGGCGATAAGCGTATTGCCGGTATTAATAGGCGAAAGCGTGGTCATGACGATCCCTGTCTTGAGCTGGACAATGCTCAATTTAACCAAGACTTCGATCGATTGACAGCACATAGATAGCAAAGAGCCACGCCAAAAAGCTGGCTCCTTGCGGTTTTGCGAACATCAGAAGCGGTAAGTCACCGACCCGCCGAAGCCATTGGCGCTGTTCTCGTACTTAGCATCGTAGGTCAGGCCCACCTGGGAAAGGTTCTGATGGACCTTGATCGGCTCTTCCTTGAGGTAGGAATACGCCACATCGAAGGTCAGGTTGTCGACAGGCGTCCACCCGGCGCCCAGGCTGAAAACAGTGCGGTCACCCGTAGGAATCCGCACGGAACGGTCGGTGTTATTGGTCGGCGTCTGGTCCACCGAGAAGCCGGTCCGTAGCACCAGTTGTTTGTTGACCCGATACGCCGCGCCGATGGCGTGGGACCAGGTGTCATGCCAGTGCTGTTGCTCGGTGATCGAGCCAAGGCCACCAAATTGAGCAGTGAGATCGGACACGCCATCGTTGTTGATCGTGATCTTCTTCAACTGGCTCCAACGGGTGTAGGTGCTGCCGAGGTAGAGGGTCCAGTCGTCATTCAGTTGATGGGTAACCGAGAAATCCACCGAGGATGGCGTGGTGACGTTCAAGCTGGCGTCATAGTGCTGGGGCCCACCGTCGAAGGCATCGGAAATCACCCCGGAGGCGTGGGTCTTGCCGGTGAGGTGGTAGACCACCTGCGAGTGGTAGGTCACGCCGATACGCGTACTTTCGAGGGGTTGCACCAGGATACCGGCGTTGAACCCGGTGGCGTTGTCATCACCTTTGACTTTCACGCTTTCGCCAGCGCCGCCACCCAGTGGCACATTGGAATCCAGCTCGCCGCTGATGCGGTTGAAGGTCGGGCCAAAGCCTACCGAAATCTTGTCGTTGAATGCGTAGCTGACGGTGGGCTGCACGGTGATGACCGACACCTTGCTCTTGTTGCCGAAGCCATTGCCTTGGAAGCTGTGCTCATAGTCGGTCACCAGGCCGAACGGCGCATAGATACCTAAACCGAACGCCCAGTGCTCATCGATAGGCGTGACCAGATACCCCATCGGCACGGCAATGCCGGGCACCATATCGCCCTTGTTGGTGCCTGGGTTGTCGGCACCGAACTGTGAGGAACTGGCGTCCTTGATGTTGGTTTTGGCATCAAGGTAAGTCGCACCGAGGCTGACTTCATTCTGCTTCAGGCGAGACATACCGGCGGGGTTGCCGAACACGGTACTGGCGTCTTCGGCCGATGAGGAACGACCAGCATAACCCGTGCCCATTGAACTGATACTTTGTTCATTGAGCGCGAAACCACCGGCGAACAGCTGGGTTGAGGCAAGGGAAACGGCGAGCGCCAAGGCGCCTTTAAGAGTTTTGTTATTCATTATTAGGACTCGAATTGTGGGGCAGCGACGAGGAAGCTACCAACGTTCGAGCGAGGGGTTTATGAAGAGTTTTTCATGCGGGTGATTGTCGGACAATCCTAGGGAATTCAAAGACTTTAACTGTTTTTTCATCCCCAATAATGACCTTGAAGCCCGATCATGACCCAGTGGTTTTGAACAGAGCCTGACAATGGCCCGGATACAAAAAACCCCAGGCACTTCGTATGCCTGGGGCTTTCTCTGTATTCCAACAGGCAAAAAAAAACCCGGAAATCCTCACTTGCGTGGGCCTTCCGGATTTTCTAAACCGCCAAAAATGGTGGGTCGTGTGGGATTCGAACCTACGACCAATTGGTTAAAAGCCAACTGCTCTACCAACTGAGCTAACGACCCGCTGTGTGGTGGCGCGTATAATACTGATTTCTAAGGATTATTCAACACCTTATTTGAAATAAATCAGAAATAACGCGTTGGGTCAGTAATTCCGGCCGCTTGGAAGCCTTCTGCACGCAGTCGGCAGCTGTCGCATTTCCCACAAGCACGGCCGTCATCGTCTGCCTGATAGCAGGAAACAGTCAGCGAATAATCGACGCCAAGTCCTACGCCCGCCTTCACGATATCGGCCTTGCTCAGGTTTTGCAGCGGCGCCAGGATACGGAAGCCCTGCCCTTCTACACCGGCCTTGGTCGCCAGGTTGGCCATGCGCTCGAACGACTCGACGAACTCTGGGCGGCAGTCCGGGTAACCGGAGTAATCCACTGCATTGACGCCGATGAAGATGTCGCGAGCGTTGAGCACTTCTGCCCAGCCTAGGGCCAGGGACAGGAACACGGTGTTGCGTGCCGGCACGTAGGTCACCGGGATGCCTTCGCTGGGCGCTTCCGGCACATCGATGCTGCTGTCGGTCAGCGCCGAGCCGCCGATGCCGTTGAGGTTCAGGCCGATCACCTTGTGCTCGACCACGCCCATCTCACGGGCGACACGCGCGGCGGCGTTCAGCTCGGCGCGGTGACGCTGGCCGTAGTCGAAGCTCATGGTGTAGCAGCTGTAGCCTTGCGCCTGGGCCATGGCCACCACGGTGGCCGAGTCGAGGCCGCCGGACAGCAGGATTACCGCGCGTTTTTGATCCATGGTGTGTTCAGTCATATCAGCGTCCTGGCTCGTCGTTCCAAAGGTATTTATGCAGCTGCAATTGCAGGCGCACCGGGAGATTGTCCGCGACCACCCAATCAGCGAGGTCGCGTGCGTTCAGGTCATGGTGGCTTGGCGAAAACAGTACTTCGCCTGCGCGGCGGTCCAGCCCGTATTGAATCAGCTTGGAGTTCGCCCAGTCGTAGTCGTCGCGGGAGCAGATCACGAACTTGACTTGATCGTTGGCCGTCAGCAGCTCGATGTTCTCGTAGCGGTTACGGTGCGCTTCCTTGGAGTCGGGGGTCTTGAGGTCGACCACGCGGCTGACACGGGGGTCGACCGCAGAGATGTCCAAGGCGCCACTGGTCTCCAGGGAGACCTCGTAGCCGGCATCACACAGCTGCTTGAGCAACGGGATGGCATTGGGCTGGGCCAACGGCTCGCCGCCGGTCACACAGACGTAGCGCGGCTTGTAGCCGGCGACCTGCTCCAGGATGTCATCGAGGGTGCGCACCGTGCCGCCACTGAAGGCGTAGGCGCTGTCGCAGTATTGGCAACGCAAGGGGCAACCGGTCAGGCGCACGAATACTGTGGGCAGGCCAGCCGTTCGCGTTTCACCCTGCAACGAGTAAAAGACTTCGGTAATACGTAATGTGTCTTGCATAGTCGCCACGGGCGTAACAGCTAAACAGGCTGTCCGCCTCCGTCAGGCACTTTGAGGGACCCCGCCAACGCGTAGACCCCAAAAAGCGTGTTTCATAAAAGGGCGTGGATTCTAACGAAAAAACCCGCGCCAGGCGCGGGTTTCTTCTGAACGGGCTGCATCGCTTACAAGCGTTGCAGATCCCGTTGGGCCAACTGGGCAGCGGAAGTCCCCGGATATTGGGCCACAACCTGCTGCAGAATGCCTTTGACCTTGTCGGTATGACCCAGGCGGCGTTCTACGTCAGCGAGTTTGTACAGCGAATCCGGCACCTTGGCATGCTTGGGGTACAGCTGGCTGACCTTGGCAAATGCCTGGCCCGCGCCCTGTAGATCACCCTTGGCCAGGTTGACTTCACCCAACCAGTATTGGGCGTTGCCCGCGTACTGGCTGTTCGGGTATTTACGCAGGAAAGCGGTAAATGCCTGGCTGGCCTTATCGAAATCCTTGGCTTTGATCAGGTCGAAGGCTGCATCGTAATACAGCTTTTCCTTAGCCGGATCACCCGGTTCGCTGCTCGCGGCAGGGGCTTGGCTGGCAGCCGCCCCTGCTGCTGCACCACCGGCAGCAGCGCTTGGCGCGCCACCGGCAGAAGAATTATCAGGAGTTGCGGCAGGTTGAACGCCGGCTCCAATGCGTCGATCAAGATCCTGGTAACGCTCCAGGCCTTCTTGCTTCAGCTGGTTCACTTGGTTCTGCAGTACTTCAATGGTGCCTTGTTGCTGCGCCAGTTGATCCTGCATACGTTGCAGCTGGTTGAACAGTTCGCCCTGTGCCGAGGGAGCGGACGTAGCCGCTCCCCCCGCATAGGCGCCGTTCGTGCCATAACCTGCTGGCGGATAACTGCTCCCGCTATTGTTATAGCCAGAGTTGCTATCTTCCACAGGAACCGCAGCCCACACCGCAAGCGGTGCGAGGCTGAGAGCCAATACAGTTAGAGCACGACGGCACGTTCGCATGACGAATTACTTACGCAGTTCGACGCGACGGTTTTGAGCCCAGGACTGCTCGTCGTGGCCAGTAGCAACTGGACGCTCTTTACCGTAGGAAACCAGTTCCAGTTGGCCTGGAGCAACACCTTGCAGTACCAGGTAGCGCTGAACGGCTTTCGCACGACGCTCGCCCAGTGCCATGTTGTACTCACGAGTACCACGTTCGTCAGTGTTACCTTCCAGTACAACGCGAGCGCCGTTAGCTTTCAGGTCCTTCGCGTGAACGTCCAGAGCGCGCATGGCTTCTGGTTTCAGGTCCGAACTGTCGTATTCGAAGTAGAAAGTGGTGATAGCGCGCAGAGCAGCTTCTTCGCTCAGGGAGCCGTCAACCGCACCAGTGTTAGCGCCGTAACCAGCGTTTGGATCAACAGCTGCGCCTTCACCGGCATTGTCGCCGCCTTTAGACGAGCAACCAACGGCTACGGACAGAGCCAGAGCCAGAGCAGCAAACTTACCAAACTTCAGCATTTCCATCGTGAAACTCCTAATGAACCCCAGTGTGTTAAGTACTTCTTTTTGTAGCGCCGCGTCAGTTCAGGTAAGGGGACCAGGATGGTTCTCTGACTTCGCCTTGTGCGGTAGGAAGTGGGAGCCTTACGCGTCCATTTATGGACACGAGCATCAAGACTCCCCGGCCCTGCTGGCGGGTGGCGTAGATTACCATGGTGCCGTTGGGCGCAACAGTGGCTGACTCATCAAGGTTGGTATCTGTGAGGATTTTTACGGTTCCGCGCTGCAAATCCTGGGCCGCAACCCGGAAATTAGTGAAACCATCCTGACGGTGAATCATCACCAACGTCTTTTCATCGGCCGAAAGCTTAGGGTTGGCGTTGTAGTTACCGATAAAAGTAACACGCTCTGCCCCACCACCATTCACGTTCGCCTTATAGACCTGTGGCTTGCCGCCTCGGTCAGAGGTGAAGTAGATGGTCGAACCATCCTTGCCCCAGAACGGTTCGGTGTTGATGCCCGGGCCGCTGGTTACGCGGGAAATCTGGCGCGAAGCCATGTTCATCACGTAGATATCCGGGTTGCCATCCTTGGACAGCACGAACGCCAGGCGCGAACCATCCGGCGACCAGGCCGGTGCACCGTTGAGGCCTTCGAAGTTGGTGATCTGCTCACGACGGCCAGTATCAATGTGCTGGACGAAGATACGCGGACGCTTCTGCTCGAAGGACACGTAGGCAATACGCTTGCCGTCCGGCGCGAAGCGCGGCGACAGGATTGGCTCACGAGATTGGAGCAAGGTCACAGCCCGTGCGCCGTCGTAGTCCGAGCGCTGCAAAGTGTAACGAGTGTTGTCTACAGAGAAACGTTCAGCCGTTACGTACAGCAGACGCGTCGAGAAAGCACCCTTGATACCGGTGAGCTTTTCAAACGACTGGTCCGAGATGTAGTGGGCCATGTCGCGAATCTGCTCGGCAGTGCCCGACACGCTGCCGGTCAAGACCTGCTGTTCGGTCGCCACGTTGAACAAGGTGTAGGTGATTTGCAGACGACCACCGGCCGGCGTGATATTGCCGACCATCAGGTACTGCGCACCCACCGCTTTCCAGTCGCGGAACACGACTTCGCTGGCCTGGTTCGGCTGGCTGATCATGTTGCCTTTTGGAATCGGCGCGTAGTAACCGGAATTGCGCAGGTCGTCACTGACGATCTGGGCCATGTCGTCCGGCAGCACGCTGCCGCCCTGCCAACCGAACGGTACTACCGCGATCGGGGTGGCCCGATCGCTACCGCTGGTGACCAGGATGTTCTTTTCATCCGCCGCCGCTATCCCTGCCATACAGCAAATAACGACAAGCATTCCTCGAAGAAGGTTTCTCACAAGGCTAGATCCTCAGGTGTGAATGTCATCTTGAATGAACGATAGGGAGCGAAGTCGCTTGGTTTCATTCCCTGCATCTCGGTCAACCGGCCAATATTCTTGACCGCGGCAACCGCCGAACTGTCGAACGAACCGTCACCACTGGACTTGGACACGCTGACCGAAGTCACCGTACCGTCCGGCAACATGCCGATCTGCAGCACTACTGTCATGCCTTTACGTGCCGAAGGTGGACGTGTCCATCCTTCTGCTGCCCGCGCCCGAATCAGGTCGTCGAAACTGCCCGCGACTTCATCACCACGTTCATCGGCCAAGGCTTGCTGACGCTGCGGCGTGTCGGAGAGCAGATCTGCCAAGGCCTGGGCCTTTTTCTCTTCGGCGGATTTGCGCGCTGCTTCCTGGGCCTTTTTCTTCTGGGCGTCGGCGGCAGCTTTCTTCTTCGCGTCGTCGGCGACTTTTTTCTTCGCCTCGTCTGCTTCAGCTTTTTTCTTGGCGTCTTCGGCGGCTTTCTTCTTCGCGTCTTCGACTATTTTCTTCTTGGCTTCTTCAGCGGCCTTTTTCTTGGCCTCTTCTTCAGCAGCTTTCTTGGCTTCTTCTTCAGATTTCTTCTTGGCTATATCAGCCAATTGTTTCTCTTCAGCCTTTTTAGCTTCGGCAGCTTTCTCGGACTTCTTGGCTTCATCAGCCTTTTTCGCCTCGTCAGCTTTCTTGGCTTCGTCAGCCTTTTTCGATTCCTCGGCCTTTTGAGCCGCCTCTTCTTTCTTTTGTTCCGCAGCAGCCTTCACCGCTTCCTGCTCGACCTTCTTCTGTTCCATCTGTTCGACTTCAGTCTGGCGCGCAGCCGACTTCTGGGCCTCACCCGCAATCTTCTGATTGGTCTGGGTGGTGGCCTGACTTTTCGATTTCAGCTGATACAGGGTCGCCTGCACGATCGGCTTGGCTGGCGGCAGGTCCGGGGTCATGGCAAAGCTGACGAACAGCATGCCAAACACCAGGACGTGCAGGGCAATTGCCCAGACGCTAGGCCAGAAGAAGCTTTCCGAGGCGGACGGCTCTCGCTGTTGCTGCATCAGGGCGCCTCGGTAATCAGGCCAACGTTACCCACGCCGGCCTTCTGCAGTCCGCCCATGGCGCCCATGACAGAGCCATAGTCGACCACTTTGTCACCACGAATGAAGACCTGGGTGTGCTTGCCACCTTCATTGCCGGAGCGGATGATTTTGGTCACCGCGTCGGTCATCTGCGGCAAGGTCATGGCCTTGTCCTGCTGTTTCTGGGTATCGACTTCGCTGCCAAGGTTCCAGTAATAGGTCTTGTCAGCCTTGATCGAAATGGTCAGGACCTGGGTGTTGTTGTCTTGCGGCAAGGCTTCGCTGGAAACCTTGGGCAGATCAACCTTCACGCCCTGATTGAGCATCGGCGCGGTCACCATGAAGATAACCAGCAGCACCAGCATCACGTCGATGTAAGGCACTACGTTCATCTCGGCGACCGGCTTGCGCTTTTTGCGAGCTCGAGCGATTAAAGCCATTGGGAATTACCTGCTTATTCTTCGCTGGTGTGCACTTTACGGTGCAGGATCGCCTGGAATTCGTCGGCGAAGGTGTAGTAACGGCCGATCAACGTTTCGCTGGTGGCGGCAAAACGGTTGTAGGCAATTACTGCGGGGATAGCAGCAAACAGGCCGATCGCGGTGGCGATCAGGGCTTCGGCAATACCTGGAGCCACGGTGGCCAGGGTCGCTTGCTGGGCCTGGGCCAGGCCACGGAAGGAGTTCATGATCCCCCACACGGTACCGAACAGGCCGATATACGGGCTTACGGAGCCAACGGTGGCGAGGAACGGCAAGCTTTGCTCAAGCTTCTCTTCTTCACGGGAAATGGCGACGCGCATGGCACGGGCCACACCTTCCATCACAGCTTCCGGGTCAACACCTGGCTGCTGGCGCAGGCGTGAGAATTCCTTGAAGCCGGCGCGGAAGATCTGCTCGACACCCGAATCCGGGTCCGGGTTGCTGCCCGCCTGACGGTAAAGCTTGGACAGATCGATACCTGACCAGAAGCGCTCTTCAAAGCTCTCCAGGGCACGTCGACCGGCACGCAACAGATTGCTGCGCTGAAAAATCATGACCCAAGAGGTAACCGATGCGGCTACCAGGGTCAGCATGACCAGTTGAACCACAACACTGGCATTGCTGACCAGGCTCCACATGGAGGAATGGTCGACGACGGTAGGTTCCACGCTAAATCTCCTGCTTTGATTGTTTACCCGCGCCGCTTACGTCGGCAAAGGCCGCACGTAGAGCTTCGGGAATGGCCCGGGGTTTCAAACTATTGGTGCGCACACAGGCCACCAGGAACTGCCCCTCACAGAGCAGCGTTGCATCCGTTGCCCGCCTGACCTGCTGCTTGAAACGCAGGCTGACACGGTTCAATTCGATTACTTCAGCGCTGACCAACAGTTCGTCGTCCAGCCGCGCCGGCGCGTGATAGCGCGCCTCGCTGGAATGCACGACGAATAACAGGTCCTCCCCTGCCAGCTGGGATTGGGCAAAGCCCAGCTCCCGTAGCCGCTCGGTTCGAGCCCGCTCCATGAACTTGAGGTAGTTGACGTAATACACGATGCCGCCCGCATCGGTGTCCTCGTAATAAACGCGACAGCGATGTGCGAACGACTGATCCCCGTTTTGCGCGCGCATACTCTAGTGCTTACTCCTCAGGTTGCCAATCCGGCTGGGCAACTGTTTTTTAATCCATCGAAACATTTCGAGTGACTGGATGACGTCACCAGCCACTAGGACAGCACAAACCTCGGATAAATCGTCTGGCGTTAAGCTTTTAATCGTCCACTGCATCGAGGAATTCGTCTACTACAGGCATCTCGCCCAATCGTGACGGAATGTTTAACCCGAAGTGCAGATAGGCGTGGCGCGTGACGACTCGCCCCCTCGGAGTACGCATGATGTAACCCTGCTGGATCAGATATGGCTCCAGCACATCCTCGATGGTATGGCGTTCTTCACTGATGGCCGCGGCCAGGCTGTCGACGCCTACCGGCCCGCCGTCGAACTTCTCGATCATCGTCAAGAGTAGACGCCGATCCTGGTGATCGAAGCCATGCTCATCCACATCCAGCAGGTTCAACGCCAGATCGGCCACCGCCTTGGTGATATGCCCCTTGGCCCGCACCTCGGCAAAGTCCCGCACACGGCGCAGCAGACGGTTGGCGATCCGAGGCGTACCACGGGCCCGGCGGGCGATTTCAAACGCGCCTTCCGGGTCCAGCGGCAAACCGAGAATGCTCGCCGAACGACTGACGATGGTCGCCAGGTCCGCCGTGCTATAGAACTCTAGACGTTGAACAATGCCGAAACGGTCTCGCAACGGGTTGGTCAACATACCGGCGCGGGTGGTGGCCCCCACCAGGGTGAAAGGCGGAAGATCGAGCTTGATCGAACGGGCCGCCGGGCCTTCGCCAATCATGATGTCGAGCTGGAAGTCCTCCATCGCCGGGTACAGCACTTCCTCGACGATCGGCGAGAGCCGGTGGATCTCGTCGATAAACAGCACGTCATGGGGCTCGAGGTTGGTCAGCAACGCCGCCAGATCCCCCGGACGCTCCAGCACCGGGCCGGAGGTGGACTTGATCGATACACCCATTTCTTGGGCGATGATGTTGGCCAGAGTGGTCTTGCCCAACCCAGGCGGCCCGAAGATCAGCGTGTGGTCCAGGGACTCACTGCGCCCGCGCGCAGCCTGGATGAACAACTCCATCTGCTCACGCACAGTGGGCTGACCGATGTATTCGGCCAGGCTCAGGGGGCGGATGGCGCGGTCCTGGACCTCTTCACGGTCGCGCGGGCCAGTGGCTGCAATCAGACGATCAGCTTCAATCACTTAAATCATTCCCTTCAGGGCGCGGCGGATCATGTCTTCACTGCTCAGGTTCTTGTCCTTGATGGCCGACACGGCCTTGCTGGCTTCCTGTGGCTTGTAGCCCAGGGAAATCAGGGCGCTGACGGCATCGCTTTCGGCGCTGGCAACCTGGCCCGCCGGCATATCCGGCTGATTCGGCACCAGGGCGAACATGCTCGGTACCACTTCCCAGGCCTTGAAGCGGTCCTTGAGTTCCACCAGCAGGCGCTCGGCAGTCTTCTTGCCGACACCCGGCACCTTGGTCAGCGCGGACGTGTCCTGGGCCGAAACGGCTCGCACCAGCTCATCCACTTCCAGGCTCGACATCAACGCCAAGGCCAGTTTCGGGCCCACGCCGTTGAGGCGGATCAGCTCGCGGAAGAAGTCACGGTCGCGCTTGCCGATGAAACCATAGAGTAGTTGCGCGTCTTCGCGCACCACCAAGTGGGTGTGCAGGGTAATCGGCTCACCGACCGACGGTAGGCGATACAGGGTGGTCATGGGCACTTCCAGCTCATACCCCAGCCCGTTTACATCCAGAATCAGGTGCGGCGGCTGTTTCTCAGCCAGGGTGCCGCGCAAGCGTCCAATCACGGTTCAGATCCTTAAAGCTTGGGGTCAGCGCATGGCCTGACCGGAAATTACGATTGCGCTGATGCTATCAGAGACGCAGCCGCCCGCCACGACTGCGTGCCGTACCCAGCCCATGAGGCAGCAAGCTGGAACGGGTGTGCGCATGGCAAATGGCAATGGCCAGGGCGTCGGAGGCGTCGATCTGCGGTTTTGAAGTGAGCTTGAGCATGTGCATGACCATCATCTGCACCTGCTCTTTATTCGCCGCACCGGTGCCGACCACGGCCTGCTTGACCTGGGTCGCCGTGTACTCGGCGATCTCCATGCCCTCCTCCGCCCCGGCAACGATGGCAGCGCCACGGGCCTGGCCAAGCTTTAACGCGGAGTCGGCATTTTTTGCCATGAACACCTTTTCGATGCCCATGGTGACCGGTCCGTAGGTCTGGATCACCTCACGCACGCCGCGATAGACGATCTGCAGGCGCTCGGCCAACTCGCCCGCGCCGGTGCGGATGCAGCCCGAAGCGACGTAGACACAGCCGCGCGGGGTCTGTTGCACCACGCCAAAACCGGTGATGCGCGAACCGGGGTCGATACCTAGGATTAAAGTCATAACGCCTGCGGGTTGGGTAAACACATTTTTTGATACCGGGGAGGCCCATTGTGGGAGGGGGCTTGCCCCCCGATGACAGTGTGTCAGTTATCTCTCAATCGACTGAACCACCGCTATCGGGAGCAAGCCCCCTCCCACATTTAAAACTACATTGCCCTTCAGCCTAGCTGTTCGGCTACAGACTCAGGGATGTCGGCATTCGAATACACGTTCTGCACATCATCCAGGTCTTCCAGCATATCCAGCATCTTCAGCACTTTCTGCGCGCCATCCAGGTCCAGCTCGGCACTGGTGGTCGGCAGCATCACGATTTCCGCGTCGGTGCCTTTGAAACCCGCAGTTTCAAGGGCATTGCGCACGGCATAGAAGCTGGCGAACGAGGTGAACACGTCGATGGAACCGTCTTCATTGGTCACCACGTCGTCGGCATCCGCCTCCATCGCCGCTTCCATCAGCGCGTCTTCATCTGTGCCGGGGGCGAAGGTGATCTGCCCCTTGCGCTCGAACAGGTAAGCCACCGAACCGTCGGTGCCAAGGTTGCCACCACACTTGCTGAACGCATGACGTACGGCTGCCGCGGTGCGGTTGCGATTGTCAGTCATGCACTCGACCATCACCGCCACGCCGCCCGGGCCGTAGCCTTCGTAGCTCAGTTCGACCATGTCGTCGGTATCGGCAGCACCGGCGCCACGGGCCACGGCGCGGTCGATGATGTCGCGGCTCATGTTGGCACCAAGCGCCTTGTCCAACGCCAGGCGCAGACGCGGGTTGGAGCCGGGGTCACCACCGCCCTGGCGGGCGGCGACGGTCAGCTCACGGATCCACTTGGTGAAGATCTTGCCTTTCTTGGCATCCTGACGCTCTTTGCGGTGCTTGATGTTCGCCCACTTGGAATGGCCAGCCATAACACAACTCCGAAATTCTATAGAAACCTTGATCAACCCCGCCCCAGACGAGGAGTAGTCCTTTAACGCAAAGGCGCATCCGAAGATGCGCCTTTTTAGACTGCGTAAACCTCAGTGCGCTTTCACGCAGCAGCCTTACTCAGCCTTAGGCGTCTCGCGCAGGCGGATGTGCAACTCGCGCAGTGCCTTGGCATCCACCACACCCGGAGCCTGGGTCATGACGTCCGCAGCGCTCTGGGTTTTCGGGAAGGCGATCACTTCACGGATCGACTGGGCGCCGGTCATCAGCATCACCAGGCGGTCCAGACCGAACGCCAGGCCACCGTGCGGCGGCGCGCCGTATTTCAGGGCGTCGAGCAGGAAGCCGAACTTCTCTTCCTGTTCCGCTTCGTTGATGCCCAACAGGCGGAAGACCGCTTGTTGCATCTCCTTGCGGTGGATACGGATCGAACCGCCACCCAGCTCAGTACCGTTGAGCACCATGTCGTAGGCGCGGGACAGCGCGCCCGCAGGGTTGGCTTCCAGCTCGGCCGGGGAGCACTTCGGCGCGGTGAACGGGTGGTGCAAGGCGCTGAAGCTGCCGTCGTCGTTCTCTTCGAACATCGGGAAGTCAACGACCCACATCGGGGCCCATTCGCAGGTCAGCAGGTTCAGGTCGTGACCCAGCTTGATGCGCAGCGCGCCCAGGGCCTCGCTGACGATCTTGGCCTTGTCGGCGCCGAAGAACACGATGTCGCCATCGACTGCACCGACGCGATCGAGGATCGCGTTCAGGTTGTCCAGCGGGATGTTTTTGACGATCGGCGATTGCAGGCCGTCAACACCATTGGCGCGCTCGTTGACCTTGATGTACGCCAGGCCCTTGGCACCGTAGATGCCGACGAACTTGGTGTAGTCGTCGATCTGCTTGCGCGGCATGCTCGCGCCGCCAGGCACGCGCAGGGCGGCGATGCGGCACTTAGGGTCATTGGCCGGGCCGCTGAACACCTTGAAGTCGACTGCTTTGAGTTGGTCGGCCACGTCCACCAGTTCCAGCGGGTTACGCAGGTCTGGCTTGTCGGAACCGTAACGGCGCATGGCTTCTTCGAAGGTCATGTGCGGGAAATCGCCGAATTCCAGGTCCAGCACTTCCTTGAACAGATTGCGGATCATCTGCTCGGTCAGGCCCATGATCTCTTTTTCATCGAGGAAGCTGGTCTCGATATCGATCTGGGTGAATTCCGGCTGGCGATCAGCGCGCAGGTCTTCGTCACGGAAGCACTTGGCGATCTGGTAGTAACGGTCGAAACCGGCCACCATCAGCAACTGCTTGAACAGCTGCGGCGATTGCGGCAGGGCGAAGAACGAACCCGCGTGGGTACGGCTCGGTACCAGGTAGTCACGCGCACCTTCCGGGGTGGCCCGGGTCAGGATCGGGGTTTCAACGTCCAGGAAGCCATTTTCGTCGAGGAAGCGGCGGATGCTGGTGGTCATGCGCGAACGCAGGCGCAGCTTCTCGGCCATTTCCGGACGACGCAGGTCCAGGAAGCGATAACGCAGGCGGGTTTCTTCGCCGACGTCGGAGTATTCGTTGAGCGGGAACGGCGGGGTTTCCGATTCGTTCAGCACTTCCAACTCGTAACCCAGCACTTCGATGCCGCCGGAGGCCATGTTCTTGTTCACGGCACCTTCCGGACGCAGGCGAACCTTGCCGGTGATCTTCACGACGTATTCGCTGCGCACGCGGTCGGCGGCGGCGAAGCTCTCGGCGCGATCCGGATCGAACACCACCTGGGCCAGACCATCACGATCACGGATATCGAGGAAGATCACCCCGCCGTGGTCGCGGCGACGGTGAACCCATCCGCAAAGGGTGATTTCCTGACCTTCCAGGGTCTCGTTCAGTTGGCCGCAATAATGGCTGCGCATCATGGTAGTGGTTTCACTTCTCGTAATTCGAAATTCGGTGGAGGCTTGCCTCGTCACCGTACATTAAAGCAGGGGACGGATAATGCAGGAGCCTGCGCGTAGAGTTCAACTCAGTCTGCTTTGTCGCCGCCCGCCAGGTTCTTCTTCGAGCCGGTCTTGAAGTCGGTCTCGTACCAGCCGCTGCCGCTCAGGCGGAAGCCTGGCATGGACAACATTTTCTTGAGCTGCGGCGCTTGGCAGGCCGGGCAATCGACCAGCGGCGCGGCGCTGATCTTCTGAATGGCTTCCAACTGATGACCACAGGAAGCACATTGATAGTCGTACATGGGCATGGCGATGTCTCGGCGATCAGAACGTTACTGCGCCACGCCTGCTCCGGAACAACCCGGCACGCGCAGCAAAGCGCGGGATTATATCTGGTAAATCAAGGTAGCGCAGCCGGCTTTCTGCCCAGGGGCCTTGCCCGCCTTAAAGGAGGACATGACCCCGAAGCCCGGTAGCTAAGAAGGTTGAACACGCTCTTTCAAGGCGTGAACCACACACACCACCCTGACCAACCCACTGAAGTTCTTCACGCCGCCATGGCGCAAGTGCACTTCCCGATCCACATAGGACAGCAACGCACTGACCGAACAGGCATTGATCCTGGCGATTTCCGTGAGGATATTCCAATAGATCTGCTCCAGCCGCAGGCACGTGGAAAACCCGTTGAGCCTCACTGACCGGGACAATGGCTTGGCCAGTCCCATGTCGAACCCTTTAACAAAGGGGTCGACCTTTATTTTATGAAAACCACCGGTTTCCATGACTCCATTACCCACTCCGCGTGACATACACCTGACACTCCATTGCCAAACAGCCGCCCATGGGGTGTCCCATTGGGCAATCACCCTATAAAACAGCAGGCAGAGTGCGGCAGCCAGAAGACGCGGAGTTGATCGGCGTAGGACAACGCCAGGAAATGCGTGGAAACAAGCAAGCGGCGCCAGGAAGGCGCCGCTCAGGCCAGTTGTTTACTGATTTTCGAGCAGGGAACGCAGCATCCACGCGGTCTTTTCGTGAACCTGCATGCGCTGGGTCAACAGGTCGGCCGTCGGCTCATCGCTGACCTTGTCGAGCAGCGGGAAGATACCGCGCGCGGTGCGAGTGACCGCCTCCTGGCCTTCTACCAATTGCTTGATCATGTTTTCAGCACTCGGCACACCTTCTTCTTCCTTGATGGAAGAAAGACGGGCGTAGATGGAGTAGGCACCCGGTGCCGGGAAGCCCAGGGCACGGATACGCTCGGCAATGGAGTCCACGGCCAGCGCCAGCTCGTTGTACTGCTCTTCGAACATCAGGTGCAACGTGCGGAACATCGGGCCCGTGACGTTCCAATGGAAGTTGTGGGTCTTCAGGTACAGTACATAGGTATCCGAAAGCAGTCGCGAAAGCCCGTCGACGATGGATTTACGATCTTCTTCACTGATACCGATATCGATTGCCATGTTTATCCCCTTCAATTGACAAGCATTCATTGATCCGGTGCAGGACCACTCTAGCAAGTGTGCCGGTGATGCGCAGCCCGGCGCGGCAATTCGTCCCGCCTTGGCCTGCCAGAACGACACGGCCCAAGCCTTCAGTCCATGTGGGAAACATCCCAGCAGGCTGTTGGAAAAGCCCGCACGTGTCTAGGACAAGCGTTTGACGCAGAAATGCCGTCACCCTTGCAATACCCCGAAATGCTTGATTTGAGTAGGCACAGCCTTTGCTGTTAAATAGGCAGCGTGTCGACGCCGTTATTTTCTGCGGCAGCGGCATAGGCTGATACCCCGCGCACGTGCCCAACGCCTCCCATTGTTCAGAAGCGAACCGTGCCAGTCAGCTCTTCCTTGTGATCCGTCTTAACGTGAGTTAATCAAAATGTTGAAAATCGTCCACCTGCTAACGGGCGTTGCAGCTTTGCTGCTGTCCTTTATCCCGAGCCTGCAGCCTGAAAGCCTGCCGTATCTGGAACAAAACGACGCTCTGTACCTGGCCTTGTTCGGCCTTCTTAACCTGACGCTGGCACCGGTGATCCCTTACTGGAACAAAGGCACGCGTCATCAACTGCAAAACCTGGTCAGCGCGCTGTTAGTACTGACTGTCGTCGTACAAACCCTCACCCTCCTGGCCCCCATGCCTGAAGTCGGCGGCCACCCGGCCATCCTGCTCAGCCTGGTGATTGCTGTGGCCGCCATTGTTCTTCACCTGGCCATCAGCTTCTACCGTTCGTCCCCTGCGGCCTCGTCGCAAACCTACGACATGACCAATCGGGATACCGGTACCGTCAAGTGGTTCAACACATCCAAAGGCTTCGGCTTTATTTCCCGTGATTCGGGCGACGATATCTTCGTCCACTTCCGGGCCATTCGCGGCGAAGGCCATCGCGTCCTGGTGGAAGGCCAGCGTGTGGAATTCTCCGTCATGAATCGCGACAAAGGCCTGCAGGCCGAAGACGTGATCGCTGCACTGCCGCGTCGCTGATACTCAGCTTCGCAGCAAAAAAAACCGCGACCCAGCCTAGCTGGGTCGCGGTTTTTTATGCACGCCTATTAATAGTGAGGCGGCGGCGCTTCTTCTTCGGACGTTTCGAACTGACCGCCCATTTCTTCCTGGCGCTTGAGCAACGCGGTCATCTGCAGTTGCAGGCGTTCGACGGCGCGCTGCTGGGTGACAAGGATGTCATTGAGAGTCTCGATGGTGTCGTCCTGGAAGGCCAGGCGACTTTCCAGATCGTTGACGCGGTCTTGCAGATCCATGATTCAACCCTGGGTAAAGACGAAGTCGGCGGGCAACAGCTCGCGCAGACGAGCACGAATGGCTGACACTTGCTGATCGGTATAAGGCTGCGCAGGATGTTTGCCCCATACCGGCGCAGGCCAGGCGGCATCATCACGTTTGCGCACAATCACATGCACGTGCAACTGGCTGACCACGTTGCCCAGAGCGCCGATGTTCATCTTGTCGGCGGCCAAACCTTCATTAAGCAACTGGGCCAGGGCAGTCGTTTCCTGCCACAGGCGTTGCTGGTCGACGACATCCAGTTGAAACACTTCGCTGATACCGTTGATGCGCGGCACCAGGATGAACCAAGGGTAGTTCGAGTCATTGGACAACAGCAGGCGGCACAGGGGGAAATCCCCGATGACCAGTGTGTCTTGTTGAAGGCGTTGATCTAAAGCGAACACCGCAGGCACTCCGTTCGGCAGGTCAGGTTCAAGGCCACCAGCATACCCGCGAATCGCTATTGCTTCACGCCGACCAATACGCGCCCAGGCAAGGCGTGGCGAAAAAAAGTGCACCATTTCGATCCAAACGATTTTTTCGACTACGCTCAACCATCAATCCTTCGACGATTGATCAAGCACAGATCAGAACATTGCGATGAGAACCGCGATGCAGAGGCCTCACAAAACAAGGCATTGAGCCATCACCCAAACACTGAGGCATCAGAGGCCATGCACCAAAATGACCCAATTGCGCCTCAAAGAGATCCGCCGATTACCCACTGACTGGGGTGAACGGGTAACGTTTTACCCAGATACAGGATTTATGCACCACAACACAGGCACAGAGCCCGAGTGTCAAGGCCAAACCAATCGGCGTAAAAACCCCGTGCTTATGCGGTTTTCACGAAGCGGTAACGTTTTTCACGAAAAAATGACATTCGATTTACGGTTTGGGCACGCTTGCTGCATTCATCCCTCTATCGTCGGCAACGGCACCGGACGGGAAGCAGGTGTTTCGCGATGAAAAACAGCAGCGGTTCAATGCGCGCCAAGGAAGATTTCAAACTTAAGAAAGTAACGTTTTTTTGCGTTCTTTTAACGGTCTGAAAACAGCATTGAAGTTGTCAGCCTCGTTACAGTGAGGCTGTGAATTTGCGACATGGATATAGCAATCTACGACAAGCTCGTAAAGAAGCTGAAAGGAAAGTTGGGCAAGTATCGCCAATATTGTCAGCGTGATATAACTTTGCGCCGACACAAAAAGAAAGAGCCGCCCAGACAAAAATATAGGTGGGACGGCAGTACTCTTCCTAAAACCAAAGGAGCAAATCACGATGCGCGTGATGAAGTGGAGCATGATCGCCCTGGCTGTTTCAGCAGGCACTACGCAGTTCGCAATGGCGTCCGCCCAAAGCGATTCCAAAGGCTTTGTTGAAGACAGCACTTTCAGCATCAACACTCGCGCCCTGTACTTCAGCCGCGATTTCCGCAACAACCCGTCGGGCCCTGGCACGAAAAGTCGTGCAGAGGAAACCGGTCTGGGCTTCAACGCCCTGTACGAATCGGGCTTCACTCAGGGCACCATCGGCGTCGGCGTCGACGTGATCGGCCTGCTGGGCGTCAAGCTCGATAGCGGCAAGGGTCGTGCGGGGACCGGTCTGTTCCCAACCGGCTCCGACGGACGTTCGCAAGACGACTACTCCAAAGGCGGCGGTGCCGTTAAGTTCCGTATTTCCGATACGGTCCTGAAAATTGGTGACCAGTACACCACAGCGCCTGTGTTTGCCTCGGACGACAGCCGCTTGCTGCCAGAGCTGCCACAAGGTATCTCGATCACCAGCAATGAGATCAAGGGCCTGAAACTGGAAGGCGGTCACTTCACTTCCAGCATCGCGCAGAGCCAGACTTACCATGACAGCCTGGGCCTGACCAAAACCGACTTTGTCGGTGGTGTCTACTCGTTCACTCCTGAATTCACCGGCAGCCTGTACTACGCGAAGACCGAAGATTACTTCCGCAAGTACTACAGCAACCTGAACTGGACCCACGCGCTGAGCGACGATCAGTCCTTCGCGCTGGACTTCAACATCTACGACACCAAGAGCGAAGGTGCCGGCCTGCAACGCGCAGAGAAAGATGGCACCACCAAGCTTGATAACCGCGCGTTCAGCTTGCAGGGCGCTTACACCATCGGTGCTCACACCTTCACCCTGGCAGCCCAGAAAGTCACCGGCGACGGCGACTATGGCTACGGTGTAGACGGCGGCGGCACGGTATTCCTGGCCAACTCCATCGCCCGTTCCGACTTCAACGCCGAAGGCGAGAAGTCCTACCAGGCGCGTTACGACATCAACATGGCGACCTTTGGTATTCCTGGTCTTAGCTTCATGACTCGTTATGTCACCGGTAGCGGCGCCAACACTGGCACTACGTCGAACGGTAAAGAATGGGAACGCGATATCGAAGCCAAGTACGTGGTACAGAGCGGTCCAGCGAAAAATCTGAGCTTGCGCCTGCGTCAAGCCACTTATCGCTCGGGCGATGGCGTGTACTACGGTTCGCCTTCGATCGACGAGCTGCGTTTGATCGCGAACTACCCGCTCAACATCTTGTAATTGACAGTTTGATTACAACGATGGCTTAAGGCTTCGGCCTTAAACAAAAAGCCGCTCCTTTGTTCAACAAGGGAGCGGCTTTTTTATGGCTGTAATGTTTCAGCAAATTAATAACTAGCAAGCTAACTAACGAGATTAACACTAGCCCCCTGAACCTGACCTAACGGCCAAGTTCAAGACTAATACCTCACCTTACTTGGCAGCTGTTTCCTGCATCACACGAATAACCCGCTGCGGAAACGGAATATCAATCCCTGCCGCTTTCAAACGGTCCCGTGCAAGTTCGTTCAACATGAACACCACGTCCCAGTAATCGGCCGTCTTGGTCCAGCAACGCAGGGAAACGGTGATCGAACTGTCACCCAAGGTCGACACCACCGCCACCGCAGCCGGGTCTGCCAATACGCGTGGATCTTTCGCCAGCTCCAGCAACACTTCACGGGCTTTCTGCAGGTCGGCTTCATAGTCGACGCCCACATCAAACACCACCTTGCGGGTCGGCTGACGGTTGGTGTTAGTGATAAGACCGTTGGACAGTATGCCGTTCGGTACGATCACGGTCTTGTTGTCGCCGGTACGCAGCACGGTGTGGAAGATCTGGATGCTATCGACGGTGCCCGAAGTACCTTGGGCTTCGATCCAGTCACCAATGCGGAACGGGCGGAACAACAGAATCAGCACGCCACCGGCGAAGTTCGCCAGGCTGCCTTGCAATGCCATGCCGATGGCCAGGGTGGCGGCGCCGATCGCCGCAATGAACGAGGTGGTTGCCACGCCGATCATCGAGGCCACGTTGACCACCAGCATGATTTTGAGGGCGACGTTCGCAAGTCTGGTAATGAAATGTTGCAGCGCCATGTCAGCATTGCGCAGGGCCAGCAGGCGCCCCACGCGATGGGTCAACACGTTAATCAGCCACCAACCGATGACCAAGGTGACCAAAGCCAGCAAGAACCGGCTACCGTATTCCATAATCATCGGCAGCCATGATTCCGAGGTCTTGATCAGGTGATCCACTTCAGCATTCAAATCCATCTACATTCTCCTGTTTACCGGATGTTCGGCGTATTGAGTGGCCATAAATGCAATTGAGCCCCGTAGGGCTCAATAGTCGGCGCAAGTTCTGGGGCGTGGGACGTCAAAAACGCCCACAGGTTCCCCAAAGTGCCATCAGTCGCGGAAGTTATTGAACTGCAGCGGCATGTCGAAGGTCTTGGCGCGCAGGGCCGCGATGGCCTCTTGCAGGTCGTCACGCTTCTTGCCGGTGACGCGAACCTGCTCACCCTGGATCGCGGCCTGGACTTTCAGCTTGGCGTCCTTGATGTGAGCAACGATCTTCTTCGCCAGCTCCTTGTCGATACCTTCCTTGAGGACCGCTTCTTGCTTCATCAGCTTGCCGGAGGCGTAGGCGTCCTTGATTTCAAGGCATTGCGCGTCGATCTTGCGCTTGACCAGCGACAGCTTAAGGATCTCGATCATCGCTTCCAGCTGGAAATCGGCTTCAGCGGTCAGGTTGACGGTCAGCTCTTTTTCCTTGAATTCGAAGCTGCCCTTGCCTTTCAAGTCATAGCGACGGTCCAGTTCCTTGACGGCGTTCTCGACGGCGTTGGTGACTTCGTGTTTGTCCAGTTCGGATACCACGTCGAACGAAGGCATGTCATTTCTCCAATATAAGGGGCGGGCTCAGTAGAGATGGAGCGCGCCCAAGCTAAAATGCCGGGGCATTATAGCGGTTCTTTTGTCCCGTTCGCTGCGGGCGCCCCTTCGGAGTACAAACTGATGTCGACCACTTGGCATATTCTCGGCGCCGGCAGCCTGGGTACACTGTGGGCCACGCGTCTGGCGCGTGCAGGCGTGCCCGTGCGGTTGATCCTGCGCGATGCGGCGCGCCTGGCCAATTATCAGTCAGCCAAGGGGCTGACCCTGGTGGAACAGGGCATAGAACACACTTACCCGGTGATTGGTGAAACGCCTGACAGCCCAGAGCCGATTCATCGTCTACTTGTGGCGTGCAAAGCCTACGACGCCCAAGGCGCCGTCGCACAGTTGCAGCACCGGCTGGCACCCGAAGCCGAACTGATCCTGTTGCAGAACGGCCTCGGCAGCCAGGATGCTGTGGCCGCGCAACTGCCCCAGGCACGCTGCATCTTTGCCTCCAGTACCGAAGGCGCGTTTCGCGATGGCGACTGGCGTGTGGTGTTTGCCGGCCATGGCTACACCTGGCTGGGAGACGCAAGCCACCCCACCCCGCCGCTTTGGCTGGATGACTTGCAAGCGGCCGGCATCCCCCACGATTGGAGCACCGACATCCTCACACGGCTGTGGCGCAAGCTGGCGCTCAATTGCGCCATCAACCCGCTGACCGTGCTGTACCAGTGCCGTAATGGAGAACTGCAAGCCCATCACTGCGAAGTCGCAACCCTGTGCGCCGAACTCGGCGAACTGCTGGAGTGCTGCGGCCAACCGGCTGCCGCGCAGGACCTGCAACACGAAGTGGAACGGGTGATCCAGGCCACCGCTGCCAACTACTCGTCCATGTATCAGGACGTAACCGCCGGCCGTCGCACCGAAATCAGCTATCTATTGAGCTATGCTTGCCAGGCGGCCTCTCGTCACCAACTGAACCTGCCGCACCTGCAACAACTGCAAGTACGCTTGGTGGAGCACTTGCTTGCACGCGGATTGCCCCGCGACTGAGCCACGCGCTACCCTGCCCGCCTGTCTATCACCTGGGAAAACCCTGATGCCGCTGCGCCAGCGTCTAGAAAACCTACCGGTCGGGCAGAAACTGCTGGCCGCCCTGCTGGTGCTGTTGACCACCGTGCTACTGGTGGCCAACCTGACCTTTATCAGCGCCGCCTACTGGATCTCCCAGGAAAGCATGGCGCCCCAGGCCTTACAGGCCATCGGCCGCCTGGTGTCCAACCCCGCGCTCGCCGCCGAAGCCCTCGAATCGCCGGCCAAGGCTGACGCGCTGCTCAACGAACTGACCAGCTATTCGCCCTTGCGCGCCGCCGCCCTCTACGACGGCGAAGGCAACCGCCTGGCGCAGATGCAACACGGCGACCGCCTGCACCTGCCGGACAACTATCGGCACATCGAAGCCTGGCGCGTGACCGAGTTTCGCAGTAACCAAGTCATTACACTCCCCCGCGCAGGCCAGCCGTCCGGGCATTTGTTGTTGGTGGCCAGCAGCGAATTGCCCGTAGCGTTCTATACCGGCACGTTGACGGCGAGCCTGGGCATCCTGATTTTCAGCGTGCTGTTGTGGCTGATCATCGCCCGCCAGATCAAACGGCTGATCACCCGGCCGATCCACGAGCTGGAAGAGCTTTCACGCCAAGTCACCCGCGAAGAGAACTACGCCCTGCGCGCCGGTCGCGGCAACCACGATGAAATCGGCAGCCTGGCCGAAGCCTTCAACACCATGCTGTCGCGCATCGAAGCCCGTGAGCAACAACTCAAGCGCGCGCGGGACGACTCCCAGGCGGCGTATGACCAGGCTCAGGGTCTGGCGGAGGAAACTCGCCACACCAACCGCAAACTGGAACTGGAAGTGCAGGTTCGCAGCAAGATCGAGAAGAAACTCACCGGCTTCCAGAATTACCTGAACAGCATCATCGACTCGATGCCCTCGGCGCTGATCGCCCTGGATGAACAGCTCTACGTCACCCAATGGAACCAGGAGGCCAGCGCCCTCTCCGGCACACGCCTGGACGAAGCCCTCAACCAGCCGATCTACCTCGCGTTCCAGCCGCTCAAGCCTTACCTGCCGCAGATCCGGGCGGCAGTTGAGCAACACACCGTGGAGCGCATCGAGCGTGTCACCTGGTTCAAGGACGACGAAGCCAAGCATTACGCTCTGACCTTCTACCCGCTGATGGGCGGGGCCGGGCGTGGCGTGGTGATCCGTATCGATGACATCACCCAGCGCTTGTCCCTGGAAGAAATGATGGTGCAGTCGGAGAAAATGCTTTCCGTGGGTGGCCTGGCTGCCGGCATGGCCCATGAGATCAATAACCCGCTAGGGGCGATACTGCATAACGTGCAGAACATCCGCCGCCGCCTGTCCCCCGATTTGCCCAAGAACCTGGAGCATGCGGAACAGGCTGGCATCGAGCTGGAAACGGTCAACTGCTACCTGCAAAGCCGCGAAGTGCCGCAGTTGCTGGATGGCATCCAGCAGGCCGGGGCGCGGGCGGCGAAGATCGTCACCCACATGCTCAGTTTCAGCCGTCGCAGCAACCGGCAGATGGCACCATGCGACCTGCCTGCGCTGATCGACCAGGCCGTGGAAATCGCCGGCAATGATTTCGACCTGGCCATCGGCTTCGACTTCAAGGGCCAGGCAATCATCCGCCAGTTCGACCCTCAACTCGGCCCGGTGCCCGGCACCGCCAACGAACTCGAACAAGTACTGCTCAACCTGCTGAAAAACGCCGCCCAAGCCATTCACCTGCGTGAAGACGACAGCGAACCGGGACGCATCATCCTGCGCACGCGCCTCAACCCGCCCTGGGCGGAGATCCAGGTGGAAGACAACGGCATCGGCATGAGCGAGAACGTGCGCAAGCGCACCTTCGAGCCATTCTTCACCACCAAGGAAATCGGCCAGGGCACCGGGCTTGGGCTGTCGGTGTCGTATTTCATCATCACCAACAACCACAAGGGCCAGATGGAAGTGCATTCCACCCTGGGCCAGGGCACCTGTTTCACCCTGCGCCTGCCATTGGCCGGCAGCCAAATTCCTCCTTACGAATTGAATCAACTGGAGCACTGACCATGGGCTTTCGCCTGTCGAAGATCTACACCCGCACCGGCGACAAGGGTGAAACCGGCCTGGGCGATGGCCGCCGCGTGCCCAAGGACCACCCACGGGTGGAGGCAATTGGTGAGGTGGATACGCTGAACAGCCAGTTGGGCTTGTTGCTGGCCAGCCTCGAAGAACAGAGTGGCAAGCATCCGGAGTTAAGGGATGTGATCGAGGTACTTACGCCTTGCCAGCATCGTTTGTTCGATCTGGGGGGGGAACTGGCAATGCCGGTGTACAAAGCGTTGAACGCTGCGGAAGTGGATCGACTGGAAGCGGCGATCGATCGTTGGAATGAGGAAGTGGGGCCGCTGGAGAACTTCATCCTGCCCGGTGGCTCGGCGTTGATCGCCCAAGCCCATGTATGCCGAAGCCTGGCGCGCAGTGCGGAGCGGCGGTGTCAGCAGTTGAATGCGGTTGAGTCGTTGGAAGGCGTGGGGCTGGCGTACATCAATCGGCTGTCGGATCTGCTGTTTGTGGCGGCGCGGGTGATTGCCAAGCGCCAGGGTGTGGCTGAGGTGTTGTGGCAGGCGGCTGCTAAGCCCCACTGAGTTTTCAGTGCCTGATCTGACGCCTTCGCGAGCAAGCCCGCTCCCACATTCGACCGCATTTCAAAGGTAGAACTCGGTCAACTGTGGGAGCGGGCTTGCTCGCGAAGAGGCCCGCCAGAACACCATCAAACCTCAGGCCAAAATGCCCGAATCCCCGCCACACCCTGAGCCCCAGCCTCCCAAGCCTGTTCCCGCTCGGCGGGCCCAACCCCGCCTAGCAGAAATACGGGCTTGCTGAACCCACGGATCAACTCTGCCGCCTGCTCCCATCCCAATGGCTGTGCATCAGGGTGAGTCTGGGTCGGCTGCACCGGCGACAGCGTGACGAAATCCACATCCATCATCTCTGCCAGTGCCAGCTCTTCTGCGTTGTGGCAAGACGCCGCCAACCAACGATCTTTAGGAAGCGGTCGACCTTTGCTCGCATATTTACGCAGTTGTGCCGAGGTCATGTGCCAACCGGCCGAAGGAAAATCCCCCAGCCACTCGAACGGTCCCTTGAGCATCAACTGAGCCTTGCCGGCGCACAGGCCTACTGCATCCACGGCCAGGTCACGATACTTGGGGTCGTAGCCATTGGGCGCACGCAGTTGCACCAGCTTGATGCCTCCGGCTATAGCTTTCCGGATACCCCGCAGTAACGTCGGGGTTTCCAGTTCGCCAGGGGTGATCAGGTACTCGGCAGGCAAACGCGCCGCCGCAACGATCGGCGCATTAGCCGCCGGGAACTCATAGTTAAGCAGGTCCCGAGGTGCCACCCATTCCAACGGTTGCCCCTCGACTCCGTGCGGCTCGCCGGTAAAGGCCGAGACTTCCCAGACATCCAGCAACACCTGTTTGTCTGGGTAATCATGCTGCACCTTGATCAGCGGCCGCGCCGTGGTGACCTGGATGCCCAGCTCTTCCTGCAATTCGCGGGACAGTGCGGTTTCAACCAACTCATCGGCCTCCACCTTGCCGCCGGGAAACTCCCAGAGGCCGCCCTGATGCTGGGTATCGGCGCGGCGCGCCAGCAGGATCCTGCCGTCGACACCGCGGATAACCGCGGCTGCTACATGCACTCGTTTCACCGTGCTTATCCTCTTAGGTACGGTATTCCGCGTTGATCTTTACGTACTCGTGGGACAGGTCGGTGGTCCAGATGGTTTCGCTGCACGCGCCGCGACCCAGCTCGATGCGGATAGTGATTTCTTCCTGCTGCATCACCGCCGAGCCCTGGGCTTCGGTGTAGGTCTCGGCGCGGGCGCCACGGCTGGCGATGCACACGTCACCGAGGAACACGTCGATCTTGCTCACGTCCAGGTCCGGCACGCCGGCACGGCCCACAGCGGCCAGGATACGGCCCCAGTTCGGGTCAGAGGCAAACAGCGCCGTCTTGATCAGCGGCGAATGCGCCACGGTGTAGCCAACGTCCAGGCATTCCTGGTGATTGCCGCCGCCATTTACTTCAACGGTCACAAACTTGGTGGCGCCCTCGCCGTCACGCACGATGGCCTGGGCCACGTCCATGCACACTTCAAACACTGCTTGCTTCAACGCCGCGAACAACGGGCCGCTGGCCTCGGTGATTTCCGGCAGGTTGGCCTGGCCGGTGGCGATCAGCATGCAGCAGTCGTTGGTCGAGGTGTCGCCATCGATGGTGATGCGGTTGAACGACTTGTTGGCGCCGTCAAGGATCAGGCTGTGCAGCACGTCACGGGAGACTTTGGCGTCGGTGGCGATGTAGCCGAGCATGGTGGCCATGTTCGGACGGATCATGCCCGCGCCCTTGCTGATACCGGTCACGGTGACGGTCACGCCATCGTGCACGAACTGGCGGCTGGCGCCCTTGGGCAGGGTATCGGTGGTCATGATGCCGGTTGCTGCCGCGGCCCAGTTATCCACAGACAGGTCGTCCAGCGCGGCTTGCAATGCGCCTTCGATTTTCTCGACGGGCAGCGGTTCACCGATCACGCCGGTGGAGTACGGCAGCACTTGGCTGGCGTCGACGCCGGTCAACTGGGCCAGCTTGGCGCAGGTGCGCGCGGCCGCCACCAGGCCTGGCTCGCCGGTGCCGGCGTTGGCATTGCCGGTGTTGGTCAGCAGGTAACGGATCGTGCCGGCAACGCGCTGCTTGGCCAGGATCACTGGCGCGGCGCAGAACGCGTTGAGGGTGAACACACCGGCGACGGTCGAGCCTTCGGCACAGCGCATCACTACCACATCCTTGCGCCCCGGGCGCTTGATGCCGGCAGAAGCGATACCGAGTTCAAAACCGGCAACCGGGTGCAATGTGGGCAAAGGACCAAGACCAACAGCCATGAATGCGCTCCTTAAAAATCAGATGATGTCTGTGCCGTCGTGAGCAACGGCGAAATTAATGGCAAAACGCCGCGACGGCAGGGGCCGGTCGCGGCGCAGGGTGTAGCAGCGTCAGGCAAAAATCTTATTCGATCTGGCCGTGGCAGTGTTTGAACTTCTTGCCCGAACCGCAGTAGCACAGCTCGTTGCGGCCCAGCTTCTGGTCATTGCGAACCGGGGTTTGAGCCAGAGCCACGTCGACCTCTTCGCCCAATACCTCAGGCGCTTCCAGCCCCGGTGCTTCGTCATGCTGGAACTGCATGCGCGCAGCCAGAGCTTCGGCTTCCTGACGCAGGCGGGCTTCTTCCTCGATCGGGTCTTCGCGACGCACCTGAACGTGGGACAGCACGCGAATCGAATCGCGCTTGATCGAATCCAGCAGTTCGGAGAACAGCGTGAACGACTCGCGCTTGTACTCCTGCTTCGGGTTCTTCTGGGCATAGCCACGCAGGTGGATGCCGTGACGCAGGTGGTCCATGGTCGACAGGTGGTCTTTCCACAGATCGTCCAGCACGCGCAGTACGATTTGTTTCTCGAAGGTGCGCAGCGCTTCGGCACTCGCCTGTTCTTCTTTCTCGTTGTACGCGGCCAGCAGTTCGGCCATCAGTTTTTCACGCAGGGTTTCTTCGTACAGGTGATCGTCTTCGTCCAGCCACTGCTGAACCGGCAGGTCGACACCAAAATCGCTCTTCAACGCCGCTTCCAGACCGGCAACATCCCACTGCTCTGGCAGAGACTGTGGCGGAATGTGTGCGCTGACGGTGGCGTTGAGTACATCCTGACGGAAATCAGCGATGGTCTCGCCAATGTTGTCGGCAGCCAGCAACGTGTTACGCATGTGATAGATCACTTTACGCTGTTCGTTGTTGACGTCATCGAACTCGAGCAGTTGCTTACGAATATCGAAGTTGCGGCCTTCAACCTTACGCTGAGCCTTCTCGATGGCGTTGGTCACCATGCGGTGCTCGATCGCTTCGCCGGACTGCATGCCCAGGGCCTTCATGAAGTTCTTCACGCGGTCCGAGGCGAAGATGCGCATCAGGCTGTCTTCCAGGGACAGGTAGAAGCGGCTGGAACCGGCGTCACCCTGGCGACCGGCACGACCACGCAGCTGGTTGTCGATACGACGCGATTCGTGACGCTCGGACGCGATCACCTGCAGGCCACCGGATTCCAGCACGGCCTGGTGGCGCTTCTGCCAGTCAGCCTTGATCTGGGCGATCTGCTCAGGGCTCGGGTTTTCCAGTGCCGCGACTTCCACTTCCCAGTTACCGCCCAACAGGATGTCGGTACCACGACCGGCCATGTTGGTCGCGATGGTAAGTGCGCCTGGGCGACCGGCCTGGGCAATGATTTCGGCTTCTTTTTCGTGGAACTTGGCGTTCAGGACCTTGTGCTCGATGCCTTCCTTATTAAGCAGGTTGGACACGTGCTCGGAAGTCTCGATGGTGGCAGTACCCACCAGGATCGGGCGACCCTGAGCCATGCCGTCCTTGATGTCGTTGATGATTGCCGCGTACTTCTCTTCGGCCGTCAGGAACACCAGGTCGTTGAAGTCTTTACGCGCCAACGGCTTGTTCGGCGGAATGACCATCACGGCCAGGTTGTAGATCTGGTGGAATTCGAACGCTTCGGTGTCGGCCGTACCGGTCATGCCGGACAGCTTGTTGTACAGACGGAAGTAGTTCTGGAAGGTGGTGGACGCCAACGTCTGGCTTTCAGCCTGGATGTTGAGGTGTTCCTTGGCTTCGATGGCCTGGTGCAGGCCTTCGGACAGACGGCGACCCGGCATGGTACGACCGGTGTGCTCGTCGACCAGCACGACCTGGCCATCCTGCACGATGTATTCGACGTTGCGATGGAACAGCTTGTGGGCGCGCAGGCCGGCATACACGTGGGTCAACAGGCCCAGGTTGTGTGCCGAGTACAGGCTTTCACCCTCGGCCAGCTCGCCGATCTGGGTCAGCATCTCTTCGACGAACTGGTGACCGGCTTCGTTGAGTTCGACCTGGCGGGTCTTCTCGTCGATGCTGAAGTGACCTTCTTTGGTCACCACGCCTTCCACTTCCTCAATGTGCTGCTCCAGACGCGGAATCAACTTGTTGATTTCGGTGTACAGGCGCGAGCTGTCTTCGGCCTGGCCGGAGATGATCAGTGGGGTACGGGCTTCGTCGATGAGGATGGAGTCGACTTCGTCGATCACGGCAAAGTTGAGTTCGCGCTGGAATTTTTCATCCATGCTGAACGCCATGTTGTCGCGCAGGTAGTCGAAGCCGAATTCGTTGTTGGTGCCGTAGGTAATGTCGCAAGCATAGGCTGCGCGCTTCTCTTCCGGCGGCTGGAAAGGCGTTACCACGCCGACGGTCAGGCCGAGGAATTCATACAGCGGGCGCATCCAGTTGGCGTCCCGGCGGGCCAGGTAGTCGTTCACCGTCACAACGTGCACGCCCTTGCCGGACAGTGCGTTGAGGTAAACGCCCAGGGTTGCCACCAGGGTCTTGCCTTCACCGGTACGCATTTCGGCAATCATGCCTTCATGCAAGGTCATGCCGCCGATCAACTGGACATCGAAGTGGCGCATGCCCATGACACGCTTACCGGCTTCACGGGCGACCGCAAAGGCTTCGGGCAGCAGCTTGTCGAGGGTTTCACCTTTGGCTATGCGGGCCTTGAACTCTTGGGTCTTGGCGCGCAATTGCTCGTCCGAAAGGGCAACCATCTGCTCTTCGAAGGCATTGACCAGCTGCACCGTCTTGAGCATGCGTTTGACTTCGCGCTCATTCTTGCTTCCAAAAAGTTTCTTTAACAAAGGCGCAAACATATCGGCAGGTTCTTCCACACATAGGGATGGAGGGCGCACCGTGAGTGGCCCGAGCAGCCCTCACGGCCGCATGCGAACGCGCATTCTACCCGGATTCGTGGGTGAGGAAAGTGGCGTTGTTCCCCGATGCTGGCATGGTGCTGTGAGAGGGCTTGTTTAAAATAAGGGCTTTTGCCGGAACTTCAACCCATGGAGCGCAGAAGTTACCAATTGATTTGATGAATAAAAACCACGGAATGCATTGCCTGGGGCCGTACAGGCGGGTTCTGCTAAGATGGCGGCTCTGTTACTTAAGGTGTCCAATAATGGCATTTCGCCCCTTATCAGCCCGCGCTCCCGCCGTGTTGCTTCGTGATGCCAAGCCGCTGAAAGCCATCTTTGGCCATGCTCGACGCCTGGACCGCCTGCAACGACTGCTTGAAACCCAACTGCAACCGGCTGCACGCGAACATTGCCGCGTGGCGTCCTGGCGTGAAGGCAACCTGCTGCTTATTGTCACAGATGGCCACTGGGCGACACGTTTGCGCTATCAGCAAAAACGCCTGCAGCGTCAATTGATGGCCTTTGATGAATTCGCCGGTCTGACGCGCATCCAGTTCAAAGTGCAACCGCCCACCACCCAACCCGGCGTGGTGGAGCATATTCATGACCTGTCGCCCAGTGCCGCCGAAACCATTCAGGCAACGGCCGACGGGATCAGCAACCCAGGCTTGCGTGCGGCGCTGGAACGGCTGGCGGCCCACGCCAAGCCCAAGCCCTGACTCGCTATTTGCGCTTGCTGCCGCCCAATAACGACCCCAACAAGCCACGCACCAGTTGTCGCCCCATCTGATTGGCGGCTTGCTGCATCGCGGACTTCAACGCCTTGCCTGCGGTTGTGCCGAGGAACGCTCCGGCCTTGTCCGTAAAGCTGGGCTCCTCAGCGGCCGGTTTGCCCTCTTCGGTTGACCCAAGCTCTTTGCGTGCCATCAGCACTTCATATGCAGATTCCCGATCAATCGGCTTGTCATACCGGCCCAGCAACGGCGAACTGGCCACCAATGCCGCCCGCTCGGCTGCGCTGAGCGGCCCGATCCGCGATTGCGGCGGTGCGACCAGGACGCGCTGGACGACTTCCGGCGTCCCCTTTTCCTGCAGTGTTCCCACTAAAGCCTCACCCGTGCCCAGCTCGGTCAGTACCGAAAGGGCATCAAAGGCCGGGTTCGGCCGAAAACCGTCGGCTACGGCGCGCAAGGACTTCTGTTCCTTGGTGGTAAACGCCCGCAGGCCGTGCTGGATACGCAGGCCGAGCTGGGCCAGCACGCTGTCCGGCAGGTCGCCTGGGGATTGCGTGACAAAATACACGCCAACACCCTTGGAGCGGATCAGCCGTACCACCTGCTCCAGACGCTCCTGCAACGCTTTGGGCGTGTCAGCGAACAGCAAATGCGCCTCATCGAAAAACAGCGCGAGCAGCGGTTTGTCAGCGTCACCGCGCTCGGGCAGTTGCTCGAACAACTCCGCCAACAGCCACAACAGGAACGTCGCATACACCTTCGGCGCCTCATGCACCAAACGGCTGGCGTCCAGCAGATGGATGCGACCACGCCCATCACCGGTAGGCTGCAGGATATCTTCCAACTGCAGGGCCGGCTCACCAAACAAGGCTTCAGCGCCCTGCTGCTCCAGCACTGCCAGGCGTCGCAACAGTGCCTGGCTGGAACCGGTGGTCATCAGCGCCGCGTCTTCGCCCAGCAACTCCGGGTGATAGCGCAGATGGTTAAGCAATGCCTTGAGGTCCTTGAGGTCCAGCAACAACAAGCCTTCGCGATCGGCCACCTTGAACGCCGCGTAAAGCGCCGACTGCTGGCTATCGGTGAGTTCCAACAGGCTGCCGAGCAACAACGGGCCCATTTCGCTGATGGTAGTGCGCAATGGATGGCCGGACTGCCCGTGGATATCCCACAGCGTGACCGGATAAGCCTTGGCCGTGTAATTGAGGAACGGCATGCCGGCGATGCGCTCGGCCACCTTACCCTGCGGGTTCGCGGCAGCGCCCAGGCCGCACAAGTCACCCTTGATATCCGCCGCAAACACCGCTACGCCGGCATCACTGAAAGCTTCGGCCAGGCGTTGCAGCGTGACGGTCTTGCCGGTGCCGGTGGCGCCGGCGATCAACCCGTGACGATTGGCCAGGCGCATGGCCTGGGCGATGGGCTGGCCGTCGAGGCCGGCGCCGATTAGGAGTTGCGAGGAGTCAGGCATTTCGTCACCCATGGTTAATCTTTAGTGCGGCCAGGTCGATACAGAGCAGTGTGAGACCCACAAAGTCTAAAAATAGGTCAGATAGTTCCCACAGGGACCACCGGAACCATCACAAGAAGTATCACACCTTTTTTGACGCTGCCATTTTGCGCCTCCCATAAGGACGCGCTTCGGATATTAAGACCTTAGCGGACCCTACAAGCCATGAATAAAAATCTGCGCTTCAGCCACAAAATCCTGCTTGCAGCCTCCCTTATCGTCATTGCCGCATTTGCGCTGTTTACCCTCTACAACGACTACCTGCAACGCAACGCGATTCGCGACGATCTCAACAACTACCTGCATGAAATGGGCGATGTGACCGCCAGCAACATTCAAACCTGGCTCACCGGGCGCATTGCCCTGGTGGAAAACGCCGCACAAAACATCGCCATCAACCCCGAACCGTCCGCGGTTGCTGGCCTGCTGGAACAGAAAACCCTGACGTCCTCCTTCATGGCGACCTACGTCGGCGACAGCAAAGGCGCCTTTACCATCCGCCCAGACACCAAGATGCCAGACGGTTTCGACCCGCGTGTCCGCCCTTGGTACAAGGGCGCCCAGAGCAGCAACGGTTCAACCCTGACCGAGCCGTATATTGATGCGGCCACCGGCAAGTTGATCATTTCCGTTGCCACCCCCAGCACCCAAGGCACCCAGAGCATTGGTGTGGTCGGTGGGGACCTGAGCCTGCAAACCCTGGTGGATAACATCGGCGCGCTGAACTTCGGCGGCATGGGTTACGCGTTCCTGGTCAGCGCCGACGGCAAAGTACTGGTACACCCGGACAAAAATCTGGTGATGAAGACCCTGGCTGACGTGTATCCGAAAAATACGCCGAAGATCAGCGCCGACTTCAGCGAAGTCGAGGCCAACGGCAAAGACAACATCGTGACTTTTACACCGATCAAGGGACTGCCCTCGGTGAACTGGTACCTCGGTATTTCAGTCGATAAAGACAAATCCTACGCCATGCTCAGCGAGTTCCGCACCTCAGCGGTCATCGCCACGCTCATTGCGGTGGTGATCATCATTGCCCTGCTCGGCATGCTGATCCGTATCTTGTTGCAACCGCTGCATGTAATGACCCGCGCCATGCAGGACATCGCCGATGGCGAGGGCGACCTGACCCGTCGCCTGACCATCCAGAATCACGATGAGTTCGGCACGCTGGGTAATGCCTTCAACCGCTTCGTGGAGCGTATTCATACGTCAATTCGTGAAGTGTCTTCGGCCACCGAACAGGTCAACGAGGTGGCACTGCGGGTCGTCAGTGCCTCCAACTCGTCGATGGTCAATTCCGATGAGCAGGCCAATCGCACCAACAGCGTTGCGGCGGCCATCAATGAGCTGGGCGCTGCGGCCCAGGAAATCGCGCGCAATGCGGCGCAAGCCTCCCATCAGGCCAGCGATGCACGTCACCTGGCTGAGGATGGCCAACAAGTGGTGGAACGCAACATCAAGGCGATGAACCAGTTGTCTTCGATGATCAGCGCTTCCAGCAGCAACATCGAAGCGCTCAATAGCAAAACGGTGAACATCGGGCAGATCCTCGAAGTGATCACCAGCATTTCCCAGCAAACCAACCTGCTGGCATTGAACGCTGCCATCGAAGCAGCCCGTGCCGGGGAAGCCGGGCGTGGGTTTGCGGTGGTCGCAGATGAGGTGCGCAACCTGGCACATCGCACTCAGGAATCGGCGCAACAAGTGCAGAAGATGATTGAAGAACTGCAAGTCGGCGCGCGGGACTCGGTCAGCACCATGGGCGATAGCCAGCGCCATAGTCTTGAAAGCGTCGACATCGCCAACCTGGCCGGCGAACGCCTGAATAGCGTGACCCAGCGCATCGGCGAAATTGATGGCATGAACCAGTCAGTCGCCACCGCCACTGAAGAACAGACCTCGGTGGTGGAGTCGATCAACATGGACATTACCGAGATCAACACCCTCAATCAGGAAGGTGTGGAAAACCTGCAATCGACGCTGCGTGCTTGTGCCGATCTGGAACAACAGGCGGCACGGTTGAAACAATTGGTTGGCAGTTTCCGGATCTGATCAGGCGTCCTTGGGCTCGGACTTGGCCTGCTCCTGCTCCCACAGTTCGGCGGCACCGGGAAATTCGGTGCCGTCCTCGCTGCTCAGGTCATCCGGGTCGTATCGACTCAAACACCCCTCCCCTAATGTGGCGGGGGCTTTTGAGGTGGCTTTGTCCAGCGGATCACTCATGACTCAATCCTCGGCAGCATAAAGAAAAAGGGCCTGGGACGATTTAACGCCCAGGCCCTTCATTCTTCAATCACAACCGTTCGATCAGAACACGACGGTCTTGTTGCCGTGCACCAGCACGCGGTCTTCCAAGTGGTAACGCAGGCCACGGGCCAGCACCATCTTCTCGACGTCACGGCCGAAACGCACCATGTCTTCAATACTGTCGCTGTGGCTGACACGCACCACGTCTTGCTCGATGATCGGGCCGGCGTCCAGTTCTTCGGTGACGTAGTGGCAAGTAGCACCGATCAACTTCACGCCACGCAGGGACGCCTGGTGGTAAGGCTTGGCGCCGACGAACGACGGCAGGAAGCTGTGGTGAATGTTGATCACCTTGCCAGCATATTCGCGGCACAGTTCCGGCGGCAGGATCTGCATGTAGCGCGCCAGCACCACCACGTCGGCTTCGTGCTGCTTGACCAGGCGCGAGACCTCAGCGAACGCCGGCTCCTTGTCCTGCGGGTTGACCGGCACGTGGTAATACGGGATGCCATGCCACTCGACCATGCTGCGCAGGTCGTCATGGTTGGAGATCACACACGCAATCTCGCAGTCCAACTCATCGCTGTGCCAGCGATGCAGCAAGTCGGCCAGGCAATGGGACTCACGGCTGGCCATCAACACCACGCGCTTTTTCTGCTCGGTGTCGGTGATATGCCAGGTCATCGAAAACTCTTCGGCGATCGGCGCAAATGCGTCGCGGAAGGCATCAAGACCAAAAGGCAGCGAATCGGCACGAATCTCGTGACGCATGAAGAACCAACCGCTGAGATTGTCCGAGTGATGACTCGCCTCGGTGATCCAACCGTTGTGGGAGGCCAGAAAGTTACTGACCTTGGCAACGATGCCAACCCGGTCCGGGCAAGCAATCACCAGCCGAAAAGTGCGCATTAGGGGGAAACTCCAGAACTTCGCAAAGGCCGCCATTCTAGCGATTGCGCAGGAAAACTGCAGTATTCGTTGACGCTTATTCTGATCGCCGGCCGACGGTTTGCCCCTTAATAGCCTATGGTTTTACCACCTTTATATGAATTTAGTACGTCACCCTATGGCTGTTTCACGTATTTCAGGGGAATTATCTTAAGGCCTACGCCCTAGTAATTAACTCGAATGCATAGCAATGCTACAAACATTCAAAGTAATTCACATAAATGCGAGCTTAAATGTTTACTTGGGCAAACTGCCTGACTATTATTGGGCCACTGTCCCTGTCAATCAGCGCTCTACATAAGGTAGTCCACATGTCTCTGATCAACGAATACCGTGCCACCGAAGAAGCTATCAAAGAGCTGCAAGCCCGTTTGAAGAACCTGTCCCAAGACGACAAACTGCAAACCGAGCTGGAATTCGAAGGCAAACTGCGCACCCTGATGGGTGAATACTCCAAATCCCTGCGTGACATCATCGCGCTGCTGGATCCAGAGTCGAAAGTTAAAGCACCGCGTGGCGCCGTGAAAACTACCGGTACCAAACGTGCTCGCAAAGTCAAACAGTACAAAAACCCGCACAACGGCGAAGTGATTGAAACCAAAGGTGGCAACCACAAAACCTTGAAAGAGTGGAAAGCCAAGTGGGGCGGTGACGTGGTTGAAGGCTGGGCTACCCTGCTGGGCTAAGCCTCGCCAGGCTTACGCCTGATACGCGACACATTAAAAACGCCAGCCTGCTGGCGTTTTTTATTGCCGGTGCATTGTGTGACGATCGACTACAGATTTATCTTATGGGCCAGCAAGTCGGCATATTCCTGCCACCGCTCAAGCACCTCCGCCTGAAAAGGTGTCGCACTAACTGCAAATTCTTGTTTAGCCTGCTTAAATGCCGCAAGGGTATTCGGCGCGCCCCACTCCGGGTCCGTCAAACGTTGCTGACAGAAAAGCTGCCAACGTTGTTGCTCCTCACTGTTCAAGGTATCGGGGAAGTTACGCGCTCGGTAGCGAAAGAGTAATTCAGGCAACCGATGATCATCGAAAGGCCATTGCTGGCGAGCTAATTGTGCAGGCTCGGCCATCCTGACTTGTTCACATAAACGTCGATCACGATCTCCGATAAAGCCATCGTATAGCTGTTGCTCTGGGTCTGAACTCGGGGCGAAATCTTCCTCGGCATAAATAGCCGCCAACTTATCGCGCCAACACTCCTGTGCGTCAGTTAGCCGCAGGGCACGCTCCTGATAAAGATTCATATCCAAGTGCAGACGCTCACGATCTTCTGCCCGAAGCACATTCAAGGGCGCAACCACGGGGCAGCGATTGATGTGCACCAGCTTGAGCGGGACCGGTAACTCCCCCTCGGCAAGATCGTCACGACGGGTGTAGAGGCGCTGGCGCAAGGTATCTGCATCCAGGTCCAGCAACCCTTGAGGATCGAGTCCGAGGTCGCAGACGATCAGTGCATTTCGGTTGCGTGGGTGCCACGCCAGTGGCACTACGACGCCCAGATAATGACGCTCGGCGGAAAAACGCCCGGAGATGTGCACCATGGGTTGCAGTAAGCGCACCTGGTCCATCACCGACTGCTTGCTGCGCAGTTGAAACAGCCACTTGAACAGCTTGGGCTGTTTCTCACGAACCAATCGGGCCAGGGCAATAGTGGCTCGCACGTCGGACAGAGCATCGTGCGCCTGGCCATGGTCGATACCGTTGGCTTCGGTCAGGCGCTCCAGCTTGAGCGTGACGCGCCCATCCTGTTGCGGCCATTCAATGCCTTCCGGGCGTAGGGCGTAGGCCGTGCGAATCACGTCGATCAGATCCCAGCGGCTGTTACCGCCCTGCCACTCACGTGCGTAAGGATCGAAGAAATTGCGGTACAGGCTGTAGCGCGTCATTTCATCGTCAAATCGCAAGGTGTTGTACCCAGCGCCACACGTACCCGGGGCGGCCAGCTCAGCATGCACCCGAGTCATGAAATCGGCCTCGGCCAAGCCTTTTTCCTCGAGGGTTGCGGGAGTAATGCCAGTAATCGCGCAGGCGATGGGATGGGGCAGGATATCGTCGCTGGGCAGGCAATAAAGATTGACCGGCTCGCCGATCTCATTGAGTTCGTGGTCTGTCCGAATGCCGGCTACTTGAAGCGGGCGGTCATTGCGCGGATTGATGCCGGTGGTTTCATAGTCGTACCAGAAAATGGAGGTCACGGGCTTTTCCTGTACTGAAGATCGACAAAGTCTAGGCGCTGGACGACGTCCACGGCCAGTACCAAATCAACTGTACAAACATCCAGCAAAACCTTGAATGGTTGCTTCCACCGCCGACACTGCTAGCATCCGTGTCTCCTAGCCATTCTGCACTGCCAAGGATCGCGATGCCGTCAGCTCCATTGGATACCCGCTACCAGATCGAGACCCCGGAGGGCATCGAGCTGCCCCTACGCCCGGCCGGCCTGATGTCACGTGTGTTGGCCTTTGCCTTCGACCTGGGTGTGCGCGCAGTGGTCATGGGCGTTCTGCTGGTGCCATTGGCCATGCTTGGCAACGTCGGCATCGGCCTGGGTTCGCTGCTGCTGTTCCTGATCAGTTGGTGGTACATGGTGCTGTTCGAAGTACTCAACCAGGGATGCTCACCTGGGAAACAGGTCATGGGGTTGCGGGTGGTACACGATGACGGCACACCGATCGGCTGGTCCGCGTCACTGATCCGCAATTTGCTGCGGTTTGTCGACATGCTGCCATTCGGTTACTTCCTCGGCGCGATCAGTTGCCTGCAGCATCCTCACTTCAAGCGACTGGGCGACCTGGCCGCCGGCACACTGGTGATCTACCGGGAACAACCGCTTCTGCGCCCCCAGATTCCTCAAGCTGCCGCCCTACGCTTGCCCTTCGCTCTGGATCTGAGTGAACAACGGGCCATCCTTGGCCTTGCGGAACGCCAGGGTGAACTTTCCACGGAGCGCGTTCACGAGTTGGCTTCGATTCTCGCCGCCCCCTTGCAGGTATCCCCGGCCCGCGCCGTGGAGCAACTCAACGGCGTGGCCCGTGGCCTGTTGGGGCCGACATGAAGCAGAGTCTTTTCGAAAGCCGTCACCAGCCTCAATGGCAGGCCTTTGCCCAATACCTGCAACAATTGGAGCAAGGCAAGGTTAAAGCCAGTGACATGGCCGACTTCCCCCATCAGTACCGGCGTCTGTGCCAGCACCTGGCCCTGGCCCAGGAACGCGGCTACAGCAGCTACTTGGTAGACCCCTTGCAACAACTGGCCTTGCGCGGCCATCAACAGCTCTACCGTCATCGCAGCCAACTGACCGCAAATGTGCTGGGGTTCGTGCTTGCCGATTTTCCCCGGTTGGTGCGGGAACAGTGGCGTTTCGTACTGATAGCCAGCCTGCTGTTCTTTGGCAGCCTGATAGGTATCGCGTTGCTGGTCTACCTGTTTCCCGACCTGATCTACAGCATCGTCAGCCCTCAGCAGGTTGCAGAAATGCAGGGCATGTATGACCCCGATGCCAGCCGCCTGGGCCGCACCGCTGAACGCGCATCGAGCGAAGACTGGATGATGTTCGGCTACTACGTGATGCACAACATCGGTATCGCTTTCCAGACGTTTGCCGCCGGTTTGCTGTTCGGCCTGGGCAGTGTGTTCTTTCTGATTTTCAACGGCCTGGTCATCGGTGCGGTCTCCGGGCACCTGACCGAAATCGGCTCCGGCCAGACCTTCTGGTCATTCGTCATCGGGCATGGCGCGTTCGAGCTGACGGCCATCGCCCTCGCCGGTGCCGCTGGTTTGCAACTGGGCTGGGCGCTGATCGCTCCCGGGCAGTTGACCCGCGGCGAGTCATTACGGCTGGCGGCGCGCAAGAGCGTGCAAATGTTGTGCGGAGTAATGATCTTCCTGTTGATCGCTGCCTTCATCGAAGCGTATTGGTCATCCACCACCCTGATAGCGCCCTGGATCAAGTACCTGGTTGGCGCGGCACTATGGCTTCTGGTAGCCGCTTACCTGAGCCTTGCCGGAAGGACTCCCCATGCGCCTGAGTGATGCCAGCGTGGTCATCCGCCCGCGTACTGCCTGGGAGGCGATGGATCTTGGCGTGTTGATGGCCCGTGAGCACCGCCTGCTCTTGATGAGCAGTTGGGCGTTGGTGACTCTGCCAGTGTTCGCCGTGCTCACGGCACTGCTGTGGAAGTACCCGTCCACCGCGATTTTCCTGTTCTGGTGGCTCAAGCCAGCCTTTGATCGCTTGCCACTGTATATCCTGTCCAAGGCGTTGTTTGGCGAAACGCCCAGCATAAAGCAGGCCGTTCGCCAGTGGCCGCGACTGCTCAAGGGTCAACTCTTGACCAGCCTGACCTGGCGGCGACTCAGCCTGAGCCGCAGCTTTGTGATGCCGGTGAGCCAACTTGAAGGCCTGGATGGCCCCGCTCGCCAAAAACGCCTGGGCGTGCTGCAGCAACGTAACGCTGGCGCCGCACGCTGGTTGACCACCATCGGGGTGCATCTGGAGATCGGACTGTGGTTCGGTTGTATGACTCTGTTCTATCTGTTCATTCCCCAGAACCTCGAGTTGGACTGGGATTGGCAACGCCTGATACTGGCGACAAGCTCGGAAGGCTTGTGGCTGGAACATCTGAGCAATGCCTTCTACGCCGTGATACTGGTGTTTTGGGAACCTATCTATGTAGCCTGCGGTTTCAGCCTCTACCTGAATCGCCGCACGGTATTAGAGGCCTGGGACCTGGAGTTGGTCTTCCGCCGTCTTCGTCAGCGCCTGAGCAACGTGGTGCCGTTGTTATTACTGATGATGGGCCTGTCGCTGCTGCCATTCAGCCCGCCTGCCATGGCAGAGTCATCCCCCTCAAAAAAACCGCTAGCCACCCAGGACGCAAGCCAATCCATCAAGTCCTTGATGGAAAAGCCCCCCTTCAAAAATCCGGAAACCGTCACGCGCTATCGCTTTGGCGAAGACAAGCCGCCTGTTAAAAACAAGGCTCACCGCGACGGTAAGCTTCCGGACTGGCTGAAGGCATTGCTGGACAACCTCAACAGCAATACCTTCAAGCACATCGCCCAAGGTTTGGAGGTGCTGCTGTGGGGACTTATTGTCGGTGCATTGATCACGCTGGTGTGGCGCTATCGTGAGTGGTTGCGCACGTTTGTCGGCCGACGCAGGCTACGCAAGCCACAAGATGCCAAAGTGGCCCCCGCGCAATTGTTCGGCCTTGAGCTAGGCCTCGAGACGTTGCCCTACGATATTGCCAGTGCCGCCGAACACCTGTGGCCCACCCAGCCAAGGGAAGCCCTTGGCCTGTTATATCGCGGCCTGCTCAGCCGGCTGCTGCATGACTTCAACATGCCGCTGAAAAGCGCTGACACCGAAGGCCAGATCCTGGAACGGGTCAACCAGTTGCAACAACCACAACTGCTGGCGTTCAGCGATGACTTGACCCGGCATTGGCAAAACCTCGCCTACGGCCACCGCCTTCCTCCCCCTTCAGTCCAGCAACAGCTATGCAGTGATTGGCGCACCCTGTTCAGCCGGGGGAGCAACCCATGAACCGGCCTTTACTATGGGCGGGACTCTTGCTGGCGTGCCTGCTTGGAGCGGGGGGTTACTACGCATGGAGCAAGGCAATTCCCTACGATGAGGTGGTGGATCGCGGCCCTTCTCCAGAAGCCCTGGCCAACCCCTACCTGGCAGCCGAACACTTTCTACGCCAACAAGGCCTGACCGTTGAGCGCGCCAATAGCCTGGAGCGGCTGGCTACCCTGCCAGCCAAGGGCAACAGCCTGTTGCTGCTCGGCGAGCGCAGCAACATGTCACCCCGCCAGGTAGAGCAACTGCTGGGTTGGGCCAAATCCGGCGGCCATTTGTTGCTGGTGGCCGAGGCGTTGTGGGATGAAGAGACTGGCAAAAGCGGCGACCTGTTGCTCGATCGTTTGCATATCCACCAGACCTTGAGTGACGAGCCTGAGGAACCTGCACCGTCCAGCAACAAAGCGCTTAAAAAGAAAGCCCCGGACCTCACCAAACTTTACATCGACAATGAAAACCCATCGGCTTACTTCAGTTTCGACACAGACTTCAATCTCACCGACCCCAGCCACCTGGCCCAATTCTCTGCCAACAGCGCAAGATCGAGCCACCTGATGCAACTCGACCTCGGGGAAGGCAGCGTCACGGTAATCACCGACAGCGACCTGTGGAAAACCCCGAGCATCGCCAAGTACGACAATGCCTGGTTGCTGTGGTACCTGAACCAGGGCAAGGCCGTAACCTTGCTGTTCAACACCGACTTCGACGACCTGTTCACCTTGCTGATGCGGTACTTCCCCCAGGCTCTGGTAGCACTCGCTACCTTGATCATCCTGGGTCTTTGGCGGGCGGGCCAACGTCAAGGCCCGGTCCGTAAACCCGCAGACTATGCACGTCGTCAATTGCAGGAACACCTCAAAGCCAGCGCTGACTTCCTGTTACGCCGCAGCGGCCAGGGCACACTACTGCACGCCTTGCAGCGCGATATCCTGCGCGCGGCCCGGCACCGTCACCCCGGCTTTGAACACCTCGACAATGCAGAACAGTGCCGGGCGCTTGAACACCTGACGCGCCAACCCTTTCACATCATCAGCCAGGCCCTTGGCCCACTCCCGGAGAAACGGCTTTCCAGCGCCGATTTCAGCCGTCAGGTGGCGTGCCTGCAAACCCTCAGGAATGCCCTATGAGTGAATTTCCAAGCGCCACTGCCTTGACCCGCGAGACCGTGCAACGTGCCAGCGGGCAAGCACAAGCCCTGCGCAATGAGTTGCGCAAAGCGGTGATTGGCCAGGACCCGGTGATCGACGATGTCCTGACCGCGCTGATCGCCGGCGGGCATGTGCTGCTCGAAGGTGTACCGGGGCTGGGTAAAACCCTGCTGGTGCGTGCCCTGGCACGCTGCTTTGAGGGAGATTTCGCGCGCATCCAGTTCACCCCGGACCTGATGCCCAGCGATGTCACCGGCCACGCCGTGTATGACCTGCACACCGAACAATTCAAGCTGCGCAAAGGGCCGGTGTTCACCCATTTGTTGCTGGCCGACGAAATCAACCGTGCCCCGGCCAAGACCCAGGCCGCGTTGCTCGAAGCGATGCAGGAACGGCAAGTCACCCTCGAAGGCGAGGCGCTGCCCATCGGCCAACCGTTCATGGTGCTGGCGACCCAGAACCCTATTGAACAGGAAGGTACTTACCCCCTGCCGGAAGCGGAGCTGGATCGCTTCATGCTCAAGGTGCGCATGGATTACCCCGATGCGCAGCAAGAACTGGACATGGTGCGTGAAGTCACGCGCTCGTCTCGGGCCGACATGCTGGATGTACAACCCTTGCGCACGGTACTGCAGGCCGAAGATGTGCTGCAGCTTCAGCAGATAGCCAGTGAGCTGGCACTCGACGAACAAGTGCTCGACTATGCCGTACGGCTGGCGCGCGCCACCCGCAGTTGGCCGGGGCTGGCCATCGGTGCCGGTCCTCGGGCGTCCATCGATCTGGTGCGCGGCGCGCGCGCCCGTGCCTTGTTGCGCGGCGGCGAATTCGTCACGCCGGACGACATCAAGGATTGTGCCCTGGCAGTACTGCGCCATCGGGTACGTATCGCGCCAGAGCTGGATATCGATGGGTTGGAAGTCGACCAGGTGCTCAAGCAACTGCTCGATCAGATCCCGGCGCCTCGGCAATGACTCGCCCATGAAACCGACCCGTCTGCTGTTGAACTGGCTTGGCGTATTGCTGGGCTTGGGCATCGTGCTGGGCACTGCGGCAGCGTTGCAGTTCAAGTTGCCCGACACCTTGTACGCCATCGCATGGGGGCTGCTACTGGCACTGTTACTGCTCGCGCTGCTGGATGCGATGCGTCTGCGTAACCGCCCTTCGCCCCGCGTGCAACGGCAAATGCCCGGAAGCCTGGCACTGGGCCGCTGGGGAGAAATCCGCCTGGTTCTAGAGCATGACTTTGCGCAGGCACTGAGCGTGCAGGTGTTCGATCATGTCCCTGACGGGTTGTCCGTCGAGCACATGCCCCAATCTATAGACCTGCGCCCCGGTGAACGCAGTGAACTGGGTTATCGCCTTCGCCCCTTGCGACGCGGGCATTTCAATTTCGGCCGCTGTGAAATTCACCTGCCCAGCCCCATGGGCCTGTGGGCAGCACGACGACTGATCGAAGTGAGCGATACCACCCGCGTCTACCCGGACTTCGCCCGTCTGTACGGCGCCCAACTGCAGGGCGTGGACAACTGGCTGAGCCAACTGGGTGTACGCCAACGCCAGCGGCGCGGCTTGGGACTGGAATTTCACCAGTTGCGCGAGTTTCGCGAAGGGGACAGCCTACGGCAGATCGACTGGAAGGCCACCGCCCGGCAACGCACACCCATCGCTCGTGAATACCAGGATGAGCGCGACCAACAGATCGTGTTCATGCTCGATTGCGGCCGCCGCATGCGTAGCCAGGATGACGAACTGTCTCACTTTGACCATGCCCTGAATGCCTGCCTGCTGCTCAGCTACGTCGCGTTGCGCCAGGGGGATGCGGTAGGACTGTGCACCTTTGCCGGTGACCAGCCACGCTACCTGGCGCCGGTCAAAGGCAGTGGCCAATTGAACCTGTTGCTCAACGCGGTATACGACCTGGATACCACTCGACGGACTGCTGACTATCAGGCTGCAGCAAGCGAGTTACTGGCTCGGCAGAAACGGCGCGCATTGGTGATCGTGATAACCAACCTGCGGGATGAGGATGATGAAACACTGCTGGCCGCCGTCAAGCGTATCAGTCGTCAACACAGGGTGCTGGTGGTCAGCCTTCGCGAGGAAGCGCTCGATCGACTGCGCCAAGCCCCCGTACAAACCTTGCCCGAAGCCTTGGCCTACAGCGGCACCATCGACTACCTGAATACCCGCAACGAACTGCACGACCGACTCAGCGCCCAAGGCCTGTCACTATTGGACAGTTTGCCGTCTGAACTGGGACCGGCGTTGGTCACGCGATACCTGGGGTGGAAGAAAGCTGGCGTGCTCTGAAAAGTGCCCGCCAACTCTTTATCTAAGCCGAAGCCTGCAAAGGATCAAAGCTGAAGTAATGCAACAAGACGTTGATCAACTGCTCATATTCCTCAGGTGCCTGCAGCACCCTGAACCCGGAATCATAGTGCTGGGGGTTTACATCCTCATGACTCCATAGGCAGCTCGCCGTGAGATCAATGGGATGAAAGGTGCCGTCAGCCGCCGGAATTTTCAAACGCAGCTCAAAATCCACATCGACCATCATGGGCAGTTGGCTGATTAACATCAGTCCATCTTCAGAGACATTTCCCAAGAAGCCGATGGGCTTGTCGGTCAGACGATTAAACACTTGCAAAAAACAAGGAAGCTGATGCCGCTCGATCCGTCGGTCGGTAAACATGGTGAGATCGCCATCCAATGGCCATGACTGCGGCCGTGCCAGTGATTCGGAACGGGTAATACGCCCGCTCTCTCTGGATCTCGGTGCGACAACAGGCAATTGCCTGCCGCTAGACAGCCACCCAGTCCGGGCCCCACATCCATTTGCATAGAACTTATACAAATGAACATTCAAAGAATAGCCCAAGACTGGCAACGGGCCAGTTATTGAATGACAAATATCATCACAAAGAAGCTGGTCGCGGTTGCGCGACGCTTGCACCAGGGTAATGCCCCAGTTGTTGCAGGGTGTCGAGCCTCGCGCGGGCGCGGTAGGCGTACTCGCTCGATGGGTATTGATTGATAATGAATTGGTAGGTTTGCACCGCGTCGACAAACAGCTTTTGCCGTTCCAGGCACTGACCGCGCAACATCGAGACCTCCGGCTGCACATAACGTCGGGTGCGACTTTCACGGTCGACCTGGGACAATTCCAGGGTAACGCGCTCGCAGTCACCGACCTTGTAGGCGCGGTAGGCATTGTTCAGATGGTGATCCATCGACCAACGGGTGCAGCCGACAACACTGACGGCCAGGGCAGCAATGAGCAAAATTCGCATGAGGGTTCTCCTGTCTTGTGCAGTGTATCGACCCCTCGTCGAAAATCTTCAAGGATGTTCGTATTCAGCCGCAGCGAAAACAAGTCAATCATCGATAAGTAGTGCAAACGAACAATGACTACAACGAAAGAGCATAGTAGCCTTCTCCAGCGCTTGAACTCAGGAGTCTGTGCATGTCCGTCCGTCGTACCAAAATCGTCGCCACACTTGGCCCGGCCAGCAACTCGCCGGAAGTCCTCGAACAGCTGATTCTGGCTGGTTTGGACGTTGCCCGTCTGAACTTCTCCCACGGCACCCCGGACGAGCACAAGGCTCGCGCCAAGCTGGTGCGTGACCTGGCCGCCAAGCACGGCCGCTTCGTCGCTCTGCTGGGTGACCTGCAAGGCCCGAAAATCCGTATCGCCAAATTCACCAACAAGCGGATCGAGCTGAAGATCGGTGATCAATTCACCTTCTCCACCAGCCACCCGCTGACCGAAGGCAACCAGCAGGTCGTGGGTATCGACTATCCGGATCTGGTCAAGGACTGCGGCGTCGGCGACGAGCTTCTGCTGGATGATGGCCGCGTAGTAATGCGCGTTGAAACCGCGACCCCGACCGAACTGCACTGCGTCGTGCTGATCGGTGGTCCGCTGTCCGACCACAAAGGCATCAACCGTCGTGGGGGTGGCTTGACCGCACCGGCCCTGACGGAAAAAGACAAGGCCGACATCAAGCTCGCCGCCGAAATGGAAGTGGACTACCTCGCCGTGTCCTTCCCGCGCGACGCCGCCGACATGGAATACGCCCGTAAGCTGCGCGACGAAGCCGGTGGTACTGCCTGGCTGGTGGCTAAGATCGAACGCGCCGAAGCCGTGGCCGATGACGAAACCCTCGACGGCCTGATCAAGGCTTCCGACGCGGTGATGGTTGCCCGTGGCGACCTGGGCGTGGAAATCGGTGACGCCGAGCTGATCGGTATCCAGAAGAAGATCATCCTGCACGCTCGCCGCCACAACAAGGCAGTGATCGTGGCGACCCAGATGATGGAGTCGATGATCCAGAACCCGATGCCGACCCGCGCCGAAGTGTCCGACGTGGCCAACGCCGTGCTCGACTACACCGACGCCGTGATGCTCTCGGCCGAAAGCGCCGCCGGCCCTTACCCGCTGGAAGCCGTGCAAGCCATGGCGCGTATCTGCCTCGGCGCTGAAAAGCACCCGACCAGCAAGACCTCCAGCCACCGCATTGGCAAAGAGTTCGAAAGCTGCGACCAGAGCATCGCCCTGGCTGCCATGTACACCGCGAACCACTTCCCCGGTGTGAAGGCGATCATCGCGCTGACCGAAAGTGGCTACACGCCGTTGATCATGTCGCGCATCCGTTCCTCGGTGCCGATCTACGCGTTCACCCCGCACCGTGAAGCCCAGGCGCGCACCGCGCTGTTCCGTGGCGTGTACACCGTTCCGTTCGATCCGGCTTCGCTGGCACCAAACGAAGTCAGCCAGAAAGCTATCGACGAGCTGGTCAAGCGTGGCGTCGTAGAGAAAGGCGACTGGGTCATCCTGACCAAGGGCGACAGCTACCACACCACCGGTGGCACCAATGGCATGAAGATCCTGCACGTGGGCGACCCGCAGGTCTGAGTGACACGCTGAAAAACAAAAGCCCCGCCATGTGAATGGCGGGGCTTTTTGCTTTCTCAGGACCGGTTGATAAATCCCGACAACGCCGCAATCGCTTCTGGCGACTTCAACCGCTGGACAAACAACGCACCCTCTTCCTCAATCACCTGACGCAATTGCTCACGATCCACACTCTTCATGAGTTGCTTGGTCACCTGCACCGCCCCTGGTGCCAAGGTTTCGAAGCGCTCGGCCATTTCCCGCGCCTTGGCCAACGCCGCCTCGCCGCTGCCCAGCGCCTCGGTGGCAATCCCCCAGGCTGCCGCCTGTTCGCCGGTGAAGCCCTCGCCCAGCAACAATAATTCCGCAGCCTTTGCGTGCCCCAACAACCTCGGCAGGATCAGGCTCGACCCAAACTCCGGGCACAGCCCCAGGTTGACAAACGGCATGCGCAACCGCGCATCCCGGCTGATGTATACCAGATCGCAATGCAGCAACAGGGTTGTCCCGATACCCACCGCAACGCCCGCCACGGCGGCAATCACCGGTTTGCGGCAGTTGAGCAGGCTTTTCATGAAATAAAACGGTGGGCTGTCGAGGTCGCTGGGCGGCTGTTCGAGAAAATCGCCGATGTCGTTGCCGGCAGTGAAGCATTCACTGCTGCCCTGGATCAGTACGCAGCGGATGCCCTCATCCGCATCGGCCTGCTCCAGTGCCCCGGCCAGCTGCGTGTACATGGCGCGGGTCAGGGCGTTTTTCTTGTCGGGGCGATTGAGCTGCAAGGTCAGCAACCCGCGTTCGCGGTGTTGCAGGATGGCATCGGTCATGGCGAATCTCGCGGCTGTAGAGTTCAGCGCTCAACCACGGGGCAGGAACACATCGGCCAGCAGTTGATTACGCGGCAGTCCCGCCAGGAACAGACGCTTGGAAAACGCCTCGACACTGGCCGGGTGCCCGCAGAGTAAAGCCAGAGTTTGCCGCGAAACAAGCCGCAGTTGCGCCAACGCCTGGGTCGCCTGCGCCGCCGTCCACAGTTCCACCGTCACGTTGGGATGCTGTGCAGCCAGCTGCGCCAGGGGTTCGGCCAGGTAATGCCCCTCAGCATCATGGGCCAGGTGAATCACGCGGATGTCGCCCTGATGATCCTGGCGCAAGGCCTCACGCAACACGCCCCAAAGAGGGCCAAGGCCGGTGCCGGACGCCAGCAGCCACAGCGGTCGGCTTTGCCAGTCAGGATCGTATTGCAGCGCGCCGCCGCGCAGTTCGCCCAGCCGCAAACGGTCGCCCAGCTGCAACTGGCGGGCGAGATCACTGAATTCGCCAGGCAGACGGCAATCGAGGTGAAACTCCAGGAATGGGTCATCCTGAGGCAAGCTCGCCAGGGAATAGGGCCGCGCCACTTGTCCCGCCCACAACACCAGATGCTGCCCAGCCCGGTAGCGCAGGCCTCGCTCGGGTTGCAGGCGCAGGCGCAGCACACTCGGGCTCAACCAATCGATACCCACCACCTGGGCCGGCAACCCATCACGCGTAGGATCAAAGGTTTCGACGCGCAGGTCCCCGCTCACCTGGCACTGGCACGCCAAGCGCCAGCCGTCCTGACGTTGCGCCGGGCTCAAGGCCTCGGGCTGCTTGTCCTCGACCTCCCCCTGGCATCGCACCAGACACGCATGGCAACTGCCGGCGCGACAACTGTAAGGCACGGCCACACCTGCCTCGTTCAAGGCATCCAGCAGGTTGCTGCCGGTCGTTACCGACCAGTGGCGTTCGCCGACATACAGTTCAGGCATATAACTCTCACCTGTAGGAGCGAGCTTGCTCGCGAAGATCGCTAACGATAACGCGGGGTGCCTGACGAAACCCATCAAATTCAAGTTTTTCGCGAGCAAGCTCGCTCCTACAACCCAATCGAGCCAGGCATTCATGACCATAGTCGGGTGTATCGGCCACCGAGCCGGGTTATACTGCCGCGCCTTTTTAGCGTCGCGCCTGCACCACTTTGGCGTGCCTTGGAAAGGTGAGCTCAGCCGACCGATGCAACACTGAGCCCACCTTTATTGAATGTTCCCTTATAGAGGAGCGCGACTCATGACCGTGATCAAGCAAGACGACCTGATTCAGAGCGTTGCCGACGCCCTGCAATTCATTTCCTACTACCACCCCGTGGATTTCATCCAGGCCATGCACGAAGCCTACCTGCGCGAAGAATCGCCAGCGGCCCGTGACTCCATCGCCCAGATCCTGATCAACTCGCGCATGTGCGCCACCGGCCATCGCCCGATCTGCCAGGACACCGGTATCGTTACCGTGTTCGTGCGCGTGGGCATGGACGTGCGTTGGGATGGCGCCACCATGGGCCTGGACGACATGATCAACGAAGGCGTGCGTCGCGCCTACAACCTGCCGGAAAACGTCCTGCGTGCCTCGATCCTGGCCGACCCGGCAGGCGCGCGTAAGAACACCAAGGACAACACCCCGGCGGTGATCCACTACTCCATCGTCCCGGGTAACACCGTGGAAGTGGACGTGGCAGCCAAGGGCGGCGGTTCCGAGAACAAGTCGAAAATGGCCATGCTCAACCCGTCCGACTCGATCGTCGACTGGGTATTGAAGACCGTTCCGACCATGGGTGCCGGCTGGTGCCCACCGGGCATGCTCGGCATTGGCATCGGCGGCACCGCCGAGAAAGCCGCCGTCATGGCCAAGGAAGTGTTGATGGAATCCATCGACATCCACGAGCTGAAAAAGCGCGGCCCGCAGAACCGTATCGAAGAGATGCGCCTGGAGCTGTTCGAGAAGGTCAACCAACTGGGCATCGGCGCCCAGGGCCTGGGTGGCCTGACCACCGTGCTCGACGTGAAGATCATGGACTACCCGACCCACGCAGCGTCCTTGCCGGTGTGCATGATCCCCAACTGCGCCGCCACCCGCCACGCGCACTTCGTGCTCGACGGTTCGGGCCCGGCGTCGCTGGAAGCGCCACCGCTGGACGCCTACCCGGAAATCGTCTGGGAAGCTGGCCCATCGGCCCGTCGCGTCAACCTCGATACCCTGACTCCGGAAGAAGTGCAGAGCTGGCAGCCGGGCGAAACCGTGTTGCTCAACGGCAAGATGCTCACCGGTCGCGACGCCGCGCACAAGCGCATGGTCGAGATGCTTAACAAGGGCGAAACCCTGCCGGTGGACCTCAAGGGTCGCTTCATCTACTACGTCGGCCCGGTTGATCCAGTGCGCGAAGAAGTGGTTGGCCCAGCCGGCCCGACCACCGCGACGCGGATGGACAAGTTCACCCGTCAGATCCTCGAGCAAACCGGCCTGCTGGGCATGATCGGCAAATCCGAGCGCGGCCCGACTGCGATCGAAGCGATCAAGGACCACAAGGCCGTGTACCTGATGGCCGTGGGCGGCGCCGCTTACCTGGTGGCGCAAGCCATCAAGAAGTCGCGTGTTGTTGCCTTCGCCGAACTGGGCATGGAAGCGATCTACGAGTTCGACGTGAAGGACATGCCGGTCACCGTTGCTGTCGACAGCAAAGGCGAATCCGTGCACATCACCGGTCCTGCCATCTGGCAGAAAAAGATCAGTGAAAGCCTGGCGGTAGAAGTGCAGTAAGCGCTTCCCCTGCAAACATAAAGGCGACTGTGGCCATGGCCCAGTCGCCTTTTTTATGGCACATGGTATGGTGCACTCCCTTACCGTGCCTGCCCATCACCGTATGATCGTCATCCCTCGCCCACTGCGCCTGACCTTCTATTCCCTGCTGATCATCGCTGGCGCGCTACTGGCCGCGGCCTTGGCCACGCGCCACGCCGAACGCCAGGCCCTGGTGGACGACGCCGCCCGTGCCAATCAGCAGCTCGCGCTGTACGCCAACTCGCTGCACACCCTGATCGAACGCTACCGCGCCCTGCCCGCCGTGCTGGCGTTGGACTCGGAGATGATCAACGCCTTGAAGGCCCCGCTGGACGCCGCCACCCAGGATCTGCTCAACCGCAAGCTGGAGCGCATCAACGGCGCGGCGCAGTCATCCACCCTGGAATTGATGGACCGCACCGGCTTGGCCGTGGCCGCCAGCAACTGGAACCTGCCCAGCAGTTATGTGGGGCACAACTACGCGTTTCGCCCCTATTTCAGCCAAACCTTGAGCCACGGCACTGGGCGCTTTTACGCGGTGGGCGTGACCACCGGCATACCCGGTTACTTCCTCTCCAGCGCGGTGGTCGATGAACACGAACAGTTCCTCGGCGCGATGGTGGTCAAGCTTGAGTTCCCCGAACTTGAACGTGAGTGGGCCCAAGGCAATGACCTGCTGCTGGTCAGTGATGCGCGTGGCATTGTGTTCATCGCCAATCAACCCGGTTGGCGTTATCGCAACCTGCGGCCGCTGACGGCCAGCGACCTTGCCGAACTCAAGGCCACCCGCCAATACGACAAAAAACAGCTGCAAGCGCTGGAAACCAGCATCCTGCAACGCTTCGACGAAAACAGCCACCTGATGCGCGTCAACGGTCCGGATGGCAGTGCCAATTACATCTGGGAATCCCTGCCGCTGAAGGCCGAAGGCTGGACCTTGCACCTGCTGCGCAAACCGCAGTTCGCCTTTGAAGATCAACGTAACGCTGGCCTGGCTGCCGCCGGCTCCTGGCTGGCGCTGGTGTTCCTGGTGCTGTTCCTGACCCAACGCTGGCGTCTGGCCCGCTTGCGCCAGCGCAGTCGCGAAGAGCTTGAGCAACTGGTGGAAGAACGCACCCAGGCGCTGCGCACGGCCCAAGATGGCTTGGTGCAATCGGCCAAACTGGCGGCGCTGGGACAGATGTCCGCCGCCCTCGCCCACGAAATCAATCAGCCACTCACCGCCCAACGCATGCAACTGGCCACTTTGCGCCTGCTGTTGGATCACGGCCGTGTCGAAGACGCCTACCAGGCCCTCACGCCACTGGACGACATGCTCACGCGCATGGCCGCCCTCACCGGCCACCTCAAGACCTTCGCGCGCAAAAGCCCCAGTGGTTTGCGTGAACGCCTGGACCTGGCCACCGTGGTCGACCAGTCGCTGCACCTGCTCGATGCGCGCCTGCGCGATGAATCCATCGGCGTGGTGCTGGACCTGACCCGCCCCGCCTGGGTGCGCGGCGATGCAATCCGCCTGGAACAGGTTCTGATCAACCTGCTGCGCAACGCCCTCGACGCCATGGCCGACAAACCGCGCAAACGCCTGGAAATCCGCCTGCATGCCGACCAACAACTGTGGCGACTGACCGTCAGCGACAGCGGCGGCGGGATTGCCGACGAGCACCTGAACAGCGTGTTCGACCCGTTCTTCACCACCAAGCCTGTGGGTGATGGCCTCGGCTTGGGGCTGGCGGTGTCCTACGCTATCGTGCACGAATTGGGTGGGCGCCTGATCGCCAGCAATCGCGGCGACGGCGCGGTATTTACCCTGACCCTGCCTATCGCGCTGGAGACGCCCGACCTATGTTGAACGCGGTGATTGTGGTCGATGACGAAGCCAGCATCCGCACGGCCGTCGAGCAGTGGCTGAGCCTCTCGGGGTTCGAGGTGCAGTTGTTCAGCCGCGCCGAGGAATGCCTGGCGCAATTGCCCAAGGATTTCCCCGGCGTGATCCTTAGCGATGTACGCATGCCCGGACTCAGCGGGCTCGAACTGCTGGCCGAGGTACAACGCCGCGATGCCGATTTACCGGTCATCCTGCTCACCGGCCACGGCGATGTACCGATGGCGGTTGAGGCCATGCGCGACGGTGCCTACGACTTCCTGGAAAAACCCTTCAGCCCCGACGCCCTGCTCAACAGCCTGCGCCGTGCCCTGGACAAGCGCGGGCTGATCCTGGAGAACCGGCGCCTGCATCAACAGGCCGATCATCGCGCGCAGTTGGAGTCGACCTTGCTCGGCGTGTCCCGTGGTTTGCAGACCTTGCGCCGCCAGGTGCTGGACCTGGCGAGCCTGCCGGTCAACGTACTGATCCGTGGCGAGACCGGCAGCGGCAAGGAAATGGTCGCCCGTTGCCTGCATGATTTTGGCCCTCGGTCGAAGAAACCTTTTGTCGCGCTCAACTGCGCCGCCATCCCCGAGCAGTTGTTTGAAGCCGAGCTGTTCGGCCACGAAAGCGGCGCATTTACTGGCGCGCAGGGCAAGCGCATCGGCAAACTGGAATATGCCCACGGTGGCACGCTGTTCCTCGATGAAATCGAAAGCATGCCGCTGGCCCAACAGGTGAAACTGCTGCGGGTGTTGCAGGAACAGAAACTGGAGCGACTGGGCTCCAACCAGAGTATCCACGTGGACCTGCGCATCATCGCCGCCACCAAGCCGGACCTGCTGGAAGAGGCCCGCGCCGGGCGCTTTCGCGAAGACCTGGCCTATCGCTTGAACGTCGCGCAACTGCGCCTGCCGCCTTTGCGTGAGCGCCGCGAAGATATCCCGCTGCTGTTCGACCACTTTGCACAGAGTGCCGCCGAGCGCCTGGGCCGCAGCGTCGAACCCCTGAGCGGCGCTCAACTGGGGCGCCTGCTCAGCCATGATTGGCCAGGTAATGTGCGTGAACTGGCCAACGTCGCCGAACGCCAGGTATTGGGCCTTGGCGAACCGGAACCGGAAGGCATCGAGGCTGGGCAATCCCTGGCTGCGCAGCAGGAGGCCTTCGAAGCCCACTGCCTGAAAGCCGCGTTGACCCGGCACAAGGGCGATATCAAGGCCGTATTGGCCGAGCTGCAACTGCCACGCCGTACCTTCAATGAAAAGATGCAGCGCCATGGGTTGGTGCGGGACACCTTCCTGTAGGAGCTGGCAAGCCAGCTCCTACAATGGGCAGTGCGCGCCCGCGCCAATAAGCGGATTTCCGCTCACCCATTGAAAATCATCAGCGGCTTTCCGCTCAAAAAAATCCTCGAACCCCTCTATTCCGGGCCTTCATCCACCTGGCACAGCTCCTGCTATAGCTCGAGCCAGGCTGCGCACGCGCCGCTCCATAAAAACAACTAGATGAAGGATCCTTCAATGGATAACTCCAACGCCCTGCCTCTGGGGTCGGCGGCCGCGCCTACGCAGGCACGCACGACCTCCAGCCGCATCAAATCGATTTTCAGTGGTTCCGTCGGCAACATGGTCGAGTGGTACGACTGGTACGTCTACGCCGCCTTCTCGCTCTACTTCGCCAAAGCCTTTTTCCCGAAAGGCGACACTACCGCCCAACTGCTCAACACCGCCGCGATCTTCGCCGTGGGCTTCCTGATGCGCCCGATCGGTGGCTGGCTGATGGGCCTGTACGCCGACAAAGTAGGGCGTAAAAAAGCCTTGATGGCCTCGGTCTACCTGATGTGCTTCGGTTCGCTGCTGATCGCCCTGAGCCCGGGCTATGAAATGATTGGTATCGGTGCACCGATCCTGCTGGTGTTTGCCCGTTTGCTGCAGGGGTTGTCGGTCGGCGGCGAATACGGCACTTCCGCCACCTACCTCAGCGAGATGGCGACCAAGGAACGCCGTGGTTTCTACTCCAGCTTCCAGTACGTGACCTTGATCTCCGGCCAGCTCATCGCACTGGCCGTGCTGATCGTGCTGCAACAAGTCCTGACCACCGAGCAGCTTTATGCCTGGGGCTGGCGTATCCCGTTCGCCATCGGCGCGCTGTGCGCAGTCGTCGCGCTGTACCTGCGTCGTGGCATGGAAGAAACCGAGTCATTCACCAAGAAGGAAAAAGCCAAGGAAAGCGCGATGCGCACCTTGATGCGCCACCCCAAGGAACTGCTGACCGTGGTCGGCCTGACCATGGGCGGCACCTTGGCCTTCTACACCTACACCACCTACATGCAGAAATACCTGGTGAACACGGTCGGCATGAGCATTTCCGACTCCACCACCATCTCGGCGGCGACGCTGTTCCTGTTCATGTGCCTGCAACCCATCGTCGGTGGGCTGTCGGATAAAGTCGGCCGTCGCCCGATCCTGATCGCCTTCGGCATCCTCGGCACGCTGTTCACCGTGCCGATCCTCACCACCCTGCACACTATCCAGAGTTGGTGGGGCGCGTTCTTCCTGATCATGGCGGCGCTGATCATCGTCAGCGGCTACACCTCGATCAACGCCGTGGTGAAGGCCGAGCTGTTCCCCACCGAAATCCGCGCCCTGGGCGTGGGCCTGCCGTATGCGCTGACCGTATCGATCTTTGGCGGTACTGCTGAATACATCGCGCTGTGGTTCAAGAGCATCGGCATGGAAACCGGCTACTACTGGTATGTGACCGCGTGTATCGCGGTGTCGCTGGTGGTCTATGTGACCATGAAGGACACGCGTAAGCACTCGCGCATTACCACCGACTAACCGTTGAACGCAGTTCAAAATGTGGGAGCGGGCTTGCCCGCGAAAGCGGTGTGTCAGTCAACGATTGTAGAGACTGAACCACCGTATTCGCGGGCAAGCCCGCTCCCACATTGGGTATGATGCTGGTCCCGAAATCGAGAACAGAACAGGCCATGTCCGACGATATCCATTTCTACGAACCCGCCAACGGCCACGGCCTGCCCCATGACCCGTTCAATGCCATCGTCGGTCCACGGCCGATCGGCTGGATTTCGTCCCACGACAGCGAAGGCCGCCTGAACCTGGCGCCCTACAGCTTCTTCAACGCGTTCAACTACATTCCGCCGATCATCGGGTTTTCCAGTGTTGGGCGCAAAGACAGCCTGAACAACATCGAACAGACCGGCGAGTTTGTGTGGAACCTGGCGACCCGCCCGCTGGCCGAGCAGATGAACCAGAGTTGCGCCCCGGTTTCACCCGAGGTGAATGAGTTCGAATTGTCCGGCCTGACGCCGGTGGCTTCGAAGATCGTGGGCGTGCCACGGGTGGGCGAGAGCCCGGTGTCGTTCGAGTGCAAGGTGACGCAAATCATCCAGCTTCAGCGCGCCGACAAGGCATTGGTGCCTAGCTGGCTGGTGCTGGGCGAGGTGGTCGCGGTGCACATTGCCAAGTGGCTGCTCAAGGACGGTATCTACGACACCGCCGCCGCCGAGCCGATTCTGCGCGGTGGCGGCCCGGCGGATTACTTCCAGTTGGGCCCCGAAGCCCTGTTCAAGATGTATCGACCCAAGGCTTAGGACTCAGTCGCCCACGCCAACTGACCGTCTTCGTCGACATCGACCAAGCACTCAAGCTGCAGGGTGGCCGCATCGTCGGCGTCGGAGGCGGTGGTGAACGTTTGTCCATCAAGGATCTTGTGAAACTGCGGTGCGCCCATGCCATCCAGTGCCTTGACGGCGACGGCGGCGCTGTAGCCACCCTCGCCCGGTACTACGGCGGAAACGGCTTCGTGGTGGGCAAATTGTTTACGTGCCATGTTGCAGGTCCTGGCCAATGGAAAGTCGGCCATTCTAGACCTTCAGCCGGCGAGTTGCAGGTACTCGCCGTAGGCGTGTGCAGCGGATGCGTCTGTAAAGGTCTGGAAGTCCATGCTGCGGACCACCATGTCATTCAACAGCTCGGTCAGGATCATCAGGGCTGGTGAGTTGAAGTAGGCGCTCATCGCCTCCTCACTGCTCCAGAAACCGGAGATCAACCAGACATCGGGATCGACCTGGGAATGCTGCAACGAGAATTGCAGGCAACCCTGAGCCTGACGGCCCGGTTCGATCAAACTGCTCAAGCGTGCACCGAGTTCGGTGCTGCACCCGGTGCGGGCGCGGATAAAGGCCATATGGCTCGCGGGAATGGGGGTGGACATGTTCGACTCTCCCGTTGAGAAGTGATGCTCGGCAAGCACTGTGAGGGCGTGTTGCCACAGGATCAAAGATAACGGTGCGGGTGCGGGCGCGGTTAGTCAATTCCTGTCGGCTTATTGCACAATCCTGCGAGAAGCGTAGAGAGGACGTCTGGCGCAGACGTTTTATTCCATGGGTCAACGCCTTGTTTCAGGGAGATGACAGGCCCCGCGATTGCCTGATTCACGATGCGTCGCAGGATCAGGCAAGGATTGTGCAGAATCGACGTAACACTTTTTGAAAAGCCGCCGCTAAGCTGAGCCCATCGAAGTAGCCAGTAGAGGACGCTCCATGTCGTCGCCCGAACATAAAGCCATGCCCCTCGATGCAGAGATGGAAAAACAGCGCGCCGAACTGGCCAGCATCGTGCACCGGCATACCTGGGAGGACGGCTCCTACGGCACCGCCATCACCACCTTGTTCCTGAACCGCCACAACACGCCGCGCGACTTCATGCCGGTACTGGTGGAGCCTGCCCTGTGCATTCTGGCGAGCGGCAGCAAGGAAGTGCGCCTGGCCGACGAGATCTTTGCCTACGACCCACTCAATTACCTGGTGTTCTCGGTGGCGATGCCGGTGGCCGGGCGGATCATTGATGCCACCCCGGAAGACCCGAACCTGTCGGTGCGCATCAATATCGACCCGGCGCAGTTGACGGCCTTGATCGCGGAAGCAGGCCCGATGGGCGTGCCGTCGCGTCCGACCTCCCGTGGCATGTATGTCGACCGCATCGACGGCCAACTGCTCGACGCCGTGCTGCGCCTGGCGCGCCTGCTGGACTCGCCCAAAGACATCGCCATGCTTGCGCCGCTGATCAACCGGGAAATTCTTTATCGCCTGTTGCGGGGTCCACAGGGTTATCGCCTGTATGAGATCGCCGTGGCCAACAGCCAGAGCCATCGGGTCAGCCAGGCGATCAAGTGGTTGAACGGCAACTACGAGCAACCACTGCGCATCGATGACCTGGCCAAGGAAGTGAACCTCAGCGTCTCGACCTTGCACCACCGCTTCAAGGCAATCACTGCGATGAGCCCGTTGCAGTACCAGAAGCAATTGCGCTTGCAGGAAGCGCGACGGTTGATGATTGCCGAAGGGTTGGAAGCTTCGGCGGCCGGGTATCGCGTGGGGTATGAAAGCCCGTCGCAGTTCAGTCGGGAATACAGCCGGTTGTTCGGCGCGCCGCCGCTGAGAGACCTGGCCCGATTGCGCCAAAGCATCTGACCACCGCCCCAAGCCGGGCTCCTACAAGGGAGTCGTGTTTAATCCAGGGTTCGGGGTAGCTGCAGGGTGACTCGCAAACCACCCTCGCGCAAATTCTGCAAACTCACTTCACCGCCATGGCTATGGGCAATGTTGCGCGCAATCCCCAATCCCAGGCCGTAGCCCTGTTGCTGCCCGGCCAGGCGGAAGTGCGGTTCGAACACCTGCTCAAGACGCTGCTCCGGCACACCGGGACCTTCGTCATCCACGTGCAGGATGAACTCCGCGCCATCGTCTTCGATGTGCAGATGGGCGTTCTGACCGTACTTCAACGCGTTGTCGATCAGGTTGCCAATGCAACGCTTGAGCGCCAGCGGCTTGCCCGGATATGCCGTCAACGCCCGGCCATGCTGGGTCACGCGGCCATTCCCGTTCGGCGCCAGGTACGGCTCCACCAGGCAATCGAGCACATGGTTCAGGTCGACCGGCTCGATGTTTTCGTGGATATCTGTATCTTTCACGCATTGCAGCGCGCCCTTCACCAACAACTCCAGCTCATCCAGGTCGCGGCCGAACTTGGTTTGCAGGTTCTCGTCTTCCAGCAATTCCACGCGTAGGCGCAGGCGGGTGATCGGTGTGCGCAAGTCGTGGGAAATCGCGCTGAACAACTGGCTGCGCTCGGTCAGGTAACGGCTGATGCGCTCGCGCATGGCATTGAACGCACGGCCCACTTCGACCACTTCACTGCCACCGCCTTCGGCCACCGGCTCTACGTCGGCGCCCAGAGACATGTCCCGCGCCGCCCGCGCCAGACGCTTGAGCGGTCGGCTCTGCCAGTGCACCAGCAAACCGATGAACAGCAGCAGAAAACCGCTGGTCAGCACGATAAACCACACCTGCTGGGACGGCAGGCCTTGCTCTTCAAGGCTGGTGTAGGGCTCGGGCAATAGCGAGGCGATGTACAGCCATTCGCCAGGTGCGAGCTGAATCTGAGTGACCAGCACCGGCGGGTTTACCGGCTCCAGGGTCAGTGCGTAGTGGGCCCAGGAACGCGGCAGTTCATCAAGTTTGAGGCCGGCATTGAAGATGCGCAGGTCTTCGGCGCTGACAAACTCCACCGAGATATGCACATCGGCACCGAGGGTCTGTTTCAGCACTTCATCGACCGCTTCAAGCACGGCCTGCTTACGCGGGGTTTGCGGCAGGATGGCCATGTCCAACGGGCGATCATTGAGGGTCACGACGAAACGCGTGCCGCCCATGCTACGCAATTGGTCGAGGACCAATGGGCGATAGGCCACCGGCAATGAACGGAAATAACTCACGCTGGCGGTCATCGAATGCGCCAGGCTGCGGGCGCTGGTGACCAGGCCTTCGAGCTGGGTGGCACGCAACTGCGAGACCCAGATCACGCTGGACAGCGCCTGGGCAAACAACACCGCCAGCAACGTTAGCAGCAGCATGCGCCCCAGCAACGAACGTGGCACCGGGAAGCGGCGACGGCGTTCAGTCAGATGTTCAGTGGGCATTGCCGGCAACCACGCTGGCTGCCAGTTGATAACCGCTGCCGCGCACCGTGCGGATCAGCCTCGGGGGTTTTTCGGTATCGCGCAAGCGTTGGCGCAGGCGGCTGACGGCCATGTCGACGATACGGTCCAGCGGCATCAGGTCGCGGCCACGGGTAGCGTTGCCGATGGTGTCACGGTCGAGGATCTGTTGCGGGTGGTCGAGAAACAATTTGAGCAGGGCGAAATCGGCCCCGGAGAGGATCACTTCTTCGCCGTCTACATGAAACAGGCGGTGGCTGATCATATCCAGGCGCCATTCATCAAACACCAGCACGTCCCCACCTACGCTGCGCTCCTGGCCGAACTGGCAACGGCGCAACAGGGCCTTGATCCGCGCCTGCAACTCGCGGGGGCTGAACGGCTTGCCGATGTAGTCGTCGGCGCCCAGTTCCAAGCCAATCACGCGGTCGGCCTCGTCGGAACTGGCGGTGAGCATGATGATCGGCACCTGCGCCTGGCGCGGGTGCTGGCGGATCCAGCGGCAAAGGCTGAAACCGTCTTCGTCCGGCAACATCACATCGAGGATGACCAGGTCGCACGGCGCCTCGTTCATCGCTTGGCGGAACCCCGCGCCATCCGGCACGCCACGCACCTGGAAACCGGCGCGACTGAGGTAGGTCTGCAGCAATTCGCGGATTTCCTGGTCGTCGTCGACGAGGAGAATCGATTTACTGATTACGCTCACGGGGTCCTCCTTGTTGTTATGGAGTGATCTTGATGGCCTCATCGGGGGCAAGCCCCCTCCCACATTGGAATGCGTTCCAAATGTGGGAGGGGGCTTGCCCCCGATAGGGCCATCACTGCCTATGCAAATGCCTGCTCAAGCGCCACACCCGCCCCGGTCAACCCGGAATACGGCGCGGTCACCAACCACACCGGAATGCCTTTGAAGTAGTCGCTCATGCAGCCTTTGTCGGCGAAACTCTTGGCAAAGCCGCTGTTGATAAAGAAGTCGGCAAACCTCGGTATCACCCCGCCCACGATGTACACGCCACCGCGTCCACCGGTGGTCAGTACATTATTGCCGGCAACGCGGCCCAGCCAGATGCTGAACTGGTCCAATACTTCCATCGCCACTGGGTCGCCGGCCAGGCCTGCGGCCGTGATGGCCTCGGGGGTTTCCAGTACCGGCGTGTGGCCGTCGACCGCGCAAATGGCACGGTACAGACGCGGCAAGCCACCACCGCTCAAGGCGGTTTCGGCGCTGACATGGCCGATCTCAGTGTAGATGTGCTGCCACAGCTGGGTTTCACGCGGGCTGCTGAGGGGCAGATCGACATGCCCGCCCTCCCCCGGCAACGCCGCAAAACGGCCAGCGCCGAGGTCCAGCAGCGTCCCGACACCCAGGCCAGTGCCAGGGCCAATCACTACCGCCGGGCGCAATGGCTCTGGCGTACCCTCGCAGACCACGCGGAATTCGTCGGGCTTGAGGCGGGTCATGCCCAAGGCCATGGCCGAGAAGTCATTGACCAGCAGCAGTTCATCGACCTGCAACGTCTTGCAAAACGCAGTCTTGCTCAGGCGCCAGTGATTGTTGGTGAATTTAAATTCATCGCCACTCACCGGCCCGGCCACCGACAGGCACACCGCACCGATGTCGCCGATTTCCAGGCCTTCCTCCTTGAGGTAAACCTTGATCGCGTCTTCAGGGCTGGAGTGATCCGCCGTGGCATGCACGCGGATCGAATGCAGTTCCTGATCGCGCCACAACGCAAAACGGGCGTTGGTGCCCCCGATATCACCGACCAGCGCAAGCTTCACTTAAGCGTCTCCAAGGCAGAGGTAAAGGCGCTGGCGCCCTGCTCTGCGGAGCTTGCGGCCAAGCGCATAAATGCAAACAGCTCGCGACCGGCCCCCACGTTATTGCCCAACAGGCCCGTGGCAGGCGCGCGCGCTGCGAACTCGTCGGCGTCCACCTTAAGCTCCAAGGTGCCCTTCACGCCATCCACGCGAATGATATCGCCATCGCGCACCCGCGCCAGTGGCCCGCCGCTCTGGGCTTCTGGGTTGACGTGGATCGCGGCGGGGATCTTACCCGACGCGCCGGACATACGCCCGTCTGTTACCAGTGCGACTTTGAAGCCACGGTCCTGCAACACGCCGAGGAACGGCGTCATCTTGTGCAATTCGGGCATGCCATTGGAGCGCGGGCCCTGGAAGCGCATGACGGCCACGAAGTCTTTTTCCAACTGACCGGCCTTGAACGCGTCGGCCAGGTCTTGCTGGTCCTGGAACACCACCGCCGGCGCTTCAACAATTTGATGTTCCGGAGCCACGGCAGACACTTTCATCACGCCGCGACCGAGGTTGCCTTCCATCACACGCAAGCCACCTTCCGGCGAGAACGCACGGGCCACGGGACGCAGGATGCTTTCGTCGAGGCTTTCGATCGGGCCGTCGCGCCAGATCAGCTCGCCGTCGACCAGGAACGGTTCCTGGGTGTAGCGGCTCAGGCCTTTGCCAGCCACGGTGTTGACGTCCTCGTGAAGCAGGCCGGCTTCGAGCAGCTCGCGGATCAGGAACGACATGCCGCCCGCCGCCTGGAAGTGGTTGATGTCGGCCTTGCCGTTTGGATACACGTGGGACAGGGTCGGCACCACCTCGGAGAGGTCAGCCATGTCGTCCCAGGTGAGAATAATGCCCGCCGACATGGCGATCGCCGGCATGTGCAGGGTGTGGTTGGTCGAACCACCGGTGGCGTTGAGGGCGATGATGGAGTTGACGATGGATTTCTCGTCGACGATCTCGCCGATCGGCATGAAGCTGCCGTTGGCCTTGGTCAGGCGGGTGACCTGGTGCGCGGCTTCGCGGGTCAGCGCATCGCGCAGCGGCGTGTACGGGTTGACGAACGAGGCGCCCGGCAGGTGCAGGCCCATCACTTCCATCAGCAACTGATTGGTGTTGGCGGTGCCGTAGAAGGTGCAGGTGCCAGGGCTGTGGTAGGACTTCATCTCCGATTCCAGCAGCTCTTCGCGGGTGGCCTTGCCTTCGGCGTAGCGCTGGCGCACGTCGGCTTTCTGCTTGTTGGAGATGCCCGACGGCATCGGGCCGCCCGGTACGAATATCATCGGCAAGTGGCCGTAGCGCAGCGCGCCCATCATCAGGCCGGGGACGATCTTGTCGCAAATGCCCAACATCAGCGCGGCATCGAACATGTTGTGGGACAGCGCTACCGCCGTGGACATGGCAATGACTTCACGGCTGAGCAGGCTCAGCTCCATGCCAGGCTCGCCCTGGGTCACGCCGTCACACATGGCGGGGGTGCCGCCGGCGAACTGGCCGACCGAGCCGACTTCGCGCAGGGCTTTCTTGATCTGTTCAGGGAAATGTTCGTACGGCTGGTGCGCCGAGAGCATGTCGTTATATGACGAAACAATTGCCACGTTGGCGGCATTCATCATGCGCAGACTATTTTTATCTTCAGTGCCGCAACCCGCCACGCCGTGGGCGAAATTGGCGCATTGCAGCTTGCCACGCATCGGACCGTCGGTGGCTGCACCGCGAATGAGCGCAAGGTAGGCCTCGCGGGTGGCGCGGCTGCGGGCGATAAGCCGTTCGGTGACCTCAAGAACGCGGGGATGCATGTGTAGAACTCCAGGCTAACGGATGTGGCGACCTGAGTGTCTATGCTGATCAAACGCCCGCAGCGCATGGGATGGCAGGGAGTCGTTTGGATCATCGGACCAGTTGATTCAGGTCACTCGTTGTAGATTGAACAAAATATTGCCACTAAAAAGGCTTGTTTTCTATTTTTATGCGAATAATCTTGTAATTCTTACAACAAATCGACGACAGGCACTCTCCAATGACTCTTCGTATCGCAATCAATGGTTTTGGCCGTATCGGCCGTAATGTCCTGCGCGCACTGTATACCCAAGGCTACCGCCAGGATTTGCAGATCGTCGCCATCAACGATCTGGGCGACAGTTCGATCAACGCCCACCTGCTCAAATACGACACCGTGCATGGCACTTTCGAAGCAGAGGTCGCCCACGATCAGGAAAGCCTGACCGTCAACGGTGACCGGATTGCCGTCAGTGCCATTCGCAACCCAGCCGACCTGCCGTGGGCTGCACACAAGATCGACGTGGTGTTCGAATGCACCGGCCTGTTCACCGACCGTGATAAGGCTGCCGCCCATATTACCGCCGGCGCGCGCAAGGTGATCATTTCCGCACCGGCCAAGGGCGCGGACGCGACCGTGGTCTATGGCGTCAACCACGACATTCTGCGTCAATCCCACCAGATCATCTCCAACGCTTCGTGCACCACCAACTGCCTGGCGCCTGTGGCTCAAGTGCTGCACCGCGAGCTGGGCATCGAAAGTGGCCTGATGACCACGATTCACGCCTACACCAACGACCAGAACCTGACCGACGTCTACCACACCGACCCGTATCGTGCGCGTTCGGCCACCCAGAACATGATCCCGAGCAAAACAGGCGCCGCTGAAGCCGTCGGCCTGGTGCTACCGGAACTGGCGGGCAAGCTGACCGGCATGGCGGTGCGTGTACCGGTGATCAACGTGTCGCTGGTGGACCTCACCGTGCAGTTGAAGAAAGAAGCCACTGCCGAACAGGTCAACGCGCTGCTCAAGGATGCCAGCCAGCATTCGAAGATTCTGGGTTACAACACCCTGCCGCTGGTTTCCAGCGACTTCAACCACAACCCGTTGTCGTCGATCTTCGATGCCAATCACACCAAAGTCAGCGGCAAGTTGCTGAAAGTGCTGGCTTGGTATGACAACGAGTGGGGCTTCTCCAACCGTATGTTGGATAACTGCCTGGCGCTATGTAACGCCGAATAATCTTGTTTGCTCGGGACTTTGTGGGAGGGGGCTTGCCCCCGATGGCAGTGGATCAGTCACACTTAAGTTGACTGGCCCATCGCTATCGGGGGCAAGCCCCCTCCCACATTGGTTTGTGTAGAGCATGAGAAAAATAGCCACTTGCCATTTGCGTTGATGATAAGCATTATCATTAACTGCAAACCGGTCTGGTATCACTGTGAGCCAATCTCGCTTCAACCATGTCTTTCTCACCCAACGGGTGATTCTGCTTCGCACCTTGCAGCGGATGGTGAATAACCACAGCACCGCCGAGGACCTGTTGCAGGAAACCTACCTGCGCGTCACTCGGGCCCTGAGCGAGCGGCCGATCGATCACCTTGAACCCTTCGTCTTTCAGACGGCGCGCAACCTGGCGCTGGACCATCTGCGTGCGCGCAAGATCCAGGCCCGCACGCTGCAGGAAGATGTTCCGCTGGATGTCCTGCAAAGCGTCGCCGCCCCCATCAGTACCCCCGAAGATGCCACCCAGGCCGAGCAAATGCTCGAAGCCCTGAGCGTCAGCCTCGGCCAGTTGAGCGCCCGCCAACAACAGATCTTCATCCTCAGCCGCCTGCATGGTTGCAGTTACCAGGAGATCGCCGATCAGTTGGAAGTGTCCTTGAGCACCGTGCAAAAGGAACTCAAATTGATTATGGCTATCTGCGTAGGTGTGGCCGAACGGCTGGATCGGCCTTAAGCTTCACCCAACAGAAGCGTCGATCCCAGCTGCAAGAAAGTTGAATAGAACGTGGCGAAGACCCGAGGAACACCGTGACGGACCCGAATAAACTGCGCCCTCTAGAGCTGGCTCATGAGGTGTTGCAAGACACGGCCATGGACCAAGCCCTTGACTGGCTGATCGCCTTGCAGTGCCCGCAACCCGGGCAACAGACCGAATTCGAAGCCTGGCTGGCCAGCGATCCCGCCCACGTCCACGCCTTCGCCAAGGCCCAGGCCGCCTGGGGGGGCGCGCCGGTTCAGAGTGCCGCCGTCGCACTGGCCGTACCGCGCAAGCCCAGCGCCTGGCGCCGCATCAAACCGCATTGGAAACCGCTGGCCACCGCCGCTGTGCTGCTGATCGGCCTGTTCAGCTTCAGCAACCTGCCGGTGCGTCTGCAAGCCGACCACCTCACCGTGGTGGGCGAACGCCAGCGCCTGCAACTGGATGACGGCTCCAAAGTGTTGCTGAACACCAACTCGGCATTTTCCAGCAGTATCAAGGACCATCAGCGCCTCGCCCGCCTGTACCAGGGCGAGGCGTTTTTCGAAGTCGTGCCCAGCCACGGCCTGCCCCTGGAAATCGACGCCGGCCCCGTGCGCGCCAGCGTGCGCGACACCGCTTTTGCCGTGCGTTACCTGAATGGCGAAGCCCAGGTGCAAGTGCAACGCGGCGATGTCGACCTGAGCAACACTTTCGACGATGCCCGCGTGCGCCTGCGCGCTGGGGAAAGTATCCGCATCGGGCCCAAGGGTTTTGGCCAGCCGGCCAAGCTGGACGCCAACAAGGATCTGGCCTGGGTGCAAGGCCGGCTGATCTTCGAAAACTGCCCGATGAGCGAAGTGCTCGCCGAGCTGCGCCGTTATTATCCCGGCTGGATCGTCAACACCAATGATCAACTGGCCAGCGTCGCCGTCACCGGCAATTACCGCCTCGACCAGCCCCTGGACGTGGTGCGCTCCCTGGCCCACATCACCTCGGCCAAGTTGTCGGAATACCCGGCGTTGGTGATCTTGAACTAAATGAGAATTATTTTTACTCGATAGCTGAGGATGGTACGTCTCGTCTTAGCCAATGCAACTGATTCCTATTTGTCTCAGTTCGCAACTATAAGATTCGTACCCCGGAGCGCTCTCGATGTCCTCTCGTTTCAACCGCCGGTCCTCTTCGCCCGTCCTGTCCTTGCTGACCGCGGCCATCCTGCTGGCCGCTGCGCCGGTGATGACGGCCACCGCCGCCGAACCTGCTGCACGCAGCCACGGCAACTACAACTTCAGCATCGAGCAGCAATCGCTGGTCTCGGCCCTCAACGCCTTTACCGCTGTGACCGGTTGGCAAGTCGGCCTGCCCGCTGAGTTGGGCCAGGGTGTGTCGTCCCCAGGCGTACGCGGCCCGTTGTCGCCGGAAAAAGCTTTGGACCGGCTGTTGGTGGGGACCAACCTGAGCTATCGCAAACTGGGCAGCAACAACATCGTCTTGGAAAAGCGCGCAGCGGGGAGCACCCTCAACCTGCAACAGGTGACCATCAGCGCCACGCGCAATGAGCAGGGCGTGAGCAGCGTACCGAGCACCGTCAGCGTGCATGATCGCGAAGAGCTGGACCGCCAGAACGTGAATACCATCCGTGAACTGGTGCGTTATGAGCCCAACGTTTCGGTAGGCGGTGCCGGTGGCCGCTCGAGCAATTCGGGCTACAACATTCGTGGCATCGACGGCGACCGCATCCTCACCCAGGTGGATGGCGTGGAAGTGCCGGACAACTTCTTCAACGGCCCTTACGCCAAGACCCGTCGCAACTACGTCGACCCGGAAATCGTCAAGCGCGTCGAGATTCTGCGCGGCCCGGCCTCGGCCCTGTACGGCAGCAGCGCCATCGGCGGTGCGGTGAGTTACTTCACCCTCGACCCGGACGACATCATCAAACCCGGCAAGGACGTCGGCGCCCGCCTCAAGACCGGCTACAGCTCCGCCGATGAAAGCTGGCTGACCTCCGGCACCGTCGCCGGACGCGTGCAAGACTTCGACGGCTTGCTGCACCTGAGCCAGCGCAACGGCCATGAGATGGAATCCTATGATGGCAACAACGCCACGGGGCTGGCGCGTACCGGTGCCAACCCCGAGGATGCGCGCACAACCAATGTGCTGGCCAAACTGGGTTGGAATTATGGCGATGACAACCGACTTGGCCTGACTTACGAGAAGTTCAAGGACGATCGCGACGTCAACCTTAAAAATGCCGTGGGCGGCCCATTCACCGGCGGGCGCGGCTTCAACTTCTACCGTGCGCGGTCGGGCAACGACACCATCACCCGCGAGCGTTTTGGTATCGAAAACCGCTTTGCCCTGGACTCGCCGATTGCCGATCAGATCAAGACCAGCCTCAACTACCAGATCGCCAAGACCGACCAGACCACCGCCGAGATCTACCAGCCGTCGCGCCGTGTCTTGCGCACCCGCGAAACCCTTTACGAAGAAAAGCAGTGGGTGTTCGACGCCCAGTTGGACAAGGCCTTCAGCCTGGGTGAAACCGATCACCAACTGACCTATGGCACCACCCTCAAGCAACAGAAAGTCACCGGCTCCCGAGAAGGCGCAGCCAGTTGCCTGGCTGTTGGCGGCGGTTGCACGGCCATCGGCGCGCCCAGTCCGATTGCCAGCGACAGCGTAAAGAAGGCCAGTGACTTCCCGGACCCGACCATCAACACCTACTCGTTGTTCGCACAGGACCAGATCACTTGGGACAAATGGACCTTCCTGCCCGCCGTGCGTTACGACTACACCCAACTCAAACCCAAGTTGACTGAAGAGTTCCTCAACACTGTCGACCCGACGCGGATCTACGCCCACAGTGACAAGGAAAAAACCTGGCACCGTGTGACGCCCAAATTCGGTCTGACCTATGCACTGACGGATCACTACACCTGGTTTGGTCAATACGCTGAAGGCTTCCGCACCCCGTCTGCCAAAGCCTTGTACGGCCGCTTTGAAAACCTGCAGCAGGGCTACACCGTCGAACCCAACCCCGACCTCAAGCCCGAAAGCAGCAAGGGCGTGGAAACCGGGATTCGCGGCAATTTCGATTCCGGTTCGTTTGATATCGCCGTGTTCTACAACAAATACCGCGACTTCATCGACGAGGACGCCTCCGTCGCCGGTAGTACCTCACAGCAATTCGAAGCCAACAACATCAAGCACGCCACCATCAAGGGGATCGAAGCCAAAGGGCGCCTGAACCTCGATGCATTCGGCGCACCGCAAGGCCTGTACACCCAGGGTTCGGTTGGCTACACCTATGGCCGCAACGATGATAATGGCGAGGCGCTCAACAGCGTCAACCCGCTCAAGGGCGTATTCGGTTTGGGCTACGACCAGGACAACTACGGCGGCCTTTTGAGCTGGACCCTGGTGAAAAAGCAGAACCGCGTCGACAGCACCACTTTTCACGCGCCTGACGGCAGCACCACTGGCCCCTTCAAGACCCCAGGCTTTGGCATCGTCGACCTGACCGGTTTCTACAAAGTCACCAACGACGTGACCATCAATGGCGGCCTCTACAACCTCACCGACAAGAAATACTGGAACTGGGACGACGTACGCAGCTACGACGGCGTCGGCGAAGCCGGCGTGACCTCCCCGGCCAACCTCGACCGCCTGACCCAGCCAGGTCGCAACTTTGCGATCAACGTGATCTGGGACATTTAAACCGCCCCTCTCACCTCGTCGAAATTTCAGCGACGAGGTGAGGATTTTTTACTGTGCCGCGTCTTCTTGTTCGTCTAGTTGATAACAGCTCTCTTTAGGGCACCCAGGCGCTCCCCTTCTCAAGGACTTTTTCATGACCGCTTCTCCTACCGCAGAACGCCCAAGCCTGCGCTCCCAGCGCCTGAACCAGATCACCAACGAGCCGCATACCAAGCTCGACGCCCTGGTCAAAGCCCACGCGCCGTTCGAAACCCAGGCCAATTTCGCGCGTTTCGTGGTCGCGCAATACCTGTTCCAGTCGGAGCTGGTAGCGCTGTACAACGATGCCGAATTGATCAAGATCGTGCCGGACCTGGCCGCACGTTGCCGCGCCGAAGCCGCCAAGCTGGACCTGGGTGACCTCGACACCGAAGTGCCTGCACCGGTCGCCGGTGCCGTGAAGAATCCGAGCAAGGCCGAAGCCTTGGGCTGGCTGTTCGTGTCCGAAGGCTCCAAACTGGGCGCTGCGTTCCTGATCAAGCGCGCCGTGGGCCTGGGCCTGAGCGAAACCTTCGGTGCCCGTCACCTGGGTGAGCCGGCCGGTGGCCGTGCTGAAGGGTGGAAAAGCTTCACCCGTACGCTCGATGCCCTGGAATTCAGCGCCGAAGAAGAAGCCGCGGTGGAAAAAGGCGCGATCGACGCGTTTGTGCGCTTCACCGTGCTGCTGGAACAGGCGTACGCTAGCGCCCCTGAACTGGCGTAATGTTCCGGTAGAAACCGGATCAATGTGGGAGCTGGCTTGCCTGCGATAGCGGTGCGTCAGGTATAGATGCAGTGACTGACACACTGCTATCGCAGGCAAGCCAGCTCCCACACTTGATCGCATTTCAGCTCAGATAATCCGCATTTTCCCTACCAGATAAGCTTCACCATGACCGGCAAAACCCAATCCACCTCGAAAATCGCCCGGATCCTCTTCGGCCTGCTGGCCTACGTCAGCCTGGGCATAGGGTTGATAGCGATTGTCGTGCCGGGGTTGCCCACCACCGAATTCATCCTGCTCGCCGCCTGGGCCGCCACCAAAAGTTCACCGCGCCTCAGCGCCTGGCTGGAAAACCACCGGCTGTTCGGGCCGATCCTGTTCAATTGGCGCAACGGCAAGATCATCGCCCGTCGTGCCAAAGTCAGCGCCACAGTGAGCATGCTGCTGTGCGCCATGTTGATGCTGGTGATGCTCGACCACGGCTGGCCGATCTACCTGGCGATTGCCGGGATGAGCCTGGGCAATCTGTGGATCTGGTCACGTCCGGAGCGGCTTGTAGCGCCCGTATAACGTAGCGTGTAGGGTTTTTCCTACCGCTCATCGCCTCTCTCTCATGAATTGAATCATGACGCCGATGTTTCAGACATAGCGCTGAATGGACTTGGCCTGCACTGCGTGCCTTCCAACAAGTCCATTCGTGAGTGAACCTATGTTCGACACCCTCTCCATTCGCTTGAAAATCGTGCTGCTATCAGGCCTTTGCCTCTTGGGGGTCATCGCACTGATCATCAGCATCAACCTCTACGAAACCAATCAGAACGATCAGCTGATCAGCGATTCAAGCTCGCGAATGCTCACCAACAGTGTGCAAAACCTGCTGCAATCCAAAGCCGCCGAACAGGCCGTGCAATTGCAGAAAACCTTTGGCGAAAACCTGCTGGTGGTGACCGCCCTCGCCGACCAGGTCAAGGACTTGCGCGCCCTGGCGGCCAAGCGTTCGCTGGAGCCTGGCGCGTTGCGGGAAGAACTCAACCAGAGCCTCAAGACCACCTTCGAGCGCAACAGCAAAGTGCTGGGTATCTGGCTCTCATTCGAACCCAATGGACTGGATGGCAAGGACAGCGAATTCATCGGCGACAAGGCCCGCGTGTCCAACGAAAAAGGCCGTTTCTCCAGCTACTGGAGCCGCGCCGGCGGTGAAGGGCTGAACACCATCATGGTTGAAGAAGACCTGACCAAGACCACCCCCAACCTCAGCGGCACGCCCTACAACATCTGGTACACCTGCCCACGTGATACGCGCAGAGTGTGCCTGCTCGACCCCTACGCCGATGAAGTGGCCGGCAAGCAGATGCTGATGACCACCATTGCCTTGCCGCTGATCGTGGACGGCAAAGTCATCGGCGTGGTCGGTGTCGACATCGCCCTCAACACCCTGCAAGCAGTGACGGACGCGGCGCAAAGAGAACTCTTCGACGGCGCGGCGCATCTGGAGATCCTGTCCAGCACCGGCCTGATCGCGGCGTCTAGCGGCCAACCGGACAAGGTCGGCAAAAACCTGATCGACATTATCGGCGCCGAAGGCAAGGAGATCGTGCAGTTGCTGGCCAGTGACAGCCACGTCAACCGTGAACAAGGCGATACGATTCGTGCGGTTTACTCAGTCAGCCCCATCGCCGATGCAAAAGCTTGGGGCGTAGTGATCAAACTGCAAAAACAGGTGATGTTGGCCGACTCGGTGAAACTCCAAGACGTGCTTGATCAAGCCCAGGCCAGCGGTACCATCAAAGCCCTGCTGGTGGGTGCCGCCGCCGGCCTGCTGGGCTTACTGCTGATCTGGCTGACCGCCACCGGCGTAACCCGCCCAATCAACAGCGTGGCCGCCATGCTCAAGGACATCGCCAGCGGCGACGGCGACCTGACTCAACGCTTGGCTTACGCCAAGAAGGACGAGTTGGGTGAACTGGTCAACTGGTTCAACCGCTTCCTCGACAAGCTGCAACCGACCATTGCCCAGATCAAACAAAGCATCACCGAAGCCCGTGGCACCGCCGATCAGTCATCGGCCATCGCGCGCCAGACCAGCGAAGGCATGCAAGTGCAGTTCCGCGAAATCGACCAGGTGGCTACCGCGTCCAACGAGATGAGCGCCACCGCTCATGACGTCGCCAACAGCGCCTCCAATGCCGCCAGCGCGGCACGCGGGGCTGATCAGTCGGCGCGCGAAGGCATGTCGATCATCGAGCAGAGCACTCGCGACATCACCACCCTGGCTGAAGAAGTCAGCAAGGCCGTGGGCGAAGTCGAAGCCTTGGCGGTCAACAGCGAGCAGATCGGTTCGGTGCTGGAAGTGATCCGCAGCATCGCCGAGCAGACCAACCTGCTGGCGCTGAACGCCGCCATCGAAGCGGCACGCGCCGGGGAAAGCGGCCGTGGCTTTGCGGTGGTGGCCGACGAAGTGCGCAACCTGGCCAAGCGCACCCAGGACTCCGTGGAGGAAATCCGCCTGGTGATCGAACGCATCCAGAGCGGCACCCGTGGCGTGGTGGCCACTATGCATTCAAGCCAGAGCCAAGCCCAGAGCAATGCCGGGCAGATTCATCAGGCGGTGCAGGCCTTGGGCAAGATCAGCGATGCGGTGACCGTGATCAGCGACATGAACCTGCAAATCGCCAGCGCCGCCGAACAACAGAGCGCCGTGGCCGAAGAGGTCAACCGCAACGTCTCGGCGATCCGTACCGTGACCGAAACCCTCACCGGCCAGGCCACCGAGTCGGCGGCCATCAGCAGCCAACTCAATGCGTTGGCCAGCCAGCAGATGAAGTTGATGGATCAGTTCAGGGTTTAAACGCCATTCCAGGCACTGACAAACGCCGCTACATCTTCCTTGGGCGCTGTACGCGGCGGGTTTTGCGGCGTGCCCAGGTAGAGGAAGCCAATCACTTCCTCATCGGCCGTAAGGCCCAGGCCTTTGGCAACGTGGGCCGAGTAGGACAGTTCACCCGTGCGCCACACGGCGCCAATCCCCTGGGCATACGCCGCCAGCAGGATGCCGTGGGCCGCACAGGCGGCTGCCAGCAATTGTTCGGATTTCGGCACCTTGAAATGTTCCTGCAAACGGGCAATCACCACCACCACCAACGGCGCACGCAACGGGCCGTTCTGGGCCTTGTCGATGGCGGCTTGCGGCGCATCGGCGTCTTGCAGGCGTGCAGCTTCAGCCAGCAACGTGCCCATCTGTTCACGGGCGGCACCTTCTACGGTGAGGAAGCGCCACGGGCGCAGTTGGCCGTGGTCAGGCGCGCGCAGGGCGGCGGCGAACAGCACGTCGCGCTGCTCCTGGGTCGGCGCCGGTTCCAGCAGACGCGGCACGGAAACACGGTTGAGCAAAGCGTCGAGAGCCTGCATTGGCCACCTCCAGAGAAAAATGTGCGGCCATTCTAGCGGGAATGAATCGGGTTCGACCAAACGATAATTGCTCTTATTCATTGCGCCCCGCCCTGTTAGACTTTGCGACCTTATTTTTCGTCTTCGTCCGGGAAACTCGATGTTCCGTTCGCTTTTTCGCCTGTCCGCAGCCGTGCTGGCCTTGAGCCTGAGCGCCTGCGATGACGCGCCCAGGTTTACCAAGGCCGAGCCGGGTGAATCACGGGCGGGCGGCGCTGCGACGGTGAACAAGCGCGACCAGAATGCATTTTCCCTGCCCTCGGCCAACCTGTCGCCCACCCGCCGCCTGGATTTCAGCGTGGGCAACAGCTTCTTTCGCAGCCCCTGGGTGATCGCGCCGTCCACTACCACCGCGCGTGATGGCTTGGGCCCACTGTTCAATACCAATGCGTGCCAGAACTGCCATATAAAAGACGGACGTGGACATCCGCCATTGCCCGACGCTCCCAATGCGGTGTCGATGCTGGTACGCCTGTCGATTCCGGATGCATCGCCGTATGCCAAGCTCATCGAACAGGTCGGCGTGGTGCCCGAGCCGGTCTACGGCGGGCAACTGCAGGACATGGCCGTGCCGGGCGTGCTGCCTGAAGGCAAGGTGCGAGTCGACTACACACCGGTCAACGTGACGTTCAAGGACGGCACGGTGGTCGAGTTGCGCAAGCCGGACCTGCAAATCACCCAGCTCGGCTACGGCCCGATGCATCCGGATACGCGTTTTTCCGCACGCATCGCCCCGCCCATGATCGGCCTGGGCCTGCTCGAAGCCATCAGCGACGCCGATATCCTGCGCAACACCGACCCGAAGACCGCCGACAAAGAAGCCATCGTCGGCCGCGCCAATTGGGTCTGGGACGACGCCCAGCAAAAAACCGTGCTCGGGCGATTTGGCTGGAAAGCCGGGCAACCCAACCTCAATCAACAAAATGTTCACGCGTTTTCTGGTGATATGGGCCTCACCACCTCGTTGAGACCCTTCGATGACTGCACCGATGCCCAAGTCGCCTGCAAACAGGCCCCCAACGGCAATGGCCCCGATGGCGAGCCGGAAGTCAGCGATAACATCCTGCGCCTGGTGCTGTTCTATACCCGTAACCTCGCCGTGCCGGCGCGCCGTGGCGTCAACACGCCGCAGGTGCTGGCCGGCAAAAACCTGTTCTACCAGGCCGGTTGCCAGGGTTGCCACAAACCCGCGTTCACCACGGCGGCCAATGCCGCTGAACCTGAGCTGGCCAACCAAATGATTCGTCCGTACAGCGATCTGCTGTTGCACGACATGGGCGAAGGCCTGGCCGACAACCGTAGCGAATTCAAAGCCGGTGGCCGCGATTGGCGCACGCCGCCGTTGTGGGGCATCGGCCTGACACAAACCGTGAGTGGCCACACCCAGTTCTTGCATGACGGCCGCGCCCGCAACCCGCTGGAGGCCGTGCTGTGGCACGGCGGTGAAGCACAAGCGGCGCAGCAGCATGTGTTGTCCTTTAATGCCGAGCAGCGCGCTGCGTTGCTGGCGTTCCTGAATTCTTTATAAGCTTCGCCCCAATTACAGAAGGGAGCTCGACATGTTCCGTCCCAAGTTGTTGTTCACCAGCCTGGCCGCCCTCGCCCTCGGCGCCTGCTCGCCGCAAGACCCGCAAGCGGTGACCTCGGCGGCCATTGCCAAGCAAGTGATCCTGCCGACCTACAGCCGTTGGGTCGAAGCCGACCGCCAACTGGCCGTCAGCGCCCTGGCCTACTGCCAAGGCAAAGAGAGCCTGGACACTGCCCGTGCCGACTTCCTGCATGCGCAAAAGGCCTGGGCCGAGCTGCAACCGCTGTTGATCGGCCCGCTGGCCGAAGGCAACCGTTCGTGGCAGGTGCAGTTCTGGCCAGACAAGAAGAACCTGGTCGGCCGCCAGGTCGAGCAGTTGGTCGCCAGCCAGCCGCAGATCGATGGCGCCGCCCTGGCCAAGTCCAGCGTGGTGGTGCAAGGCCTGTCGGCCTACGAATACATCCTCTATGACGCCAAGACCGATATTGCCGACGATGCGCAAAAGGCCCGTTACTGCCCGCTGCTGGTGGCCATCGGCGACCGTCAGAAGGCCCTGGCCGAAGAAATCCTGGCCAGCTGGAACAGCACCGACGGCATGCTGGCGCAGATGACCAAGTTTCCGAACCAGCGTTACGCCGATTCCCACGAAGCCATTGCCGATCTGCTGCGCGTCCAAGTGACCGCACTGGACACCCTGAAGAAAAAACTTGGCACGCCGATGGGCCGCCAGACCAAGGGCATCCCGCAGCCATTCCAAGCCGATGCATGGCGCAGCCAGTCGTCCCTGCAAAGCCTCGAAGCCAGCCTCGCCGCCGCCCAGACCGTATGGGTCGGCGTCGACAACAAAGGCCTGCGTGGCCTGCTGCCGTCCGAACAGAAGCCGTTGGCCGACAAGATCGACGCCGCCTATGCCGCGTCCCTCAAACTGTTCGCCAGCAACCAGCGCACCCTCAATGAACTGCTGGCCGACGACGCCGGGCGCCAGCAGCTCAACGATATCTACGACAGCCTCAACGTCGTCCACCGTCTGCACGAAGGCGAATTGGCCAAGGCGCTGGGTATCCAACTGGGCTTTAACGCCAACGACGGTGACTGATGATGCTCAGGCGACAGGCTTTGGCGGTTGGCAGCGTGCTGCTCAGTGCACTCACTTTGGGCGGCTGGACGCTGTTCAAAGGGAAAGACAAGGGCCCGCTGCTGCTGTCGGCGCGGGATGATGCAGACGGCAAGCACTACGCCGTGGGCTATCGCCTGGACGGCAAGCAAGTGTTTGCCACCCAGGTCGGCCAACGCTGCCACGACATCATCGACCACCCGACGCTGCCGATTGCGCTGTTTGTCGCCCGTCGCCCGGGCACCGAGAGTTACCTGATCGACCTGCGCGATGGCACGCTGCTGCAAACCATCACCTCCAAGGCCAATCGCCACTTCTATGGCCACGCGGTCATTCACAAGAGCGGCGACTGGCTGTACGCCACCGAGAACGACACGACCGACCCCGGCCGTGGCCTGCTCGGCGTGTACAGGTTCGAAGGCGAGCGGCTGGTGCATACCGGCGAGATCTCCACCCACGGCATCGGCCCGCACCAAGTGTCGTGGATGCCCGACGGTGAGACGCTGGTGGTCGCCAACGGCGGCATTCGCACCGAAGCCGAAAGCCGCGTGGAAATGAACCTCAACGCCATGGAGCCAAGCCTGGTGCTGATGCACCGCGATGGCACGCTGATCAGCAAGGAAACCCTGGGCCAGCAGATGAACAGCGTGCGCCATATGGGGATCGCCAGCGACGGTACTATCCTTACCGGACAGCAGTTCATGGGGGCGTCACAGGAGCGTTCCGAGTTGTTGGCAATCAAACGGCCGGGCCAGCCATTCGTGGCGTTCCCGGTGGCCGATGAGCAGTTGCAGGCCATGGGGCACTACACCGCTAGCGTCGCGGTACACAGCGAGTTGCGCCTGGTCGCGTTGACGGCTCCTCGGGGCAACCGCTTCTTTATCTGGGACATGGACAGTGGCGAGTTGCGCCTGGATGGACCGCTACCCGACTGTGCTGGAGTCGGCGCAGTCGAGGATGGCTTTGTCGTGACCTCCGGCCAAGGCCGTTGCCGGTTCTACGATTGCCGCCAGAAACCGTTGGTAGCAAAACCGTTGGAATTGCCGGCAGGGCTCTGGGATAACCATCTGCATCTGATTTGACGGGTTTATGTCTATAGACCGCAGGCCAAAGCAGATAAAATTTGGTGAAAAAAAAGGGCCTCGCATCGCAAGGCCCTTTCCTGGGGGTTTGAATCGTTTCAACTCTGTGGCCTCATCCCTTGAGACATGCCGAACATGAACAGCAACAACTCATGATCAGGCTTGGCCGCAGTGCTCGCCTTGGCGACGCGCGGCAACAGGCATTGCGCGCCACCCTGCGTTGCACTGAGCACCTGTGTGCGAGGCTGTTCCCAGGCCGCCAGCGCCAAGGCTGCAACGCCCAGCGCCCCGACCAAAAACAAACCTCGTGCTATTTCTAGCTTCATCTGGTTAAACCCTTGATAGCGCTGCCAAACGCCGTCTCGTAAAAGTAGCTGAGTTTCTTCCAGTCCGCGTCATTCCACGACGAATGGCGGCGCAGTTGCAGCATGTCATGGGAAGCGGCCCGATAAGCGGTCAAGCGCTGGCGGCATTTCTCGAAATCCAGCAGCGCCACTTCGACGTTGGCCGAGTCGCCCTGGCCAGTCACCCTTACAAAAATGTGCTTGATATACAGGCAACCATGCTGCCAGCGCCCCCGGTGCATACGCGCCAGGGTACCGGCCAATTCCTTGAGCACGCGCTCATGCACCAACTCGCCGTACTGTTCACGACCACCGGCGGCGTACCAGTTTTCGATTTCGTCGAAGCCGTCGAGGGCTGCGGTCACCAGCAGTGCCTGCCAGCGGTGCTCAGGGTCGCGGCGCGCCTCGCAAAAAACCATTTCGGGCACGCGTACATCCAACAGGCGCAGGCCCTTGATCGCATCCCGCTCACGCAACACGGTGGGACGGCCAAACGGGTGTAACCAACTGCGGTAGATATGTCCGGTCTGACGCTTGCTGTAAAGCAAACGTCCATTGGCGCTCATCACGCGCTGCACGCCGCTTTCTCCACCTCGCCGACGGTTGGGTTCTTCAACCCATTCGCCCTGCTGGCGCCAGAAGTAATCAAATCGTTCTTCGGGAGCTACATGACTGCCTGCTATGCACTCAACTGCCATCCTGTTACCTCTTGCGCAATACATACACTCGCCACATGGCGTAGAGCGGTATGAAGTCCAGGGACTCCTGGACACGAAAACCGGCTTCCTCGAATTCTGCTTCAACAGTAGCAGCCGGTAACACAAACCGGTTTTGGTAACCTTCCTGCTCACCCTTCTTGCGACGTTTCAGTTCGGTGCGCTTGCGCTTCCAGGCCTTGAAATTGCCGTCCACCCACAGCGAAAGGATCACGCTGTCACGTGTAACACGCTGAAACTCCCGCAGTATCGCCAACCGATGCGCTGGATCACCAATGTGGTGCATCAGGCGCATACAGAAAATACTGTCGACAGCGTTATCCGGTAGATCGATATCAAAGGCAGAAGTCTGCAAAGGTCGTACCCGTTTCACGACGTCAGCGGGCTGGGCGACCGTCGCGACCTTCAACATGGAGGCCGAGTTGTCCGCGCCGATAATCACGCGATTGGGTTTTTCCGCCAACAATGGCCAGAAGCGCCCCGCACCGCACGGCAGATCCAACACCAGCCCCGGCTCGCCGGCCATCGCCAAAGCGCCACGGGCCAGTTGCTCATCGCGTTTGTGAGACAGTCGACGGGCCAGATTGTCCTGATGTTTGAGCAAATAATTCTGCGCGTGCTCGTCGTCGTACTTTTCGGAAAATTCGAGTTTGATCGGGGTAGACATCAACGGATCTCCAGTTGCTGATGCCTACAAAAGTAACCAGCGCACTGTGATCAACAGGTCAACCCGTTGTGAAAAACTTGTCCTGTCCAATCTCATACATTTCAAGACTTTACAGACACAAGCAATAGCATGGGGCCATCTTCGCCGATTTACCGGGATCTCTGGCAGGATAACGGCAGAGGGTGAAGTCAGGCCTAGACCTGACTCAGTTGCACATGAAAGCGGCAGCCGTTGGGCTCCATGGTGCTGAGACTCACAGTCCAGCCCTGGTTCTCGCAGATACGCTGGACCAGTGACAGCCCCAGGCCCAGGCCTTCTCCACGCTTCTCGCTGCCGCGTACAAACGGCTCGAACATCGCCTCACGTTTGTCTTCGGGAATACCGACGCCGCTGTCTTCCACCACAAAGCCCGTGGGTTCCAGGGTCAGGCGGATAAACCCTTGCTCGGTGTAATGCAGGGCGTTGCGCAGAAGGTTGCCCATGACGGCGTGCAGGAAGGTGGTGTTATAGCGCGTATCCAAAGGGTTACCGGGGTTGTAGATCAGCTCCAGGCCTTTTTGCTCGATGGGCTCGCGCCAGATGCCGAGCAGATCATCGGCCACCTGCGCGAGGCTGACCTGCTGCGACATGGCCGATTCATCGTGCTGGGCACGGGCCAGCATCAGAAAGGTCTGCACCAGTTCGCGCATCTCTTCGCAAGCCCGGGCGATACGCAGCACCTGGTTACGCCCCCGCTGGTCAATGGCCGGGTTTTCCAGCAGCAGTTCGCAAGAGCTGGCCAATACCATTAACGGCGTGCGCAATTCGTGGCTCACATCGCTGGTAAACAACTGCTCACGGGACAGCGCCTGACGCAGGCGCCCCAGCGTGGCATCGAAGGCCACGGCCAACTCACCCACTTCATCCGCTGCGTAGTCCGGCGCCAGCGGCGGTGCCAGGCCCAGCAGTTGGTCACGGTGGCGCACCTGGCGGGCCAGCCGCACAACCGGCGCCATGACTTTGCGCGCCAGCACCCAACCCAGGAACACCGCCAGCGCCAGGCTGAGTACGAAACCCACCAGCACCACGGCAAACAGCACGCGCTCGCGCTCTTCAAAATCGCTTTGATCCTGCAGCAGCACGTAGCGCCGGCCATCGACCACTTCGACCATGGCGTGGTACGACAGCGCTTCGCGGAACACTTCATGGAAACCGGGTTCAAGGTGGCGCAAATCCTTGGGCAACTCAAAATCGCCAGGGCCACCACTGAAGTAAAACAGCTGATCCGGCTCGGGCCGGTGCCGCCAGTCTTCGACCGTGTCCATCAGCAGCAAGCGTTGCAGGTCACCGCCCAGGCCCGCCGAAATCAGCTTCTCTTCCACCAGGTGCACTGTCGCGACAATGCCCATGGCGAAGGCTCCCGCCACCAACGCACTCATCAAGGCAAAGGCAATGATGATCCGTTGGGCAAGGCTTTGCTTAAACTCCATCTCGACCCTCAGCCAGGCGATAACCTACGCCGTGCACCGTTTGCAGCAGTGGCTTGGCGAACGGCTTGTCGATCACTTGGCGCAATTGATGGACATGGCTGCGCAGGCTGTCGCTGTCCGGGCAGTCGTCGCCCCACAGCGCTTCTTCAAGGATTTCGCGGCGCAGCACGTGCGGGCTCTTCTGCATCAACACCGCCAGCAGCTTCAGGCCGACCGGATTGAGCTTGAGCAGGCGGCCTTCACGGGTCACCTCCAGGGTATCGAGGTCGTAATGCAGGTCGGCGACTTGCAGGGCGCGACGACCGCCACCCTGGGCGCGGCGCAATACGGCTTCGATGCGCGCGGCCAGTTCGGACAGGGCAAACGGCTTGAGCAGGTAGTCATCGGCGCCGGACTTGAAGCCCTGCAGCCGGTCATCCAATTGGTCGCGGGCGGTGAGCATGATCACCGGCGTATCGCGGCGCGCATCTTCGCGCAGGCGTTTGCACAGGGTGTAGCCATCGATGCCGGGCAACATGATGTCGAGCACGATCAGGTCGTAATGCTCGGTAGCGGCCAGGTGCAGGCCCGACAAACCGTCCTGCGCACAGTCCACGGTATAGCCTTTTAGCCCCAGGTAATCGGCCAGGTTGGCCAGAATATCGCGGTTGTCTTCAACCAATAGAATTCGCATGGGCAGTGTCTCCGTACGCGGTAACGGCCGTGTTGGCTCGCGCAGCTTAAGGCCAAGTGTGGCTCAGGGATAGGCCTGTGAGGCCCGTCGATTAAGCTTTTCAACCGATATTTTAGTTGAACGAGATTTTCACTATAGCTTCACAAACCGATGACAGGGCCAGCGCTAAAATGGCCGCCAAACAAACGGCCCTTGCCTCCCCTATTCAAGGGCGTAACACTTGCGCCCATTCTCCGGCGACGACGCCCTTTCATGTCCGACACGCTGCTGCTGATCGAAGATGACCGCCCTCTGGCCGCCCTGACCGCCGAGTTTCTGCGCGCCGAAGGTTTTAGCGTCGCGGTGGAACATCGCGGCGACCGCGCGGCCCAGCGTATACGCGACGAACAGCCGGCGTTGCTGATCCTGGATGTAATGTTGCCGGGCATCGACGGCTTTACCCTGTGCCGACAGATCCGCGACCACTACCCCGGCTTGATCCTGATGATGACGGCGCTGGACGAGAACGCCGAGCAATTGACCGGGTTCAACGTCGGCGCGGACGACTATGTGGTCAAGCCGGTCGACCCGTTGCTATTGCTGGCCCGGATCCGCTCGTTGCTGCGTCGCCATCCGCAAGCCCCGCGTGCGTATTACCAGTGGGGCACGTTTCGATTGGACCTCAGCAACCATTTCGCCTGGCTCGATGAGGTGCCCTTGCAGTTTTCGGTGGCCGAGTTCGACTTACTCACGATCTTCGCCCGCCATTGCGGGGTGTTGCTGACCCGGGAACAACTCCTGCAAAGCCTGCGTGGCCTGGAATACGACGGCCTCAATCGTTCGGTGGACATGCGCGTCTCGCGTCTGCGCAAGAAGCTGATGAGCCTGGGCTGCCCGGTGACCATCCAGACCATCACGGCCCAGGGCTACCTGTTTGTCGAAATCCCACAAGGCGCCCGACATGCTCTCTAAGGTGCGGCCCTGGATGGCAATCGTGGCGGGCACCAGTTGGGGCGCGTTGACCTTTTATTTGTTGTGGTTGTGCGCGAATGCCTCGGTGTTTGTCGGCGAGTACAGCTTTTTGCGCTTGATGGCCGGGCCCGGCTACCTGGTGGCGGAGCAGCTCAAGCCCTTGCCGGCCGAGCAGCGTGAAGCGCGCATGGACGCGTTGCGTGCGCGCTTCCAGTACCCGATCAGCCTGGTCAAACTGGACGCGATCGAACTGCCGCCCGAAGCCCTGATCATGCTCAAACACCAACAACCGGCGCAGAGCAGCGATGAAGACATCACTTACTTTCCGCTCGACGACACTACCCTGATCCAGTTCGGCCCGATGTGGGGAACGGCTGAGGTCAAGGACCTCCTGCAATTCCCGGTCTATGGCATCACCGCGTGCGTGGCCGGCCTGCCGCTGGTGCTGTGGATGTGGCTGGGTCTGCGCGCACGCCGCCAGCGCAGCGCCGATGTAGAAGCACTCAATGCCTGCCTGGGCACCCTGGCTCGCACGCCCAACGCCATGCTGCCGGCCATGGGCAAGGAATGGACGCCGTTGCTGCAAACCGTGCAACAACATGCGCAGGACATTACCGCCATGAGCGAGCGTCACCGGGAGGTGTCCCAAGCCGTTTCCCACGAACTGCGCACGCCTCTGGCACGAATGCGTTTCGCCTTGACCCTGCTGAGCAAAAGCGACGATCCCCTCACGCGCACGCGCCTGCAGGAACGCTTGCAAACCGATGTGGAAGAACTCGAAGCCCTGGTCCGCGCCAGCCTGGCCTTTGCCCGGATGGGCGGTGCGCCCACCGACCTGCAGCATGAACCCATTCCAATCCGTGATTGGCTGCATCAGGAGTTCGCCTTGCTCGACGGGCACCATCGCCGCCTTAGCCTGGAGACGGAACCGGCGGATCTGCAACTGATCGGCGACCGCGCCTTGCTGCATTTGATCGTGCGCAACCTGTTAAGCAACGCGATTACCTATGCCCGCGACCAAGTGTGCGTCAGCGCTGCCTGCGAAGATGAGCACCATCTTGTGCTACATGTGGACGACGACGGCCCTGGCATCCTCGCCGAAAACCGCGAAAAGGTATTCGAACCGTTTGTGCGCCTGGCCATGGGCGGCGATGAGCCCGGCGGCTTCGGCCTCGGCCTGGCACTGGCCAAGCGCGCGACCCAATGGCATCGCGGTGAATTATCCGTTGCGCGCAGCCCGCTGGGCGGTGCACGTCTGACCCTGATCCTGCCCCTACGCCCCCAGTAACCAACGTGTTACAGCCTGTGACAGTGCACCGCTGGCATTCTCCGTAATCTCGCCACCTGATCCAGGAAAGCCCCTGCACCCTGGGTCCCGTCCTTTGGATCCGGTTGGAGAGCCCGTTCATGCGTCCCCCCAAGAAACATTTGCCCACGTTGATGCTGTCGCTGTGTATCGCCGCCAGTTCACTGCTGGCCTACCACTGGGGGCGGCCCATACCCAGCACAACCGCACATGTGCCTACCGAAGAGCCTTTCGACAGTGCGACTGCACCGTGGTCCGCTGCACGTGTGCTCTTTATCGGCCAACCCACCCTGGCCCGCGGGATGACGTTCAAGAAGCTATTGCGACGACGCGGGATCGGCTGAGCGAACAGTCGCCCATAAAAAAACCCGCCTGCATCACTGCAGGCGGGTTTTTTATTAGCCGGGTAAGGCTGGCTTACATCATGCCGCCCATGCCACCCATGCCGCCCATGTCTGGCATACCGCCGCCAGCCGAGCCTTCTTTCTTCGGTGCATCAGCGATCGCAGCTTCGGTGGTCAGGATCAGGCCGCCGATGGAGGATGCTGCTTGCAGCGCGGAACGAGTCACCTTGGTAGGGTCCAGGATGCCCATTTCGATCATGTCGCCGTAGACGCCAGTCGCAGCGTTGTAACCGTAGTTACCTTTGCCGTTCTTGACTTCGTTGACCACAACGCTTGGCTCGTCGCCGGAGTTGGCAGCGATCTGGCGCAGTGGTGCTTCAACAGCGCGACGCAGTACGGCAATACCGACGTTCTGGTCAGCGTTGTCGCCGGTCAGGTTGGCCAGGGCTTCCAGAGCACGGATCAGCGCAACGCCACCGCCAGGTACCACGCCTTCTTCAACGGCTGCGCGGGTTGCGTGCAGGGCGTCTTCAACGCGGGCTTTCTTCTCTTTCATTTCAACTTCGGAACCGGCGCCAACCTTGATCACTGCAACGCCGCCGGACAGCTTGGCCAGACGCTCTTGCAGTTTTTCACGGTCGTAGTCGGACGAAGTCTCAGCAACCTGGGCACGGATCTGGGTGATGCGAGCCTGGATATCCTGCTCAACGCCAGCACCGTCAACGATGATGGTGTTTTCTTTGGAGATGGTCACGCGCTTGGCACTGCCCAGGTTTTCCAGGGTAGCGCTTTCCAGGCTCAGGCCGATCTCTTCGGAGATAACGGTACCGCCGGTCAGAACGGCGATGTCCTGCAGCATGGCCTTGCGACGGTCGCCGAAGCCTGGAGCCTTGACGGCTGCGACTTTAACGATGCCACGCATGTTGTTCACAACCAGAGTCGCCAGGGCTTCGCCTTCAACGTCTTCGGAAACGATCAGCAGTGGGCGGCCGGCTTTGGCAACGGCTTCCAGCACTGGCAGCATTTCGCGGATGTTGGAGATCTTTTTGTCGACCAGCAGGATCAGCGGGCTGTCCAGCTCGGCAACCATGGTTTCTGGCTTGTTGACGAAGTACGGGGACAGGTAGCCACGGTCGAACTGCATGCCTTCAACAACCGACAGTTCGTTTTCCAGGCCAGTGCCTTCTTCAACGGTGATCACGCCTTCTTTGCCGACTTTTTCCATGGCTTCGGCAATGATGTCGCCGATGGAGCTGTCGGAGTTGGCGGAGATGGTGCCTACCTGAGCGATAGCCTTGGTGTCAGCGCATGGCTTGGACAGGTTTTTCAGCTCGGCAACGATAGCGATGGTCGCCTTGTCGATACCGCGCTTCAGGTCCATTGGGTTCATACCGGCAGCGACGGCTTTGTAGCCTTCGTTGACGATGGCCTGAGCCAGGACGGTAGCGGTGGTGGTGCCGTCGCCTGCGTCATCGTTGGCACGGGAGGCAACGTCTTTGACCAGCTGCGCGCCCATGTTTTCGAAACGGTCTTCCAGTTCGATTTCTTTGGCTACAGAAACGCCGTCCTTGGTGATGGTCGGAGCGCCGAAGCTCTTCTCGATGATCACGTTACGGCCTTTCGGGCCCAGGGTCGCTTTTACTGCGTCAGCCAGGATGTTGACACCGGTGAGCATTTTCTTGCGGGCGGAATCGCCGAATTTAACTTCTTTAGCAGCCATGATCGATAATCCTTAAATACTTTGGAGTAACGGGAAAATGAGCGGGGGAATCAGCCTTCCAGTACGGCGAGAATCTCGTTCTCAGCCATGACCAGCAGGTCTTCGCCGTCAACTTTCACAGTGTTGCTGCCGGAGTAAGGGCCGAATACAACCTTGTCACCGACTTTAACGGCCAGAGCACGCACTTCACCGTTTTCCAGGGTTTTGCCTGGGCCCGCAGCGACGATCACACCGTGGTTGGCTTTTTCAGCAGCCGAACCTGGCAGAACGATACCGCCAGCGGTTTTCTTTTCTTCTTCGCTACGACGGATTACGACGCGGTCGTGCAGAGGACGAAGCTTCATTGTCGATCTCTCCTAATTGTGTTTTTCATCGGCCGGTATCAATTCCGGCGGGTTAAATTCCGGCGGTGCCGGTCGCGGCTCGCAAAGCGAGACGCGGAAGTCTGTCTAGTGTCACCACCAGAAACCTTGCGGTGACCGTTACATAAGGGCGCATAAGCTTATTACAAGGGGCCGTGGCGTAAATTTTTTGCGTGTGCCGACGACTGAAAGCAGCACGGCACCCAGAGGTGCCGTGCCAGCTAAGCGGTTATTTGCTGTCGCGGTGCTCGAACTCACCTTCGATCACATCACCTTCACGCCCCAGCGGCTGGCGCGGGGCCGGACCGCCACGGGGTTGCAGGTCATCGGCGAACGCACGCTGGCGAATCGCTGCCTCTTCGGCGCGCTGGCGCATCTTGCCTGCCAGCAATTTGCGGGTGAACGGCAGCAACATCACCAGGCCGACCACGTCGCTGATGAAACCCGGCAGGATCAGCAGGCCACCGGCCAGAGCCATCATCAGGCCTTCAAGCATGGTTTGCGCGGGCAGTTCGCCCCGGTTCAGGCTTTCACGGGCACGCAGCGCCGTGGCCAGGCCGGCGACGCGCAGCACCAGAACGCCGAGCATCGAGCCGAGAATGATCAGCAACAGGGCCGGGAAAAAGCCGATCGCACTGCTGACTTGAACGAATACGAACAGCTCCAACACCGGGAACAGCAGAAAGAGCAACAAAAAAGGGCGCATCAAATGGTTCCTCAACGCAAGAATGCCTTGCCAGTCCACCTTAGATGACGTCGCCGTTTCGTGAATTCAAGCGTCAGCGGCTTCTTTTTTCGGCCAGACCTCGGCGTGAGCCAATGAAACCAAGGCCTCGCGTACTTGTGTCGGCGTGTTGCAAGACTCCGCAAACGGCAACCAATATAAGGATTGGCCTATACGCAAGTGCATGCCTTCGCTGTCGATACCGGCCAACTGGGCAGGCTCGGAAGTCGGCAAACCGGTGAGGTCGACGTAATGGGCAATGGCCTTGGTGTGATCGCTGTTCATGTGTTCGATCATGCTGCGCTCGGCCCTGCCCGCAAACGGGTTGGCCAACGTCAACTGATCGACCCAGTGAATCGCGCCAAAACCACCGATATACCGGTGACGCACCGGCTTGAGCACCCAGAAGTCGAAATCGTGAGCCTTGTGGTAGTTGGCTGAATCGGGGAAGTAGCGGTAATAACGCTCGGCCGCCGCCTCGATGGCAGCGCCCTCCTCCAGTTTTTCGGCTTCAGCCAGGTAGGTCAGGCGCCCGACGGCCTGCACGTCATCCGCCTCGCGCTCACCCACCAGCAGCGAACACTTGGGGTCTTTCTGCAGGTTGTGAGTATGTTGGGCAATGCGACTGATCAGGATCAGCGGGTGGCCCTGCTCGTCCAGGCAATACGGCACTACCGAACCGAAAGGGAAGCCGGGCATGGCTTTGGACTGTGTGGCGAGAGCCCCACGGTATTCCTTGAGCAACAGCTCTCGGGCGTTCTTGGCAACCTGTGCGCTCAACGTATGACTCCTCGGGTATTCAGCCGCCCCATGACCTATGGGCCTATGGGAATGAATCTCAACGCAAGGTAATCATTATCGGCAAAGGTTGCCAAGCAGGTTTTGTACGCCCGTGTTACCAGGCCACGCCAAAGCCTGCGGTATAGCGGGTTTTGCTCAGGCTGCTGTCGGAGTCTCCACTGATAACGTCGCGTTCGGCCTTGAGGTTGAGCGACGCCCACTCGGTGACCTTGTAGCGCAGGCCCATTTCTGCGTCCAACGAGTATTCCGCCGGACCGCCGATGGGCTTGCCCACTTCGCCGTTGGTGAAGAACTCGACGGTCTTGCCCACCAGGTAGCGGTTGTAATTCCACTTCATGGCCAGGGAATAGAAGTTGTCCTTGCCGCCGTCGGCGTATTCATAGTCGGTGCGGTTGACCAGCGAGCCCAGGGAGAACGCGCCCAACTCATCGTCCCAGAACTGATAGCCCGGGCCCGTGCCGACGGTGCGCTGACGGGACAGGTCTTCAACCTTGTCGCGCTTGTAGGTCAAGCGCCCCTGCCAGAACCAGTGCTCGGTCAGGAAACGGTCGAGGTCGTATTCCAGGGCCCAGTTGTCGGTGGTGGTGACGTCGTCCTGGAACTCGCGGTTGTACTCGCCCTGCCCGGTATGGCGCCATTGACCATGGCGGGCGGTGGTCTTGAAGTCGATGTCGTAGTCGTTGGTGTCTTTATCGGCGCGTTTATAGTCCAGCGCCATGTCTACATTGCCCTTCCACACTAGGTCTTCGACCACCGGCTTGGGCTTGATGATCTGCTGGATGCTGGCCAGTTCGACGGTCTTGGGCGCTTCGCCGTTGGCCAGGACCACTTTGCCATCGTCCGCCGCTTTCAGGGACTTGGCCTTCTCGCCGGTATAAGCGTCCTGCTTGACCAGCAGCTCCTGGTCGCTCTCCAGGGTTTTCACCTGTTTCCAGTCTACCGGGATGGCGCCTGCGTAATCGGTTTGGATCAGCAGCTTGCCACCGTCGAAGACCTTGATCTTGCCCGTCAGGCGGTCACCGTTTTTCAACCAGACGGTATCGGCCAGCAAAGGCGTGGAGGCGCTGAAAACAGCGAGGCACAGCAGGGTTCTGGACAGCATAAGCGGATAAGGAGCTCAAGGTTGGCGAAAAAGGGCGAACATCGTGTTAGATAGCTAGGACTGACTCAAGGATTTATGTTGAGTTCAATTCTCATCAGCACACTTACAGACTTTTCCTACAATTGTACCGTCGGTATCAATGGATATGCCTAGCGTGAATCAGCCCGCCGAAACACCACAAAGCCCCGCCGAAATGCGCCGCACCGCGCTCTACCTGACCCTGGCCCAAGTGCCCGCAGGCTGCGTGGTGAGCTACGGCGAGCTGGCCCACCTGGCAGGTCTTGGGCGTGCGGCGCGCTGGGTTGGCCGTACGCTAAGCCAGCTTCCCGAAGACACCAAGCTACCTTGGCACCGCGTGCTGGGTGCCGGCGGTCGGATAAGTCTGCCGGTGGGCAGTGCCTCGGGTGACGAGCAACGCGCGCGTTTGCGCGATGAAGGCGTCACTGTCCGCAACAATCGCGTTGATATTCAGCGCCATGGCTGGCGCCCGGTAGAGCACAGCGGTTAGAGTGCGCGCTTTGTTTCCGCAAATCTGAGGCAGACTCCAGCCCATGCCCCGTAAAACCTGGCGCGCCGCGCTCGCCGCCTATGCCAGCCCCTCGACGTTAGTCCTGTTGTTGCTCGGCTTTGCCGCCGGCCTGCCTTACATGTTGGTGTTCTCGACGCTTTCAGTGTGGTTGCGCGAAGCCGGTGTGGCGCGCGAAACCATCGGCTATGCGAGCTTGATCGGTTTGGCGTATGCCTTTAAGTGGGTGTGGTCGCCGCTGCTCGACCAATGGCGCCTACCACTGCTCGGCAAACTCGGCCGCCGCCGTTCCTGGCTGGTGCTGGCCCAGTCGCTGGTGATCCTCGGATTGATCGGCATGGGTTTTTGCGACCCGCAGAAACACTTGTCCTGGCTGATCGCTATTGCCGTGATCGTCGCCTTTGCGTCCGCCACCCAAGACATCGCCGTCGACGCCTATCGCCTGGAAATCGCCGACGACAGCCGCCAGGCTGCTCTGGCCGCCAGCTACATGTCCGGCTATCGCATTGCAGCCCTGCTCGCCACAGCGGGCGCACTATTTTTTGCCGAAGGTTTCGGCTCCACCGGCTTCAACTATAAACACTCGGCCTGGACCGGCACCTATGTGCTGTTCGGGGTACTGATGATCCCGGCGCTGCTGACCACCTTCTTCATGCGCGAACCGAATGTGCCACTGCGCACTCAATTGCAGGCCGGGCGCTACAGCTTTGTGCATCAGTTGGTCTCGGTGTTTGTACTGATCGTGTTGCTGGTGTCGGTGCCGGCCATGTTCACCCAACTGTTCAACACTGACTTCGAAAGCGTGCTGTTCCATGGCATGAGCCTGTGGGACTTGCTGATGGAAGACCGCGCATTCCTGCGGGCCATCCTCTATATAACGCTCACCGCCCTATGCCTCTCGGCCATGGGCCGCCGTGGCCTGGCGCCGGTGCTGACGCCGGTCAATGACTTTATCCTGCGCTACCGCTGGCAGGCGTTGCTGCTGCTGGGGCTGATCGCTACCTATCGCATGTCCGACACCGTGATGGGCGTGATGGCCAACGTGTTCTACATCGACCAGGGCTTCACCAAGGACCAGATCGCCGGGGTCAGCAAGATCTTCGGCCTGATCATGACCCTGCTTGGCGCCGGCATGGGCGGCCTGCTGATTGTGCGTTTCGGCATCCTGCCGATCCTGTTCATCGGCGGTGTGGCCTCGGCTGGCACCAACCTGCTGTTCGTGATGCTCGCCGACATGGGCCCGGACCTGCAAATGCTGATCTTCACCATTTCCCTGGATAACTTCAGCTCAGGGCTGGCGACCTCCGCATTCGTGGCCTACCTTTCCAGCCTGACCAACCTGAAGTTCTCAGCCACCCAATATGCGTTGCTCAGCTCGATCATGCTGTTGCTGCCGCGGCTGATCGGTGGGTATTCGGGGGTGATGGTGGAGAAGTTCGGCTATCACAATTTCTTCCTGATCACCTGCATGCTGGGTGTGCCGACGTTGCTGCTGATTGCGCTGCATTGGTTTCAGGAGAATCGGCGAATTCGGTTGAATCCACCGCAGGAAGACTGACACACATGCTTTTGTGGTGAGGGAGCTTGCTCCCGCTGGGGTGCGAAGCAGCCCCAAAAGCCGGCTCCAGCTGCGCTGTCGAACGGGAGCAGGCTCCCTCACTACAGACATCCCTACATTCTGATGCCTGTACGGCGGCAGTTTGCGCCCGTACAATCCAGAGTCATTTCAAGTCCAAGCAACCGACAACGGCCTACCATGCGTACCAGTCAATATTTGCTCGCCACACAGAAAGAAACGCCTTCCGACGCGGTCGTGATCAGCCATCAGCTGATGCTGCGCGCCGGTATGATCCGCAAACTGGCCTCCGGCCTGTACACCTGGCTGCCCATGGGCTTGAAGGTGATGCGCAAGGTCGAAGCCATCGTTCGTGAAGAAATGAACGCTGCCGGCTCTCTGGAAGTGTTGATGCCGAGTACCCAACCGGCTGAACTGTGGCAGGAATCCGGGCGCTGGGAAGAGTACGGCCCTGAGCTGCTGCGCTTCAAGGATCGTCATGGCCGCGACTTCTGCGCCGGCCCGACCCACGAAGAAGTGATCACTGATCTGATGCGCAACGAGCTGAGCAGCTACAAACAGCTGCCGCTGAACCTGTATCAGATCCAGACCAAATTCCGTGACGAAATCCGTCCACGCTTCGGTTTGATGCGCGGCCGCGAATTCATCATGAAGGATGCGTACTCGTTCCACGCCGACCAGGCGTCACTGCAGGTCACCTACGACCGCATGCACCAGGCCTACTGCAACGTGTTCACGCGCCTGGGCCTGAAGTTCCGCCCGGTTGAAGCGGACAACGGCTCCATCGGCGGCGCCGGTTCCCACGAATTCCACGTACTGGCCGAGTCCGGCGAAGACGATATCGTGTTCAGCAACGGCTCCGACTACGCGGCGAACATCGAGAAAGCCGAAGCCGTGCCACGGGAAACCTCCCGTCCAGCACCGGCTGAAGAGCTGCGCCTGGTGGACACACCTGAGACCAAGACCATCGCGGCCCTGGTGGAAAAATTCAATCTGCCGATTGAAAAGACCATCAAGACCCTGATCGTGCGCGCCGAAGAAGAAGGCAAGCTGATCGCCCTGGTGATCCGTGGCGACCACGAACTCAACGAAATCAAGGCGGCCCAGCAACCTGGCGTGGCCAGCCCGCTGGTCATGGCTACCGACGCCGAACTGCGTGACGCCATTGGCGCCGGCGCAGGTTCGCTCGGCCCGCTTAACCTGCCACTGCCGATCATCATCGACCGTTCGGTCGAGCTGATGAGCGACTTCGGCATCGGCGCGAACATCGACGACAAGCACTACTTCGGCGTGAACTGGGAGCGTGACCTGCCGGTTCCGACGGTGGCCGACCTGCGTAACGTGGTGGCCGGTGACCCAAGCCCGGATGGCAAGGGCACCCTGGAAATCAAGCGCGGCATCGAAGTCGGGCACATCTTCCAGCTGGGCAACAAGTACAGCCAGGCGATGAACTGCAAAGTGCTGGGCGAGAACGGCAAGCCGGTGATCCTGGAAATGGGTTGCTACGGCATTGGCGTTTCCCGGGTGGTTGCCGCTGCCATCGAGCAGAACAACGACGCGAACGGCATCATCTGGAGCGACACCCTGGCGCCGTTCCAGATCGCCCTGGTGCCACTGCGTTATGAGACCGAGCAAGTACGCGAAGCCACCGACAAACTGTATGCCGATCTGACGGCCGCCGGTTTTGAAGTGTTGCTGGATGACCGGGACAAGAAAACCAGCCCGGGCATCAAATTCGCCGACATGGAATTGATTGGCATCCCGCACCGGATCGTGGTCAGTGACCGCGGCCTGGCCGATGGCAATCTGGAATACAAGAGCCGGACCGAAGCCGAAGCCCAACCGTTGCCGGTGGCTGACGTGCTGTCTTTCCTTCAGGCGCGTATTCGTCGCTGAAAACCAGATCAAGAGAAGTCATGTTCAAGCGAAACACCAGAGCCCTGGGGGGCGCCGCCTTGTGCGGCGCCCTGCTGGTCAGCGGCTGCGCCAACCAGATGTCGCAACGCAGTGAGCACGAGGAGCGGGTCGAGCGTAAGTTGCTCGACCACAGCCTGCAGATCGATGTAGGCGAACCCAAAGTGCTGGAGCTGCCGCAACGCCGGGTCCGCATTCACGAGCAGAAGACCTTCGAGGTCACCGAGTTCGAAGTCACCCGTCGTTACGACCGCTACACGCCCTACCAGCCCTGGCGCAAACTCTATGAGATGCCTTTGGGTGCCGTAGCCCTGGTGGCCGGCGCGGGCGCCAATGTGGTGAACGTATTCGCCCTTGGCAACCTGCCGACCAGTGTGACGCGTGACTGGCTGATCTACGGCGTGGACGGCCTAAACCCGTTCATGAACGTGCAGTCCCACGGCCGCGCGCAACAGAACCTGGCGGGTATTGATGAAGTCCAGCGCGACAAGCGCGTGGAGTATTCGAGCCTGCCCTGGAGCGAACGCCCGGTGCAAGTCACCGCCGGCAAGCAAGTCCATGAGCTGACCACCGACCGTAACGGCGTATTGCGCCTGAACCTGTTGGACAGCCCGTTTGCCGAGCAGGACCTGAACCGCGTCACGACCTTGAAGATCAGCGTGGAAGATGGCCAGGACGACGTGCATTCGGACTCCACGCTGGCGGTCAGCAGCACCTTGCGCAACAAGTTGCTGGAAGCCCACGGACTGATCTACGACGACCTGGAAGATGACGAAGTCAGTCAGTGGGTGCATAGGGTCAAGCGCTTGTCTGAACTGGGCCTGGAAGAAGAAGCCAGCGAGCTGGAGCAAAGCCTGATCGAACTGACCCGCAATGATCCCGAGTTGCAGCAGGAATTCCTGCAGGCGTTGACCAAGGATGCGGGGCGGTTGGTGGCAGATCCTGGCGCTCGCTGATATTTTTCGACCGCTGAAAATCTTAATGTGGGAGCGGGCTTGCTCGCGAACGCGGTGTATCAGTGATGCATGTATCGACTGACACTACGCATTCGCGAGCAAGCCCGCTCCCACATTTGGTTTCCGGTTTCTACCAGGAGAACTCGAGCTGTTCGTTGCCATTGCTTAAATCCAGCAACCGCACCCCAATCCCCAGCAACCGCACCGGCTTCCCACCCCGGTTAAACGCCTGCGTCAGCAGTTGTTGATAACTCTCCAGATCCCGCCCTGCCCCCGCCTGCTCCAAGGTGGTCTGGGTAAAGTCATGAAATTTCACCTTAACGAACGGCTTGCCTGCCCGGTAACTGCTGTCGATGCGCGCCATGCGTCCGGCCAGGGTTTCCATGAGTTCGGGGAGTTTGGCCAGGCAACTTGAGAGATCCGGCAGGTCCACGTCGTAGGTATTTTCCACACTGATCGACTGCCGGCGACTGTCGTTCTGCACCACGCGGTCATCGATCCCACGGGCCAGGCTCCACAGCCGCTCGCCAAAACTGCCGAATTCGCGCACCAACGCCAGCTTGTTCCACTCGCGCAACTGCAAGCAGTCTTCGATTCCCAGGCGCGCCAGTTTGTCCGCCGTGACCTTGCCCACACCGTGCAACTTGCTCACGCGCAACTGCGAGACAAAGTCTTCAACCTGGTCCGGGGTGATCACGAAGAGTCCGTTGGGCTTCTTCCAATCGCTGGCGATCTTGGCCAGGAACTTGTTCGGCGCCACGCCGGCGGACACGGTGATGTGCAACTGGTTGGAGACACGCCGGCGAATATCCTGGGCAATGCGCGTGGCACTGCCGCCGAAATGCGAGCTGTCGGACACATCCAGATAGGCTTCATCCAGTGACAACGGCTCGATCAGGTCGGTGTAGTCGCGAAAGATGGTCTGGATTTCCTTCGACGCTTCCTTATAGGCGTCCATGCGCGGCTTGACGATGGTCAGGTCCGGGCACAGCTTCAAGGCATGGCGTGACGACATGGCCGAGCGCACGCCATAGGCCCGCGCCTCGTAGTTGCAGGTGGCGATCACCCCGCGCCGGTCGGCCGAGCCACCCACCGCCAGCGGTTTTTGCGCCAGGCTCGGGTCATCGCGCATCTCGATGGCGGCGTAGAAGCAATCACAGTCGACGTGGATGATTTTGCGCTGCGTCATATAAACGGGGGTGTGTACCTACGGGTGGCCAGTATCGCATTCACACCTGTATATAGCACCAGTAGTTTGACTCTTCCGCTTGAGCGGTAGGAAAAATCCCGGATGAATTTATTTTCTCAATCGAATTTTACCTGCTGATAGAGCTGAAACCCTCAGCCACACTGGGCTGGCGGGGTATCGAGAGGCCACCTTGGAGAGCTAACCGATTGAACCACAAGCGCTTTTCTTCGATTCACGGGTTGACACACCTGCGTTCCTCTGTAGAATGCCGACACACAGACGCGGGATGGAGCAGTCTGGTAGCTCGTCGGGCTCATAACCCGAAGGTCGTCGGTTCAAATCCGGCTCCCGCAACCAAACATCAAAAAAGGCTACTCGAAAGAGTGGCCTTTTTTGTGCCTGCTCGTTTTTCCTTCCTGTACGAAAATTGTAAGACAAAAAAATCTTTACTCGTCGCGCACTTACCGCCCTTGGTCAACCTGTAACGACAAATTCACACTTATTTGACCCATCAGCCCATTAACGGTTGACACCCCGCCGTTGGGCTGTAGAATGCCGCCCACAGACGCGGGATGGAGCAGTCTGGTAGCTCGTCGGGCTCATAACCCGAAGGTCGTCGGTTCAAATCCGGCTCCCGCAACCAAACATCAAAAAAGGCTACTCGAAAGAGTGGCCTTTTTTGTATCCGGTGAAAAAGTTCTTCTGAAACAATGGCATGGCATCTTTCATGAAACCCTACACGGTTTGTTGAGTCCATCTCTTTGCAAGCTATGCTCAATGCTCAATCGCTACCCTCTACGACCAATGGCCGCTGTCGCCGCACCCGGTGATACGCGTTAATATTTGTAATTATTTTGTCCATAGGGATTGGTAACTTGGCTGGATACCTCCATCCTGTCGCGCACAATCCACGAGGTGATTGATGCGCGCCAACTCGTCTGAACCACAAGACACTGTTACAGCAGAACAACCGATCACACCCACCCGTTTGCGTTGGCTGGATCTGGTGAGCAAGTACCGGCAACCCATCGGGCTGGCCGTCACCCTATTGTTGTTCGCCATCGCCCTGATCGCCTGCCGCCACCTGCTGTTGGAACTGGACCTCTACGCCCTCCACGACTCGATCCTGGAAGTGCCCAAGCCCGCCTTGCTGGGTGCGTTTGCGGCGGCCGTCGCCGGTTTCGTCATTCTATTGGGCTATGAATTTTCCGGCGCGCGCTACGCGGGCGTGAACCTGCCCGCCAAAACCCTGGCCCTCGGTGGCTTTACCGCCTTCGCCATCGGCAATGCGATTGGCCTGTCGATGCTCTCCGGCGGTTCGGTGCGTTACCGTTTATATGCACGCCATGGCATCGGGGCTTCGGAAGTCGCGCACATGACAGTGTTCGCCAGCCTGGCGCTCGGTACTGCACTGCCGCCACTGGCTGCACTGGCGACACTGAGCAACCTGCCCGCCGCATCGACCTACCTGCATTTGCCACAGGCTGTGCTGGGCGGTATTGCTGGCGCGGTGCTGTTGTTGTCGGCGGTGTTGTGCATCGGCATTTATCGCCGTCGCCTGCCGGAACAACCCTACCCGGATAACCTGCTGGTAAAAGCCGGTCGTCGCACCCTGCGCCTGCCGGGTCGCCGCCTGACCTTCCTGCAACTGATCATTACCGCGCTGGACGTGGCCGCTGCCGCCACTGTCCTTTATATGCTGCTGCCGGAAGCGCCGCCGTTCGGTCCCTTCCTGCTGGTGTACCTGCTGGCCTTGGCCGCTGGTGTGCTCAGCCATGTGCCGGGCGGTGTGGGCGTATTCGAAGCGATCCTGCTGGCGGCCTTCGCCGACAAACTGGGCGCCGCGCCATTGGCCGCCGCCCTGCTGCTGTATCGCATGATCTACGTGGTGTTGCCGCTGCTGATCGCCTGCGTGTTCCTGCTGGTCAACGAAGCACAGCGCCTGTTCCAGACCCAGCAAAGCCTGCGGGTCGCCTCGGGGCTGGCAGCGCCAGTATTGGCCGTGCTGGTTTTTTTGTCCGGCGTGGTCCTGCTGTTCTCTGGCGCCACGCCCGAAATCGACTCACGCCTGGAAAACATCGGCTTCCTGATTCCCCACCGCCTGATTGACGCCTCGCACTTTGGCGCCAGCCTGATCGGCGTGCTGTGCCTGTTGCTGGCCCAGGGTCTGCGTCGACGTTTGTCGGCTGCCTGGATGCTGACCATGGTGCTGCTGTTGGTCGGCGCCCTGCTCTCGCTGCTCAAGGGGTTCGACTGGGAAGAAGCCAGCCTGATGACCATGACCGCGATCCTGCTGGCGATCTTCCGACGCTCGTTTTATCGCGCCAGTCGCCTCACCGAACTGCCCTTCTCGCCGCTGTACCTGGTGGCCAGTGTCTGCGTGCTGGGCGCTTCGATCTGGCTGCTATTGTTCGCTTATCAAGACGTACCGTACAGCCATCAACTGTGGTGGCAGTTCACCCTGGACGCCAATGCCCCCCGCGGCCTGCGCTCGCTGCTGGGCGCCGCCGTGGTGCTGGTGATCGTGTCGTTGACCTGGCTGCTGCGCACCGCGCGCCCGGTGATCCACTTGCCGACGCCGGACGAACTGGAGCGCGCCAGCAAGATCCTGATGGCCTCGTCCCAGCCCGACGGGGGCCTGGCGCTTACCGGCGACAAAGCGCTGCTGTTCCACCCCAATGATGAAGCTTTCCTCATGTACGCCCGTCGCGGCCGCAGCCTGGTAGCCTTGTACGACCCGATTGGCCCGACCCAGCCACGGGCCGAGATGATCTGGCAGTTCCGTGACCTGTGCGACATTCACCATGCCCGCCCGGTGTTCTACCAGGTCCGCGCCGAGAACCTGCCGTACTACATGGACATCGGCCTCACCGCCATCAAGCTGGGCGAAGAAGCCCGCGTCGACCTGAAACGCTTTGACCTGGAAGCCAAGGGCAAAGAGATGAAGGACCTGCGCTACACCTGGAACCGCGGCTCGCGGGACGGCCTGTCCCTGGAGATCTGCGAGCCGGGCACCGCGCCGATGGACGAGCTCAAGGTAATCTCCGATGCCTGGCTGACCGGCAAGAACGTACGGGAAAAAGGCTTTTCCCTGGGACGTTTCAGCGACGACTACCTCAAGCACTTTCGCATCGCGATCATTCGCTTCGAAGGGCGCCCGGTGGCCTTCGCCAACCTGCTCGAGACCTACAACCACGACCTGGCCAGTCTCGACCTGATGCGCGCCCACCCGGACGCGCCCAAGCTGACCATGGAGTTCATGATGGTCGGCCTGATTCAACACTATAAGAGTCACGGCTACGCCCGCTTCAGCCTCGGCATGGTGCCGTTGTCAGGCCTGCAACCACGACGCGGCGCCCCGCTGACCCAACGCCTGGGTTCGATGGTGTTCCGTCGTGGCGAGCAACTGTATAACTTCCAAGGTTTGCGCCGCTTCAAAGATAAGTTCCAGCCTGACTGGGAACCCCGTTACATGGCCGTGCCCGCAGGACTTGATCCGCTGGTGGCACTGGCCGATACCGCCGCCCTGATCGCGGGCGGCTTGACTGGATTGGTGAAACGCTGATGATTCGACGCTCCTGGCGGTATGTATTGGCCTTTGTAGTGCTGCTCGCCCTGGTCCTGGGTGGCGGCTATTGGTACTGGAACCGCCCTGCCCCCCAGCCGACCCTGGAGCAACTGCCCCAGGCCGATGGCTCGGTGATGACCCGGGTAACCCCGTACGGAGCGCCGAAAGCCCGTGTGGCCGTGGCCGTGATGCCCGATGAAATCCTGACCGACAGCCAACTGGTCGCCTTGAGCCAAGGCGGCAAGGCGCAGATTGTCCAGGTGATCCTGCCCAAGGACGACTGCAAGCTGCAGGAACAAGCGCTGCAAAACGCCCTGGGCCAGCTCAAGGGCCAAGCAACGCTGGTCAGCGGCATCGGCCCTGGCGCCGCCCTCGCCTGGCGCTGGCTGGCCACCCAGAACGACGACAAGGCCAACGCCATCTCCGTCGGCTTCGCCTTGGTGCAAGAAGGCTGCAAGGATCCACTGCCAAAGACAGCCGCACACGGCAATTGGCTGGTGGCCTGGAACGATAACCCTGACGATGAAAGCGCCAGTTTCGTACGTGACACCCCGCGCGCCACCACCAGCATCAGCGACTACGACATTCACTACCCGCAAGTGCTGAACAACGAGCTGCGCAAGCAACTGGTAGGTTCGGACAACGGCGGCCTGGCAATTCCGGTGGTTGAAGTCCCGGCCGGCCAAGCGAAGGACACCGTCACCCTGTTCCTCTCCGGTGATGGCGGCTGGCGTGACCTGGACCGTGACGTGGCCGGTGAAATGGCCAAGATCGGCTACCCGGTGGTGGGTATCGATACTCTGCGCTATTACTGGCAGCACAAGACCCCGGAACAAAGCGCCAAGGACCTCACCGAACTGATGCAGCACTACCGTCAGAAATGGGGCACCAAGCGCTTCGTACTGACCGGTTATTCGTTCGGCGCCGATGTATTGCCGGCCATCTACAACCGCCTGCCGGAAAACGAGCAGCAGCGCGTGGACGCGATCATTCTGCTGGCGTTCGCGCGCACGGGAAGCTTCGAAATTGAAGTGGAAGGCTGGTTGGGCAACGCCGGTAAAGAAGCCGCCACCGGGCCGGAAATGGCCAAGCTGCCCCCTGAGAAAGTGGTGTGCATCTACGGCACGGAAGAGGTCGACGAGAGCGGCTGCACGGACAAGACAGCCGTGGGTGAAGCGTTGAAGTTGCCAGGTGGGCATCACTTCGATGAGAACTACCCGGCGCTGGCGAAGCGGTTGGTGGATATCATCGTGAAGCATCAGGCCAAGGACAAAGCCGAGTAACTCCAGGTATTACATGGCTTAAAATGTGGGAGGGGGCTTGCCCCCGATGGCGGTGGGTCAGCTACAGATAAGCTGACTGAAGTACCGTTATCGGGGGCAAGCCCCCTCCCACATTTATATTTGCAGTGTTGTTTAGATTCAGCGCGGTTCGATGTGGGCAATCATCAGTTGCACAGTCTCATTCCCACGAAACTCGTTCACATCCAGCTTGTACGCCAACTCCACCCAACGCACGGTCGGGTTCGGCCAGACCTCACGGTCCACTCCAAAGGCAATGCCATCGAGTTTCACTGACCCGCATTCAGTCTTGAGCACCACCTTCAGGTGCCGCTCACCCAACACCCGCTGCTCTACCAACTGGAATACACCGTGAAAGACCGGCTCGGGAAAGTGCTGCCCCCACGGCCCGGCATGTCGCAATGCGCGAGCCAGTTCCAGATGAAACTCTTCCACCGCCAGGGTGCCGTCGGACAGCAGGCGCCCGGTGAGGTCTTCTTCGCGCAGTTGCCGGCGCACTTCAGCGTCAAACGCTTCGGCAAACAGTGGGAAGTTTTCCTCGCGCAGTGTCAGGCCAGCCGCCATGGCGTGACCGCCGTATTTGGCGATCAGGTTGGGATGCTGGCTCGCAACCACTGCCAGCGCATCACGAATATGAAAACCCTGCACGGAACGCCCTGAGCCCTTGAGCAAGCCATCACCGGCGTCGGCAAAGGCGATGGTCGGGCGGAAGTAACGTTCTTTCATTCGCGATGCGAGAATCCCGATCACGCCCTGGTGCCATTCCGGATCGAACAGGCACAAGCCGTAAGGCATCGACTCCACCGGCAAGTCCTTGAGCTGGGCCAGGGCCTCGCGCTGCATGCCTTGCTCGATGGACTTGCGATCCTGGTTCATGCCGTCCAGTTGCGCGGCCATTTCCCGCGCGGCGGCAACGTCGGTGGTGAGCAGGCATTCGATGCCCAGGCTCATGTCATCCAGGCGCCCGGCGGCGTTCAGACGTGGCCCGAGGATAAATCCCAGGTCGGTGGAAGTGATACGCGCAGCGTCGCGCTTGGCCACTTCCAGGATCGCCTTGATCCCCGGCCGCGCACGGCCAGCGCGGATACGCTCCAGGCCTTGATGCACGAGGATGCGGTTGTTGGCGTCCAGGGGCACTACGTCGGCCACGCTGCCCAGGGCAACCAGGTCGAGCAATTCACCAATGTTGGGTTGCGGCTTGTTGTCGTACCAGCCCAAGCTGCGCAGGCGCGCACGCAGTGCCATCAGCACGTAAAAGATCACACCCACGCCGGCCAGAGCCTTGCTCGGAAACTCACAGCCGGGCTGGTTCGGATTGACGATGGCATCTGCCGCCGGCAACTCATCACCAGGCAAGTGGTGGTCCGTCACCAACACCTGCAACCCCGCCGCTTTCGCCGCCGCCACGCCTTCGACGCTGGAAATGCCGTTGTCCACGGTGATCAGCAACTGCGGCTCGCGCTGCAGGGCGACAGCGACAATTTCCGGGGTCAGGCCGTAGCCGTACTCGAAACGGTTGGGCACGAGGTAATCGACATGGGCCGCACCGAGCAAACGCAGGCCCAGGGTGCCTACGGTGCTGGCGGTGGCGCCATCGGCGTCGAAGTCACCGACGATTAAGATACGCTGGCGCTGCTCCAATGCGGTCACCAGCAAGTCCACCGCCGCATCAATCCCTTTGAGCTGTTGATAGGGAATCAACCGGGCCAGGCTTTTATCCAGCTCGGCCTCGGACTGCACCCCGCGCGCGGCGTAGAGACGGGTCAACAGCGGTGGCAGTTCACCGAGAAACGGGAGGACGGCGGGCAACGGGCGAGGATCGATACGCATGGGAAGCAGGTGAATTCTCTTCAATAAACGGTAGGAGCGAGCTTGCTCGCGAAAATCGTTAACGATGACACGGATTGCCTAGATGAACGCGGCGCCCTCAGGTTCTTCGCGAGCAAGCTCGCTCCTACAGGTTCAGCCGCGTTCGCCGACCAGCCATTGCAGTTGGACTTCATGCTGGCCACGGTCGTCGGTGACGAACATCGTGCCTTCGCTGATCATCACATCCCACTTGATGACGCGGGGCATGTCCTTGGCCAGGGTCTCCAGGACTTCCTGGGGCACGGCGGCGATGTGTACGTTTTTCAGGTTATTCGCTACCGGCACTACCTTGCCTTCCCACACGCGCAAGCTGCCATAGGCCAGCAGGCTGGTGCGTTCGGTGCGGCGCGAGCACCAGGTGAGGCGGTCGGCGTCGGGCTGGCCGACTTCGATCCAGTGCAAAACCCGATCATCCAGGCTTTTTTCCCACAGGGCTGGTTCGTCTACATCTGACAGGCCGCGCCCGAACGACAACTGCTCGTTGTACCAGAGGGCGTAGGCCAGCAGGCGCACGGTCATGCGCTCTTCGGTTTCCGACGGGTGGCGGGCGATGGTCTGTTTGACGCTCTCGTACACCGAGCGATCGAGGTCGGTGAGGTTGAGTTCGAATTTGTAGGTCGTGGACGGCTGGGCCATGAACGGGCTTCTAGAGACAAGGAAAGGCGGCCAGTCTAACCGATGGCGAGGCTATTCAACGAATCCTGCGCTGCCCAGGGCTACTCGCCTATGTTAAAAGGCATCACACCCACGCTCTGCGCAGACAAGGATCCTGATGTCGTTCAACGCCAAACCGCTTGCCGGACTGAAAGTCATCGAACTCGGCACCCTGATCGCCGGCCCGTTTGCCTCCCGTATCTGTGCGGAATTCGGCGCCGACGTGATCAAGGTCGAGTCTCCCGACGGCGGCGACCCCCTGCGCAAATGGCGCAAGCTGTACGAGGGCACATCGCTGTGGTGGTTCGTGCAGGCGCGTAACAAACAGTCGCTGACGCTGAACCTCAAGCACCCCGACGGCCTGGCCATCCTCAAGCAACTGTTGGCCGACGCCGACATCCTGATCGAGAATTTCCGCCCCGGCGTGCTGGAAAAACTCGGCCTGAGCTGGGAAACCCTGCACGCCCTCAACCCCAAGCTGGTGATGGTACGTCTCTCCGGCTTTGGCCAGACCGGGCCGATGAAAGATCAGCCAGGGTTTGGTGCTGTGGGCGAATCCATGGGCGGCCTGCGCTACATCACCGGCTTTGAAGACCGCCCGCCGGTCCGCACCGGTATTTCGATCGGCGACTCGATCGCCGCGTTATGGGCGGTGATCGGTGCGTTGATGGCGCTGCGTCATCGCGAAGTCAATGGCGGTTTGGGGCAAGTGGTGGATGTGGCGCTGTACGAAGCCATCTTCGCCATGATGGAGAGCATGATTCCGGAGTTCGACGTGTTTGGCTTCATCCGCGAACGCACCGGTAACATCATGCCCGGCATCACGCCGTCCTCGATCCACACCAGCGCCGACGGCAAGCATGTACAGATTGGCGCCAACGGCGATGCGATCTTCAAGCGCTTTATGTCGGCCATCGGTCGAGAAGACCTCGCCAACGATCCTGCACTTGCCAGCAATGACGGGCGCGATAGCCGCCGTGATGAGTTGTATGGGGTCATTGATCGCTGGGTGAACTCGCTGCCGCTGGGTCAGGTGGTAGATATCCTGAATAAGGCCGAAGTGCCCGCCAGCCGCATCTATAGCGCCGAAGACATGCTCGGCGACCCGCAATTCCTCGCCAGGGAGATGTTCCTCAAGGCCAAGTTGCCTGGCGGCAAGGACTTCAAGATGCCAGGCATCGTGCCCAAGCTGTCGGACACGCCGGGCAGCTGCGAATGGGTCGGGCCGCAGTTGGGTGAACATAACAGCCAGGTGCTGGGCGGGCTGGGTTATGACGCTGCCGCCATTGTGCGTTTACGTGAGGCAGGCGCGATCTGATGATCCGCAGGCTTGCTCAGCTTTGCCTCGGCGTCATGCTCGCCTGGGGCCCGACCGCCAACGCTGAAGACACGCTGGTCTGGCTACTACGTGACTTGCCTCCCCTGACCATTTTCGAAGGCCCGCGCAAAGGCCAGGGTGCGCTGGACCAACTGTTGCCGATATTGAGCGAACGCCTGCCGGAGTACCGCCACCAAGTGCTGCACGTCAATCGCGCACGGGGCATGCAAATGCTGCGTGAGCCCACGTTCACCTGCGATCCTTCATTGCTGTGGACGGCCGAACGGGCCAGGTACGTCGTGTTTTCCAGCCAGGCGTTTGTGGTGGCCAGCAATGGCGTCACCATCCGACACGACCAGCAGGACGCCATGGCGCCTTACATCACGCAAGGCCAGTTTGACCTGCAGGCGTTCCTCGATGCTCACACGTCAAGGGTGGGAGCCATCGCCGAGCGCAGCTACGGGCCTGTCATCGATGAACAGCTCAAGCACGCTGATGCGCACAAGCTCGCACTGCATTACGGCAACGACGCCTTGGGTAGCCTGTTGCAGATGCAGCGCCTGGGCAGACTGGAGGCGGTGTTGGGTTATTGGCCGGAAATCCGCTATCACGCGATGCAGCAGGGCATCGTCTCGGACGACCTGATGTTCTACCCCATCAAAGGCTCAGCGCCTTACCAACGGACGCACATCGGTTGCTCGGATACGCCCCAGGGACGCCAAGCCATCGAAAGGATCAACCAGGTCCTGCGCGAAATCCCACAAGAGCAGATACAGCAGTCCTACGCCTCATGGCTGGACCCCGTCATGCGTGAACAGTATCTGCGCGATAACCCGAGTTTTTTCCAGGACTCGCCGGCCCCCTGACAAATCGCAGGCAAAAAGAAACCCCGGAGCGTGGGGAGACACTTCGGGGTTAAACGTGGCCTACAAAGACCAGTACAACAAGACACAAACACCGGAGCACAATGTTTGCTCTTGCTGTTACGAAATCTGACCGGCCACGCTGTAGGAAGTTTCCATAATTAAACAATTCTTCATGCGGCGGTGGCGTTGCGGGTCTGGGCTGCGTTGCGCAAGGCCGCGATGACCGAGGGTTCGACGCGCCCTTCGGCAATTTTGATGTCACGCAGCAGGCAATCCACCACATCCACCAGCACGCGTTTGTCCATCAACTGGGCGCGGTCGACTTCACGTTCGACCACAATGGCGCCAGCAGGATTCTTCACGGTTACCAGGCACTCGTCCTGCACACCAGAGGTGGTCAGCGTAACCTGATAAGGGCTCAGTGCTTCTTCGAGCAATAGGCTGATACTTTCCATCTCGATCACCACTCAATAGTTCGGGAACAATCGTTTCAACGGGAGAGCTGCATCTATCCTAAGTGACTGGTTGTGACGTAGGAAAGTTCGCTTTTTCGTCTTTTGGGGCCGTCAGGGGGTGACGGATTCCAGCATGCGCTTGCAACATGACAACGAAAAAACGGCCGCACATAACTGCTTACGCAATGGGTGGCTGATTTGAGGTTTTCCGGGGGTTGAGGCCGGAGGTGAATCCTATACTCGTTGAGCACTGGTCACGCTGCAACGCAGGTAAAAGCGCATGTCAAAAGGCCCTTATTGCGAAGGATGAAGATGATGGCGGAACACAATGAACAGCAAACATCGACAGACAGAATGCACGCCGAGGTCTCACGTATTTTTGCTGAAATCGCACGTATGAACGCAGAGCAGAACAAACTCAACAAAGAATCCCTGAAGATAACCTGTGAGACTTTCTGGTACCCGGTGGGTATCGCGACAGGGTTCTATGCCGCAGTCGGCACCGTCATAGTCGTCGCGCAGAAACTATTCTCGTAACACTAGACCGGGCCTGCCAGAAACAGAAAACGCCGCTGCCCCAAGGAAGGGAAAGCGGCGTTTTTGTGCACCGTGCCCCCCCCACTTTCCACCATCACTGGGTTAACAGGCTAAAATCCCCGAATTGTCCGGGGAATCTATCTTGAGAAGCGCACCTGAAAAACCCTTGCGCATCATCCTTGCCGACGACCATCCCATTTTCCTGATTGGTCTGCGAGCCGTCTTGGAACGCGATGAACAGTTGGAAATCGTCGGCGAAGCCAACTCACCCCAGTCCCTTGCCCAATTGCTGCAACACTGTGCCTGCGACCTGTTGATCACCGATTTCATGATGCCCGCCGAACCCCAGGCCGACGGTTTGCGACTGATCGAACAACTGCGCCGGCATCACCCTAGGCTCCCCATCGTCGTGGTGACCATGCTCAACAACGCTGGGTTGTTTCACGCCATTCTGGAGCTGGGTGTCATGGGCCTGCTGAGCAAAGCCAGCCTCGCGAATGAATTGCCTGAAGCCGTCCGGCGGGTACGCCAGCAGCAATGCTATGTGGCCCACACCATTCGCCAGTCACTGAGCGCCATGGGCACTGATCGATTGCAGTCCCATGAGCAACTGTCGCCCCGCGAGCTGGAAGTGATTCGCCTGCTGGCGAGAGGGCTGACCGTGGGTGAGATCGCGGCACATCTGCATCGCAGCAAGCAGACAGTCAGTGCGCAAAAAGTGAGCGCCATGCGCAAGCTCGGGCTCAGCACCGACGCATCATTGTTTATCTACGTGCAGGAGCATGGGTTGGCCTAGCCTCGTGGCCGAGCCACTCTTTCAGTGCCTGAGCGTCCATCGGCGGGGCAATCAGGCGGCCTTGCAACCAGGCAGGGCCCAGTGCACAGGCCGCCTCACGATCGGCTGTCGTTTCAATGCCCGCAATCACCACGTTCATGCCCATACGGCTGGCCATGCTCATGGCGCCTGCGACGACGGCCACTTTGCGCTCATCGCCCGCCATTCCACAGGCAAAGGCCGGTGGTATTTTCAGCTCGGTGAAAGGCAGCTCCAGCAAACGCTGCAAACTCGTACCGCCGACGCCGAAGTCACCGATAGACAACTTGCAACCGATCATCCGCAAACGTAGCAAGCTGCTGACATGAGCACTGTCGGTGTTCAAACGGGTGGTTTCGACCAGTTCCAGCGTCAGGCTATGGGCGGGCACGGCATAGAGTTGCAGCAGGCGCTGCAGCCTCTGGGGAAAATGCGCATGCTCCAGCATCCGCCCGGGAATGTTCACCGCCACTGGTAAGATCTCGCCCGTATCCCACGCTATCTGGCTGACAAGGCCTAGGGCCTCTTCCATCACATGCCAGGTAAACGCCTCCTCCATGCCGGCAAACTCCAGCACCGGCAGGAATTCATGCGGTAGCAACACTTCTCCCTCAGGTAGGTACCACCTCGCCAGCACCTCAACCCCTTGCAATACGCCTGCCTGGCAAACGATAGGCTGAAAGCTGGCGCTGGCGTAGCGCGCGATGGCTACCTGGCAGGCATCCACCGTAGGCGGCAATTCATCCTGCTCATTCACCCCCAACAGTTGGCGTACCCTCTCCCAGGACACTACCTGCGGCCCTGGGCGTAAGTGTTGCCGGCAAACCATCAGCAGTTGCCCGATCAGCTGTGCCGAGGCGGGTTTGGGCAAACACCTGAGCACATTCAACCCGGCCTGACGCGCCATGTTGGCGACACCCTCCAATACGTTGGGCTCAGCATTGCTTAACAGGATCAGCACCTGAGTCTGCCGCAGCTCGCCCAATTCGCGAATCAGTTCAAGGGCATCGCCTTGCTCCAGATAGAGGTCGCAAATAGCGATGTCTACCGGCCCCTTGCTCGCCAATGACTGCCGGGCGGCCTCTACTGTTTCGGCCGTCATTACATTGAATACACCATTGGCATTGAGCATCTGGTGCAGGGCCATCAGTTGGAACGGGTTATCTTCGAGGATCAAGACATTGAGGGAGCGCATGACAAACTCTACGGCGTAAAAGCGAGGTGGCGCAGGCTACTCAAAAGGCCCTGCGCGCCCCATAGGACACGTCCTATTCTTGCGGATTCAAATGAGCCCCCAGCTCAACTTTAAACTCTGCCAGCGCTTCATTCAGCACAAGCCAAAGGGGTTGAACTTCTTCAATACGCTGCTCACGCAGGCAGCTTTCAAGCCCCACACACGCCTTGGCAAGGGGCAGCGCATCCACCAGGCAGCAAATGCCCTTGAGGCGATGCAGCGAGGCCTTCACCCGGGGAAAATCCTGTTCCGCCAACGCCGCCTCGATCGCGTCGTGCTCATGTTCAAGACTCTTCGCCAGCTCCTCCAGCATTCGCTGCAGCACCGGCCCATCGGCCTGGGTCATCGCATGCAAGGTTTGGATATTGAAGGTGCGCAACGGCGCCACGCGGGCGAGTACCCTGGCCCAGTGTTCAAGGGTGACCGGCTTGACCAACAGTTCATCCATCCCCACCTCAAGACAACGCTGGTGCTCATCCTCCATGGCATTGGCGGTACAACCCACCAACGCACAGCGCGGTCGTCGCTCCTGCGCTTCAATCCCGCGGACCGCTTCGCTCAAGGCGTAGCCCGACATACCCGGCATGTTGCAATCGGTCACCAGCACGTCAAAGGCGTCATCTCGCCAATGCTGCAAGGCCAACTCAGCCGAGTCGAGGGCCACCACCCGATGACCGAGGAACTGAAGCTGCTGAGCCAGCACCAGACGATTGGCGGGCAGGTCATCCACAACCAGCACCGACAAACGGCGACCGACAGTCGGCAGGGTCACCTCAGGCACAACGGGCATGTCGTCGCCACTGACCCGTTCCAGATACAGGTCAATGCACACCGTCGTGCCCTCGCCCGCCGCGCTGCTCAGGGAGATCGTGCCGCCCATCAACTCCACCAGTTGCTGACAAATGCTCAAGCCCAGTCCCGTCCCGCCATGCTGAGCCGCCGTCAGCGGGCTGACCTGGACAAAGGGCTTGAACACCCGGGCCTGTTGTTCGACGCCAATACCCGGCCCACTGTCTGCAACACACACATGCAGGTATTCAGCGCCTGACTCATCGCACAGGGTGACGACGCTGAGGCGGACCTCACCCTGCTCGGTAAACTTCAACGCATTGCCCAGCAGGTTGTGCATGACCTGCCGCAAACGCAGCGGATCGAACCAATAATTCCCTTGCGCCGCTGGATCAAACGCCAGGGTCAAATGCAGGCCTTTTTTACGTGCGGTGGCTTCGAACAGGCGCTGGATCCCCTCGAAAAAACTTTTCAGGTCAGTGGTCTGCGGCGCCAGTTGCAAATGGCCTGCTTCGATCTTGGCCAGGTCCAGGCTATCGCCCATTAACTCAATCAATTCTCGTGCCGAACGATGGGCCACCTGTAGCGCTTCGGAAACGCGTTTGCCCTCGGCCAGGGCGCGTTCTTGTTCCAATTCAAGCAAGCCGATGATGGCGGTCATCGGTGTACGAATTTCGTGGCTCAGCGTCGAGAGAAATGCACTTTTGGCGTAATTCGCTTCGTCAGCAGCCTGGCGTGCGTCCATCAACTGATGCTCCAGGACTTTGCGCTCATTGATGTCGATCCACCCCCCGAGCAATCCCTGCAATTGGCCGCGCGCGTCGAAAAACGGCACCGTCCATTGATACACGTGGAAAGTGCCGCCGTTGAACTCCAGTTGGCGATCAACAAATAACGATCGCTGCGTTGCCAACTGCTCCATGTGCCCTGCATGCAGGCGTGCGGCAGTAGCCTCTGGCATCAAGCCACTCTCCATCAAGGTCAGGCCCTGGATCTGCTCGCGCCGGGTGGCCAACTGCTGCTCATAGCTGGTGTTACAGGTCACCAACCGCCCAGCCAGGTCACGTACGAAAACCGGGTTGGGCATGCCGTCGAGCAAGGCACGCTTGAAGGCCAACTGATCGCTCAGTCGTTGCTCGGCCACCAAGCGCTGCTGGATCTGACGCTTGAGCCGGCTATTCCAGGCCAGCGATACCAACACACACAGCAGCGCCATGGCGACCGTCCAATAGGCCCATGGCGGCACACGCTGCCATGCCGATGTAGGGATGGGCACCGCGCCCAGCCAGCGCAAGCGCAGCGCGCTCAACTCTGCCACCGGCATCGCTTCCAAAGCCTTGTTCACAATACTCAGCAGCTCAGGCTGATCCTTGCGCACCACAAGGCTGTTGGACGACCACTTGCCCTCGACACTACGCCCGATACGCAAGCCGTCGGACGGGTAACTCTGCACCTCCACTTCATTCTGGATAGTCGCCGCCGCGCGCCCCTGGATCACTTGATCACGGGCCTGGGTATAGTTATCGACAGAGAGAATTTCGATATCTGGGTGTTCACGACGAATAAAGTTTTCCAGTACATGGCGTGCCGGCAACGCCAATACTTTGCCGGACAGTTCACTCAAACTGACCAGTAATGGCGTGTCGCTGCGCTGGATAAACACCCACCCGGCGCCACCAAAACCATGGCTGAAATCCAGGAATTGCCTGCGTTCCTGATTCTCGGCCAGCGTGGTGTTCATATCCGCCCTGCCCGCTGCCAATAACTCCAGGGTCTGCGCGGTGGAAGACACCTCTTCCATCACGAACTGCAACCCCGTCATGCGTGAAATCCGGTTTAGCAGATCGACGTTCAGGCCGACCCATTGGTCGTCCTTGTCTTTGAAGATGTACGGCGACTGTTGCTGGGACGCCACCACCACATGAGGATGGTGCAACAGCCACGCTTGCTCCTGGGCCGACAACACAATGCGGTCTGCGGCGATGCCCACCCCCAGGCCAGTGGTCCAGCGCGCCAGGATTTCACGTTGTATCGACTCGTCGATACTCGCCAGGGCACGGTCCAGCATGGCGCCCAATAAAGGGTCCGCCGCACGGGAGGCAAAGGCAAAACCAATCGGCGCCAGCCGGCTTTCCACTTTTATCTGCAAACCCAGGTAAGGACGCAGCGACTTGTAGGCACGTACGATCACTTCATTGCCGATAAAGGCATCGGCATCCCCTTGATTCAACGCCTCCAAGCCACTGTAAAGGTTCGGAGCCAGTATGATGTGACTGGCGGGATAGGCCCGATGCACATTGCCGACATTGGCATATCCCTCCAGCAAAACCACCTTCTTGTCCGCGAGGTCCTCGTTCTGCGTGGCGTCGTCGCGGCGCACGACAACCACCGAACGATCCGGCATGTAGTCGCGGGTAAACCGCAACCCAGGCACATCCCGCTCATAGCCATTGGCGCTGGTCAGAATATCAATCGCCCCACTGCGCAAGGCTTCCACCGCTTGCGCCCGCTCAGCGAAACCCATCACCTGCATGGGCACATCGAGGCGCGCGCCGATCAGGCTCAGGTAGTCGGCGCTGATGCCTTGGTAGCGATTATGGTCGCGGGTAATATCAATCGGCTGGTAATCATCAATGGAGATACCGACCTTCAGCGTTCGATGGTTCGCCAGCCATTGCTGCTCGGCGGCCGTCAAAGGCAAGGGTGCCAGAGGCGTAAATGCCGGGACCAGTTTGAAAGGCAGGCTAACGGCTGCCAGGGTCGTCGACAGATGACCGAACAAGAGCAGATACACCAGCCACATGCACCTTCGGCTCAATAAACGCACCGTATTGGTTTCCTTGTTTTTTGTTGTCGGTTGCCCGTTGGAGTATGGCCTGCCCCAATGAAAAAGCCCGTCACGAAGACGGGCTTGAGCAACCTCGCGAAGCCATTGAATCAGAGCGGCTTGCCACGATTTCCGTGCTGGCTCACAAACGCCTGCACAGCCTTCAGGTCATTGGCCAACACGGTGCAACGCTCTTCACGCTCGAACAGGTCTGCCAAGTGCACCGGCAGCTCCAGCGCCTTGCCAACACCCGCCTTCTCTACCGCTTCCGGGAATTTAACCGGGTGGGCGGTGCCCAGGATCACCATTGGAATGTCCAGGCTGCGGCGGCATTCGCGGGCGGCCTTCACACCGATAGCGGTGTGCGGGTCGAGCAGCTCGCCGGTCTGGGCATAGACTTCAGCGATGGTTTCGCAGGTCTGTGCATCGTCCACGGCCAGGGAATCGAACAGCTTGCGGGTTTCGGTCCAGCGCTCTTCTTCCACGCTGAAACCGCCGCCACTCTTGAAGGTGTCCATCAAGCCGGCAATCGCTGCACCGTTACGACCGTGCATGTCGAACAACAGGCGCTCGAAGTTCGACGAGACCATGATGTCCATCGACGGCGACAGGGTGGCGTGCAGGGTTTCCTTGACGTACTGGTTGCCGCTCATGAAGCGGTGCAGGATGTCGTTGCGGTTGGTGGCGACGATCAATTGGTTGATCGGCAGGCCCATGTTGCGCGCCAGGTAACCGGCGAAGATATCGCCAAAGTTGCCGGTCGGCACCGAGAACGACACCGAACGCGCCGGGCCGCCCAACTGCAGGGAAGCGTGGAAGTAGTAAACGATCTGGGCCATGATCCGCGCCCAGTTGATCGAGTTCACCGCTACCAGGCGTGTGCCCTTCAGGAAGCTCTGGTCAGCGAAGCTGTTCTTGACCATTTCCTGGCAGTCATCGAAGTTGCCTTCGATGGCGATATTGTGGATGTTCTCACCAAAGATGGTAGTCATCTGGCGACGCTGCACTTCCGACACGCGCTTGTGCGGGTGCAGGATGAAGATGTCGACGTTTTCGCAATGCTTGCAGCCTTCGATGGCCGCCGAGCCGGTATCACCGGAGGTGGCGCCGATGATCACCACGCGCTCGCCGCGCTTCTCCAGCACGTAGTCGAGCAGGCGACCCAGCAGTTGCAGGGCGAAGTCCTTGAATGCCAGGGTCGGGCCGTGGAACAGCTCCAGTACCCATTCGTTGCCATTCAGCTGGCGCAGTGGCGCGATGGCATTGTGGGAGAAGACACCGTAGGTTTCTTCCAGGATCTTCTTGAAATCCGCATCCGGAATGCTGCCGGTGACGAACGGGCGCATCACGCGGAACGCCAGTTCGTGGTATGGCAGGCCGGCCCACGAAGCGATTTCTTCCTGGGTAAAACGTGGCAGGTTTTCCGGCACGTACAGGCCGCCGTCGGTGGCAAGGCCTGCCAGCAGGACGTCTTCGAAATTCAGGGCCGGTGCCTGGCCGCGGGTACTGATATAACGCATGACTGGCTCCTCTAGAGCATTCTTGAACAAGGGCCGCCGAACCTGTGGGGCCCTTGCAGCAAAACCATTAGTTCAGGTGTTCGACGCGAATCCGCACCACCGGGCCGACCACGCCTTGCAGGGCTTCCAGGGCAGCGATGGCATCGTTGATGTGCTGCTCGAGCACGCGGTGAGTCAGCAGGATCATCGGTACCTGGCCGTTTTGCTCCTCGACTTCCTTCTGCATGATCGACTCGATGTTGATGCCGCGTTCCGACAGGATGCTGGCGACCTGGGCCAATACGCCCGGATGGTCCTGGGCCTGGATGCGCAGGTAGTAGGCGCTTTCGCAGGCTTCGATCGGCAGGATCGGGTGCGCCGACAGCGAATCCGGCTGGAAGGCCAGGTGCGGCACGCGGTTTTCCGGGTCGCTGGTCATGGCGCGGACCACGTCCACCAGGTCGGCGATCACCGACGAAGCGGTCGGCTCCATGCCGGCGCCGGCGCCGTAGAACAGGGTCGAACCGGCCGCATCACCGTTGACCATCACGGCGTTCATCACGCCATTGACGTTGGCGATCAGGCGGTCGGCCGGGATCAGCGTCGGGTGCACACGCAGCTCGATGCCCGCAGGTGTGCTACGCGCGACGCCCAGGTGCTTGATGCGGTAGCCCAGGGCTTCGGCGTAGTTCACGTCGGCGGTGGTCAGCTTGGTGATGCCTTCGGTGTAGGCCTTGTCGAACTGCAGCGGGATACCAAAGGCGATGGACGCCAGGATGGTCAGCTTGTGAGCGGCGTCGATACCTTCCACGTCGAAAGTCGGGTCGGCTTCGGCGTAACCCAGGGCCTGGGCTTCGGCCAGCACGTCTTCGAAGGTGCGGCCCTTCTCGCGCATTTCGGTAAGGATGAAGTTACCGGTGCCGTTGATGATGCCGGCCACCCAGTTGATGCGGTTGGCGGACAGGCCTTCACGGATCGCCTTGATCACCGGGATGCCACCGGCCACGGCGGCTTCGAACGCCACGATCACGCCCTTCTCACGCGCCTTGGCGAAGATCTCGTTGCCGTGCACGGCGATCAGCGCCTTGTTGGCGGTAACCACGTGCTTGCCGTTCTCGATGGCCTTGAGCACCAGCTCACGGGCCACGGTGTAGCCGCCGACCAGCTCGATGACGATATCGATTTCAGGGTTGGTGGCAACGGCGAAGACATCGTTGGTAATCGCAATACCGGTCGTTTCGAACTGAGGCTTTGGCGAACGCGTGGCAATTTGCGCCACTTCAATCCCGCGACCTGCGCGGCGGGAAATTTCCTCAGCGTTACGCTGAAGTACGTTAAAGGTGCCGCCACCGACGGTCCCTAACCCACAGATGCCTACTTTGACCGGTTTCACTGAAGAACTCCCCATGAAACGGCCGACGCTAGGTCGGCCGTGGAAAACAGCCGCACGACTGCGGCTTGCAATTAACGACCCGCTGACGTGTCAGCGAGCCTTGATCGTCGACATTTCGACGATACTGATTTATTTGGCACTGAGCGCCAGTTTGGCAACTTGTGGTGCCGGCTGGTAGCCCGGAATCACTTGGCCGTCAGCCAAAACGATGGCCGGTGTACCGTTCACGCCGATGGACTGGCCCAGGGCGAACTGCTTGGAAACCGGATTGGCACATTTGGCCGCCTTGATTTCCTTGCCATCTACCATCTTGTCCATGGCTGCTTTCTTGTCGGCCGAGCACCACACAGCTTGCAACTGCTCGTCACCCGGCGAACCCAGGCCCTGGCGCGGGAACGCGACGTAGCGCACTTCCACGCCCAGCTTGTTCAGCGCCGGCACTTCGGCGTGCAGCTTGTGGCAATACGGGCAGGTGGTGTCGGTGAACACGGTGATATGGGTCTTAGTCTCGCCGATGGCCGGGTAAACCACGGTTTCTGCTACCGGAATGCCATTGATCAGCTTGGACACGCCCAGGCGCTCGGCTTTCTCGGTGAGGTTGACCGGCTTGCCGTCCTTCAGCTGGAACAGGTAACCCTGGACGATGTACTGGCCGTCGGCACTGGCGTACAGCACGCGGCTGCCCTTGAGCTTGACTTCATACAGGCCGGCCATCGGGCTGGCGCTGATGCTTTCGATCGGGGTATCGAGTTGCAGGTTGGCCAGGCTCTTGCGGATGGTCTGCTCGGCAGCGTCATCGGCGAAGGCAAAGGTGGAAACCAACGCAATGGCTGCGGCGGCAATAATCTGGGTCAAGCGCATGGGAACTCCTGAAGGCAGATGCAGGGACGGGAGCAGTAGCACCGATGTGGAAACTCGGGCATGGGCCGTCCCCTTTGCTAACCGGCAAAGCCTACCACAGTTGGGCCGCAGGGCAGCCCGTGGCGGGATAAATTGGCGGTTTTCAGCCTCGCGGGTGGTGCTTGGCGTGCATATCCTGCAAACGTGCACGCGCGACGTGGGTGTAGATTTGGGTTGTGGATAAGTCGCTATGGCCGAGCAACATTTGCACCACGCGCAAATCCGCACCGTGGTTGAGCAAATGCGTGGCAAATGCATGGCGCAACGTGTGGGGTGACAAGGTCTTGCCGATACCGGCGACCTTGGCCTGGTGCTTGATACGATGCCAGAAAGTCTGCCGGGTCATCTGCTCGCCGCGCAGGCTGGGGAACAGCACGTCGCTGGGCCGCCCGCCAAGCAGCTCACTACGAGCATCACGCATATAACGCTCGACCCAGACAATCGCCTCTTCGCCCATCGGCACCAGCCGTTCCTTACTGCCCTTGCCCATCACCCGCAGCACGCCCTGACGCAGGTTGACTTGCTCCAGGGTGAGGCTAATCAATTCGGTCACCCGCAGGCCGCAGGCATACAACACCTCCAGCATGGCACGGTCGCGCTGGCCGATGGCCTCACTTAAATCCGGCGCGGCGAGCAAGGCCTCCACGTCGGCTTCCGACAGGGATTTGGGCAATGGCCTGCCGAGTTGTGGCATGTCGACTTGCAGGGTGGGATCGAGGGCGATCAGCTTTTCCCGCAGCAGATAGCGATAAAACCCACGCACGCCCGAGAGGAATCGCGCGGTGGAGCGCGGTTTGTAGTTCTGCTCCAGGCGCCAGGCCAGATGGTCGAGGATCAGCTCACGACCCGCATTTATCAGTTCGAGTTTTTTCTCCTGGAGCCAGCCATTGAATAGGGCCAAGTCGCTGCGGTAGGCCTGGCGAGTGTTGTCCGACAGGCCTTTTTCCAGCCAGAGGGCGTCAAGGAAACGGTCTATCAGGGGGTGGTCGATGGCGGGCATGGGGGCTCAGGCGGATTTCTGTAATGTCTGTTAGATCCTATCGCAGGCAAGCCAGCTCCCACAGGGGTTTTGTGTCGGGTCACTGATTTGTACCCTCCACCGATCAAATGTGGGAGCTGGCTTGCCTGCGATGGCCGCGGCTCGGTCCAGGATCAGTCTACAAACCCAGGCAGCACAGGCACCGGACGCTTATCGGCATCAATCGCCACAAAGCTGAACACGCCCTGGATCGCCTTCTCGCGGCCATCGGCGCTCATGCTCTCGACGAACACTTCCACTTCAACCTTGAGGCTGGTGTTACCGACCTTGATCACGCGGCCGATCAACTCAACGATGGACCCAGCCGGGATCGCATGATTGAAGTCGATACGGTCGGTGGAGACCGTCACCAGCGGCAGGCGACAGAAGCGCGTGGCCGTGATGAACGACACTTCGTCCATCCAGGCTAAAGCGGTGCCGCCAAACAAGGTGTTGTGGTGGTTGGTGGTCGGCGGGAACACGGCCTTGGTCACGTGGGTCACGGACAGGTCGGTGCGGCGCTGGATTTCTTCGAGGCGGGTGGTCATGGACAAATACCGGCAAATAGACAAATTTCAGGCACAAAAAAGCAGCCCGTAGGCTGCTTTTTTCTGCATCGGGAAGCTGGACTTAAGCCAGTTTTTCCTTGATGCGAGCTGCTTTACCGGACAGGTCACGCAGGTAGTACAGCTTGGCTTTACGTACGTCACCGCGACGCTTGACGGCCATGCTGTCGATTTGCGGGCTGTAGGTCTGGAAAGTACGCTCTACGCCAACACCGTTGGAGATTTTACGAACAGTGAAAGCACTGTTCACACCACGGTTACGCTTGGCGATTACCACGCCTTCGAACGCTTGCAGACGCGAACGGTCGCCTTCCTTCACTTTCACCTGAACGACAATAGTGTCGCCCGGGGCAAAGGTAGGGATCTCTTTGGTCATCTGCTCTGCTTCGAGTGCAAGGATGATTTTGTTAGTCATGCTGTGCTCCTAAGGTAAGTCAATGGACCTACCATCGATACGTTGTTAACTATCGTCCCGCGCGAGGATGTATTCCTCGAGCAGCTTCTTCTCTTCTCCAGAAAGCGAGCGGCTTTCCAGAAGATCGGCGCGTCGTTCATAGGTCCGACCAAGGGACTGCTGTAAACGCCAACGCCGGATGTGTGCGTGATTGCCACTTAGCAATACGTCGGGAACACGCTGATCCGCATACACCTCCGGTCGGGTGTAGTGCGGGCAATCCAGCAAACCATCCGTGAAGGAATCTTCCTCCGCGGAGTCCGCATGCCCTAAAGCTCCAGGCAGCAGTCGTGTAACCGCATCTATCAGGACCATCGCCGGCAGCTCGCCGCCAGACAGGACATAGTCCCCAATCGACCACTCTTCATCGACATGAGCTTCAATAAAACGCTCGTCAATGCCTTCATAGCGACCGGCAATCAGGATCAGTGCTTCCTCATTCGCCAGTTCGCGGACCCCAGCCTGTTTCAGCTGGCGGCCTTGAGGGGACAGGTAAATTACCTTCGCCTTCTCCCCGGCGGCAGCCTTGGCCTGAACCAACGCGTCTTCCAGGGGCTTGATCTTCATCACCATGCCCGGACCACCGCCAAATGGGCGATCGTCTACAGTGTGATGTCGATCCGTCGTGTAGTCTCGCGGGTTCCAACAGGTGAGCTGCAACAGCCCCTGTTTCACCGCCCGACTGGTGATGCCGTACTCGCTGATGGCGGAAAACATCTCGGGAAACAAACTGATCACTTCAATGCGCAAATTAGCCACGCTTAGAAGTCCGCGTCCCATTCCACCTTCATCTCGCCCGCTGCCAGGTCGACGGCCAACACGCATTGCTCGGTATAGGGCAACAGGCGTTCGCGATCATCCAGGCTGCCAGCGCAAGGCTTGACCACCATTACATCATTGGCGCCGGTTTCCAGAAGATGATCGATTTTCCCGAACAATTGCCCGAGTTGATCAATAACCTTCAGACCTTCCAGCTGGTACCAGTAGTACTCGCCGTCGGTCAATTCAGGGAACAGGTCTCGCGGCACGCAGATCTCATAACCGGCCAGAAGACGAGCTTCTTCACGGTCATCAAGACCCTTGAGCTTTGCGACCAGGAACTTATCGCTCCCGCGTCCACTGACCAGCTCAACCTGCTTCACACTACCTTCGCGCTTGAGCGTCCAGGTCTTGTACTGCAACAGGTTTTCAGTCGGATCAGTAAAGGAATACACCTTCACTTCGCCGCGAACGCCATGAACAGAGTAAATCTTGCCGATAACGATCAAATCATCAGCAACAGCTGGCGTCGCGTTCATATTGCTCAGGCTGCGGCCTTAGCCGAGTCCTTCAACAGTTTTGCAACGCGCTCGGATGGCTGTGCACCCACGCTCAGCCAGTAGGCTACGCGCTCTTGGTTCACGGACAGACGAACTTCTTGACCACGAGCAACAGGGTTGAAGAAACCAACCTGTTCCTTGTGCGAACCGTCACGCGGGTTGCGGCTGTCGGTTACGGTCAAGTGGTAAAACGGGCGCTTTTTGGAGCCGCCAAGGGCAAGACGGATTGTTAGCATGTGAACATCGTTCCTGTAGTCGGTGCTGCAAATCTAAATGCACAGCGGGCATAGGTGCCCGAAAGGCCGCATATTCTAAGGAATATCCGGACTTTTGCAAATGTCTTTTTCTGGCGCCTATCAGCGTGCCACTCAGATCTGCTATAGAGCCGTCGGTTAAAACGGCCGGTCAGCCCCCGCCAACGGCGGGTTTGCTGGAGATCCCACATCCCTGTGGGTCGGAGCAGAAGCGAACTTCTGCTCGAATTCTTTACATCTTTGGCATCCCGCCGCCGGGCAACATACCGCCCATGCCGCGCATCATCTTGGCCATTCCGCCCTTGGCGGAGAATTTCTTCATCATCTTCTGCATCTGCTTGTGTTGCTTGATCAAGCGACCGATGTCCTGCACCTGGGTGCCGGAACCCATGGCGATCCGGCGCTTGCGCGAACCGCTGATCAGCTCGGGGTCGCGGCGCTCGGCCGGGGTCATGGAGTTGATGATGGCTTCCATCTGCTTGAACTGCTTCTCTGCCGCGCCCTGGGCATTGCCCATCTGCGCCAGGTTCACACCGCCGATGTTCGGCAGCTTGTCCATCAGGCCGCCAAGGCCGCCCATGTTCTTCATTTGTTGCAGCTGGTCGCGGAAGTCTTCGAGGTCGAAGCCCTTGCCCTTCTTCAGCTTTTTGGCCAGTTTGTCGGCCTTGTCCTTGTCGAGCGTGGCTTCGGCCTGCTCGATCAGGCTGAGCACGTCGCCCATGCCGAGGATGCGCGAGGCAATACGCTCTGGGTGGAACGGCTCGAGCGCTTCGCTCTTCTCGCCCATACCGATGAACTTGATCGGCTTGCCGGTGATGGCACGTACCGACAGCGCGGCACCGCCGCGGGCGTCACCGTCGACCTTGGTCAGGATCACGCCGGTCAGCGGCAGTGCGTCACCAAAGGCCTTGGCGGTATTGGCCGCATCCTGGCCGGTCATGGCGTCGACCACGAACAGCGTCTCGACCGGGTTGATCGCGGCATGCAGCGCCTTGATCTCGCCCATCATCTCTTCGTCGATGTGCAGGCGACCGGCGGTATCGACGATGACCACGTCGATGAACTTCAGCTTGGCTTCTTTAATAGCCGCGTTGGCGATGTCGACCGGCTTCTGGCTCAGGTCGGACGGGAAGAAGGTCACGCCTACTTCGCCAGCGAGCATTTCCAACTGCTTGATGGCCGCCGGACGGTACACGTCGGCCGACACCACCATCACGGACTTCTTCTTGCGCTCTTTAAGGAAGCGCGCCAGCTTGCCGGCGGTGGTGGTCTTACCCGCACCTTGCAGACCGGCCATCAATACGACGGCCGGCGGCACGGCGCTGAGGTTCAAGTCTTCATTGGCCGCGCCCATCAGGCTTTCGAGCTCGGCCTGGACGATCTTCACAAAGGCCTGGCCCGGCGTGAGGCTGCGAGACACTTCGGTGCCTACCGCGCGCTCTTTGACCGAGTTGACGAAGTCCTTAACCACCGGCAAAGCCACGTCGGCTTCCAGCAACGCCATGCGCACTTCACGCAGGGTGTCTTTAATATTGTCCTCGGTCAGCTTGGCCTTGCCGGTGACATGGCGCAGCGTCTGCGAGAGACGGTCAGTCAGATTTTCAAACATGCGCGATCCTTTCAGGCCCTATTCATAGACCGAGGTAATGGCGGCCCAGGCTGTGGTAAATCGCTATTAAAAACAGCGCTCGGCGAGCCTGCGGCGTGGGCAGGTCGCGGATTATAGCGAAGACTGCCGCCATGCACACCCGCTGTCTGGCTTGAGAGTCTTTCGTGTTACGCGGGGGTATGCCAAACTCAGCGCCTTTCGGGCTTGCCTAACAGGATTTATGCTCCCTTTGTCACCCAGTTTGCTACCCAGCCTCGCCGCCGCCATTTTGTATGCCGCTGCGACTCTCTACCAGGGCACTCGTCTGGCCCAAGGCGCCAAGGCGGACAAACGCCTGCTCGTCGGCCTTGGCGTCCTCGCCCTGCTGGCCCATGCTGCCAGCCTGTTTACCCATTTGATGACGCCCGTCGGCCTGGGCCTGGATTTTTTCAGCGCCGCCAGCCTGATCGCGGCTGCCGTCATCGCATTGACCCTGCTGGCGTGCTACCGGATTCCCGTCGAGAACCTGCTGGTGCTGCTATTCCCCTTGGGCATGCTGACGGTGCTGATGGCGCAATTCGCCCCGACCGGCACGGTGCAGGTGATTGATGAAGAACCGGGCATCCTCGCGCACATCCTGCTGTCGATCCTCGCTTACGGCATGTTCACCATCGCGGTGTTCCAGGCCCTGCTCCTGCTGCTGCAGGACCACCAGCTCAAGCACAAGCACCCCTCGGGGCTGATCAAGAACTTCCCGCCGCTGCAAACCATGGAAAGCCTGCTGTTCGGCTTCCTGTGGGCCGGCTGGACGCTGCTCTCGCTGTCGCTGATCTCCGGCTGGCTGTTCGTCGAAAACCTGTTCGCCCAGCACCTGGTGCACAAGACCCTGCTAGCGTGCCTGGCCTGGGTGGTGTTCAGCGTGTTGCTGTGGGGCCGCAACCGCCTCGGCTGGCGCGGCCACAAGGCGATCCGCTGGACCCTGGCCGGTTTCTGCCTGCTGATGCTGGCCTATTTCGGCAGCAAGCTGGTCCGCGAATACATCCTGCATATCTGACGGGCAGCGATCATGGACAACTTGCCCCTAGAGCCGATGCTCGCGGTAATCGCCCTGCTGGTCTTATGGGCCGCACTGTTCACCGCCATCGAAGCCGCGCAACAACACCTGCTGGCCCTGCGCCCCGGCACACGCCAGGGCGACAAGGCCGCCGCCCGCCTGAGCTTCCCGCGTAACAGCCTGATCCTGTGCAACAGCCTGTGTCGCGCCGCCGTGGTGATCCTCTGCACGCTGCTGGCCATCTATGCCTGGGCGCAGAACGGGCCCTGGCTGGGTTGGATGATCTCCTGCGCGATCCTGCTGGTTCTGGCCGATTACCTGCCCCGCGCCCTCGCCGTCCGCCATCCGCAGGCCGTGCTGGGCTTTGGCAATACGCTGTTGGGTGTGCCGCTGAAAATCCTCTACCCGCTGGCCTGGCTGCTCAATGGCATCAGCCTGTTGCTGCTGCGCCCGTTCGCACGCAAATCCGGCGTGGTGAAACAGAGCGACGAACCGCTGCCCGACCATGACGACGAGCGGGAAGCCGAATCCGACGAAGGCCACACCCCTGGCATGCCCGGCATCCACGCCCTGGACAACATCACTGTCAACGACATCCTGGTGCCGCGCAGTGAAGTGGACGGCATCAACCTGGACGACTCGATCGAAGAGATCATCGAGCAACTGCGCACCTCACAGCGTACGCGCCTGCCGGTGTTCCACAGCGACATCAACCAGGTCCAGGCGGTGCTCAACACCCGGCAGATCCAGCACCTGCTGCCCGACGCCAGCCTGACCAAGGAGGCCTTGCTCGCCGCCTGCCACGAACCCTACTTCGTCCCCGAAAGCACGCCCCTGCAACTGCAACTGCTGAACTTCCACAAGCAGCAGCGCCGCCTGGGCATGGTGGTGGATGAATACGGCGAAGTGCTGGGTATCGTGACCCTGGAAGACATTCTCGAAGAAATCGTCGGCGAATTCGAAAGCGAGCAGAGTGCCGACAACCCGCATATCGAGCCTCAGCCAGACGGCCGCTACATCATCGATGGCGCTGCATCGATCCGCGAACTCAACAAGAGCCTGAACTGGCACCTGCCCAGCGACGGCCCCAAGACCCTCAACGGTCTGGTCACCGAAGCGCTGGAGACCATTCCCGATTGCGCGGTGTGCCTGAAAATCGGGCGCTACCGCCTGGAAATCCTCGAGACCGAGGACAACCGGGTGAGCAAGGTACTGATCTGGCACACCAGCCGAATGCCCGTCGCCGCCTGAATCAACTCGGTTCATGTGGAAGCTGGCTTGCCTGCGATAAAATCGCCTCGGCTTCACTGAATGACCGAGGTGCCTGCATCGCAGGCAAGCCAGCTCCCACACAGACCCAGTTCCAAACCTTAGATCCTCACCAGCCCCCTTGTTGTATGTTCAAACCCCTTCCTATAATCGGTGCGGCTTACCAGAGCCGCGCCCGACCGCGTGCTACCCGCACCCAGCGTGTCCAGGCACCGCCTTATCGTGTCCGACCGGTGTTCGCTCCCATCCCGAGCCTGCCCGCGCACAACCCTGATCCATGGGTGTTCGACCAATAATAATCCGCGTCCAAACGCGCAATGACCATCAGGGACACCACCATGAGCACCACCTACAACGAGGCCGCGCCCGCCGCCGCCCCGACCAACTCGACTGCACGGGTCGCCACGGCGAGCATCGTCGGCACCGCCATCGAGTTCTACGACTTCTATATCTACGCCACGGCCGCTGCGCTGGTGATCGGCCCGGTGTTCTTCCCGCAGACCTCCGGCACCGCACAGATGCTGGCGTCATTCCTGACCTTCGGTATCGCCTTCATCGCCCGCCCGCTGGGCTCGGCGCTGTTTGGCCACTTCGGCGACCGCATCGGGCGTAAATCCACACTGGTGGCATCACTGCTGCTGATGGGCGTATGTACCACGCTGATTGGCCTGCTGCCCGGCTATGACAGCATCGGGGCCTGGGCGCCGATCCTGTTGTGTGTGCTGCGGTTCGGCCAAGGCCTCGGCTTGGGCGGTGAGTGGGGCGGCGCGGCGCTGCTGGCCACCGAGAACGCGCCCAAGGGCAAACGCGCCTGGTTCGGCATGTTCCCGCAACTGGGTCCTTCGATCGGCTTCCTGGCCGCCAACGGCTTGTTCCTGATCCTGGCCATGAGCCTGAACGACGAGCAGTTCCGCAGCTGGGGCTGGCGCATCCCGTTCATCCTCAGCGCTGCGCTGGTGATGGTTGGCCTGTACGCGCGACTGAAGCTGCACGAAACGCCGGTGTTCGCCAACGCCGTCGCCAAGGAAGCGCCGGTCAAGGTGCCACTGGTGGAATTGTTCAGCCAGCATTGGCTGCCGGTGTTGCTGGGCGCTGCGTCGATGGTGGTGTGTTACGCGCTGTTTTATATCACCACCGCGTTTTCCCTGAGTTATGGCGTTTCAACCCTGGGCTACAGCCGCGAGACCTTCCTCGGTCTGCTGTGCTTTGCGGTGCTGTTCATGGGGCTGGCGACGCCATTGGCGGCGCTGGCCAGTGATCGCTACGGACGCAAGCCGGTGCTGATTGTCGGCGCGATCCTGGCGATCCTGTCGGGCTTCACCATGGAGCCGCTGCTGACTCACGGTTCGACCTGGGCCGTAGCGCTGTTCCTGGCCTTGGAGCTGTTCCTGATGGGCGTGACCTTCGCACCGATGGGCGCCATGCTGCCGGAACTGTTCCCGACCCGCGTGCGTTATACCGGTGCTTCGGCGGCGTATAACCTGGGCGGGATTGTGGGCGCGTCGGCCGCACCGTTTTTCGCGACCAAGCTGGTGGCGATGGGGGGGCTGAGTTATGTCGGCGGGTATGTGTCGGCGGCAGCGTTGCTCAGCTTGATTGCTGTGCTGTGCCTGAAAGAGACGCGGGATAATGATTTGAACAAGGTCGCCTGATAGACCGAATCACCTGTAGGAGCGAGCTTGCTCGCGAAAAAGGTACATCCGACGCCGCAATGCGCCTGAAATACCTTCGCGAGCAAGCTCGCTCCTACAAGGGTTGGGTTACAGCTCTACGACAACAGCCTTCGAAGCACGGGTCGCTTTAGCACGAGCCGCTTCAATCGACTCATCCCGCGCCAGCGCCACGCCCATGCGGCGCTGGCCATTCACTTCCGGCTTGCCAAACAGACGCAACGCCGTGTCCGGCTCGCTCAGCGCAGCACCGAGGTTGGCGAACGCAGTCTGGGTCGACTGGCCTTCTACCAGGATCACCGCCGAGGCCGAAGGCCCGAACTGACGGATCAACGGGATCGGCAAGCCCAGGATTGCGCGCGCATGCAGCGCAAACTGCGACAGGTCCTGGGAAATCAAGGTCACCAAACCGGTGTCATGCGGGCGCGGCGAGACTTCGCTGAACCACACCTGATCGCCCTTGATGAACAACTCAACGCCAAACAGACCACGACCTCCCAGGGCCTCGGTCACCGCTTTGGCAACACGCTCGGACTCTGCCAGGGCAATCGGGCTCATGGCCTGCGGCTGCCAGGATTCCTGGTAGTCGCCCTTCTCCTGACGGTGACCAACCGGCGCACAGAACGTGGTGCCGCCGATGTGACGCACGGTCAACAGAGTGATTTCGTAGTCGAAGTCGATAAAGCCTTCGATGATCACGCGGCCTTTACCGGCACGACCACCTTCCTGGGCGTAGTCCCAGGCTTTCTGCACGTCATCGGCGCTGCGCAGCAGGCTCTGGCCTTTGCCCGACGAACTCATCACCGGCTTGACCACGCAGGGGAAGCCCAGGTCCTGCACGGCCTTGCTGTAGTCTTCGAAGGTATCGGCGAAGTGGTACGGCGAGGTCGGCAGGTCCAGCTCTTCAGCGGCCAGGCGGCGGATGCCTTCACGGTTCATGGTCAACGAGGTGGCGCGCGCGGTCGGGATCACGGTGAAGCCTTCGGCTTCCAGTTCTACCAGGGTCGCGGTGGCGATGGCTTCGATTTCCGGCACGATGAAGTGCGGCTTCTCGGCCTCGATCACCGCACGCAACGCAGCGCCGTCGAGCATGTTGATCACGTGGCTACGGTGCGCCACCTGCATGGCCGGCGCATTGGCGTAGCGATCCACGGCAATCACTTCAACGCCCAGGCGTTGCAGTTCGATTACCACTTCCTTGCCCAGCTCACCGCAGCCACACAGCAAAACGCGGGTCGCGGTTGGCGACAATGGAGTTCCGATTCGGGTCATCTCAGGTCCTCAGGGGAGCGGATCATTGGGAGAAAGGCCGGCATTTTACATGAACTGCAGCAATTGGCCTCAGTTGACGACGGCGCGCTTGCGGATGCGCCAGGCCATGATCAACCACACCACCGTGACCCCGGCGAATTTCGACACCAGCGCGGTGCCCGCTACCGCTGGAGTGAGCGCGCCGATCAAGCCGAAGAAGATGAAGGTATCGAGAGGAATACTCAGCGCCGAACTTATCCACAGGCGGTCGTGCAACGGGCGCTTGGTGATGCTGAACACCAGCCAGTCGATGCACTCGGACACCGCGAACGCCGTGGCGCTGGCCAGGGCGATGGCTGGGTCGGACGTGACATACGACAGCACCAGCGCAGCCAGCATGGCGATGATCGCACCGTGGCCGAAGCGGGTTTGCACCATGTCGCGCAGGATAAAGACCAGGCCACCCCAAGCGGACCAGATAACGTCCAGGTGCGGGGCGGTGGAGAAGGCGAAGTTGATCAGCACGACGCTGCTGATGTAGGCGATCAGGAAGAGCATGGGGGATGGACCTGTGAACAAGGGGCACAGGGTACTTCACATTTGGAAATATGTCGTCTGGGAGGGCCCTATCGCGGGCAAGCCCGGCTCTCACAATTGACCGAGTTGTCTTGGCTGGCGTCGAACAATGTGGGAGCTGGCTTGCCTGCGATAGCGGTGGTTCAGCCGCCAGATTTCCCGGAAACCATAAACACCATCCCACTCGCCACCGCCCGCTCATGACACAAGCCCAACACCACCAGGCGCTCGGCGTTATCCATGCGGCTCCAACGCGTGATCTCATCCACCGTGCGCTGGCAGCCAGTACAAATATCGTCGTCATCCAATGCGCAAATGCTCACGCACGGCGACGCAACGGGGCGCTCAATCGGGTTCATTCTTCCTGCTCAACCAAGTCACGCGCATAACGCTGCGAGTTGTGCACATAGTGCGCAGCGCTGGCTTCAAGCATGCGTTTCTGCGCGTCGGTCAACTCCCGCACCACCTTGCCCGGCGAGCCCATCACCAGCGAACCATCGGGAATTTCCTTGCCTTCGCCGATCAGCGAGTTGGCGCCGATGATGCAATGCTTGCCGATCTTGGCGCCATTGAGGATCACCGCGTTGATGCCGATCAGGCTGTAATCATCCACCGTGCAACCGTGCAACATCGCGTTATGGCCAATGGTCACGCCGGTGCCCAGGGTCAGCGGGTAGCCCATGTCGGTGTGCATTACGCTACCGTCCTGCACGTTGCTGTTCTTGCCGATCAGGATCAGTTCGTTGTCGCCACGCAACACCGCGTTGAACCAGACATTGGCGCCCTCCTCCAGCTTGACCTTGCCCACCAGCGTGGCATTCGGCGCCACCCAGCTGTGTGGATGCGTCTCGACGCGGGCGTCGCCCAGGCGGTATTTCATGGTGTTTCCTCACGGCGTTGCCATTCAAGCGATGGCTTAGATGTTGATGAAACTCTTGGGTGGTTGGTGCAGGCTGATCTTGGCATCGTCATAGAGCAGGTTGATCAACTCGACAATCATGATCGCCGTCAGCCCCCAGATCTTGTATTCACCGAATCGATAGCTGGGCACGTACCAACTACGGCCCTGGTAATCGATCCGGTGGGTATGTTCGCGCGGGTCCTGTCGGAAGAAGTCCAAAGGCACGCTGAAGACGGCGGCAATTTCGGCATCGTTGGCCAGGTATTCGACGTAATCGGGGATGACGCCGACATACGGCGTGACCCGAATGCCATGCAGGGAGATCAATGGGCTCAGCGGGCCGATGACTTCCACCAGGCCGGGTGGCAGGCCGATCTCTTCTTCCGCTTCACGTAGCGCGGTGAAGATCAGGTCCGGGTCTTCCGGATCACGGCGCCCGCCGGGAAAGGCCACTTCGCCACCATGGGTCGACAGGCCACTGGCGCGAAGGGTCAGGATCAGCTCAGGTTCGTCACTGCGGGTAATCGGCACCAGCACCGCGGCCTCGGGGAAACGCCCGTCGGTTTCAAGCGTGTGGGGGGTGTGATTGCTTACCCGGCGAAGTAGCTCGTCCAGCATGAGTCATCTCGGTCTGTTGGCTACCTTGCATCATGCACCAAAGCTCGCGGGTGCCCAACCCCAAAACCCGCGCCGTGTCGCTAAACGACAACTTGTTGCAGCGCCCTGCCCGTCACGCCAAGATAGACGCACTTTCCAGGAACCCCAGCATGAATTTCTGCAGCCAGTGCGGTAAACCGGTCACCCAACGCATCCCCGAAGGCGACGGCCGCCTGCGCTTTGTGTGTGATAACTGCTCGACCATCCACTACCAGAACCCCAACATCGTCGCCGGCACCGTACCCGTGTGGGGCGATAAAGTGCTGCTGTGCCGCCGCGCCATCGAACCGCGCCTGGGTTACTGGACCCTGCCCGCCGGCTTCATGGAAAACGGCGAGACCGTGGAACAGGCCGCCATGCGCGAAACCCTGGAAGAAGCCTGCGCCCGCGTGCACAACCTGAACATCTATACGCTGATCGACGTGCCACACATCAACCAGGTGCATATTTTCTACCGCGCCGACCTGCTCGACCTGGACTTCGCCGCCGGCCCCGAAAGCCTGGAAGTGCAGCTGTTCGACGAAGTTGACATCCCGTGGTCCGAGCTGGCTTTCCGCACGGTCGGGCGTACCCTGGAATACTTTTTCGCTGACCGCAGGCAACAGTCGTTCCCGGTGCGCAGCGAAGCCGTGCCGCCGATGGGAAAGCCCGCGCCATGACACTGGGGATACCGTATTTGATGCGTTGGGTGCTTGCCCTGCTCTGCCTGTCGTTCACCACGCTGTCACCAGCCTCTACGGTGCAAACCCTGGGCGGCAAGCCTGTCGAAAAAGTCCTGGTGCTCAAGTCCGCCCATCAGTTGCAGTTGATCAACGACGGCAAACCGTTCAAGACCTACCGCATTTCCCTGGGCAAGAACCCCAAGGGCCACAAGCTGATCGAGGGCGACCGCCGCACGCCAGAGGGCCTGTACTGGATCGACTGGCGCAAGACCAGTGACCGCTTCAACCTGGCCATGCACATCTCCTACCCGAACATCAGCGACGCCGCCCGCGCCCGCCGCGAAGGCGTGAAGCCCGGCAGCATGATCATGATCCACGGCACCCCCGACACCGAGGATTACCCGGAACAGTGGTTCCACACCCTGGACTGGACCGACGGCTGCATCGGCATGCGCAACGTGGACATGCGCGAAGTGTGGAACCTGGTCAAAGACGGTACCCTCATCGAGATTCGTCCGTAATCTCGTACCGTTCGTAAAATAATTCGAAAAAAATTCCTGCCCTGCCCCGCGCCCGCCGGTGAATACCAGTTCACCCCCGCGGGCTGCGCAGTTCTGCGCGTGATAAAGACCTCTCTAATACCACTTGATACCAGGCCCCATTACGGGGCCCTAAAACCAATGCCTGCACCATTTTGACTGCATTGACATGGTATTTAAGTGGTATTAATTTCCGGCCCATACCGGGCGACAACACTCCAATAACCGCATCGGAAACCTTAACGATGAATCCCATCCTGGCCCTGCGCCCCGACGACAAACAATCCACGCCGCTGTACCTGCAATTGGCGCGCAAACTGGAAGCGGCGATCCATGCTGGCCAGTGGACGTCCGAGCAGGCGCTGCCGTCAGAACGCGTACTCAGCGAGCAATTGAGCATTTCGCGCGTCACCGCACGCAAGGCGTTGGAAGTGTTGTTTGCCCAAGGGCTGATCCGCCGCAACCAAGGTTCCGGCACCTATATTTCGCCACGTTTGGAACAGCCGCTGTCGCGCCTGTCGGGGTTCAGCGAAATGCTGCGGCTCAAGGGTTTTGTGCCCAGCTCCCAATGGCTGGAGCGTGAACTGACCCAGCCGACCCACGAAGAGATGATCCGCCTGGGCCTGTCGCCCGCCGACAAAGTGGCTCGCCTCAAGCGCTTGCGTAAGGCGGATGACACGGTGATGGCAATTGAAATGACCACCATGCCCGCCTCGGTGCTGCCACAGCCACAAGCCATCGGCCACTCGTTGTACGAGTACCTGGAAGGCATCGGCAAACCGGTGGTGCGCGCCCTGCAGCATATCCAGGCGATCAACGCCTCGGACGAGTTCGCCAAGCTGGTCGGCATCGCCCCCGGCACCGCCATGCTGCTGATGACCCGGGTCGGCTACACCGCCGATAACACGCCGATCGAAATCACCGACACCTACTGCCGCAACGACTACTACGACTTCGTCGCAGAACTGCGTCGCCACGACTATTCCGCTGAACTGCGAATTTAGAGAACTGCCCATGTCCGAAGACAACATCCTCACGCCCAGCGGCTGGATTCGCGGCCGCCTGGTGCACGCGCACGGCAAGGTCGTCGCCATCGAAGGCACGCCCTGCGACCCGGCTGAAAACGAGTTGCCCTACCTGCTGCCGGGCTTTATCGACCTGCATGTGCACGGCGGTGGCGGCGCGGACATCATGGAAGGCCGCGATGCCTTCGAGACGATCACTCGCACCCATGTGCGCTTTGGTACCACCTCGTTGCTGGCCACCACCATGACCGCTCCGGTGGAGGAAATCTCCAGCGTGCTCGGCCAGCTCGGCACCTTCTGCGAGCAACGTCCTACCGGCAGCGCCCGTGTACTCGGCGTGCACCTGGAAGGGCCCTACATCAATCCCGGAAAACTCGGCGCCCAACCCAACTTCGCCCACACCGCGTTGATGGCCGAAGTGGAAGCCTACCTGCGCCTGGCGCCAATCCGCGTGATCACCATCGCGCCGGAAATCGCCGGCCACGACGCCCTCATCCGCGCCCTCAGCGAACGTGGCGTGCGCATGCAGATCGGCCACACCCTGGGCAGCTACGAAGAAGGCGTCGCCGCCCTCGCCGCCGGAGCCACCAGCTTTACCCATTTGTACAACGCGATGAGCCCGTTGCATCACCGCGAGCCGGGCATCGTCGGCGCCGCGTTGGCCCACGCCAAATACGCCGAACTGATCCCGGATCTGCTCCACGTTCACCCCGGCGCCATGCGCGTGGCGTTGCGCTCGATCCCATGCCTGTATTGCGTCACCGATTCCACCGCCGCCGCCGGCATGCCCGACGGTGAATACAAGCTGGGCAGCCACACCGTGACCAAATGCCTGGGCGGCGTACGCCTGGCCGACGGCACCCTGGCCGGCAGCACGCTGACCATGGACCAGGCGCTGCGCAACCTGGTGAAGATCGGCCTGCCCATCAGCGAAGCCTCACAACGCCTGTCGCAATTTCCTGCGGACTACCTGGGCCTGGAAGAACGCGGCCGCCTGCAACCCGGCAGCTTTGCCGACTGCGTGCGCCTGGACCGCTCCCTGACACTCACCGACGTAATGGTCGAAGGAGAAACCATTGACTTCAAAAATGCTTGAAGAGGCCCTGGCCTCCTGCGACGCCGTGGCCGCCCAACTGCAACGCCTGGACCCGGCGCTGGAGGAAATCGCCGGCCGCCTGCGCCGTCAGCCGCCGCAGGTGGCGATGACCATCGCCCGTGGCAGCTCGGACCATGCCGCCAGCTATTTCGCCTACCTGACCATGCAGCACGTCGGCACTCCGGTGGCGTCGTTGCCGATGTCGGTAGTGACCCTGTTGCAGGCACCAATGAAAGTCAGCGGCCAGGTAGCGTTTGGTTTCTCCCAGTCGGGGCAAAGTCCGGACTTGGTGAACAGCCTGCGTCTGCTACGCAAACGCGGTGCCCTGAGCATTTCGCTGGTCAACGCCGAAGACTCGCCGCTGGAAGCCGCCTGCGAATTCCATGTGCCGCTGTGCGCCGGGCCGGAACACAGCGTGGCCGCGACCAAAAGCTTCATCGCCACCCTCAGCGCCAGCGCGCAGCTGATTGGCCACTGGAACCAAGAAACCGAGTTGCTGCACGCCTGCCGCGCCCTGCCCGATGACCTGCGTGCCGCCGCCCAACAAGATTGGACGGTTGCCATCGACGCCCTGCGCGACTGCCAGCAATTAATGGTCATCGGTCGCGGCGCCGGTTTCGCCATCGCCCAGGAAGCTGCACTCAAGCTCAAGGAAACCTCGGCGATCCAGGCCGAAGCCTTCAGCAGCGCCGAAGTGCGTCACGGACCGATGGCCCTGATTGGCGACAACTATCCCCTGCTGGTCTTCGCCCCGCGCGGCGCCGAGCAAGCCGGCCTGCTGAGCCTGGCCGCCGACATGCGCCAGCGCGGCGCCCGTGTATTGCTGGCTGCGCCGGATAACATCGTCGAGCGCGACCTGACCCTGAGCCGCGCCGAACACCCGACCCTGGATTCGATCCTGGCGATCCAGAGTTTCTACGTGATGGCGGCAGGTTTGGCGCAAGCCCGAGGCATGGACCCGGACCAGCCGCGTCACCTGAGCAAAGTTACCCGCACTCACTGAGTGGCGTTTTCCTGATGAGTACCGTGCCCATGTCCTACAACAATAATGAATTGACCCTCAGCGCCCCGTTAAGCGGGCCCGTGCTGACCCTGGGCGACGTTCCTGATGAAGTGTTCGCAAGCCACGCCATGGGCGATGGTATTGCCATCGACCCCCTGAACGATTGCCTGCATGCGCCCTGTGACGGCGTAATCATCCATGTCGCGCGCACCGGGCACGCCCTGACGATTCGCGCCCAGAACGGTGCCGAGGTGTTGATGCATGTGGGCATCGATACGGTGGAACTGAACGGCGAAGGCTTTGCCTTGCTGGTGAAGGAAGGCGCGAAGGTGAGCAAGGGGCAAGCATTGGTGCAGTTTGACCTGGACCGCATTGCGCGTCAGTGCAAGAGCCTGATCAGCCTGATCATCCTGACCAATGGCGAACGTTTCGAATTGCGTTCGGTAGCCGGGCAATCGGTCAAGGTCGGCGAGCCGTTGTTGCAGGTCGTGGCGCGTTCGGCGGCAGCGGTTCAAACCGCTGTGGATAACTCGGACGCTAAAGTCAGCGCCAGCGTGCGCATCACGCATCGCGGTGGTTTGCATGCGCGTCCGGCGGCGTTGATCCGCAAGACGGCCCAGGGGTTCAGCAGCCAGGCACAGCTGCATTTCGGTGATAAATCAGCTTCGTGTGACAGCTTGATTGGCTTGATGGGGCTGGGTATTGGCGAAGGGGATGAAGTGCGTGTGAGCTGTCGCGGCAGGGATGCGGAGGCGGCGTTGCAGGCACTGGTCGCGGCCTTGTCCGCCGCCATCAAGGAAGAACACCACGCCCCCGTCGTTGCCACCCCACGCCGAGCCAACACCGAAGCCGGCGTGTTGCAAGGTGTGTGTGCTGCTCCGGGTCTCGTATGCGGGCCGCTGTTCCGCCTGACGGGTATCGAACTGCCGGCAGACGCCGGCCACCATGCTGCCGACGAACAACTGCAACGCCTGGACACCGCCCTGAAGCAAGTGCGCAGCGAAATTCGCATGACTCTGGATCAAGCGCGCCAGCGCAAGAACATCGAGGAAGAAGACATCTTCGCCGCCCACCTCGCGCTGATGGAAGATCCTAACCTGCTGGAAGCCGCGACCGGCTCCATCGAAAAAGGCAGCGCAGCGACTCACGCCTGGCGCGATGCAATCCAGGCGCAATGCGCGGTATTGCTGGCCCTGGGCAAACCACTGTTTGCCGAACGCGCCAACGATCTGCGTGATTTGCAACAACGGGTACTGCGTGCGTTGCTGGGTGAGGCCTGGCATTTCGAATTGCCCGCGGGCTCGATTGTCAGCGCCCATGAACTGACCCCCTCAGACCTGCTGCAACTCAGCGCGCAACAGGCCGTCGGCATTTGCATGGCCGAAGGCGGCGCCACCTCTCACGTGGCGATCCTGGCTCGCGGCAAAGGCTTGCCCTGCGTGGTGGCGTTGGGTGCCGAAGTCCTCGATGTGCCCCAAGGTCAACGTGTGGTGCTGGACGCCGCCAACGGCCGCCTGGAACTGGCACCCAGCGACGCGCGCCACGCCGAAGTGCACCAGATTCGTGACGCACAGAAACGGCGTCGCCAGCAGCAACAGGCCCAGGCTCAACAGCCGGCGCGCACCAGCGATGGCGTGACCATCGAAGTGGCCGCCAATGTCGCTTCCAGTGCCGAAGCCCAGGTGGCGTTTGAAAATGGCGCCGATGGCGTCGGCCTGCTGCGCACCGAATTTCTCTTCGTCGATCGTCGCACTGCACCGGATGAACAGGAGCAGCGCCAGGCCTACCAAGCAGTACTGGATGCCATGGGCGACAAGTCGGTGATCATCCGCACCATCGACGTGGGCGGCGACAAGCAGCTCGACTACCTGCCGCTGCCGGTCGAAGCGAATCCGGTGCTGGGCCTGCGCGGTATTCGCCTGGCCCAAGTGCGCCCGGAACTGCTCGACCAGCAACTGCGCGCGCTGCTGCAGGTCTCCCCACTGGAGCGCTGCCGCATCCTGCTGCCGATGGTCAGTGAAGTGGATGAGCTGCTGCAGATCCGCCAGCGTTTGGATGAGTTGTGCGTGGAGCTGGAGCTGACCCAGCGCCCCGACCTGGGCGTGATGATCGAAGTGCCCGCCGCCGCGCTGATGGCCGAGCAGTTGGCCAAGCATGCGGATTTCCTGTCCATCGGCACCAATGACTTGTCCCAGTACACCCTGGCCATGGACCGCGACCACGCCGGCCTTGCCGCGCGCGTCGATGCGCTGCACCCGGCGCTGCTGCGGCTGATCGCGCAGACCTGCACAGGCGCGGCGAAACACGGCCGTTGGGTCGGTGTGTGCGGCGCCCTCGCCTCCGACCCGTTGGCCACGCCAGTCCTGGTGGGCCTGGGGGTCAGCGAGCTGTCGGTAAGCCCGCCGCAGATCGGAGAAATCAAGGACCGCGTCCGCCACCTGGATGCGGCGCAATGCCGGCAACTGAGCCAAGGGCTGCTCGACCTGAGCAGCGCCAAAGCCGTTCGCCAAGCCTGTCAACACCACTGGCCGCTGAGCTGACAACAACAAGAAAAAAGGAGACTCGCCATGTACCAACATTTCATCGAAGGCCTGCAACGCCTGGGCCGTGCACTGATGCTGCCGATTGCGATCCTGCCGATTGCCGGCCTCTTGCTGCGCCTGGGCGACACCGATCTTTTGAACATCGCGGTGATGCACGACGCCGGGCAGGCGATCTTCGCCAACCTGGCGCTGATCTTCGCCATCGGCATTGCCGTGGGGTTTGCCCGCGACAACAACGGCACGGCCGGTTTGGCGGGTGCGATTGGTTACCTGGTGATGGTCTCCACGCTCAAGGTGATGGACACGTCCATCAACATGGGCATGCTTGCCGGTATCGCCAGCGGCCTGATGGCGGGCGGGCTTTACAACCGCTTCAAGGACATCAAGCTACCGGAGTACCTGGCGTTCTTTGGTGGGCGACGGTTTGTGCCGATCGTCACCGGGTTCAGTGCGGTCGGATTGGGCGTGATCTTTGGTTTGATCTGGCCGCCGATCCAGCACGGCATCAACAGCTTCGGCGTGTTGTTGATGGAAAGCGGCAGCCTGGGTGCGTTTGTGTTTGGCGTGTTCAACCGCCTGCTGATCGTCACCGGGCTGCACCACATCCTCAACAATATGGCCTGGTTTGTGTTCGGCACCTTTACCGATCCGGTGACCGGCGCGGTGGTCACTGGCGACCTCACCCGTTATTTTGCCGGCGACCCGAAAGGCGGCCAGTTCATGACCGGCATGTTCCCGGTGATGCTGTTTGGCCTGCCGGCTGCGTGTTTGGCGATGTATCGGAATGCGTTGCCTGAACGCCGTAAAGTGATGGGCGGGATTTTCCTGTCCATGGCGTTGACCTCCTTTCTGACGGGGGTGACCGAGCCGATTGAGTTCGCGTTCATGTTCCTCGCGCCGTTCCTGTACCTGATCCATGCGGTGCTGACCGGCCTGTCGATGGCGGTCACCAATATGCTAAATATCCACCTGGGCTTTACCTTCTCCGGTGGGTTTATCGACATGGTGCTGGGTTGGGGCAAGTCTACCAATGGTTGGCTGGTGTTCCCGGTTGGGTTGGCCTATGCGCTGATCTATTACAGCGTGTTCAACTACTGCATTCGCCGCTTCAACCTGAAAACACCAGGGCGTGAGGATATTCAGGTGGTGCAGGCGGAAGTGATGACGGATAACCAGCGCGCCACGGCCTACATCCAGGCCCTGGGTGGTGCTGAGAATCTGCTGAGCGTCGGTGCCTGCACCACGCGCCTGCGGTTGGACATGGTGGATCGTAACAAGGCGGTGGATGCAGAGTTGAAAGCGCTGGGCGCCATGGCAGTCGTCCGGCCAGGTAACGGCGGCAGTTTGCAGGTGGTGGTCGGGCCGATGGCCGACAGCATTGCTGATGAGATTCGCTTGGCCATGCCGTCGTTTGTTGCCAGTGCGCCTGTCGCCGTTGCGCCTGTGGCTAAGCCGGTTGCAGTGAATGTGCAGGAAGCCGAGAAATGGCTGAGCGCCTTGGGCGGCCGGGGAAATGTGCGGCAACTGGAAGCCGTAGCGATGACTCGGTTGCGGGTGAAGTTGGGGGATGATTCGGTGTTGTCGGAAGCTCAACTTACTGCACTCGGCTGCCAGGGCGTAAGCCAACTGGATAGCGGTGTTTGGCACCTGTTGATTGGTGAAAATGCGTCAGTATTGGGTGAAGCGTTGGAGCGGTTGGTTACCCGCCCAATCAACGCCTGACCACCCTGTGGCGAGGGAGCTTACTCCCGTTGGGCTGCGCAGCGGCCCTTCGCTCAGAACACCCATTTTTTCAGAAAGAACTCTGTGGCAGGTTTTGGGGGCGCTTCGCACCCCAACGGGAGCAAGCTCCCTCGCCACAGAGTGGGTGTGGTCAGTTGCTGATCGGCACTTCCTGTAGGTCCAACACCCGATCCACCATCAGTTGGATGCCTTCCACCATCCGATGAATGCCCAGCACTGCATCTCGCTGCGGGCCGTCGACATCAAACGCCAGATTGCCCGCCAGTGCCTGCACAGATGCCAGGTCTTGGGAGGCATTGGCGAGCAGGGTTTCGGTGTTCAGACTGGGTAGTACGGTGAAGATCTGGTCGGACGGTGAATCACCAGCTTGGCGGGACTCGGCTTGAGATGAGATTGAACCAGTTAGCAAGTTGTCGCTGATCATCAATAAACTCCATATGGAATAGGCTCCTAGTGATTTTTCAGGCTTGCAGTCCCGGTCACTGAATTGGCAGCGACTGGCGAAGGTTAGTGAGGTGAGTTCCGAGGGACAACCTGAAAGGCTTGTAAGAAACCTCCGAGAGCCGAAGAAATAGCAGACAACAAAAACCCGGCCTAAGCCGGATTCTTTAATCGCAACGAACGCCTAGACTGACGCCCCACGCTGCTCCGCTTCGTAATGGCGAGTCTGAAACGGCATCAGCGCTTGAGCTTTCAAACCCAACCCCTCACTCAGCCCCCAGGACACCGCCAGTTCATCACGGCGGCTGCGCAGTGCAACAACGCCCAAAGGCTTCACATCCTGCTTGGAAGCAGTCGCCGCAAACAGCTCAATAGCGTGCAAGGCTTCCAAAACCCGGCTATCCGTTACACACGAAAAGCGTGTGAAGCGTTCCAGCAGATACCCCGCGCGACGAAGCTCCAATTCACTGGAGTGAGCCTCTAGAAAGTTCTTCACTTCACCGACAAGGTTAGCGTCCGAGTACCAGACTGCTTTCGCTGCACTCACCAGCGCCTCATCATCAGCCTGATTCAAAGGGCTTTTAACCAGAGTGTCCAACGCGGACGAGAGGACGGGAGCGTTAAAAGGCTTCGCCATCTGCTGTCTCCAGATAATCATGCAAAATATTGGTCAGAATGGACCTGGGTGGTTCTTTGTTTCCAACATACATATCAATCGCCTGCGATGCCAGCCGACGGAGCTCAGTGGTCACAATGAAGCCCGCCCTGAGCAGCGCCATGATATCGCTTACATCCTGATCGGTAGCTCTAGCCAATTTTGAGATGGCAATGTCGATAGGTGCCGCTATATGCAAGTGCAGTGCGGATTGTGCAGGAAACTCATCCAGGGGAAGACTTCGTTCCCAGTAGTCTTCGTGCAGCGGGCCAAAGCTAGTGTTGTATTGGAGATCGTAGTTCAGCTCCATGACGCGCCCAGATCGCTCATCGAAAAACTGCTCTGGAAATTCCGCCAACAGTGTCTGAAGGCGCAGCTTATTTCGAAAGCTCGCGCAATAAATCTCCGCATCAACATCCGTGGAAATACGGTGGTGTGTGTATAAATGAACAGCACAACCGCCGAAGACAATGACCTTGACCGAGCCAGGTTTAGCCCCTTCAAGTATCAATTCCACTTCGATGGATTTGAACATTGAAACCAAGGCTTTCCCTAGTGGGCTACTGGTATTTAGGCGTGGAGCGACGGTATCTTGCAATTCCATCATTGAATATCAAACCCGAGAGCAATGTTGCTGGACGGGCCTTGAAATCAGATCCCGATCACTGAGCCGACAGCGACCGAAGAAGGCTATTGAGCCAGGTTCCGAGGGACAACCTGAAAGGTTTGTCGGAAAGGTCTGCAGCGCCTGTACGGACGCCATCGCCGGCAAGCCGGCTCCTACAGTTGAACGCGCTCCCTCTGTAGGAGCCGGCTTGCCGACGATGGGATTTCACAGCCAACAAAAAACCCGCTGACCAAACTGGCCCAGCGGGTTTCTTGTTAATACAGCGTGCGAATCAAAAATCCGCCAACTGCCACACCTCATACGCCGGTGTCTCATACGGGTGACTGAGTTTCAAAGCAGCCACAACAGCCACGATCAATTCATCCGTCACCACCAGCTCAACCTTCCATTCTTCAACCACTTCAACCTGACCCACCTGCCCGATAAACGGCTGGCTGCCATCCAACGCGCGGAATTGGCCCTGGCCCAGCACTTGCCAGGCGCAGCTGTCGTAATTGCCGATGCGCCCGCCGCCGGCGGCGAAGACGGCGGTTTTCACCGTCTCCACATGGCTGTCGGGCACAAAGAAGGCAAGCTTGTACACCGTCTTAGTTCACCCACACGCGAGCATTGCGGAACATGCGCATCCAGGCGCCATCTTCGTTCCACTCTTCCGGGCGCCACGAGTTCTGCACGGCGCGGAATACGCGCTCCGGGTGCGGCATCATGATGGTGACGCGACCGTCGCGGCTGGTGAGACCGGTGATCCCGCGCGGCGAGCCGTTCGGGTTGGCCGGGTAGGTCTCGGTGACCTTGCCGTGGTTGTCGACAAAACGCAGGGCGACGGTGCCGGACAGGTCGGCTTCCAGCAACGCTTCTTCGCTTTCGAACTCGGCATGGCCTTCACCGTGAGCGATGGCGATTGGCATGCGCGAACCGGCCATGCCTTGCAGGAAGATCGAGTTGGACTCCTGCACCTGCACCATGGCGACACGGGCTTCGAACTGCTCGGAACGGTTACGCACGAAGTGCGGCCAGAACTCGCTGCCCGGGATCAGTTCGCTGAGGTTGGACATCATCTGGCAACCGTTGCACACACCCAGGGTGAAGCTGTCGTTGCGCTCGAAGAAGCCTTGGAACGCATCGCGGGCACGGCTGTTGAACAGGGCCGACTTGGCCCAGCCTTCACCGGCACCCAGCACGTCGCCGTAGGAGAAACCGCCGCAGGCTACCAGGCCTTTGAACTCGTTGAGGTCAACGCGACCGGCGAGGATGTCGCTCATGTGCACGTCGATCGCATTGAAGCCGGCGCGGTCGAACGCAGCCGCCATTTCCACCTGGCCGTTGACGCCCTGCTCACGCAGTACGGCAACCTGTGGGCGGATACCTTTCTTGATGTAAGGCGCGGCGATGTCCTGGTTGACGTCGAAGCTGAGCTTGGTGCTCAGGCCCGGGTTGTCTTCTTCCAGGATCACGTCGAATTCCTGTTCGGCGCAGTCGGCGTTGTCACGCAAGCGTTGGATCTGGTAGCTGGTCTCGGCCCACTGACGTTGCAGCAGACGACGCTGGCCGGCAAACACCGTGTCACCGTTGAACGAGATGTTGATCTCGCCGTTGTTGATCGGCTGGCCGATCACGGCCACGCAGTCGTCCAGGCCAGCGGCGCTGAATTGGGCGAGTACGTCCGGGGTAGCGTCCTGGCGAACCTGGATCACCGCGCCCAACTCTTCGTTGAACAGGATGCCGTTGATCTCGCACGCTGCCTCGGCAACGCTGTCGAGCACGATGTTAAGACCGCAGTGACCGGCGAAGGCCATCTCGACAACGCTGGTCAGCAAGCCGCCGTCGGAACGGTCGTGGTAAGCCAGCAGGTGGCCGTCGGCGTTGAGGCCCTGGATCACGGCGAAGAAGGCTTTCAGGTCTTCGGCGTCATCGACGTCCGGTGCCTGGCTGCCGAGCTTGCCATGGGTTTGCGCCAAGATGGACGCACCCATGCGGTTCTGGCCACGGCCCAGGTCGATCAGGATCAGATCGGTGGTGCCCTTGTCCATGCGCAGTTGCGGGGTCAGGGTCTGGCGGATGTCGGTGACCGGTGCGAAACCGGTAACGATCAGCGACAGCGGCGAGGTGACCGTCTTGTCGATGCCGTCTTCGTTCCAACGGGTGGCCATGGACATGGAGTCCTTACCCACCGGAATGGTGATACCCAGCTCAGGGCACAGCTCCATACCCACTGCCTTAACAGTGTCGTACAGACGGGCGTCTTCACCCGGGTGACCGGCAGCCGACATCCAGTTGGCCGACAGTTTGATGTCGGACAATTTACCGATGCGCGAAGCCGCGATGTTGGTGAGGGTTTCACCAATGGCCATGCGGCCCGACGCCGGAGCGTCGAGCAGGGCCAGCGGTGTACGCTCGCCCATGGCCATGGCTTCACCGGTGTAGACGTCGAAGCTGGTGGCGGTAACGGCAACGTCAGCCACCGGAACCTGCCACGGGCCGACCATTTGGTCACGGGCCACCAGGCCGGTGATGGTGCGGTCGCCGATGGTGATCAGGAAGCTTTTGCTCGCCACGGCCGGGTGGTGCAGCACGCGTTCGATGCTGTCGGCCAGTTCCAGTTGGCTTGGGTCGAAATCATCGCCCAGCTCGGCTTCACGTACAGCCGAACGGTGCATGCGCGGGGCTTTGCCCAGCAGCACTTCCAGCGGCATGTCCACCGGGCTGTTGCCGAAGTGGCTGTCGGTAACCGTCAGCTGTGGCTCGGCAGTGGCTTCGCCGACTACCGCAAACGGGCAACGCTCGCGTTCGCAGATGGCCTGGAAGCGTGCGAAGTCTTCAGCGCCGACTGCCAGAACGTAGCGCTCCTGGGATTCGTTGCTCCAGATTTCGTGCGGGGCCATGCCCGGTTCGTCGTTAGGAATGTTGCGCAGTTCGAAACGGCCACCACGGTCGCCATCATTGACCAGTTCCGGGAAGGCGTTGGACAGACCACCCGCGCCGACGTCGTGGATGAAGCTAATCGGGTTCTTGTCACCCAACTGCCAGCAACGGTCGATGACTTCCTGGCAGCGACGCTCCATCTCTGGGTTTTCGCGCTGTACGGAAGCGAAGTCCAGGTCTGCCGAGCTGGTGCCGGTGGCCATGGAGGAAGCCGCGCCGCCGCCCAGGCCGATCAACATCGCCGGGCCGCCGAGCACGATCAGCTTGGAGCCGACCAGGATCTCGCCTTTCTTGACGTGTTCTTCACGGATGTTGCCCATGCCGCCGGCCAACATGATTGGCTTGTGATAGCCGCGCACTTCATCGCCACGCGGGGTGGTGATGGATTGTTCGAAGGTACGGAAGTAACCGGTCAGCGCCGGACGTCCGAATTCGTTGTTGAACGCGGCGCCGCCCAGCGGGCCTTCGATCATGATGTCCAGCGCGGTAACAATGCGCTCAGGCTTGCCGTACGGCACTTCCCACGGCTGTTCAAAGCCTGGGATCTGCAGGTTGGACACGGTGAAGCCGGTCAGGCCCGCCTTTGGCTTGGCGCCTCGGCCGGTAGCGCCTTCGTCACGGATTTCGCCGCCGGAACCGGTGGCTGCGCCCGGGAACGGGGCAATCGCGGTCGGGTGGTTGTGGGTCTCAACCTTCATCAGGATGTGCACCGGCTCCTGCACCGCGCCGTACTGGCGGGTTTCAGGGTCCGGGAAGAAGCGGCCGGCGACGGAGCCGACGATCACCGAGGCGTTGTCTTTATAAGCCGACAGAACGCCTTCGCTGTGCATCACGTAGGTGTTCTTGATCATGCCGAACAGGCTTTTTTCCTGGCTTTCGCCGTCGATGTCCCAACTGGCGTTGAAGATCTTGTGACGGCAGTGCTCGGAGTTGGCCTGGGCGAACATCATCAGTTCGATGTCGTGCGGGTTGCGTTTCAAGCCGTTGAAGGCGTTGACCAGGTAGTCGATTTCGTCTTCAGCCAGGGCCAGGCCCAGCTCGGTGTTGGCCTTCTCGAGGGCGGCGCGGCCACCGCCGAGCACGTCAATCGCGGTCAGCGGCTTGGGCTCGGCGTGGCTGAACAGGCCGGCAGCCTGTTCCAGCTGGCTGACGATGATCTGGGTCATGCGGTCGTGCAGGCTGCTGGCGATCAGCTCGGCTTCGGCATCGCTGAACTGGCCGGCGACGTAGAACGCGATACCACGCTCCAGGCGCTGGATTTTTTCCAGGCCGCAGTTGCGGGCGATATCGCTGGCCTTGCTCGACCAGGGCGAGATGGTGCCGAACCGCGGCAGAACCAGGAACAAGCGGCCATTAGGCTCTTGAACCGGAACGCTTGGGCCGTACTTCAGAAGGCGTGCCAGCACTTGCTGTTCGTCGGCGGTCAACACGCCGGTAACGTCGGCGAAGTGAGCAAATTCAGCGTACAGGCCTGTAACAGCTGGAACCTTTTGGCTCAGTTGCTCAAGGAGTTTGCTGTGGCGAAAGGCAGAAAGGGCAGGAGCGCCGCGCAGGATCAACATCTTCGGGACAGCCTCGGGAAGGGGGTGTGCTTTGAGGCCGTGCATTCTAGCGTAAACCGCCGCCAACGGCACCCGAAACGCTACCGGTGGCTGCTGCCGGACGTCAGTTGGCCGGATTACCCCCCTTTAGAGGGGGCATGCCCGGCATCCGGCGCAGTTATTTTAACCGTCACAATCCCTCGCCAAGCCCCGTTTCTGCGGGCTGCAGCACAGTTTTACCGGCGCTAGCAGACAAGACCCGCGCTGTCGAGATATGGCGCCGTGGGCCGTTTGCGTATACTGCGCAGATGTTCTCCCCAACTGCTTTGCGCCCGCGATGCGCCAAATGGCTCATCGCCACCGGACTCTTCCTGATGCTCAGCGCCTGTGTTGATAAACCCAGCACGCTCGAGCGAATCAAGGAGGATGGTGTATTGCGGGTGGTCACCCGGAACAGCCCGGCGACCTATTTCCAGGACCGCAACGGTGAAACCGGTTTCGAATACGAACTGGTCAAGCGCTTTGCCGATGACCTGGGCGTGAAGCTGGAGATCGAGACCGCCGACAACCTCGACGACCTGTTCGGCCAACTGGGCAAACCCAACGGCCCGGTTCTCGCAGCGGCCGGCCTGGTCAGCAGCGAGCAGCGCCAGACGCAGGTGCGTTTCTCCCACCCTTATTTAGAAGTCACCCCGCAGATCATCTACCGCAACGGCCAGTCGCGCCCGACCAACGCGGCCGATTTGGTGGGCAAGAAGATCATGGTGCTCAAGGGCAGCACCCACGCCGAGCAACTGGCGGCGCTGAAAAAGCAGAATCCTGCGATTGAATACGAAGAATCCGACGCCGTTGAGGTGGTCGACCTGCTGCGCATGGTGGACGAAGGGCAAATCGACCTGACCCTGGTGGACTCCAACGAAGTGGCGATGAACCAGGTGTACTTCCCCAACGTGCGCGTGGCGTTCGACCTGGGCAACGCCAGCAACCAGAGCTGGGCGGTGGCCGCCGGCGAAGACAACAGCCTGCTCAACGAGATCAACAGTTACCTGGATAAAGTCGAGAAGAACGGCACGTTGCAGCGTCTGAAAGACCGCTACTACGGCCATGTCGACGTGCTCGGCTATGTGGGCGCCTACACCTTTGCCCAGCACCTGCAGCAGCGTTTGCCCAAGTACGAGAAACACTTCCGCGCTTATGCCAAGGAAGAAAAGGTCGATTGGCGCCTGCTGGCAGCCATCGGCTATCAGGAGTCACTGTGGCAGCCGGCCGTCACCTCCAAGACCGGCGTGCGCGGCCTGATGATGCTGACCCAGAACACCGCCCAGGCGATGGGCGTGTCCAACCGCCTGGATCCCAAGCAAAGCATCATGGGTGGCGCCAAGTACCTGGCCAAGATCAAGGATGAATTGGACGACAGCATTGCCGAGCCGGATCGCACCTGGTTTGCCCTCGCCGCCTACAACGTCGGCACCGGTCACCTGGAAGATGCCCGCACCTTGGCCAAACGTGAAGGCCTGAATCCGAACAAGTGGCTGGACGTGAAGAAGATGCTGCCGCGCCTGTCGCAGAAGCAGTGGTACAGCAAGACCCGCTACGGCTACGCCCGCGGTGGGGAGCCGGTGCACTTCGTGGCAAACATCCGGCGTTACTACGACATCCTCACCTGGGTGACCCAGCCGCAGTTGGAAGGCAACCAGGTGGTCGAAGGCAACTTGCATGTGCCGGGTGTGGACAAGACCAAGCCGCCGGAAGATAACCCGCAACTGTAAGAACACAGCAAAATTCATGTGGGAGGGGGCTTGCCCCCGATAGCTGTGTGTCAGCTACAACTAAGCTGACAGATACATTGCAATCGGGGGCAAGCCCCCTCCCACATTTGGATTTCGAGCTGGCTCAAAGGCCGGTGAGCAGATGCACCACTCCGCCCGTCAGCACCATCACACCTGGCACCCCCGCTGCCTTTAACGCCGTAGCATCCACCTTCGCCGCATCCTGCAACTGCACCCTCACCCGCGTCAGCGCCACACGCTGCTGCGACTTGAGGTTATCCGCCCCACCCAATGCGTTCAGCACCTCGGCCGACAACAGGCTCTGCGTCGGCGCAGTGACCGTCTCGGCAATCAAATCCGGCGTCAGGGCCTTCCAGAACGCCCGCTGCAATTTCTCGAACATACTCAGTGCTCCACGACAGGTGAGGTTTCTAAGGTGGCGGCGTGATATTGGCGCAAGGCCTCACGCACCTGGGCGGCTCCTTCCAGGCCCAGGACCTGGCGGGCGATGATCTGGCAGTCAGCCAGGTCCAGCTCGCGCACGGTGGCTTTGATGGTGGGGATCAACGGCACGCTGACCGACAACTCGTCCACACCCAGCCCGATCAATACGGGTACCGCCAGCGCCTCGGACGCCAACGCGCCGCACACACTCACCCACTTGCCATGGGCGTGGGCAGCCTTGACCGTGGCGGCAATCAGGCGCAGTACCGCCGGATGGAAGCTGTCGGCCTGACTGGCCAGGCGCGGGTGGTCGCGGTCCATGGCGAGCGTGTACTGGGTCAGGTCGTTGGTGCCGATAGAAAAGAAATCCACATGGGGCGCGAACACATCCGCCATCAGCGCGGCGGACGGCACTTCAATCATGATGCCCAGCTTTGGCAACTCGGTGAGCCCCAGCGCTAATGCTTCCTCTTCAAGGATCCTGCGCGCCAGGTGCAGCTCCGACAGCAGGCTGATCATCGGCAACATGATGTGCAGCCGTGCAAAACCGGCGCTGGCGAGGATCGCGCGGAATTGTTCGCGCAGCAGTTCCGGGCGTTCCAGGCACAAACGGATGCCGCGCAGACCGAGGAAGGGGTTGGTCTCGGCGTCCATCGGCACGTAGGCCAAGGGTTTGTCGCCACCCACGTCGAGGGTGCGCACCACCAGGTTGCGCTCGGTGCCCAGGGCACGGGCGATCTCGGTGTAGGTCGCTGCCTGTTCGTCAGGACTTGGGGCACGGTTGCGATCCAGATACAGGAACTCCGATCTCAGCAGGCCGACGCCTTCGCCGCCGAGGGTCAGGGATTGCTCGACTTCCTGCAACGAAGCCACGTTGGCAGTGACTTCAACGTGATGACCATCGCGGGTAGTGGCGGGTAACGACGCCTGCGCCACATCGCGCTGATGGCGGAGCACCTGTTGTTTACGCGCAACGTCCAGCTGCTCGATTTCGGCCAGGTTCGGTTCGAGGTGCAGCTCGCCTTTGTCGGCGTCGAGCAGCACCTGCTTGCCATTGGCCACCGCCAACACCTGAGCCGAAACACCGCAGATAGACGGCAGGCCCAGGGCACGGGCGAGGATTGCGACGTGGCTGGTCGCGCCACCACCGACAGTGACAAACCCCAGCACCTTGCGTGTGTCCAGGCTGGCGGTCTGTGAAGGCGTCAGTTGTTCGGCGATCAGGATCGCGCGCTCCGGCAACTCCCAGGCGCTGTCTTGGATGCCCAGGATCAGTTTCAGCACGCGCTGGCCGACGTCCGCCAAGTCTGCCGCACGCTCAGCGATCAGCGCGTTGCCCAACCCCTGGAATAACTTGATGGTCGCGAGCGTCGCACTGTTCCAGGCGAACGCGGCACTCTTGCCTTCAGCCAGTAGGCGGTGGGCATGTTCCAGCAAGGTCGGGTCTTCGAGCAACTCCTGATGCGCGCGAAAAATCTCGGCCTGAGCGCTGCCAGCCGCCTTGTCCTGCAACCCCTGCAACGCTTCAGTGGCGGCGAGCAAGCCGCGCGTCAAAGCAGCGTGTTCCGTTGCTTCATCCGTGCCTTGTGCCGTGATGATCAGCTCCGGTTCGGTCACTTGAACGACCTGACCAAACGCCGAGCCCGGTGATGCACACACGCCCCGCAGCAAGGTTGCCGGCGACTGCGTTGCGACCGGCTCGGCAATGCTTGCCACTACCTCGCCACAGCCTTCAGCCAACAAGACCACCAGCGCCTTGATCGCCGCCTCGGCGTCCTTGCCCGCCGCGCTCACTTGCAAGGTATCGCCCTGCACGGTTTGCAACGCCATGATTGCCACCAGCGATTTGGCGTTGGCACTCTGGGTTTGCTTGTGCAGGTAAATGCTGGCGTTGAAACCTTTCGCCGCCTGGGCAAATACCGCTGCCGGGCGGGCGTGCAGGCCGTTGGCGTTGGGCAAGGTCAGCGGCTTGGAGAACAATGCATCGCCCTCCTCTTCGTCCGCTGCTTCCACGACCGCACTTGGGGATAACTGCAACAGCGGCTGGCCCATTTCCACCAGGCCGTCCGCCAACAGGCTGAAGGGCTCGCCGCTGACCACCAGCATCAAGGTCAGCAAACTGCGTGCGTTGAGTGCCACGTAGTCGGCATCGAATTCGATCAACGGCTGCCCGACCTCCACCCGCTGGCCTTCCTGCACCAACCGGGTGAAACCCTGGCCCGCCAGGTTCACGGTGTCCAGGCCGACATGCATCAGCACCTGGACGCCGTTGTCGTCGGTGACACTGACCGCATGCCCACTGTCCTGGATATTGCTGATCACCCCGGCCAGCGGCGCGCAGAGCGTCTGCGACGTGGGGTCGATGCACAGGCCATCGCCGATCAGGCGGCTGGAGAAAACCGGGTCCGGCACCTTGTCCAGCGCCAGCAGCACACCCGACAAGGGCGCCAGCAATTCCAGGGGTTGAGTTGTGGTCATGACTTCACCTGTTGTTTTGTTCTGTAGATATCATTGAGCGGAGGAAGGATTACTTCCACCAGTACTCAACCTGCACGCCAAAGTTCGACCCATGTCGCGCCGTGCCATAGGCACCGGTATCGGACAACGCCGACCCCGCCGCCAATTCATTCGCCGCACGCTTGGCCGCTTCGTTCCAGGTTGCATAGGTGTAGTACAAGCGCACCTCCGGACGAGCCCAGAAATCCGGGCCTTTGGGCGACCAGGTCGGGGCGAAGGTAAATTTGCTCAGCTTGCGCGTTCCGCCCGTGGCCTCGACTTGATCATGCCCAAGCTCGGTGACCAGTTTGAATTGCTCGCTGATGGCGTATGCCGGGCGCACACCGAGGGACATCCAGGTCTGATCGCTTGAGCCTGGGCGAATGTCTTTCTGATACACGGCCTCGATCTGCCCGCCAAAACGCGGGGTCACCTGCCAGTCGAAAAACTCCACGGCGCGGTAGCTTTTGCTGCTGTTGTCCAGGAAGGTATTGCCGGTGTAACCCAGGCCGGTGCCGGGGCCCTCGCCGTACTGCAAAGCGAACTTGTTCTTGCCGCCGAGGAAAGGTTTTTGCACGTGCTGCGCGGTGATCGCCCAACCGCTGTTGGTGTCGCGTCCGCCGGCTTTTTCGATATAGCTCAAGCCCAATTCCAGCTCACCGCCGGGGTTGGTCTTGAAACCTGCGACGTTGAAGTCGTGACGGGTGGCGTATTCCTTCTGGTACAGGTTGTCCTTGCGGGAAATCGCGTAGCTGTACTTGAGGTCGCCGATCAGCACGTCCTCGATACCTCCACCCGTGGCGCTCTGGTTCCAGTAGTAGAAGTCTGAGATATGGATGTCGTTTCGTTTGTAGTAACGCCGACCGGCCCACACCGAACCGCCATTGAGGCTGGGCAGGTTGGACCATTGCGCATACATCTGCGGCATGCGCGCCGAGCCATTGTTTTCGCCCTGGAACTTTAGCTCACGGTCGTACTTGTTGTAGAGCGATGCCATGGCATCGACGCTGAGCACCGAGCCGTCGTCGAGGGTGAGCAGATCCTGGCGCAGTTCCAGCTCGGCGTATTGTTCGCATTCGTTACCCAGGCGGTATTTGGTTTGCGCCCCCGGCAGTTGGAAACATTGCTGTGGACCGCTGCCCGTCGAGGTGCCCGCGCCGCTGCGCAGGTAACCGGCAAATTCCAGGGCTTGAGCGCCAAACGGCAGGCTTAGACAAGACGCAACGAGGCCCAGCTTTATTGTTGTTTTCATAAAACGCTCCTAATATTTTTTCTTATTGTTATTGCTTGGTGCACGCTCCCTTGTAGGAGCCGGCTTGCCGGCTCCTACAGTGGGTGGCGGTGTTTCAATCTTTCAGGTGCAGGACGAAGGATTCATAGGGACGCAGCGCTACCGTGGCGGTACGTTGCGGGCAGTCAGGGTAGTTGCTGATCAGCAGGCGCTGTTCGCCGGCCGGGTTGATCACGTTGTCCGGCAGCTGGATTTCGCAGGGCGTGCCGTAGAAGTTGTTCAGCACCAGCAGGCGTTCGCCATGGCCCTCGCGCAGGTAGGCCCAGACCTGCAAATGCTCCTGCAGCAGTTCGCGATACACGCCCTCCTGGATCAGCGGTTCGTGACGACGCAAGGCGATCAGCGCGCGGTAGTGATGCAGCACTGAGTCCGGGTCATCCAGTTGGCTTTCGACGTTGATCTGCGCCGCGTTGGCCGGAATGCCAATCCACGGCTCACCGCTGCTGAAACCGGCGTTTTCCCCGGCACTCCACTGCATCGGCGTACGGCCGTTGTCGCGGGACTTCTGCATGATCGCGGCCATGCTCGATGCCTTGGACTCACCCGCATCGCGCTTGAGGCGGAAGATGTTCAGGGTCTCCACATCTCGGTACTGCTCGATCCGGTCGAAGCCCGGATTGGTCATGCCCAGCTCTTCGCCCTGGTACACATACGGCGTGCCCTGGAGGAAATGCAGCGCAGTCGCCAACATCTTGGCCGAGACCACGCGATGCTCGCCGTCATTGCCGAAACGCGAGACCACCCGTGGCTGGTCGTGGTTACACCAGAACAGCGCATTCCAGCCACCACCGGCCTGCATGCCCAGTTGCCAGTCGGAGAAGATCCGCTTGAGTTGCAGGAAGTCAAAATCGGCCTTCACCCATTTCTGCAGGTTCGGATAATCGACTTTCAGGTGATGAAAGTTGAAGGTCATCGACAGCTCCTTCGACTCCGGTCGCGAATAGCGAATGCAGTGTTCCAGGCTGGTGGACGACATCTCGCCGACGTTGATCAAGTCGTGCCCTTCGAAGACTTCGCGGTGCATTTCCTGCAGGTAGTCGTGCACGTTCGGGCCGTCGGTGTAGAAGCGGCGGCCGTCGGTGTTGTCTTCGGGGAAATCGGCGGGCTTGGAGATCAGGTTGATCACATCCAGGCGGAAGCCGCCCACGCCCTTGTCGCGCCAGAAGCGCATCAGCTTGAACACTTCGGCGCGCACCTTGGGGTTGTCCCAATTCAGGTCGGCCTGGGTGTGGTCGAACAGGTGCAGGAAGTACTGGCCGGTTTGCGCCTCGTATTCCCAAGCCGAACCGCCGAACTTGGATTCCCAGTTGTTCGGCTGGTCGCGCCAGATGTAGAAATCGCGGTAAGGGTTGTCGAGGCTACTGCGTGCCTGCTGGAACCATTCGTGTTCGATGGAGGTGTGGTTGACCACGATATCCAGCATCAACTTGATGCCGCGCTTGGCCGCTTCACTGATCAGCAGGTCGCAATCGGCCATGGTCCCGTAGCTGGGGTCGATGGCGTAGTAGTCGCTGATGTCGTAGCCGTTGTCCCGTTGCGGCGAGCGCAGGAACGGGGTGATCCACAGGCAGTCGACACCCAGCCATTTGAGGTAGTCGAGTTTGTCCACGATGCCCAGCAGGTCACCGGTGGCGTTACCCGCATGGCTGTGGAAGCTTTTCGGGTAGATCTGGTAGATCACCGAGTGTTGCCAGTCTTGCATGGTGGGTTCCTTCAGTTGATTTGGTGCTGGCCTCTCTGGCCTCATCGGGGGCAAGCCCCCTCCCACATGGGAACGCATTTCAAATGTGGGAGGGGGCTTGCCCCCGATAGCGATGGTTCAGGCAACGCGATACCCCGGCCGAACAATCTTCATGCTCAACGCACAGGTCAAAACAAACGGCACCACCATCGCGATGACCATGCCAATCACAAACACCGCGATGGATTGCGGCACGATCGAGATAAACCCAGGCAAGCCTCCCACGCCGATGGCCGAGGCCTGCACCTTGTTCAGCGCGAGGAAAATGCTGCCCAATCCCGAGCCCACCAAGGCCGCATAGAACGGAAACTTGAAACGCAAATTCACCCCGAACATCGCCGGCTCAGTAATGCCGAAGTAAGCCGAAATCGCCGAGGTCGACGCCATGCTTTTATCCCGCGCATTACGGGTCATGTAGAACACCGCAAGCGCAGCGCTGCCCTGGGCCAGGTTGGACATGACGATCATTGGCCAGATAAAGGTGCCGCCCTGAGTAGAAATAAGCTGCAGGTCCACGGCGAGGAACATGTGGTGCATGCCGGTGATCACCAACGGCGCATACAGCAGGCCGAAAATCGCCCCGCCGACCATCGGTGCCAGGTCGAACAAGGTGACCACGCCTTCAGTGATCAGGATACCGAGGTGACGCGTTACCGGACCGATAATGGCCAGGGCCAGCACGCCGGTGACGACGATGGTGGTGATCGGCACGACCAGCAATTGAATCGCGTTGGGCACTCGCGCTCGCAACCATTTCTCGATCACGCTCATCACATAGGCGGCCATCAGGATCGGTAGGATCTGCCCCTGGTAGCCGACTTTTTCAATCTGGAACCAACCGAAAATATCGAAGTACGGCAGGCTCTGGCCGTCGAGACCGGCGACCGCCTTGCCGTAGTTCCAGGCGTTGAGCAGGTCCGGATGCACCAGCATCAGACCAAGCACGATGCCGAGGATTTCACTGCCGCCAAACCGCTTGGCCGCCGACCAGCCCACCAGCGCCGGCAGAAACACAAACGAGGTGTTGGCCATCAGGTTGATCAGGCTCCACAGGCCATCCAGGTTCGGGTAGGCCTCCAGCAGCGTCTTGCCCTCGATGAACATGCCCTTGGCGCCCATCAGGTTGTTCACGCCCATCAACAGGCCGGCAATGATCAGCGCGGGCAGGATCGGCATGAACACGTCGGAGAACACCCGCACCAGACGCTGCATGGCGTTGGTCTTGTCGGCGCCCTTCTTCTTCACGTCGGCGATGGTGGCGGCAGCGAGGCCGGTCTGCTCGCGCAGGGCGGCGTAGACTTTTTCCACTTCGCCGGGGCCGATCACCACCTGGAACAGGCCGCCGGTGAAGAACGAGCCCTTGACCAGATCCACTTGGTTCAGCGCACTGCCGTTGACCAGGCTCGGGTCCTTGAGCGCCAGGCGCAGACGGGTGACGCAGTGGGCAGCTTGCTCAAGGTTGTCGCTGCCCCCGAGGTTCTCGAGAATCTCGCGGGCGATAGTCGAATAGTCGTGGCTCATGCTTGGTTTCCACTTTGATTTTTTTATTTGGGGGCAGTCATTGGCAGCACGCCGAGGGCAAAAGTACTCGTCTGTACGAGTTAAAGCAACAACTCGTCTGTACGAGTTACATTTTGTTTATTTTTTGTAGGACAGCGCATGGCTACAAGCCGCATAAATCCAAGGGTCTAATGGACAAACCCCCGCTCTGCCACTAAGGTTCCTGCCTTGACCGCAACCCCGGCAAAGAGCCATCCCCATGAGCAAATACAACCAGATCTACACAGATCTGCTTGCCAGCATCACCACCGAACGCCTGCAGCGCGGCACACGCCTTCCCTCCGAAACCGAATTGATGGACAGCTACCAGGCCAGCCGAGGCACCGTGCGTCGGGCCATCGAGCAGTTTCAGGAGCGTGGCTTTGCACAAAAGATCCACGGCAAAGGCACCTTCGTGTTGTCGCCCAACCCGATCGAGTTCCAACTGGGCGGCATCGTCAGCTTCCACGAAACCCACGCCGACCTGGGCGATGACGTACGCACCGAAGTGGTCGAATTCACTCAATTCCCGCTGGAAGGCTCACTGCTGCAACACATCGAAGCCGAACCCGGCACCCTGATCACCCGCATCAAACGGGTACGGCGCATCGGCGGCAAACGGGTGATCCTCGACATCAACCATTTCGTTGCTGAGGTGATTCCCGGCCTGGACCGCGACATCGCCGAACAGTCGATCTACGCGTTTATCGAACAGACGTTGCAGCTGCAAATCGCCTATGCCCAACGCACCATCGAGGCCCTGCCCCGCGGCAAGGACGACCAGACACACCTCGACCTCGAAGGGCAGAGCCATGTGATCGTGGTGAGCAACCAGACGTTTTTGCAGGATGGGCGGCAGTTCGAGTACACCGAGTCGCGGCATACGTTGGATAAGTTTTACTTTTCGGATATTGCGCGGCGTTGAACAGCCTGACGCGCCCACTGTAGGAGCCGGCTTGCCGGCGATGGCATCCTTGAACCCGCCACATCATTCATGGGCCTCATCGCTGGCAAGCCAGCTCCTACAGAGAATCGAGGTGATCCATTTACCGTATTCCATAAACACAAAACCCCGGCACATGGCCGGGGTTTTGTTGTTCAGCGTTCACCTGCTACCGCAGGATCACTCCCACTCAATCGTCGCCGGCGGCTTGCTCGACACGTCATACGTCACGCGCGAAATGCCTTCGATCTCATTGATGATACGGCCGCTGACAGTTTCCAGCAGTTCGTACGGCAGGTGTGCCCAGCGGGCGGTCATGAAGTCGATGGTTTCGACGGCACGCAGGGCCACGACCCAGGCGTAACGACGGCCATCGCCGACAACGCCAACCGACTTCACCGGCTGGAACACCACGAATGCCTGGCTGACTTTGTGGTACCAGTCGGCCTTGCGCAGTTCTTCGATAAAGATGTGGTCGGCGCGACGCAGCAGGTCTGCGTATTCCTTTTTCACTTCACCGAGGATCCGCACGCCCAGGCCCGGGCCTGGGAATGGGTGGCGGTAGACCATGTCGTACGGCAGGCCGAGTTCCAGGCCCAGACGGCGGACTTCGTCCTTGAACAGTTCGCGCAGCGGTTCTACCAGCTTGAGGTTCATTTCCTCAGGCAGGCCACCCACGTTGTGGTGGGACTTGATCACGTGGGCCTTGCCGCTCTTGGCACCGGCCGACTCGATCACGTCGGGGTAGATAGTGCCCTGGGCGAGGTACTTGATGTTGTCCAGTTTGTTGGACTGGGCATCGAACACGTCGATGAAGGTACGACCGATGATCTTGCGCTTCTTCTCCGGGTCGGACTCGCCGGCCAGGTTGTTCAAGAACTGATCTTCAGCATTGGCGCGGATCACTTTGACGCCCATGTTCTCGGCGAACATGGCCATCACTTGCTCGCCTTCGTGCAGGCGCAGCAGGCCGTTGTCGACGAACACGCAAGTCAGTTGGTCGCCGATGGCTTTGTGCAGCAGGGCTGCGACCACGGAGGAGTCAACGCCGCCGGACAGGCCGAGCAATACGTTGTCGGTGCCGACCTGGGCGCGCACCTGGGCGATGGCGTCTTCAGCGATCTTCGACGGGGTCCACAGGGCTTCACACTCGCAGATGTCGAGGATGAAGCGCGACAGGATGCGGCCGCCTTGCTTGGTGTGGGTCACTTCCGGGTGGAACTGCACGCCGTAGTAACGACGCTCGTCGCTGAACATGCCGGCGATCGGGCAGCTCGGGGTGCTGGCCAGGATATGGAAGTCTTCCGGCATCTTGGTGACCTTGTCACCGTGGCTCATCCACACGTCGAGGCCGAACAGGCCGTCGGCGTCGACATGGTCTTCGATGCCGTCCAGCAGGCGGCTCTTGCCGACCACGTCGACACGGGCATAACCGAATTCACGCAGCTCGGAACCTTCGACCTTGCCGCCCAGTTGCTCGGCCATGGTTTGCATGCCGTAGCAAATGCCGAAGACCGGTACGCCCAGGTCGAATACGGCCTGCGGGCAGCGCGGGCTGTTGGCTTCGTGCACGGACTCGGGGCCACCGGCGAGGATGACGCCTTTCGGTGCGAATTCGCGGATCGCTTCGTCGTCCATGTCGAACGGATGCAGTTCGCAGTACACGCCGATTTCGCGCACGCGGCGGGCGATCAGTTGGGTGTACTGGGAACCGAAATCGAGGATCAGGATGCGGTGGGCGTGAATGTCGAGGGCCATGAAGTCAGTCTCGTCTAATGAATCAGAAACAACTCGGGGCTGAAGAACAGCCCCGGTTACTTAACAGTTTGCTGGAAGCATCAACCTACGCGGTAGTTTGGCGCTTCCTTGGTGATCTGCACGTCGTGGACATGGGATTCAGCCATGCCGGCGCCGGTGATCCGTACGAACTCTGGCTTGGTGCGCATCTCTTCGATGTCGGCGCTGCCGGTGTAGCCCATCGAGGAACGCAGGCCGCCCATCAGTTGGTGGATGATCGCGCTCAGGGTGCCTTTGTAAGGAACACGGCCCTCGATGCCTTCCGGGACGAGCTTCTCGGCGCCTGCCGAGGAGTCCTGGAAGTAACGATCGGAAGAGCCTTGCGCCTGGGACATGGCGCCCAGCGAACCCATGCCACGGTAAGCCTTGTACGAACGGCCCTGGAACAGTTCGATCTCGCCTGGCGCTTCCTCAGTACCGGCGAACATCGAGCCCATCATCACGCAGGAAGCACCGGCTACGATGGCCTTGGACAGGTCACCGGAGAAACGGATGCCGCCGTCGGCGATCAACGGTACGCCAGTGCCTTCAAGGGCTGCGGCGACGTTGGCGATGGCGCTGATTTGCGGCACGCCCACACCCGCTACGATACGGGTGGTGCAGATCGAGCCTGGGCCGATACCGACCTTGACCGCATCCGCGCCCGCTTCGGCCAGGGCCTTGGCGGCAGCGCCGGTGGCGATGTTGCCGCCGATCACTTGCACTTCAGGGAAATTCTGTTTGACCCAACGCACGCGGTCGATCACGCCTTTGGAGTGACCGTGGGCGGTGTCGACCACCACCACGTCAACGCCGGCAGCGACCAGGGCCGAAACACGGTCGCCCGTGTCTTTACCGGTGCCGACCGCCGCGCCAACGCGCAGACGACCTTGGTCATCCTTGCTGGCCAGCGGGTAAGCCTTGGCTTTTTCGATGTCGTTGACGGTCATCATGCCTTTGAGGGCGAATTTGTCGTCGACGATCAGCACACGCTCGATGCGGTGCTTGTGCAGCAGTTCGCGCACATCGTTCTTGTCGGCGCCTTCCTTGACAGTGACCAGACGCTCTTTGGGCGTCATCACTTCACGGACGGTGACTTCAAGACGGTTCTCGAAACGCACGTCACGGGAAGTGACGATACCGACCAAGTCGCCATCGTGCAGCACCGGAACACCGGAGATGTTGTGCAGGCGGGTCAGGTCGAACAGGTCACGCACGGTGGCGTCGGCTTCGATGGTGATCGGATCTTTCACCACACCGGCTTCGTAACGCTTGACCTTGCGCACTTCGGCAGCTTGCTGCTCGATGGTCATGTTCTTGTGGATGATGCCGATGCCGCCTTCCTGAGCCATGGCGATGGCCAGACGGGCTTCAGTGACGGTGTCCATGGCAGCGGAAACAAGGGGAATATTCAGCTCGATGCCACGGGTTAGGCGGGTCTTGAGACTGACTTCGTTAGGAAGCACCTCGGAATAACCGGGCACTAGGAGAATGTCGTCGAATGTCAGAGCTTCTTGGCTGATACGCAGCATCGCGGGGGCTCCCGAGCGGGAAAATGGAAGCGCGCCATTATATACATGCACCCTGCCGGGCTCAATGTAAAACTCTGACAAACTTGGTAATACTGATAGATGGGGAAAAACAGCCCTCTTTAGTAGCCGGCTTGCCGGCGATGAGGCCCTTGAGCCTGGCGCTCGACCATTGGGCGCCAGCGCCGGCAAGCGGGCTCCTACAGGGGGGCGCCGCAGTGAGTTACAACTCGACTTTGACCCAACTCATCTTCTGGTCCAGCCAATCGGCAAATTCGTCGATAAAACTCTGCTTGAACCCGGCCTCTGCCCAGTTGTTGAAGATAAATCCCAGGTTGGAAAACCCGCATTGCTGTAGGAACAGGAACCCGTTGATGTCGTCTTCATGCCCGCACAGCGGGCAGGTGAAGTTGTCGGTGTGACCGGGCATCCAGTCTTCGAGGCTTTCGAACAGGGCTTCACCGACTTCCTTGCGGCATTCCGGGCAACCGGCTTCTTCGAGAAAACCCTTGGCCGGCGTGTAGATGCAGCGCTTGTAGATGATCTCCAGGCCATTGATCGGCTCGTTGAACGGCAGCGCCTCGGGGTACAACACCACGGCGCGAGCGCCATCGGCGAGGGCATAGCCCATGCGGTTGCCGGTACGGCCGCAAGTGGTGAGTTCTTCCTTGATGATGTTCTTGCGCACCAGCCAACGCACGATTGCCCGGGCGCGGGGTTCGTGGACGGGCAAAGTGGAGATTTTCGGGACAAGGATGCTTTGGGAATTCATGAGAGTCCTGCGGTGTGGCGTCTGACGCCTTCGCGGGCAAGCCCGCTCCCACAGGTGACCGCATTCCTACAGGAGAAATGCGGTCGAATGTGGGAGCGGGCTTGCCCGCGAAGAGGCCCTGAAGGCTGGCAGCTTAATCCCTGTAAAAAATGAGGTCAAGTGCTCAAGTAACGCCCAATCAACGCAATCCCACTCGCCAGCACCAACCACGTCACCAACCTTACAAACGCCTCACGCGACATGCGCATCGTCAGCCTACGCCCGCACCACAGCCCGAGGGCCATCGCCGGCAGCAGGCACACCGCCAACATCAACAGCGGCAAATCAGCATACACCCCGGCTACCAGGAACAGGCTCAGACGCACCACCGTGCTGCAACTGATCAACGCACTCTGGGTGGCGCGCGCGGCGTCCTTGGGCAGGCGGCTATTGAGATAGATCGCATAGAGAAAGCCGCCACTGCCAAACAATGCGCCGAACAAACCACCGACGGTGCCCATGGGAACCGACCAACCCGCCGCCAGTTGGGCTGGCCGTGCCTTCACTGCCAAGCTGTAGACCGCATAGACGCTGATAAACAAGCCCATCAGCAGCAGTAGCAGGTCCGAATGCAGATTGAGCAAAAACACCACGCCCAGTGTGCAACCGATCGCCATGCACGGCAGCAAGCGCAGCAGCTCCGGCTTGTTCACGTCCTGCCGCGATTGCAGCAGGTTGCCAAACGCTGCGACAAAATCCAGCAGCACCAGCAGTGGGATGATCTTCGACAGCGGCATGAACAGGATCAGCAACGGCCCCGCCACCAAGGCGGTGCCAAATCCCGCGATACCGAACACGATATAGGCCACGACAATGCCCAGGCCGATCACCAGCCAATCCACACCACCAAACGACCACTGGCTCATCAGCTCAACCGGGTTCATGGGTCATTCCTTATTAGAGATGGCCTTCACTTTAGCCAGCGCCGAGAGATGCGACTAATATCTTCAAAGCCCTCCACCCATCTCGAAAAGGCATGACGCGTGATTTCCACCCGCCAACTGCGTTACTTCGTCGAAATCGCCGACAGCGGCAGCTTCAGCGCCGCCGCCGAACGCCTGTTTGTGGCGCAGTCCGCCTTGAGCCGGCAGATCAAGGAGCTGGAAGCCCAGCTGCAAACGCCCCTGTTCGAGCGTACTGCACGCCAACCACGACTCACCGCTGCGGGTGAGGCCTTCTATCCGCGAGCACGCAACCTGCTGAGTGAGCTGATCAAGGCCAGCGAGATGGCCAAACAAGTGGGCAATGGCGAACTGGGCACGCTGCGCCTGAGCCATTCAAGCACTGTGCCGATGAGCGGCCCATTGCTGCAAGGCATCAGCACCTGGCTGGAACGCTGCCCTGGGGTGTCGATGGACATCGTCAAACTGTCCTCCGAAGCGCAGTTGGAAGAAATCGCCGACGGTCGGCTGGAAGTCGGGCTGTTGCGCCTGCCCGTGTTGCGCCAGCGCGAAGGCGTGCGAGTCGTGCCTTTATATAGCGAGCAACTGTTGCTGGCGGTGCCGCCGAATCATGGGTTGGCGCGCAGCAATGCGCCCATCGAACTGGGGCAATTGAAGGACGAAGCGTTTATCTCGATCCCCCATCCCCAGCGGGGCGGCTTGAGTTATCTGTCAGCCGAATTGTGCATGCGTGCGGGATTTTTCCCCAAGGCTGCACGGGTGATGTCACGCAAGACCACCCAATTGCAGTTGATCCAGGCCGGCTTCGGTATTGCCTTGTTACCAAAATCCATGCAGGACATCGCTCCTGCCACTGTGCACTTTTTGCCCCTGGCCGACCCGGACTGCCTTAGCACCGTGGCCCTGGCCTGCGCACAACGGCCGAGCGCGCTGGTGGAGCAATTCTGTCAAACCTTGCACGAATGCCTATAAACTGCCGCCCATGATTAAAGATCCTTTTGCCCGTCTGGGCCTGGACCGCGAAGTCCTGACTGTCAGCCAGCTGAACGGCCGTGCGCGGGTGTTGCTGGAAGACGTGTTCACCAATATCTGGGTCGAAGGCGAGATCTCCAATCTCGCCCGCCCGGCCTCTGGCCATGTGTATTTCACCCTCAAGGACAGCGGCGCCCAGGTGCGTTGCGCGCTGTTTCGCAACAACGCCGCGCGAGTACGCCAGGCGCTGAAGGACGGCCTGGCGGTGAAGGTACGCGGCAAGGTTTCGCTGTTCGAGGGGCGTGGTGATTACCAACTGATCCTCGACACCGTGGAGCCAGCCGGTGATGGGGCACTGCGCCTGGCGTTCGACGCGCTGAAGGAAAAGCTCAGCGCCGAAGGCCTGTTCAGCGCCGAGCGCAAAGTGCCGCTGCCGGCGCACCCTCGGCGCATCGGCATTATCAGTTCGCCGACCGGCGCGGTGATTCGCGACATCATCAGCGTGTTCCGCCGTCGTGCGCCAAACATTGAACTGACCCTGATCCCCACCGCCGTGCAAGGCCGCGAAGCCATCCCGCAGATTGTGCGCGCACTGAAACTGGCAGATGCACGCGGCTTCGATGCGCTGATCCTGGCCCGTGGCGGCGGCTCGCTGGAAGACCTCTGGTGCTTCAACGAAGAAGCCGTAGCCCGCGCGGTGGACGCCTGCGTCACGCCAATCGTCAGCGCTGTTGGCCATGAAACCGATGTCTCCATCAGCGACTTCGTGGCCGACGTGCGCGCCCCTACCCCTTCTGCGGCTGCTGAATTACTGGCACCGGACGCCAGCCATTTGGTGCGCCAGGTCGAGAACCTGCACCGCCGCCTGGTGATGCTGATGCGCAATCGCCTGAGCCATGACCGCCTGCGACTGGAGGGCATGGCGCGACGCCTGCGCCACCCTGGCGAACGCCTGCGCCAGCAAGCCCAGCGCCTCGATGACCTGGACATGCGCCTGCGCCGTGCATTCGAGCGCAGCCTCAATACCCGCCGCGAGCGCCTGATCCGCCTGGAAACCCGCCTTGCCGGCCAGCACCCCGGTCGCCAACTGGCACTGCTGCGCCAGCGCCTGGACAGCCTTGCAGAACGCCTGCCCCGCGCCATGCGCGAAGGCCTCAAGGCGCGACGCCTGCAACTGCAAAGTCAGATGCAGACGCTGCACGTGGTCAGCCCGCTGGCGACCCTGGGCCGTGGCTACAGCATCCTGCTGGACGAGCGCGGCCATGCCATTCGCACTGCTGCGCAGACCCACACCGGCCAGCGCCTCACCGCGCGTCTCGGTGAAGGCCAATTGCAAGTGCGGGTGGAAGACAACCACCTGACACCCGTCACCCTTTCGTTATTGGATTGATTGATGCCACGTCTCTTTAGTGTGTTGATGCTGCTGTGCCTTGCCGTTAACGCTCATGCCGATAGCTACATCACCCGCACCTTGAACAAGCCGGTGCCAGGTGGCGTTGCCGTGGTCGAACTGGGCCCTTCCGCCGCTGCACCCAAGGCCACGTACTTGGGCAAGCCTGTGCTGGTGGTGAAAGAGGCGGACAACTGGCTGGCAATTGTCGGCATCCCGTTGACAGTCAAGCCCGGCAACGAACGCATCAGCAGCGGCGGGCGTAACCTGCCGTTTATCGTCGGCTACAAGAAGTACCCGGAACAGCGCATCACCCTGAAAAACAAAAGCCAGGTGAACCCCGACCCGGCGCAGCTGAAACGCATCGAGGCGGAGTTGGCGGTGCAGATCAAGGCTTACCGAAGTTTCAGCCCGAACCTGCCGAGCAACCTGGTGCTGGACAAACCGGTAAACGGGCCGCTGTCGAGCAAGTTTGGCGTGCGGCGTTTCTTCAACGGTGAAGAGCGCAATCCCCATTCGGGCCTGGACTTCGCCGTGCCGGCCGGTACACCGATCAAGACGCCGGCCAACGGCAAAGTGATTCTGGTAGGCAACTACTTCTTCAACGGCAATACCGTGTTCGTCGACCACGGCCAGGGCTTTATCAGCATGTTCTGCCACATGTCGAAGATCGACGTGAAAGTCGGTGACCAGCTCACGCGTGGCGCGGTGGTGGGTAAAGTCGGTGCCACGGGCCGCGCGACCGGGCCGCACATGCACTGGAACGTCAGCCTGAACGACGCGCGAGTCGACCCGGCGATCTTTATTGGCGCGTTCCAGCCCTGAAACGCTCGATTGCGCGCCTGATAATGGGCGCGCAATTAAAACCAACCCTCGACAAATCCCCAGGCACAAAATCTCGTTTCCTACGTAGATAGCAGAACTTCTCTCAATTTTTCGCGACTGCTTGCCATCTTTCACCCCGACGGTTAGGGTTGGGCTTATGAAAACCTCTCACACCCTCATTCAGCTCCGCCAGCACCGCAGCCTGTGCCTCGTCAGCGCACGACTGCCAGGCTGAATCGATCTGCCTCGTCCCGCGATTTATCCCCAATAACAGTTCCACGGCAGGCCGCCTTTTCTCGGCCCCTACAACAAAGGATTTCCCGATGAGCATGCTCAAAGACCCGTCTTCGAAGTACCGCGCGTTCCCGACTATCGACATCCCGGACCGCACCTGGCCGTCGAAGACCATCACCGAAGCGCCGATCTGGTGCAGCTCAGACCTGCGTGATGGCAACCAGTCGCTGATCGAGCCGATGGACGCGGTGAAAAAGCTGCGTTTCTGGAAGACTCTGGTTGCCGTCGGCGTGAAGGAAATCGAAGCCTCGTTCCCAGCCGCCTCGCAAACCGACTTCGACTTCGTACGTACCCTGATCGAAGACAACCACATCCCCGAGGACACCACCATCCAGGTGCTGACCCAGGGCCGTGAAGACTTGATCGCACGCACCTTCGAATCCCTGCGCGGCGCCAAGAAGGCCATCGTGCACTTGTACAACGCCACGTCGCCGTCCTTCCGCCGCATCGTGTTCAACCAGGACAAGGACGGCATCAAGGCCATCGCGGTCAACGCGGCCAAGCTGTTCGTCAAATACGCCGCCCAGCAGCCGGAAACCCAGTGGACCTTCGAATACTCCCCGGAGACCTTCAGCGCCACCGAACTGGAGTTTGCCAAGGAAGTCTGTGATGCGGTGATCGAGGTGTGGAACCCGACGCCTGAGCACAAGATGATCCTCAACCTGCCGGCTACCGTGGAATGCGCCACGCCGAACATCTATGCCGACCAGATCGAGTGGTTCGGTCGCCATATCAACCGTCGTGACAGCGTGATCATCAGCCTGCACACCCACAACGACCGTGGCACTGGCGTGGCCGCCACCGAGCTGGGCCTGATGGCCGGCGCCGACCGTGTCGAAGGCTGCCTGTTCGGCAACGGCGAGCGTACCGGTAACGTCGACCTCGTCACTGTGGCCCTGAACATGTACACCCAGGGCCTCGACCCGCAGCTGGACTTCTCCGACATCGACGGCGTGCGCAAGGTCGTCGAGGAGTGCAACCAGATCCAGGTGCACCCACGTCACCCGTACGTCGGCGACCTGGTGCACACCGCGTTCTCCGGCTCTCACCAGGACGCGATCCGCAAAGGTTTCTCCCAGCAGAAAGACGATGCGCTGTGGGAAGTGCCGTACTTGCCGATCGACCCGGCCGACATCGGCCGCAGCTACGAGGCGGTGATTCGCGTGAACAGCCAGTCGGGCAAAGGCGGCATCGCCTACCTGCTGGAGCAGGAATACGACATCAGCTTGCCGCGTCGCATGCAGATCGAGTTCAGCCAAGTGGTACAGGCCGAAACCGACCGCGTAGGCCTGGAGATGACAGCGCCGCAGATCTACGCCTTGCTGCAGCGTGAATACCTGCAAGCCAACACCCCGTACGCGCTGGTCAGCCATCGCCTGCAGGAAGAAAACGGTAACAGCTTTGTTGAGGTGGAAGTCTCCGGCAAGGGCCAGGGCGAAACCAACCTGCACTGGAAAGGCAAAGGCAACGGCGCGTTGGAAGCGCTGGTGGCAGGCCTGCCGATTGGTGTGGAGATCATGGACTACAACGAACATGCAATCGGCGCAGGCACCAACGCCAAAGCGGCGGCCTACATCGAGCTGCGTGTGAACGGTGAGCGTCCGGTGCATGGCGTGGGTATTGATGAAAACATCACCACCGCCAGCTTCAAGGCGCTGTTCAGTGCGCTGAACCGCTCGTTGAGCCAGCAGGAAGCCAAGGCGGCGTAACTGGCTGCTGAAATATGAAAGGCCTCTGGGTGAGAATCCAGGGGCCTTTTTCGCTTTGGGTTGTGGGTGATGCTGATGGCCTCTTCGCGAGCAAGCCCGCTCCCACATTTTGACCGTATTCCTACAGGATAAACGCGGTCGAGTGTGGGAGCGGGCTTGCTCGCGAAGGCGGTGCTTCAGACAAACTGAAAAGTATCGGCGTCCAAGTTCGCGGGAAACCGCGTGCGGTAAGCCGCCAACTCCGCCGCGTCCAGACTCACTGCAAATACACCGTCCGCCTCCCCCGCACTCAGCAGGGTCTCACCCTGGAAGTCCAACACCTGGCTATCCCCAGTGTAAGCAAAGCCCTTCCCATCCGTGCCCACCCGATTCACTGCCGCCACGTAGCACAGGTTTTCAATAGCCCGCGCCGGCAGCAGCCGGTTCCAGTGTGAACGCCGCGCACCCGGCCAGTTGGCGGTGTACAGCAGCAGGTCGGTGTCCTGGGCGTCGCGGCTCCATACCGGGAAGCGCAGGTCGTAGCAAATCAACGGGCGAATACGCCAGCCCTTCAATTCGAACTGCACCTGGCGTTCGCCCGGCGTGTAGTGATTATGCTCACCCGCCATGCGGAACAGATGGCGCTTGTCGTAATGCAGCACCTCGCCATCCGGACGCGCCCACAGCAGGCGGTTGCGGTGGCTGCCGTCGGCGGCCTGGATGATCACACTGCCGGTAATCACCGCGCTGTACTTCGCCGCCTGGGCCTGGAGCCAATGATGGGTCGGGCCGTTTTCAGGCTCTGCAAGGGCTTGCGACTCCATCGAGAAGCCGGTGGTGAACATCTCCGGCAACACAATCAGGTCGGCGCCTTTGGCTTGCTCCAACAGCAGTTCGAAATGTTCGAGGTTGGCCTGGCGGTCATGCCAGGCGAGGCTGGTCTGGACCAGGGCGATGTTCAGGTCTGGCAGTGCACTCAGATCACGCATAGTTTTTCCGCCGCTTGGCGCAGCGTTTCCTCGCGTTTGGCAAAGCACAGGCGCACCAGGCGCTGGCCTTGGGGTGGGGTCTGGTAAAACAGCGAAACCGGGATGGTGGCCACACCGTGTTCGCGGGTCATCCACAAGGACATGGCGACGTCATCCAGGTCCGGGCGGATCTGTGAGTAATCCACCAGTTGGAAGTAGGTACCGGTCACTCGGGTAAAGCTGAAACGGGACGGCGCCAACAGGTCGCAGAACAGGTCACGCTTGGCCTGGTAGAACGCCGGTAATTCGTCGACGTGTTCCGGGTGTTCGGCCATGAAATCGGCCAACGCGTATTGCAGTGGGGTCACGCCGCAGAAATTGACGTATTGGTGCACCTTACGCAATTCGGCGGTGAGGGCTGGCGGCGCGACGACATAGCCGGTTTTCCAGCCAGTGACGTGATAGGTCTTGCCGAAAGAGCTGACCACAAACGCGCGCTGGTAGAGTTCTTCGTGAGCCAACACGCTGACGTGAGACACGCCGTCGAATACCAAGTGTTCGTAGACTTCGTCGCTGACCAGATAGATATCACGGTCACGGATCAGTTCGGCCAATTGGTCCAGCTCGGCGCGGCTGATCAAGGCACCTGTAGGGTTGTGCGGGGTATTGAGAATGATCATGCGCGTGCGCGGTGACAGCGCCGCCTTGACCTTCTCGAAGTCGAGGGTAAAGCCGTTCAGGCTCAGTTGCACATGCACGCAGCAACCGCCAGCCAGCTCCACCGAAGGCTCATAGCTATCGTAGCTGGGGTCGAACACGATCACTTCATCGCCCGTGCGAATCACTGCCTGGATCGCGCAGAAGATCGCTTCGGTGGCGCCAGCGGTGATGGTCACTTCACTGTCGGCATTGACCGTGGCGCCGTAACTGCGGGCAATCTTGGCGGCCACCTGCTGACGCAGCACCGGCAGACCTGTCATAGGGGCATATTGGTTGTGACCGAGGGCGATGTGCTTGCCCACCGCGTCGAGCAAAGCCTGGGGGCCATTGAAGTCCGGGAAGCCCTGGGACAGGTTGAGCGCGCCGGTTTCGGCAGCGAGTTGCGACATGGTGGTGAAAATGGTCGTGCCGACATTCGGCAGCTTACTGGTGATCATCGAAAGGCCCCTGCAGGTGAGCCCCAAGTTTTAAGCTGCCAACTGCACCGGGTCAAGGCACAAACCATCGCGCACAAAAAAGGGCTCCAAAGGAGCCCTCTCTCACAACTTGAAGCTGCCGTTATTTCTTGTCACGGCGCTTCTTGTCGGCCTTCTTGTGGTGAGTCATCAAACGACGCTTCTTGTTCACCTGACGGTCAGTCAGTGTGTTCTTGTTGCCTTCGTATGGGTTCTCGCCACCTTTGAACTCGATACGGATCGGCGTACCGACCAGTTTCAAGACACGGCGGTAGGTGTTTTCCAGGTAACGCACATAGGACTTCGGCACCTTCTCGATCTGGTTACCGTGGATCACGATAATCGGCGGGTTGGCACCACCCAAGTGGGCGTAACGCAGTTTGATCCGGCGGTTGTTGACCATCGGCGGCGCGTGCTCACCAACGGCGTCTTCCAGGATCTGGGTAAGGCGATTGGTCGGCCAACGGGTGACCGCGGACTTGAACGAGTTCTGTACGGACGCGTAGAGGTTGCCCACGCCGGTGCCGTGCAGTGCCGAGATAAAGTGGATATCGGCGAACTCGACGAAGAACAGGCGGCGTTGCAGCTCGATCTTGACGAAATCGCGCTCGCTCGGCGTCATGCCGTCCCACTTGTTGATCGCGATCACCAGTGCCCGACCGGCCTCCAGGGCAAAGCCCAGCAGGTTGAGGTCGTGGTCCACCACGCCTTCGCGGGCGTCCATCACAAAGATCACCACGTTGGCGTCTTTGATCGCTTGCAGGGTTTTCACCACCGAGAACTTTTCAACTTCCTCGTGGATCTTGCCGCGCTTGCGCACACCTGCGGTATCGATCAGCGTGTACTTTTCCTCGTTGCGTTCGAACGGGATGTAGATGCTGTCGCGGGTGGTGCCGGGTTGGTCGTAGACGATAACCCGGTCTTCACCGAGCATGCGGTTGACCAGCGTCGACTTGCCGACGTTAGGACGGCCGATGATGGCGATCTTGATACCGTCTTTTTCGCTCGGGCCAGGAATGCGCTTGGCTTCCTCGCCTTCGGCAACGATTTCCTCTTCGCCTTCTTCTTCCTCGACATCATCCTTAGGGAAATCGCGCAGGGCGATTTCCAGCATCTGGGTGATACCGCGACCGTGAGCGCCGGCGACCGGAATCGCATCGCCCAGGCCCATCGGGCTGAATTCGGCACGGGCCGCTTCAGGATCGATGTTGTCGATCTTGTTCGCGACCAGATAGGAACGCTTGTTGCGCTTGCGCAGGTGCTCGCCAATCATTTGGTCAGCAGCGGTGTAGCCCGCACGGGCGTCCACCAGGAACAACACGACATCGGCTTCTTCAATGGCGAGCAGAGACTGCTCGGCCATCTTTTCGTCCATGCCATGCTCGTCACCGGAGATACCACCGGTGTCGACAATAATGTAGGAGCGCCCTTGCCACTTTGCCTCACCGTATTGGCGATCACGGGTCAGACCGGACAAGTCGCCGACGATGGCGTCGCGAGTCCTGGTCAGGCGGTTGAACAAGGTGGACTTGCCGACGTTAGGTCGGCCCACCAGGGCGATTACGGGAACCATGCGGCTCTCCACTTCGTTATTTCAGAAAATACAAAAGCCGCTGCAGGGCAGCGGCTGGTGCTCGGGGCAGCATAATCAAATGCCGCATGCCCCGCCGAAGCGGGGCCGCCTGGGTGTTACCCCAAGCATAGTTCTTACTTGATGGTCAGGGCTTCCAGCTTGCCGCTGTTGCCAAACACATAAAGCATGTTACCCACGACCAGCGGACGCGCACGCAGGCCGTCGCTGTCGATACGCTCGCGACCCACGAAGCGACCGTCCACCTGGCTCAGCAGGTGCAGGTAGCCTTCGAAGTCACCCACGGCGACGTAGCTGGAAAACACTTCCGGTGCCGACAATTGACGGCGAGCCAGGGAGTCGTTGCTCCACAGCGCGGTAGTGGAACGTTCGTCGACACTTTCAACGGTGCCGGACGAGAGGCTTACGTAGACGCTGCCAAACCCTTGGGCGACACCGGCGTAGCTGGAAGCATCACGCTGCCAGTTAACGCGGCCGCTCTGCAGGTCCAGTGCGGCAACACGGCCCTGGTAGGTAGCGACGTAGAGGGTTTCACCGGACAGCAGCAGGCCGCCGTCGATGTCCACTACGCGGTCCAGCTCGGAGCGACCTTGCGGGATGGCCACACGGGTTTCCCAGGCCGGCACGCCGTTCTGGGTATCCAGGGCGACCACTTTACCGGTCGACAGGCCTGCAACGGCCAGATTGTTGGTCACAATCGGACCACTGGTACCGCGCAACGTCAGCACCGCTGGGGTGCTGTCGTACAACCAACGCTGTTCGCCAGTGCTGGCGTCGAGGCCGATTACACGGTCGTCCTGGGTTTGCACCACGACGATATCGCCGTTGGTGGCAGGCGGTGCGAGGACTTCACTGGTCACGCGAGCGCGCCATTTCTCTTCACCGGTGCTGGAGTCCAGGGCCACGACTTCGCCTTTCAGCGTGCCGAGCATCACCATGCCGTAACCCACGCCGACGGCGCCGGAGACTGGCAATTCGAGGTCTTTCTTCCACTTCACGTCGCCGTTCATGCGATCCATGGAGATCACCACGCCGGTCACGTCAGCGGCCACAATGTTGTCACCGTCGATTGCCGGTACCAACATGTTGTAGGTGTCGCCCTGACCGTCACCGATGGAGCGGCTCCACTGCTTTTGCAGGACCACTTCTTCCTTGAAGCTGGTCAGCTCGGCCGGAGGCAGTTCTTTTTTACTGTTGCTGCTGCAACCCGCGGCCAGAACGGCCAGAGCCAGCAATGCTGCATGTTTCCAACGGATCACGTCACGCATCCCCTTTGGCCAAGTCGTCCAGCTTGATTTGTAAGCCACCGACCGCCGCTTCATCAGACAGCGCCGCCTTGGCTTTTTGGTACGCAGCATTGGCTTCGTCGGTACGACCCAATTGGACCAACAGGTCGCCCTTGAGCTCTTCGCGAGTGGCTACAAATGCCTTGTCAGCATCGCCGTCGAGCAGTTTGAGTGCTTCGTCAGCCTTGTTCTGTGCCGCCAGTACCTGAGCCAGGCGCTGACGTGCGATTTCACCCAGGGTCGGGTTGGTCGGCTTGTCGGCGACGGCCTTCAGCTCAGCGGCGGCGTCATCCAGCTTGCCAGTGTCGACCGCGACTTTCGCGACGAACAGGCTGCCGTATTGGGCGTAGGTGCTACCGCCGAATTCGTTCTTCAGCTTGCCGGCCAGGTCTGCAACCTGCGCAGGATCAGGCTTGCCGTCCGGCGTCAGGGTGGTTTCCAGCAATTGCTGATAGAGGATCGAGGCGCCTTGGGACTGGTTAGCCTGATACTTGGTCCAGGCTTGCCAGCCGAACACCACCACTAAAGCCAGCAGACCGCCAGTAACCAGGGGCTTGCCGTTACGCTGCCACCAGTCCTTGAACTCGGCCAGTTGATCATCATCAGAACTCGACACCCCAATACTCCTTAATCGCTAAATTCGGCTGTTCGACAGCTTCAACCCTGCACGACGCAGGTGGCCAAGTGCGCAGCGAGCGCATCAAAGGCAATGTTCTGTTGCTCGCCCTGGCCACGCAGGGGTTTGAAACCTATCACTTGCTGGGCCAGCTCGTCATCGCCGAGGATCAGTGCATACAGCGCACCGCTCTTGTCGGCCTTCTTGAACTGGCTCTTGAAGCTGCCAGCGCCGGCATTGACTTGCAGGCGCAGGTTGGGCAGTTGGTCGCGAACCTTTTCGCTCAGGGCCAGGGCAGCCAGTTCGGCGGCCTCGCCAAAGGCGCACAGGTACACATCCACCTGACGGGAGATCTCTTCCGGGACCTGCTCCAGGGTTTCCAGCAGCAGGATCAGCCGCTCGATGCCCATGGCGAAGCCCACGCCGGTGGTCGGCTTGCCGCCCATCTGCTCGACCAGGCCGTCGTAACGACCACCAGCACACACGGTGCCCTGGGCGCCGAGTTTGTCGGTGACCCACTCGAACACGGTCTTGCTGTAGTAATCGAGACCGCGCACCAGCTTGGTGTTGATCACGAACGGAATACCGGCCGCATCCAGGCGAGCCTTGAGGCCCTCGAAGTGGATACGGGACTCGTCATCCAGGTAGTCGGCCATTTTCGGCGCATTGACCAGCACGGCTTGGGTATCGGCGTTCTTGGTATCGAGGACGCGCAATGGGTTGGTCTTAAGACGGCGCTGGCTGTCTTCGTCCAACTTGTCCAGGTGGGCGGACAGGTACTCGACCAGGGCCACTTTGTAGCGGCCGCGGGATTCACTGGTGCCCAGGCTGTTGAGTTCAAGCTTGACCGCGTCGCGGATGCCCAGCAGGCCCCACAGGCGCCAGGTCAGGACGATCAGCTCGGCGTCGATGTCCGGGCCGTCGATGTTGAACACTTCCAGGCCGATCTGGTGAAACTGGCGATAACGGCCTTTCTGTGGACGCTCGTGGCGGAACATCGGGCCGATGTACCACAACTTCTGCGGCTGGCCAGCACCGGTGAGGCCATGCTCAAGCACAGCGCGAACGCAGGCGGCAGTGCCTTCCGGACGCAGGGTCAGGGAGTCGCCGTTGCGGTCTTCAAAGGTGTACATCTCTTTTTCGACGATGTCGGTTACTTCACCGATGGAGCGCTTGAACAGCTCGGTGAACTCGACGATCGGCATGCGGATCTGCTTGTAACCGTAGTTATCCAGCAGGCGCGCGACAGTGCCCTCGAAATAGCGCCACAGCGGCGTCTGTTCCGGCAGGATGTCGTTCATGCCACGAATGGCTTGCAGAGACTTGCTCACATCAAATCCTTAAATTCGTTCAATCAGCCGCGCGCTATCAGCGCTGCGTCAGCCGCGACCTTTTCGGCCGCTTTCTCGCGGATCAGCTTTTCCAGCTCATCCACCAGATTGTCATTCGTCAACTTCTGCGACGGCTTGCCGTCGATGTAGATCAGGTTCGGCGTACCACCGGTCAGGCCCACATGGGCCTCTTTGGCCTCGCCCGGCCCGTTGACCACGCAACCGATCACTGCAACATCCAGCGGCACCAGCAGGTCTTCAAGGCGCAATTCCAAGTCGTTCATGGTTTTAACCACGTCGAAGTTCTGCCGCGAGCAGCTCGGGCAGGCAATGAAATTGATGCCACGGGAACGCAAACGCAGGGATTTGAGAATGTCGTAACCGACTTTCACTTCCTCTACAGGGTCTGCTGCCAGCGAGATGCGGATAGTATCGCCAATCCCTTCGGCGAGCAGCATACCGAGACCTACCGCAGATTTCACTGTGCCTGAGCGTAAACCGCCCGCTTCAGTGATACCCAGGTGCAACGGCTGCACAATTTCCTTGGCCAGCAGGCGGTAGGCTTCTACCGCCATGAACACGTCGGAGGCCTTTACGCTGACCTTGAAGTCCTGGAAATTCAGGCGCTCAAGATGCTCAACGTGGCGCAGCGCCGATTCAACCAGCGCCGCTGGGGTAGGTTCGCCGTATTTCTTTTGCAGGTCTTTTTCCAGGGAACCGGCGTTGACGCCGATACGGATTGGAATGCCACGGTCGCGAGCCGCATCAACCACCGCACGCACACGGTCTTCACGACCGATGTTGCCCGGGTTGATACGCAGGCAGTCCACACCCAGCTCGGCCACGCGCAATGCGATCTTGTAGTCGAAGTGAATATCAGCAACCAATGGCACCTTGACCAATTGCTTGATGCGGCCAAAGGCTTCGGCAGCATCCATGTCCGGCACGGAGACGCGCACGATGTCCACGCCGGCTGCTTCCAGACGGTTGATCTGGGCAACCGTGGCGGCCACATCATTGGTGTCGCTGTTGGTCATGCTTTGTACCGCGATGGGGGCATCGCCACCCACCGGCACCGAGCCGACCCAGATCTTGCGCGATACGCGACGTTTGATTGGAGATTCGCCGTGCATGACTATTGTCCCAACTTCAGGCGAGCGGTCTCGCCACTGGTGAACGGCGCTACGTCCACAGGCTGGCCGTTGTAGGCCACTTGCGCGCCACGGGCAAAGCCCAGACGCAGCGTCAAAGGAGGCTTGCCGCCCTGGTCGAGCGTATCTCCCTTACGCTTCAGACCGCTGAACAGCACTTTGCCGTTGCCATCGGTGACTTGTGTCCAGCAGTCAGCGATGAAGGTAATCTGTACACGGCCATCACCGGCGATCAACGCTGGGGTGGTGGGCGGCGAAATCGCAGGGGCAGCGGGAGCGGCTGGAGCCGGAGTCGCTGGCGCCTGCACTGGAGCGGCCGGAGTGTGAGCCGGGACAGCAGGAGTTGCAGGAGCCGGTGCGGCAGCAGTCGCGGCTGGCGCGGTTTCCGGTGCGGCTGGCTGCTCGGTGGCAGCCGGTGCTTCCGGCGCGGCCTGGCTTTCGGCAACGGCCTGGTCTTCCGGCTCATCCAGCGGGTGAATCTGGGTGGTGCCGTCAGCGCTCTCGACTTCGACGTGCTCCATTGCGTTGCTGGTCAAGTCCTTGGCGCGCTGGGAGGTCTGGTCTTGCCACCAGACGAAACCGCCACCAATGACCGCGATCAGCAGCAACAGGCTGACTATTCGCAAAATCGTGTGGGAAACCCGCACCGGCTCTTCGATGCGCCCCAGGCCGTGGACATTGCTGCCCTGGGAGTCGGTGCCGGTGAATTGGTCGAATTCCTGGACCAGTATGGCTTGGTCGATACCCAGCAATTTGGCATAGGCACGGATATAGCCGCGGGCAAAGGTGTGCCCAGGCAGCTTATCGAACGCGCCAGCTTCCAAGTTGCCCAGGGACGTCGTGGTCAAATTGAGCTTGAGGGCCACTTCCGCCAGCGACCAACCATTGCTTTCGCGGGCCTGGCGCAAGGTGTCGCCTGGGTTTACGCGATTAGCTGCTACAACTTCCGGGTGCGCCGCTTTCATCATTGCTCCGACAGGTATTGCTGATATTCCGGCGTACCGGGATAGAGTCGTTCGAGTTGCTGGCCAAAACGTGCGGCCGTGTCGCGTTCTTCATGAACCGTCGCCAGGCGCACGCCGAGCAATAGACTACGTGCATTTTGCCCACTGAGCAGGCTAAAACGCTCGTAATAGTCACGTGCTGGCACATAATGCCTGTCATCAAAGGATATCTCAGCCATTTCGAGCAATGCCCGAGGCTGGCGACTGTTCAAATGCAGGGCTTTTTCCAGTTGCTGGCGGGCGCTGTCGCGTTGACCTAAGCGCATCGAGGTCACCCCAAGGTTCTCGAATACCCGCGAGCGCTCAGGATAGAGGGTATCAGCGCTGGCTTGCTGGAAATAAAGGGCGGCCTGGTCATAACGTTTATGCTCGAACAGGAAGCTGCCGTAATTGTTCAGCAGCCGCGGGTCGGCAGGACGGGAGGCCAGGGCCTTATGGAAATACTGTTCGGCCAGTTCAGGCTCGGCCTGGGCCTGGAACACCAACGCCAGTGCGCCATTGGCGTCGGCATCGTCGCGGTCCAGCTCCAGGGCCTTCTGCAGCGGCACTTTGGCCTGTTCGCTCATGCCTTGTCGAAGGTAACCCAAGCCCAGTTGCACATAGGCAACCCGCGCCTCGTCACGGCCTTTACCGGTTTGCAAAGGGCTCTCATGACCCGATGAAACACAACCGGCCGCGAGACCGGTAACAAGCAAAAGCAGCGCAAGGCGCAAGGGCATAGAGATCCTCTCTCAGATTCGATTCACAGCAATCAGCGGCAGATCGTCGGCGGCGTTCAACTCACGCCCGGCGATATAACGCTCGCTGCGGCGGGTGCGGTCCATCACCTGCCCTACCAATTGGCCACAGGCGGCGTCGATATCTTCACCACGGGTGGTGCGGACGGTGACGTTGTAGCCGGCCTGGTGCAGTTGATCCTGGAAACGGCGGATAGCGTTGTTGCTCGGCCGCTCGTAGCCAGAATGTGGAAACGGGTTAAACGGAATCAGGTTGATCTTGCACGGGGTGTCCTTGAGCAACTCGATCATCTCGACCGCGTGTTCGACCTTGTCGTTGATGTCCTTGAGCAGGGTGTACTCAATGGTCAACACTCGCTTCTCGCCCAACGTTGCCATATAGCGCTGGCAAGATTCGAGCAGCATCTTAAGCGGATACTTCTTGTTGATTGGCACCAATTGGTTACGCAATGCGTCATTCGGTGCATGCAGCGACAGCGCCAGGGAGACGTCGATGTGCTTGGCCAACTCATCGATCATCGGTACCACGCCGGAGGTCGACAGGGTCACACGGCGCTTGGAGATGCCGTAGCCCAGGTCGTCCATCATCAGGTGCATGGCCGAAATGACGTTATCGAAGTTCAGCAGCGGCTCACCCATGCCCATCATCACCACGTTGGTGATGGCACGGTCGACGGTCGCCGGGACGCTGCCAAAGGATTTGTTGGCAATCCACACCTGGCCGATCACTTCGGCGGCGGTGAGATTGCTATTGAAGCCTTGCTTGCCGGTGGAGCAGAAACTGCAGTCCAGGGCACAGCCTGCCTGGGACGAAACGCACAAGGTGCCACGTTTGCCCTGGGGAATGTACACGGTCTCGACGCAGCTGCCGGACGCCACGCGCACCACCCACTTACGGGTGCCGTCGCTGGAGATGTCCTCGCTGACCACTTCGGGACCACGGACCTCAGCAATGGCCTTGAGCTTGTCGCGCAGGGCCTTGCTGACGTTCGTCATGGCATCGAAATCGTCGACGCCAAAGTGGTGAATCCACTTCATTACCTGACCGGCACGGAAACGCTTCTCCCCGATTGAGTCGAAGAATTTCTCCATTTCCGGCTGGGTCAGACCCAGCAGGTTGGTTTTAACAGTCGATGTAGTCATGGATTCACCCTCACTCTTTAAGCCGATGCTTAGCGAGCGGTTACTTCAGTAGCAGCGAAAAAGTACGAGATTTCGCGAGCAGCGGCAGCTTCGGAGTCCGAGCCGTGTACAGCGTTGGCGTCGATGGATTCAGCGAAGTCAGCACGGATAGTGCCGGCAGCAGCTTCTTTAGGGTTGGTAGCGCCCATCAGCTCACGGTTCAGAGCGATAGCGTTTTCGCCTTCCAGAACCTGAACAACAACAGGACCGGAGATCATGAAGGCAACCAGGTCGCCGAAGAAACCACGAGCGCTGTGCTCAGCGTAGAAGCCTTCAGCTTCTGCTTTGGACAGTTGCTTGAGTTTCGAAGCTACAACCTTCAGGCCGGCTTTTTCGAAACGAGTGGTGATCTCGCCGATGACGTTTTTTGCAACAGCGTCAGGCTTGATGATGGAGAAAGTACGTTGAACAGCCATGGTGTAACTCCAGAAACGGTAATTTACGAAAAATTAAACCCGCGAATTATACGCGGGTTATTGGGTATTGCCTAACTGCGTAAAAAGGCGGCTCAGTCTGCTTCTTCGATCCACAGGCCTTGAATCGCCTCCAGGACCTTCTCGCCACCCCGATCAGGGATGTCATCGAAGTCCGGCAGCTCCGTCACCAGATTGCGCAGCTTGACGAAGTTGACCGTAAGAGGATTGACCTCCGGATGAGCTTCAGCAAGTTGTATAGCGATTTCTTGTACATCAACCCATTTCAGGCTCATGACATTTCCTTGAATCAATGCGGCGCTTCAGCGGCATGGTTGAGGGAATATTTCGGAATTTCGACGGTGATGTCTTCCTTCCCGACCTTTGCTTGACAGCTTAGACGCGAAGTCGCTTCCAGGCCCCACGCGCGGTCAAGGAAGTCCTCTTCCAGCTCGTCAGCCTCTTCCAGGCTGTTGAAGCCCTCGCGGATGACGCAGTGGCACGTGGTGCAAGCGCACACACCGCCGCAGGCGCTTTCGATCTCGATGTGGTTGTCATGGGCAACTTCGAGGATGGACTTGCCGGTCTCAGCCTCCACGACCATACCGTCCGGGCAATGCTCGGCGTGTGGCAGAAAAATGACCTGCGGCATTAATTATTCCTCGATTTCATTCAGGTTGCGTCCCGCCAGGGCGGCTTTGACCGTCTGGTCCATACGACGGGCGGCAAAGGCATCGGTCACTTGGGATAGGCGCTTGGTCTGTTGCTCGATGGCATAGCCATCGTTGCCTTTCATCAGTTCGGCCAATTCCTGCATCTGCAGGTCAATGACCATGCGCTCTTCGGCATCCAACAGGCGCTCGCCGTCAGCATCCAGCGCGCCCTGCACCGCTTCGAGCAGGCGCTGGGCGTCGACTTGCTGCTCACGCAATACACGGGCGACCTTGTCGTCACCGGCATATTGGAACGAGTCCTTGAGCATCTTGGCGATTTCACCGTCGGTGAGGCCGTAGGACGGCTTGACCTGGATGCTGGCTTCAACACCGGAGGCCAATTCACGCGCGGCGACGCTGAGCAAGCCGTCGGCGTCGACCTGGAAGGTCACGCGAATCTTCGCCGCACCCGCCACCATCGCCGGAATGCCGCGCAATTCAAAGCGCGCCAGGGAGCGGCAGTCGCTGATCAGCTCGCGCTCACCTTGCAACACGTGAATCATCATGGCCGTCTGGCCATCTTTGTACGTGGTGAAGTCCTGGGCGCGGGCGACGGGAATGGTGGTGTTGCGTGGAATCACCTTCTCCATCAAGCCGCCCATGGTTTCCAGTCCCAAGGACAGCGGGATCACGTCGAGCAAAAGCAGTTCGCCACCATCGCGCTTGTTACCGGCCAGGGTATCGGCCTGGATCGCAGCGCCAATGGCGACCACTTGATCCGGGTCGATTTCAGTCAGCGGCTGGCGACCGAAGGCCTCGGCGACGGCTTCACGCACGCGCGGCACACGGGTGGAGCCGCCGACCATGACCACGGCGCCGACGTCTTCCAGCTCGATACCGGAATCGCGCACCGCGCGGCGGCAGGCTTTCAGGCTGCGGGCAACCATCGGTTCGATCAACGCATCGAAGGCTTCGCGCGTCAGCTGGGCCGACCAGCTGCCGTAGGAAACTTCAACGCTTGCAGCATCGGTCAGCGCTTCCTTGGCCGCGCAAGCGGTTTGCAGCAGGTTGCGCTGCGCGCCCGGGTCCAAGTCGGCAGACAAGCCAGCGCTGCTGATGATCCAGCCCGCGATGGCGTGGTCGAAGTCATCGCCGCCCAGGGCGCTGTCGCCACCGGTGGCAAGCACTTCGAAGACGCCGCCGGTCAGGCGCAGGATCGAAATATCAAAGGTACCCCCGCCCAGGTCGTAAATAGCGACAAGGCCTTCGGCGTGCTGGTCCAGGCCATAAGCCACGGCCGCCGCAGTCGGTTCGTTGAGCAAGCGCAGCACGTTCAGGCCGGCGAGTTTTGCCGCGTCCTTGGTGGCTTGGCGCTGAGCGTCATCGAAATAAGCTGGAACAGTGATCACTGCGCCGACCAGTTCTCCGCCCAGGGTTTTTTCCGCGCGCTGGCGCAGCACCTTGAGGATATCGGCCGACACTTCCACCGGACTTTTCGGGCCCTGGATGGTGTCGATGAACGGCATGTGGGATTCACCGCCAACAAAGCGGTACGGCAGCTGGTCGCCCAATTGCTTGACGTCGGACAGACCACGACCCATCAAGCGCTTGACCGATAGCACGGTATTCAACGGATCGGTAGACGCCGCCAGCTTGGCCGACTCACCGACTTCGATGCGGTCGGCGTGGTAGCGAACGGCAGACGGCAGAATCACCTGGCCATCAGCGTCGGGCAACGGCTCGGACAGGCCGCTGCGCAAGGCAGCAACCAGGGAATTGGTGGTGCCCAGGTCAATCCCGACCGCCAGGCGACGCTGGTGCGGTTGAGGACTTTGGCCGGGTTCGGCGATTTGCAGTAGGGCCATGGTAATCAGGTCTTATCTGTCTATCAGGCGTGCATCACGGGTAGCACACTGGGTTAATCGTCGAGGCGCTCTTCTAGCTGGCGCACTTCGTAGGTGAGCTTGTCGAGGAACTGCATGCGCCGCATCAGGCGTTCGGCCTGTTCGCGTTGCGCTGCATCGTTCCAACAGGCTGCGAAGCTTTCGTTGAGCTCGTCCTGGGCGGTTTTCAGACGACGCTTGAAGACTGCGACGCCGGCCAGATCGGCCTCGTCCTGCAAGTCTTCGAGCTCTTCGCGCCACTGCATCTGCTGCATCAAGAAGTCCGGGTCGTGAACCGTGACTTCCAGCGGCAACTCGCCCCCATTCATCGCGAGCAGGTAACGCGCGCGCTTCGGGGGGCTTTTGAGCGTCTGATAGGCTTCGTTGAGGCTGGCCGATTGCTCCAGTGCCAGGCGTTGCTCACGCTCGGAGGCGTCAGCGAAGCGGTCCGGATGCACACCACGCGCCAGTTCTCGGTAGCGCGTGGCAAGCTGCTCAAGGTCCAGCCGAAAGCTCGGCTGCAGCTCGAATAAAGCGAAATGACAAGGAGTACCCACGAATAGCCTCAGATGTTGAAGCTTTCGCCGCAGCCACATTCACCGCGCACGTTGGGATTGTTGAACTTGAAGCCTTCGTTCAACCCTTCCTTGACGAAATCGAGCTCGGTGCCGTCCAGGTAGGTCAGGCTTTTAGGGTCGATGATCACTTTCTCGCCGTGACTTTCGAACACCTGGTCTTCCGCAACCACCTCGTCGACAAACTCCAGCACGTAGGCAAGGCCGGAGCAGCCTGTGGTGCGAACACCCAGACGAATCCCCTCACCTTTACCGCGCCCATTCAGGGAGCGGCGAATGTGCTGTGCAGCCGCTTCTGTCATGCTGATAGCCATCGTTGACTCCTTACTCGTCGCCAAATGCTTAGATCAAGCCTTTCTTCTGCTTGTAGTCGCGAACGGCCGCCTTGATGGCGTCTTCTGCGAGTACCGAGCAGTGGATTTTCACCGGCGGCAGGGCCAGTTCTTCGGCCAGCTGGGTATTGCTGATGGTGACAGCCTCATCCAGGGTCTTGCCTTTCATCCATTCGGTCGCCAGGGAGCTGGAGGCGATGGCCGAACCGCAGCCGTAGGTCTTGAACTTGGCGTCTTCGATAACGCCATTGTCGTTGACCTTGATCTGCAGGCGCATCACATCGCCGCACGCCGGGGCGCCGACCATGCCGGTGCCGACATCAGGGTCTTCCGCGTCCATCTTGCCAACGTTACGCGGGTTTTCGTAGTGGTCGATGACCTTTTCGCTGTAAGCCATGGTACTGAATCCTCACTCATCAGGGCCGCTCTGGAACCCTGTAGAAACGCCTGCGTTTTCCGCCACGTTCCTACAGAGCTGGGGTGGCGGCTTCTATAGTTAGTGTGCCGCCCACTCGATCTTGGAAATATCGACACCGTCTTTGTACATGTCCCACAGCGGCGACAGAACGCGCAGCTTGTTGACGGCTTCGCAGACTTTCTGCGCGGCGTAGTCGACTTGCTCTTCGGTGGTGAAACGGCCGAACGTAAAGCGGATCGAGCTGTGTGCCAGTTCGTCGTTGCGGCCCAGGGCGCGCAGTACGTATGAAGGCTCAAGGGACGCCGAGGTGCAGGCCGAACCGGACGAAACCGCCAGATCCTTGAGCGCCATGATCAGCGACTCGCCTTCGACGTAGTTGAAGCTCAAATTCAGGTTGTGCGGTACACGGGCGGTCATGCTGCCGTTGATGTACAGCTCTTCAAGGTTCTCGACCTGCTTGTAGAAGCGATCGCTCAGGGCCTTGATGCGCACGTTTTCGGCAGCCATGTCTTCCTTGGCTACACGGAAGGCTTCGCCCATGCCGACGATCTGGTGAGTCGCCAGGGTGCCCGAACGCATGCCGCGCTCGTGACCGCCGCCGTGCATGGTGGCTTCGATGCGCACACGTGGCTTGCGGCTCACATACAGCGCGCCGATGCCTTTAGGGCCGTAGGTCTTGTGGGCAGAGAACGACATCAGGTCGACTTTCAGTTTCGACAGGTCGATGTCGACCTTGCCGGTGGACTGAGCAGCGTCGACGTGCAGCAGGATGCCCTTCGAGCGGGTCAGCTCGCCGATGGCCGCGATGTCGTTGATGGTGCCGATTTCGTTGTTCACGTGGATCACGGAAACCAGGATGGTGTCTTCACGCAGGGCCGCTTCGATCATGGCCGGGGTGACGATACCGTCGGTGGTTGGCTCGAGGTAGGTGACGTCGAAACCTTCACGCTCCAGTTGGCGCATGGTGTCGAGGACAGCCTTGTGCTCAATCTTGGTGGTGATCAGGTGCTTGCCCTTGGTCGCATAGAAATGCGCCGCGCCCTTGATTGCCAGGTTGTCAGACTCGGTAGCACCGGAGGTCCAGACGATTTCCCGTGGGTCGGCGTTGACCAGGTCAGCGACTTGGCGACGAGCGTTCTCGACCGCTTCCTCGGCTTTCCAACCGAATACGTGGGAACGGGAGGCCGGGTTGCCGAAGTTTCCGTCAACCAGGAGGCATTCGCTCATCTTTTGCGCGACACGCGGATCAACCGGGGTGGTCGCTGAGTAATCAAGGTAAATCGGCAATTTCATGGACTTTCTCCTAAATCAGGCTGGCTGGCGTGCCGTTAGCTCTTCGGCTGTCACTCGACGGCGGACGCTTCGATCTTGTCCAGACGCGGCGCCTTGGTGTTGCAACGGCGCTGGTCCTGACGCTGGGCTACTTCTTGCACCTCACGGCGAGTCACAAGATCAGCCAAGCTGATACCACTCAAAAACTCATGGATCTGCAGGCTCAAGTCACACCACAGGTGGTGTGTCAGGCAGGTGTCGCCGGCGTGGCAGTCACCCAGGCCCTGGCATTTAGTGGCGTCGACGGACTCGTTGACCGCGTCGATCACCTGAGCCACCTGGATACCCTGCATGTCGCGGGACAACTGATAGCCGCCGCCTGGGCCGCGAACACTGGAAACCAGGTTGCTACGGCGCAACTTGGCAAACAGTTGCTCGAGATAGGACAGGGAAATGCCTTGGCGCTCGGAGATATCGGCCAGGGACACGGGCCCAGTTTGCGCGTGCAAAGCCAGGTCGAGCATGGCAGTCACCGCGTATCGGCCTTTTGTAGTCAGTCTCATGGACAATTACCAAGGTGTTTCAGAATGTGGGCAAGTATGCGATTCCCGAGTATTTAAGTCAACTATAAGACCTAGTACTTTAGTCAGGATTACCCGTAAAAAGGGCGCGCGAATCATAGCAGGATGGGGCGAGGACGAACAGCGAGAACAGGGGCGGATGGAGATCGCTGGATCAACGGAGATCAAAATGTGGGAGGGGGCTTGCCCCCTCCCACAGAAAGGCCTCAACCGGCCTTGGACGCAGCTTCATCCTTGATCTCGGCGAAGTCTTCTTCGCGCAGCTCAGGCAGATCCTTCGCACAGTACGGACTGCCCAGGTCCTTCAGCGCACCGCACATGCCATCCAGCTTGCCGTCCACCGCTTGCAGGTGATCCAGCAACTGGCCAATGGCTCGCGCCACCGGGTCAGGCATGTCTTCGCTGACGCCATAGGCATCGAAGCCGATCTTCTCAGCCATGGCCTTGCGCTTGGCTTCCTGCTCGTCGCCGACTTCCGGCTTGACGATGATTCGGCCAGGAATACCTACAACGGTTGCACCTGGCGGCACAGCCTTGGTCACCACCGCATTGGAGCCGACCTTGGCGCCCGCGCCGACAGTGAACGGGCCGAGCACTTTCGCGCCCGCACCTACCACCACACCATCACCCAGAGTTGGGTGGCGCTTGCCCTTGTTCCAACTGGTCCCGCCCAAGGTCACCCCCTGATAAAGGGTCACGTCATCGCCGATCTCGGCAGTCTCGCCAATCACGATGCCCATGCCATGGTCGATGAAAAAACGACGACCCACCTTGGCACCGGGATGAATCTCGATCCCAGTCATCCACCGCCCGAAGTTCGACACCAACCGCGCCAGCCATTTCCAACCCATACCCCACAGGGCACCGGACAGGCGGTGAATCCAGATGGCATGCATGCCCGGGTAGCAGGTCAGCACTTCAAAGGCGTTGCGCGCCGCCGGGTCACGGTGGAAAACACTCTGGATATCTTCTCGCAAACGCTCGAACATTTTTAATCCTTCCGCTTAAGAAGCTCGCCACGGGCCGCTTTCTGGGTTTCCGTGAGAATGCCACGCAATATGTTCATTTCTGCCCGGCTGACCGAGCTGCGTCCGTAAAGGCGACGCAGGCGTGCCATCAAATGCCGTGGTTTTTCCGGATCGAGGAATTCGATGGCCACCAGGGTTTGCTCCAGGTGTTCATAGAACCGCTCCAGTTCGTCCATGGTGGCCAACTCGCCACTTTTGGTCGACGCGACCTCTTCCTTCTCTACCTTGCTCGGCTGACCCGCAGCGGCCAGCCAGGCCATGCGCACTTCGTAGGTCAACACCTGCACCGCCGCCCCGAGATTCAGCGAGCTGAACTCAGGGTCCGATGGGATGTGCACATGGTAATGACATCGCTGCAGCTCTTCATTGGTCAGGCCGGAGTCCTCACGACCAAAGACCAAGGCGATTTCAGCGCCGCCGGCGGCTTCTTCGACCACTTTGGTGCCGCATTCACGCGGATCCAGCAGCGGCCAAGGGATGCGACGGTCGCGGGCACTGGTGCCGAGCACCAGGTTGCAGCCGACCAAGGCGTCTTCCAAGGTGGCGACAACCTGGGCTTTTTCCAGGATGTCATTGGCGCCGGACGCACGGGCATCAGCCTCGTGGTGCGGGAACACACGCGGTTCGACCAGCACCAGGCGCGTCAGCCCCATGTTTTTCATGGCTCGCGCCACCCCGCCGATGTTGCCGGGATGACTGGTATTGACCAAGACGACACGAATGTTTTGCAGCAAGGGAGGCGCTCTCGGACACGGGAAAGGGGAGCAAATCTTACAGAACAGCCTAAGGTTATGCCATGAAAGCTAACGTCGTCCTTCACCTGAAGAAAGTTTCTGCTAGAATGCTCGGCTTTCTTTAACAACCTTAGGTGACACATCCATGCAGCCCATGCTGAATATCGCGCTGCGCGCCGCCCGCAGCGCCAGTGAATTGATCTTCCGCTCCATCGAGCGCCTGGATACCATCAAGGTCGACGAAAAAGACGCCAAGGATTACGTATCCGAGGTGGATCGCGCCGCCGAACAGAAAATCATCGATGCCCTGCGCAAGGCCTACCCTACCCACGGCATCCTCGGTGAAGAAACCGGCTTGCACAAAGGCAGCGGCGAAGGCGAAGACTATCTGTGGATCATCGACCCACTGGATGGCACCACCAACTTCCTGCGCGGCATCCCGCACTTTGCCGTGAGCATCGCGTGCAAATATCGTGGTCGCCTGGAACACGCCGTCGTCCTGGACCCAGTCCGCCAAGAAGAATTCACCGCCAGCCGTGGCCGTGGCGCCCAACTGAATGGTCGTCGCCTTCGCGTCAGCGGTCGTACCAGCCTGGACGGCGCCCTGCTGGGTACCGGCTTCCCGTTCCGTGATGACCAGATGGACAACCTGGAAAACTACTTGGGCATGTTCCGCGCCCTGGTTGGCCAGACCGCTGGCATTCGTCGCGCCGGCGCAGCGAGCCTGGACCTGGCTTATGTGGCTGCTGGTCGTTTCGATGCGTTCTGGGAGTCGGGCCTGTCCGAGTGGGACATGGCTGCAGGCGCCCTGCTGATCCAGGAAGCAGGCGGCTTGGTGAGCGACTTCACGGGCGGTCACGATTTCCTTGAGAAAGGCCACGTCGTTGCCGGCAACACCAAATGCTTCAAGGCAGTACTGACGGCCATCCAGCCGCACCTGCCTGCATCGCTGAAGCGCTAAGCGAGCGAGCACAAAAAAGCACCCCGAGGGGTGCTTTTTTTATGTCTGTAGAACCGGTTACTGCTGGTTCTGACCCAGGATCAGGCGACCCTCTTTGTCGACTGGAATCTGGCTGCCAGGGTCACGCTCCATACGCACAGAACCTTCCTTGCCATCCAGGTTGTAACGCACGTCGTACCCGACCACCTTGTCGCTGATGTCGTTGACGGTGTTACAGCGGGTTTGCGTGGTGGTGTAGGTATCGCGGTTCTGCATGCCTTCCTGAACCTTGTTACCGGCGTAACCGCCGCCCACCGCGCCGGCTACAGTCGCCAGCTTCTTGCCATTACCACCACCGATCTGGTTGCCCAGCAAACCACCCGCCAGGGCGCCTACGACCGTACCGGCGATTTGATGCTGATCCTGCACCGGACGCTGCCGGGTCACGGTGACGTCCTTGCAGACCTCACGGGGAGTTTTTATCTGGGTTTTAACCGGCTGCACCGCCAGCACTTGCGCATACTCAGGGCCGCTTTTTACCAGGCTGTAGGTGGCAACAGCACCCCCGGCAGTCACACCGACAGCACCCAATACCGCACCAACCAGCAACGACTTGTTCACGTGAACCTCCTGACCATCACAAGCGGACCGAAACGTCCGCGCTATACCCAGCCTTGGAGCAAAAAAAAAGGCGCGAGTTCAATACTCGCGCCTTTCTTGTCACAGCCGATCAACAAACGCCCATCAAGGACGGTCGTCAACCTCCTTGCCAGTGCTGGCCGGAGGGATCAGGTCTTCGCTGTTGAGGTTCAGCCAGATCAGCACCACGTTGGCGATGTAGATCGACGAGTAGGTGCCCGCCAGAACGCCGATGAACAGCGCCAAGGAGAAGCCCCACAGGTTGTCGCCACCGAAGATCATCAGCGCAGCGATCGCCAGCAAAGTGGAGATCGACGTCGCCATGGTCCGCAGCAGGGTCTGGGTGGTCGAGACGTTGATGTTCTCGATCAGCGACGCCTTGCGCAGTACACGGAAGTTCTCACGAACCCGGTCGAATACCACGATGGTGTCGTTGAGGGAGTAACCAATGATCGCCAATACAGCGGCCAGTACGGTCAGGTCGAACGTGATCTGGAAGTACGCCAGGATACCCACGGTGACGATCACGTCATGGATCAGCGACACAATGGCGCCGACACCGAACTTCCACTGAAAGCGGAACGCCAGGTAGATCATGATGCCGACCAGCGCCATCAGCATGCCGAGGCCGCCCTGGTCGCGCAGTTCTTCACCGACCTGCGGGCCCACGAACTCGACACGCTTGACCGACGCAGGGTTGTCGCCGCCGACCTTCTGCAAGGCCTCGGCCACCTGGTGACCCAGTTGCGGGTCTTCGCCAGGCATACGCACCAGCAGGTCGGTGGTGGCACCAAAGCTCTGCACGATGGCTTCGTGATAGCCGGCCTTGACCAGCTCGTTGCGCACCAGGGTCACATCGGCCGGTTTCTCGTAGGTCAGCTCGATGAGCGTACCGCCGGTAAAGTCCAGACCGTAGTTCAGGCCCTTATGGAACCAGCTGAACAACGCCAGAACGGTAAGGAGCACGGTGACGCCGAACGCAACGTTGCGAACGCCCATGAAGTTGATTGTACGTAACATGGCAGCCCCTTAAATCCACAACTTCTTGAAGTCACGCCCGCCATAGATCAGGTTGACCATTGCGCGGGTCACCATGATGGCCGTGAACATCGAGGTAAAGATACCGAGGGACATGGTCACCGCAAAGCCCTTGACCGGGCCGGTACCCATGGCGAAGAGAATCCCACCCACCAACAATGTGGTCAGGTTGGAGTCGAGAATCGCGGTAAATGCCCGGCCGAAGCCTTCGTTGATTGCACGCTGTACGGTCATGCCATTGGCGATCTCTTCACGAATCCGCGAGAAGATCAGTACGTTGGCATCTACCGCCATACCCATGGTGAGTACGATACCGGCGATACCTGGCAAGGTCAGCGTAGCGCCCAGCAGCGACATCAGGGCCAGCAGCATGACCATGTTGCCCGCCAGGGCCACGGTGGCGATAACACCGAAGAAGCGGTAGATGGCGATGATGAACAGGGACACGAACAGCATGCCCCACAAGGCCGCGTCGATACCCTTGGTGATGTTGTCGGCACCCAGGCTCGGGCCGATGGTACGTTCTTCAGCGAAGTACATTGGGGCAGCCAGGCCACCGGCACGCAGCAGCAGGGCCAGTTCCGAGGATTCGCCCTGGCCGTTCAAGCCAGTGATACGGAACTGAGCACCCAGTGGCGACTGGATGGTCGCCAGGCTGATGATCTTCTTCTCTTCCTTGAAGGTCTGAACCGGCACGTCTTTCTCGACGCCGTTGACCATCTGCTTGGTATAGGTGGTCACCGGGCGTTGCTCGATGAAGATCACCGCCATGCTGCGACCGACGTTGCTGCGCGTGGCGCGGCTCATCAGTTCGCCGCCATGGCCATCCAGACGGATGTTCACTTCAGGGGTGCCGTGCTCGCCAAAACCAGCCTTGGCGTCAGTCACCTGGTCACCGGTGATGATCAAGCCACGCTCGATCAACGCAGGAGGACGGTTGCCTTCGCGGAACTCGAACTCTTCGGAAGTGGCGCGAGTAGCACCCGGCTCAGCCGCCAGACGGAATTCCAGGTTGGCGGTTTTACCCAGGATACGCTTGGCTTCAGCGGTGTCCTGTACGCCCGGCAGTTCAACCACGATACGGTTGGCACCCTGGCGCTGAACGATTGGCTCAGCCACACCCAGTTCGTTGACGCGGTTACGTACCGTGGTCAAGTTCTGCTTGATGGAGTATTCACGGATTTCCGCCAGCTTGGCCGGGGTCATCGCCAGACGCAGTACAGGTTGACCGTTGAGGTCGGCCGGTACGATGTCGAAATCGTTGAAGTTCTTGCGGATCAGTGCACGGGCCTGTTCGCGGGAAGCTTCGTCAGAGAAGCCCAGCTGGATGGCACCGTTGAGCTGCGGCAGGCTGCGATAACGCAGGCGCTCTTTACGCAGCAGGCTCTTCACGTCGCCTTCGTAGACCTTCAGTCGAGCGTCGAGGGCTTTGTCCATGTCGACTTCCAGCAGGAAGTGCACGCCACCGGACAAGTCCAGACCCAGCTTCATCGGGTGCGCGCCAATCTTGCGCAGCCAGGTTGGCGTGGTCTGTGCCAGGTTGAGCGCGACAACATAGTCGTCACCCATGGCCTTGCGCACGACATCTTTGGCCGGCAATTGGTCTTCTGCCTTGGTCAGGCGCAGCAAGCCGCCCTTCGCATCAGCTGCCAACGTTGCTGCCTTGACCTGGATACCCGCGTCAACGAGCGCTTTGCTCGCGCGTTCCAGATCGGCCTGATTGACCTGCAGCGAAGTGCTGGCGCCAGTGATCTGGATCGCCGGGTCATCAGGATAGAGATTGGGAGCGGAATAAATAAAACCGATCGCCAGCACCGCCAGGATCAGTACGTATTTCCACAGAGGGTATTTGTTCAGCATCACGCCGCCCGCTTATAACGCGGGGCGCCTTGCGCGCCCCGTCGATTGGTAAAGGTTGTTACTCAGATCGCTTTGAGCGTGCCTTTTGGCAGCGTGGCGGCGATGGCGCCCTTCTGGAACTTCATTTCTACGGTGTCGGAAACTTCCAGAACCACGAAAGCATCGGAAACCTTGGTGATCTTGCCAGCGATGCCGCCAGTGGTCACAACTTCGTCACCTTTCTGCAGGCTGCCCAGCAGGTTTTTCTGCTCTTTGGCGCGCTTGGCCTGTGGACGCCAGATCATCAGGTAGAAGATGACCAGGAAGCCGACCAGGAAAATCCACTCGAAACCACCGCCCATAGGGCCGGCAGCAGCAGGCGCAGCGGCATCAGCCATGGCGTTAGAGATAAAAAAGCTCATTTAGCACTCCAGTTGCAAATAGTGAATCTTAGGGTCGGAAAACTCAGTCCAAGGGCGGCACAGGGAGCCCGCGCTTGGCATAGAAGGCATCGACGAAGGCGGCCAATGTACCCTGTTGAATAGCCTCGCGCAAACCAGCCATCAGGACTTGGTAGTGACGCAAATTGTGGATGGTATTCAACATGCTACCCAGCATTTCCCCACACTTGTCCAGATGGTGCAGATAAGCACGGGAGAAGTTCTGGCAGGTGTAGCAATCACAGGTGGGATCCAGCGGCGAATCATCATGGCGATGGAACGCGTTACGGATCTTCAGCACGCCTGTATCGATGAACAGATGCCCATTGCGGGCATTACGGGTTGGCATCACGCAATCGAACATGTCCACACCGCGGCGCACACCCTCTACGAGATCTTCCGGTTTGCCAACGCCCATAAGGTAACGAGGTTTGTCAGCCGGCATCAGGCCCGGCAGGTAATCCAGCACCTTGATCATTTCGTGCTTGGGCTCGCCCACCGACAAACCGCCGATGGCCAGGCCGTCAAAACCGATTTTGTCCAAGCCTTCCAGCGAGCGTTTGCGCAGGCTTTCGTGCATGCCGCCCTGGACGATACCGAACAGCGCAGCGGTGCTGTCGCCGTGGGCATTCTTCGAACGCTGGGCCCAACGCAGGGACAACTCCATGGAGATCCGCGCGACGTCTTCGTCAGCCGGGTACGGCGTGCACTCGTCGAAAATCATCACGATGTCGGAGCCCAAGTCACGCTGAACCTGCATCGACTCTTCCGGGCCCATGAACACTTTGGAACCGTCCACCGGCGAGGCGAAGGTCACGCCCTCCTCCTTGATCTTGCGCATGGCGCCCAAGCTGAACACCTGGAAACCACCCGAGTCGGTCAGGATCGGGCCTTGCCATTTCATGAAGTCATGCAGGTCGCCATGCTTCTTGATCACTTCCGTGCCCGGGCGCAGCCACAGGTGGAAGGTGTTGCCGAGGATGATCTCGGCGCCGGTGGCGACGATGTCACGCGGCAGCATGCCTTTGACGGTGCCGTAGGTGCCGACCGGCATGAAAGCCGGGGTCTCGACGGTGCCGCGTGGGAAGGTCAAACGGCCGCGGCGAGCTTTACCATCCGTGGCCAGCAATTCAAACGACATACGACTCATGATTGTTCCTCTGGGCCCGCTTCTTTAGGGGCAGTCGGCGCCGGATTGCGGGTGATAAACATCGCATCACCGTAGCTGAAAAAACGGTACTCGTTGGCGATGGCGGCTTGATAAGCGGCCATGGTTTCCGGGTAACCGGCAAATGCCGAAACCAGCATCAACAGCGTGGATTCGGGCAGATGGAAGTTGGTCACCAAGCAATCGACCACATGGAATGGCCGGCCTGGGAAGATAAAGATATCGGTGTCGCCGCTGAACGGCTTGAGCACGCCATCACGGGCCGCGCTTTCCAACGAGCGCACACTGGTGGTGCCCACTGCGACTACGCGTCCGCCACGCGCCTTGCACGCCGCGACAGCGTCCACCACTTCCTGGCTGACTTCCAACCACTCGCTGTGCATATGATGGTCTTCGATGTTATCCACACGCACCGGCTGAAACGTGCCGGCCCCCACGTGCAGGGTCACATAGGCGGTCTCGACGCCCTTGGCGGCAATCGCATCGAGCAGCGGTTGGTCGAAGTGCAGGCCGGCGGTCGGTGCAGCAACGGCGCCGAGGCGCTGGGAGTAAACCGTCTGATAGCGTTCGCGGTCCGAGTCTTCGTCGGGGCGATCTATATAGGGAGGCAACGGCATATGGCCGACGCGCTCCAGCAGCGGCAATACCTCTTCGGCAAACTTGAGTTCGAACAGCGCATCATGACGCGCCACCATCTCGGCTTCGCCACCGCCATCGATCAGTATGGAGGATCCCGGTTTCGGCGACTTGCTCGAGCGCACATGGGCCAGTACGCGATGACTGTCCAGTACTCGCTCAACCAGAATTTCAAGCTTGCCGCCAGATGCTTTCTGGCCAAACAGCCGCGCCGGAATCACCCGGGTGTTGTTGAACACCATCAGATCGCCAGGGCGCAAATGCTCAAGCAAATCAGTGAATTGACGGTGTGCGAGGACGCCACTCACCCCGTCCAGGGTCAGCAGTCGACTGGCGCGACGCTCGGCCAAAGGGTGGCGAGCGATCAGCGAATCAGGGAGTTCAAAAGTAAAGTCAGCAACGCGCATGATGGAGTTCGTCTAGCAGGGCCGGGAAGTCTAGCGGAATTAGTCAAAATTGACCATGAAAGGTGATTGACCAACGGTAATCTCATCTCTATACTTCGCCGCCATTGAGCCCTGATGGCGGAATTGGTAGACGCGGCGGATTCAAAATCCGTTTTCGAAAGGAGTGGGAGTTCGAGTCTCCCTCGGGGCACCATCTTAAAAAAAGACCTTGAAATTCAAGGTCTTTTTTTTCGCCTGTAGAAAAGTGCATCACCTGCAAAGTTGTTCTTTTGTGAGCGTTGCACCATTCCAAACCCCTCTCCAGGCGCGCTCTGACACGCCCTGTCAGCGCAATGCCTGCCTACCATTCATCGCGCACTCACAAGCCTCTAGCGGCTACTGGAGAGCGCTCAGCGCGTCGAACACATTTGGGTGCCAGCACTACCGAGCATGTATGAAAAGCCAGATTAATGCGGCGCCGAAAGCACCGATGAAGTGATCACTCCGAGTATTTGGGGACTTTTCGACCGCCCAAAACAAAACCCCATCTGCTTTCGCAAATGGGGTTTCGGAATTTAATCTTGACGATGACCTACTCTCACATGGGGAAACCCCACACTACCATCGGCGATGCATCGTTTCACTAC